>NZ_JBITHD010000013.1:0-320879 GCF_044457685.1 Nonomuraea sp. NPDC050536
TCATCCGCAAGATCGGGCCAGGCATCTACACCGCCGAGTCAATCTCCGCATCGCTCTTGCCAGCAGCCCAGAAACCTTAACTACCTGGCCTTGGGCCAACTCCACAAGAGCTGCGCGTCGTAGGCGACAACCTCTCCGATCCGGCGGCCAGGGCACCACTGACCCGTTCGGTGAAAGACCCAGACACTCTCGATGAGCGGCGTTGTGGTCATCTCGTGACCCCTTTCATGACCCAGCAAGGTTCGGCTGGCCGAAACGACCCATCGGGGTTAACTGGCAGCCCAAGCGATCTATCGACGATGATCGTCTGGGTGGAATGCTCGCCTTCACCGCCAGGCCCTTATCTCCATGGCCAGCCCCTTGAGGGACTCGACCGGGTGCTCGACCTCCGGCCGCTTGGGCCGACAGGCGCGGGCATGACGCTGCTTCAGCAGAGCGCGGTGCCAGCCTAGGACGGTGTCCGGATGCACGAGGACCCGCAGCCGGCGCAGGACCTCGCGAGGCAGCGACGCCAGTAGCGCGGCCAGGAAGGCGCGATCCTCGGGAGCGAACCTCACCCTGGTGTCCGCAGCCGAGCTGCCGTTCAAGAACGGTGATCTGGTGACCCAAGGCAAGAACCTCGACGTCCTTGTCTCGATCCCCCAGCGGCAACAACCGCAGCACAGCGAAGGCGTTCGTGACGGCCAGATAAGCCAGGCGGAGAATCACAAGCGATCATCTTGCCGCGGCTCTGTCCCTTCCGAGAGCAGAGCCGGCGCACGAAGAGATCAGCCAGACAAGCAGGATGACCTGCATGGATGGCATTATCGGCAGGGACAGAGTTGGCTGGCGACCCACAGAGCTTCCGCTGGATTCATCTACCTCGACGACGAGTCCGGCAGCGACCAGGTTGAGGCGGCCGTCCGCGGTGTTCTCCACGCTTACGGGGTTGACGCCCTGTCGTCGCCTGCGGTCCGCGGGTCGTGGCTGAGGCGACTGAAGCTGACCGTCAAAGCGTGGGCCGGGTCAGAGCAGGCGCGTGAACTGCCCCAGGACCTGGAGTTGGCCGCGCATCTGAGGCTGCTTCACCAGCCGATGGCTGAGATTGACCAGAAGAAGAGCGCCGCGGTCTGCGACCTGATCAAAGCCCTGGAGGGCCAGGCGAAGGCCGTCGTCATGATCGGGTCGATCCTGGTGGTCAAGGTCGGCGACGTCCTGGCCGTACCCGAGCTCACCATGCGGGAGATCGCTCACCTTGCCCGTAATCCGGGTCTAGTGGCGGACCCTCTGCTGCTGTTGTCATCTCCGGACCAGATGATGGCGCCAGACTCAGCCGGAGAACTTCCCGGGCAGGAAGTTGGCTGACATCTTTGCCTTGGATGTCGCCATACAAGCTTGAGGGCTTTCGAGTGGATGGAGATTTGGGAAAAGAACGAACCCCGTCTCCGCTGTTTCCTCGCAGCGCCGACCGGCCGTACTGGAGTGGGTCATGAGCCGGTTCAGTGACCCATACGCCGGCGCTCGCCGCGAGCCCGGGGACGCTAACTACTGGTTCGCCAAGATCCCGTGAACGTTCCACGACGGACAGGCAGTGGTCTGCTCTTTCTAATCTTCGAGACGACACGGACGGTCCACTGCGACCAGATCAGCACGCTCGGCTAGCCGGTCTAGCGTCCATCCACCGGTGGCCGAGTCACACAGCCGCCTGCCCACCAGCGCCCGGGATCGCGTCCCATCCGCGTGATCGCTGAGGCCGAGCAGCTCTGCTGTCCCATAGATTTCCGAACGGTGTAATTCCGGAAGCAAACTCCGGGGCGACTTCCGAAATCACAACTCCAGAGATCACCCAGGGCTCTGGAACTACCTCCAGAGAAACAAGCTCGCCCTGTTCGTGGTGGTTGCCGCCAGAGCCGTGCTCGGCATCGCCGGCCTTGCCACCGCCTTCATCACCATCTGGTCCCGCACGCCCTGCGGCGATCAGTGGCCGGTGACCGCGACCTTGAGGACGACGATGGCTAGGCCGAGGACGAGGTTGGCGACGCCAGAGACGATCACTACAGTGCGGGAGGAGCGGGTCCTGACCGCCGCGGCGATGCCCCAGATGACCTGGCTCAGCACCGCGACAGACACCGCCGCCCAGGCCACGACCACGTTGGACCCGCCCAGCGAGGATGCGAAGGCCGCGGCGATGGCCGGCGGGAACGACGCCTGCGCAAGCGGCCACTCGTTCTTAGCGATCGCAAGCAGATTCCCCCAGGTGAGGGGCCTGGCCGGATATCCGACGCTGATGATCTTGACGTAGGTGTGCGCGAGCCAGAACACCACTCCCGTGCAGACAAGCAGGACGATGAGCTCGCCCGCGGCCGGCGGTTCGCCTTCCGCCGCGGAGCCGACGATCACGGAAGCCGCCAGCAGCGAGCCGTAAACCGCGCCCGCGTAATCAACCCGTTCCGGGAGCCCATCCGCATCATGCTCGTTCATGCCAGCAGTGTGCTTCGCGCCCACCAGACCACCCGGGTCGGCATGCGGGCGGATGTACAGATTTGGCGATCCCCGCTGACGGGGTCAGTACCGTGGCTTCTTCCACAGGACGCGTTCCTCGCCGACACGGATCGGCGGGGCGAACCTGTTCTGGGCGGGCGGGATCGCACAGCTGTAGAAGCCGGAGAAGCCGCGCGGCAGGACGAAAGCGCGGTGACAGTCGACCGTCGCACCCCCTCCTGACCCAGGGTACGGCAGGGCGCAGGAACGTTGCCGCGACACCGGCGCGACTGACCGCGTCAGCGGGATGCCGATGAGCTGACGGCCGAGGGCTGCTGATCGCCCACCTCGAACTCACTAGAATCGTGCGCGTAGTCAGCCTGGCGAAAGCCGGCAATCGAAGGCCATCACTCTCTCTCCATGGTCCGGACTCAAGGACTGATTGCACAGTTGGGTGCACCAATTGGCTCCTCTCCTTGCCCCGGTCGTCGAGGAGCCGCTCGCCTGTGGTCTGGTCGATGACGAGTCCCGCCGGAGACCGCGACGTGCTCGCGCTCCAGCATCGTGTACGCGCGGCGCAGCACCTCGTCCTGCCGCTCGGCTCGCTCTGCACGATAGAGGCCGACCTCCTGCCCAGGGATCTCCTTCAGCGCCTTCCAGTAGACCTGGTGAGCCCGCTGCCGGACACCGAGCTGCTAACCGATGGCCTCCCACGTCTGGCCCTGCCGGCGCAGGCGCATCACCACGGCGGCCTGGCGGGCGGCCTCTCCTTCTGGGCCGCGCCGTACGCCACCAAGCTCAGCGCAGCGCGTCGACCGGTTCCATGCGGGCCGCGCGCAGCGCCGGATACAAACCGGCCAGTAGCCCCACCAGCGCACCCGCCACGGGTGCGGCCAGCGCCAGCCGTACATCCAGGACCGGGGTCCACAGACGCACGACCGCCACCGCGACGACGGCCACCATGCCCAGGCTGGCTCCGATCACCCCGCCGGTCAGCCCGATGAGGCTGGACTCCAGCAGGAACTGGGCGGCGATGTGGCGGCGAGCCGCGCCCAGGGAGCGGCGCAGGCCGATCTCGGCGACCCGCTCCATGACGGTGACCAGGGTAACGTTGGCGATGCCCACCGCGCCGACGACCAGGGAGACCAGGCCGAGGACGAGGAAGAGGCCGTTGACATCGTCCTGCGCGCCGTCGCGCGCCCGCTTGGGACTGGGCGGGGCGATCACCTGCAGCTCACCACTGCGGTTGGGGCTGAGCGCGAGCGGCGCCTGGCGGGCGATCAGCTCGGCGGCGCCCAGCTGGGTGGCGACCAGGACGCGGGTGACATCCTTCAGCCCGAAGTCGGAGCCCAGCGAGGGCGGGACGAGGACCGCGCTGGCCAGGATCTGCTCGCGCCGCAGTCCGCCGATGATGCCGATGACGGTGTAGGCGCGGTCCTTGATGAACACGGCGGGCGCGTGCTCCAGGCTGGAGATGCCGAGCATGGCGGCGGCCTGCTCACCCAGCACGACCACGCCGTCGCGGCGGGCGACGTGGCCGCTGTCGTAAAAGCGCCCGGCCAGCATCCGGCCGCGGGTGGTCTCCAGCAGGTCAGGGGAGGCCGCGACGACCGCGAGGGTCTGCCCGGACACCCGGGTCGGGTCGAGCAGGTTGTTGGCGGTCACGACGACGTTGGAGCTCCCGTCGGTCTGCGCCAGCGCCGTCGCCGACGTCACGCCGCGCAGGCGGCGCAGTTCCTTGACGGCGTCCCAGGACACCAGGGGGTGGTGGCCCCCGCGCGGCACCTCGACGGTGATGCTGGTGGCCAGGAGCTCGTCGAAGCGTCCGACGATCTGGTTGCCGGCGGTCGCCGCGATGCCCAGGGTGACCACCAGCGTGGCGATGCCCAGGACGGTGCCGAGGGTAGTCAGTGCCGAGCGCACCGGGCGGGCCAGCATCCCTGCCAGGGACTCGGCCCACAGGTCACGGAGCTTCACTGAGCACCCCATCCGTGATCCGGACCCGGCGTTTGGCCCGGGCGCTCACCTCGTCCTCGTGCGTGATCACCAGGATGGTCAGGCCATCGACGCGCAGGCCGTCGAACAGGTCGAGGATGGCCTGGGTGTTGCTGCTGTCGAGGTTGCCGGTCGGCTCGTCGCACAGCAGCAGGGCAGGCCTGGCCATCAGCGCGCGGGCGATGGCCACGCGCTGGCGCTCGCCGCCCGACAGCCGGTCGGGGAGGAAGCCGACACGGTGCCCCAGGCCCACATACTCCAGCGCCTGCTCGGCCCTCGCCCGCCGCCCGCTTCGCGGGTGCGGGCCGTACACCTCGGCCAGCATCACGTTCTCCACAACCGTCCGGTGGGACAGCAGGTGGAAGGATTGGAAGACGAAGCCAATGCGGGTGCCGCGCAGCCGGGTCCGCCCGCCGTCGCGCAGCGTAGTGGTTTCGACGCCGTCGAGGCGGTAGGAGCCGGAGGTCGGCCGGTCGAGCAGTCCCAGAATGTTGAGCAGGGTGGACTTGCCGGAGCCTGACGGTCCGACGATGGCGACGTAGTCGCCCGGGTCGACGCGCAGGTTCACCTCGGCCAGCGCGCGCACCGGCGGATCGGTGGGGAAGTCGCGGCAGACCCCACTCAACGAGATGACGGGCTCAGGCATCGTTCACCACGACCCGGTCGCCATCCTTGAGCTCGCCTGCGCGCAGCGGTGTGACCTCCACGTCGCCGTCGGCGGTCAGTCCTGTGCGCACCTCGACCTCACGAGTACGGTCACCGTCCAGCGCCACCCGGAGCCGCGGCCGGCCGTCGGTGGAGGTGACCACGGCGGCCACCGGTACGGCCAGCACCTCCCCCTCGGTCGAGCCGACCGAGATCCGCACGGTCATGGCCGAGCCGACCAGGGACTTCAGCGCCTTGGACGAACCGGGCGTGAGCAGGACAGGCACCGCACCGGTGTCGGACTCCTCCTCGCCCTTCGGCTTCTCCCCTCCGGTCTTGGCCTCTTCACCCACCGCGCTCAGCGCGGCGGGCAGCTGGGTGCCGTCCAAGGTCTCCATCGACGCCTCCTGGCCAACGCGCAGCAGCTTGGCCTCCTTGGCGTCGACCGATCCGGTGACCGCGAAGGCGGCGCTGGTCACGGTGGCAACCTTGCCTTCGATGGTGTCGCCCGGTTTGACCGCCACCTTGTCGATGCGGGCGGGCAGCTTCGGCAGGAAGACGATCTCACCGGCCGGGACGCTGACCCCGTACGTCCTAAGGAAGTCGGCCAGCATGGTCCGGGCATCGGCCAGGTTGGTGATGCTGTGGGTGACCTTCGTCCGCAGCTGCGAGACCTTCCTGGCCCGGTTCAGCGCCTGGGCGGCAGTGGCATCGGCCTCCTTCGCGGTGCGCACCGCCTTGCGCAGCTCCTCCAGCCGTTTGTCCCGGTCGACGCGGATCTGCTCCTCGTAGGCGCCCACCGCCTCCTGTGCCTCGTGGAGGTCCTGCTGGGCGTTGGCCAGCTTCATCTCCAGCAGGCTCGTGTCGACCGCGCCGGTCGTGGGCGCCGGGGTCGCGGTCGGGGTGGGAGCCGGCTTCCTCGCCTCGTCCAGGGCTTGCTTGGCCGCGAGCACCTGCTCCTCAGCGGTCCGTACGGCACGGCGCAGCGTGGCAAGCTGGGTCTCCTGTTCGGGTGTGATCCCGGGCGCCTCGTCCAGCGCCTTCTCCGCGACCTTGAGGTCCCGGCGGGCGTTGTCGTGGCGGATCCGCAGCGGCCGCACGTCGAGGCCCTCGTCCAGCGCCTTGCGGTCGGTGGCCAGGGTCTCCTGCGCGGTCTGTACGGCCTGGCGCAGTTGCTGCAGGGTCTTGCGCGCTTCCAGGTCGGGTTCCTGCGCCTTGTAGCCGCGTTTGGCGTACCAGCGCTTCACCGCCGCCACCGTGGCCGCGTCGAAGACGCCGGTCACCCGCACCCGCAACGCGCGCTGGAGCTGCTTGACGTCCTCGCCCTCGATGCCCGGCACGAGCGGTCGGTACATCGGCCTCTTTCCCTGCATGACGAAGACCGGCCGCCCGTTGACCTGCATCAGTGTCTGGCCCGGGCGGATCGGGCCGGGCTTGGGCGCCGTGGTGACGCGCTGCGCGGCGCCGTTCGCCCCGCCGATTCCGCCGCTCCCGCCGCTCTCGTTGTTCCCGCCGACCATCCCGGCCAGCGTGACCGACAGCGGCGAGCCGTACATCAGCGTGCCGCTGACCGTCACGGTACTGGTGAGCTTGCGTCGCTCGACCAGCGCGGTGACCAGGGAGGGCTTGGGCGGGCGGCGCGCGGCGGCCTCATCGGCCGGAGAGCGCAGCCGGGAACCGACGGCCCAGCCCACCCCGGCGATCACCAGCACCCCCACCACGACCAAGGCGAGCACTCTGGATCTGCGCACGCTACTTCGCAACCGTGGCGGTCATCATGCCCACGCCGGGCAGGAGCTGGGCACGCTCGTAGACCGCGTTCACCTTGGGCCGGTAGGTGGCGTAGAACTCCTTGCCGCACTCCAGGTCGTCCAGGGCGGCCTTGATCTCGCGCTGCAGTAGGGGTCGCGCCTGGTCCGCTGTGGTGTTCTTGTCCTGGGCGAGCTTGCCGAACTCCTTCATGAACGGCTCCTCGGTGCTGCTCACGATCTCCGAGGGTCGCTGTGAGGCCACCCGGTAGCCCTTGCCCTTCAGGCAGTCGGCGAACGTACTCGCCATCTCAACCAGCTTGGGGTCGCCGTCGATCTCGCGGCTGATGATCTGCTTCACCATCTCGCTCTGGGCCTTGGCCGCCTCCTCCATCGACTTCATGCGCTTGCCGGTGGCCTTGTTGATCATCTCCAGCGTGCAGGCGCTCATCGCGTTGAAGTACGCCTCCTGCTGCGGCTTCGACAGCCCTGCGATGACCTTCCCGTTGGGGTCGTCCCCTGTGGCGCCCTCACCCATGGAGCGCGCAATCCGGCCCACTCCGTCGTTGGGGTAGACGAAGGAGGCGGCCAGCCCGAAGCCGTACTTCTCCCGATATTTCCGCATTCCTTGGTAGTTGCCGGACATCTCCTGCTTGATGGCGTCCGGCGGCTCCGGCATGGACACGACCGGGTGATAGGTGAAGCCTTTGCCCTTCATGCAGGTGGCGAGCTGGGCCTGGCTCTTACGCTGCTTGTTGACGGAATCGGCGGAGGGTGATGCGGATGCCACGGTTCCGCCGGACGAGGAGCATCCGGCGACGCCCGCCAGCAGGGCCGCAACGATCGTGAGCCGGGCTCGGGAGTAGGTCATGGGTGTCCACCGTCACGAGTGCATGCTGAAGCCAACCTGAACGCGGCTGAACCAAGGTGGGCCTCGATCCCGCAACGTGCGCTTCAGTGGTGTGAGTCGATCACGACGCTGGACAGATCCTCAGGGTGCCGGAATCTCGGAGGGGCGGTGGATCCCAGAGAGCGTCTGAAAGCGATGTTCATGATTGATTGCCGGTTACGCGTCTCGCCAGGTTGGGGTGTTTTCGTCGCCTGCTTCCAGATGCGGGCCGAGTTCGGCCATCGCCTGGGTGACCCGTGCTGGACGAGGTTCATCGAACAGCTCTGCGCGGCGGGTCCGCGCTTCGCCGAGATGTGGGCCAGGCATGAGGTCGCCTCGTCGGAGACCCGGCGCAAGTCCTTCTGGACCGTCGACGGCGAACGGCTCAGCCTGATCGCCAGCGGCTTCGCGGCGGCGTCCGCTCCTGACACCAAGCTGTGGGTGTACACACCGGACGCGGCTGCTGAGCGAACTGGTCGGCCGTTACCGGGATATCGGCGCCGAAGAGTTGCTCGCGCGAGGCACTCGCAGCGGTGGTGGCCGACGGTAGGGCGGCGCAGCGGCTTCCAGGCGCGTTTCCGCTGACCGTCCGGGCGGGCCCGCGCGGGTGCGGGGGACGCGGGTCCCCCGCACCCGGAGTCCTACATCAGCGGCACCGCCCGGTCCAGGGCGGGCGGGGCCACCGGCCCCTGCCGCAGGTAGGCCCGCATGGCCTCGTAGTCGCGGTCGCCGCGCACGGCGTCGGTGTACCCGGCGAAGGCGGTGTAGCCGTCGGCGCCGAGCAGCGTGTAGGCCAGCGCGGCGAGCCGGTAGGTCTTACCGGTGTCGAGCGGCTGCCCGTTGATGATCACGTCGGCGGGGTTGACCCGGTCCCCGACGGGCCGGTTCGCGGAGTAGGAGAAGCGGACGTTCTTGGACACGGCCAGCGGCGCGAACTTCACGGTGCCGTTGGCCTGCGTCTGCCACTGCTGCTCCAGGGCCTGCTCGAGCTGCGAGCCCTTGACCGAGACCGTGAGCACCGGGTTGGCGTAACCCCACGCCGCCCACGACTCGCCCATGAGCACCTGACCGTCGCTGTCGGCGGGGTTCGTGCCCTTGGCGAACAGCAGGTCGCCGCGCAGGGAGTTGGAGCCCTTGGTCGGGGCGACGGCCACCATGGCCAGGTCGGCCTTGCCTCCCTCGGTCCGCTGCGAGTCGAAGTAGGCCACGTCGGCCACGGTGTTGCCGAGCGTGCTCTGCCCTGTCGCGTCGCGGGTCCTGGTGAGGTCGCCGGTGATGGTCCCGTACGGCTTGGCGTAGGTCTCCTTCTGCTTGGCGTTCCAGTGGTCGACCAGCTTCACCATGGCGGGGTCGGGGGTGACGTCGCGGGTCACGGGGTGGTTGACCGCGGTGGTCTCGGACCTGATGACGTCGCGGGTACGGTGGTCGAGCTTCAGGTTGATCTCGTTGATGAGGCGGCCGTGGTTGGCGGCCTCGACGACCGGGCGGGGGTTACCCGCCGGGTCGGGTAGCGAGCAGGTGAAGTACCAGTGCCAGTGGCCCGTGACGATGACGTCGATGTCGGGCGAGGCGTTGGCGGCGAAGTCCCAGATCGGCCCGCTCTTCTGGTCGGCGCAGCCGTTGTAGTCGTCTCCGGCCTTGCCGCCCTCGTGCACGTTGGCGACGATGGCCTTGACGCCGCGCCGCTTGAGGATGGCGGCGTACTTGTTGGCCGTCTCCACCAGCGGCAGGTTGTCCAGTGACGGCTGGAAGGAGGTGGAGCCGTCCACCGTGGTGGGCGTGGTCAGGTTGATGAACCCGACGGGGATGCCCTGGAAGCGCTTGATCACGTACGGCGGGAGCACCGGACGGGTGTCGCCCTTCCGCGTGATGTTGGCCGTCGAGATGGCGAAGTCGGCTCCGTGGAACTGCCGCCCGTCGGAGTCGGTGAAGCAGCTGTCGACCCCGATCTCGCCGAAGCACTCGCCCTCGCCCATGTGGTCGCGCAGGAACTCCAGGGACCGGTCCAGCTCGTGGTTCCCGACCGTGGTGAAGTCGAGCTTGATCTTGTTGAGGAACTCGATCGTGGGCTCGTCGGCGTGGTAGGACACCTCGGTGGGCCAGCCGCTGAAGTTGTCGCCGGCCGAGAACGTGACCGTGTTCTCATGGCCTTGCCGGAGCTTGTCCAGATGCGTCGCCACGTACGGCGCGCCGCCCACCACCAGGGTGTTGCCCTGGGGATCCTTGATCGTCCCGTCGGTGGCGTTGTTCTGCGGGGTGATGTAGCCGTGGAAGTCGGTGAGGGACAGCAGTTGCACGTCCACAGGCTTCGGGTCGGCCAGTGCCGGTGAGGCGGAGGAGGCCAGAGTGACGCCTAAGGCGACGATGATCCACTTGTGTCGGGAATGCACACATACTCCTCGATGGGGGATATAACGGGAGAAAAGGCCGGTAGATCAGCCCTTCGAGCCGGTGAAGGCGATCCCGGCGATCAGCTGCCGCTGCATGACCACGAAAAGCACGATCACGGGCAGCGAGGCGACGACGGACCCGGCGAAGAGGATCGGGTAATTGGTCAGGTACTGGCCACGCAGCGAGGCCAGCCCGGCGGAGAGCGTCATCATCTCCGGGTCGGTGTTGACCACCAGCGGCCAGAGCAGGCTGCTCCAGGACCACATGACGGTCAGCAGCCCGAGCGCCAGCAGCCCGGGCCGCACCAGCGGCAGCATGATCCACCAGTAGATCTGCAGTGGGTTGGCGCCGTCCAGGCGCGCCGCCTCGTCCAGTTCCCTGGGCAGCGTCTTGAAGAACTGCCGCAGCAGGAACGTGCCGAAGGCCCCGAAGACCCCGGGGGCGATGAGCGCCTGGAGGGTGTTGAGCCAGCCGAGCCCCTGCATGATCTCGTACCGGGGCAGCAGGAACAGCTCCCCCGGCACCATCAGCACGGCCAGAAACAGCATGAAGATCGGCCCGCGCCCGGGGAACTCCAGCCGCGCGAAGGCGAAGGCCGCGAGCGAGCAGAGCAGCAGCTGCCCGGCCGTCACCGCCGCCGTGACGATCACGGTGTTGAGGAACTGCCGCCCGAGCGGCACGGTCCTGAACACGTCGGCGAAGTTGTGCCACTGCCAGGAGGGGACCGGCGCGGGCGGCACCCGCATCGACTCGGTGACCGTCTGCAGCGAGACCACGAGCTGCCAGACGAACGGCGTGATCATGATCAGCCCACCGGCGAGCAGGACCGCGTGCACGAACCAGCGCCTACTCATAGTGGACCCACCGCCTCTGCAGCCTGAACTGGAGGGCGGTCAGTGCGAGGATCAGGGCCAGCAGCACGACCGCGATCGCGGCTGCGTAGCCGCGGCTGTTCTGCACGAAGCCCTGCTCGTAGAAGAGGTAGACGATCGTACGGCTCCCCGCCATCGCCGGGCTCTTGGTGTCGATCATGAGGTAGACCAGGTCGAACACCTGCAGAGCGTTGATCAGTGTGATCACCATGACGAAGAACGTGGTGGGCGTGAGCAGCGGCAGCGTGATGCGGAAGAATTGCCGCATCCTGCCCGCGCCGTCGATCGCGGCGGCCTCGTAATAATGCTTCGGGATCCCCTGCAGCCCGGCCAGGAACAGCACGGCGTTGTACCCGAGCGAGCTCCAGATCCCAACCACCGCGATGGCGTAGATCGCGAACTCGGGGTCGGAGACCCAGTAAGGCCCGCGGATCCCGAGCTCGCCGAGCAGGTAGTTGATCAGGCCGAAGTCGCCGTTGTACAGGTAGCGCCAGGTCAGGCCTACGGCCGCGGGCATGGTGACCACCGGCAGGAAGTACAGCGTGCGGTAGAAGCCGAGCCCGCGCAGCCCCGGCACGTTGAGCAGCGCCGCGATCACGATCGACAGCGGCACTCCGATGAGCACGAGCACGGAGTAGAGCAGCGTGTTGCGCAGCGCGCCGAGCATCTCCTCGTCGCCGAAGAGGGCGGCGAAGTTGTCGAGCCCCACCCACGTCTGCCCGCCGAACACGCCGGACTCGGTGAAGCTCAGGTAGAGCGTCTGGACGATCGGCCACAGGTAGAACACGGCCAGCCCGAGGGCCATGGGCGCGATCAGCCCGTAACCCCAGAGCCAGTCGCGGCGCGGCCGCCAGCCCGGCCGGGCCGCCGCCTTGACGGCGGCCCGTTCCTCGGTCAGCAGCATCCGCTACTCCTTGGCCAGGATCTCGTTCATCTGCGCGGCGATCTCCCTGGCCGCGTCCGCGGTCGGCCGCTTGCCTGCCCACGCCTCGGCGAGGAGCTTGTTCTGCACGTCCTGCCACTTGGCGGTGTTCAGGGAGACGGGGTACGGCACGCCGTGCGGGATCGAGGCGTCGAACGCCTCCTTCAGGTGGTAGTTCGGGAAGGCGTTGAACCAGCCGTCCTGGGTGCCCGCCCGCGAGGAGACCGAGGCGCCGCCGGTGTCGCTGAGGATCTTCTCGGCCTCCTCGGAGGAGAGGAACGTGGCGAACTGCGCGCTCTCGGCCGGGTGCTCGCTCTTGGCCGAGACGGCATTGGCCAGGCCGAGCAGGATGACGGCCTCCTGCGCCGGCCCCTTGGGCAGGGGCGCCACGTCGACCTTGTCGCCGCGCTCGGTGTTGGCCTTGAACGCGGTGGCCAGCCAGGAGCCGCCGTAGTACATGCCGTACTTGCCGGTCATGAACAGCTGGATGGGGTCGGTGTCGGTGGTCGCCTGGGCGGGCGGGGCGACCTTGTCCTTGTTGATCATGTCGGTCCAGAACTCCAGGCCCTGGATGGAGCCGGGCTCGTCGAAGCCCGACTTCTTGCCGTCGGCGGAGATGACGTGGCCGCCGGCCTGGATCATCGTGGGGTAGAAGCCGCCCTGGTCCCACATGGGGGCCAGGAGGCCGAACTGCTTCTTGGCAGGGTCGGTGAGCTTCTTGGCGGCGGCCCTGAGGTCGTCCCAGGTCCAGTCGGCGGTCGGATACTTGACGCCGGCCTTGTCGAAGAGCTCCTTGTCGTACCAGAGCACGGGGAGGCCGACGTCGCGCGGCATGCCGTACAGCTTGCCGTCGTAGCGGTAGCCGTCCACGATCGCCTGCGGGAAGGCGCTGACGTCGGCGTTCTCGATGGGGGCGAGCACGCCGCCCTTGGCGTACAGGCGGACGTTGAGGCTGTTCATCCAGAAGACGTCGGGGGCCGCGCCGCCGGTGGCGGCGGTCTGGAGCTTGGTCCAGTACTGGTCCCAGGGCGTGATCTCGAGCTTGACCGTGACGTCGGGGTGCTTCTTCTGGAACGCTTCGATGATCTTCTGGGTGCTGGGCTGGTCGTTCTTCTCCCAAATCGCGTAGCTGATCGTGATTTTTCCGGACTTGGTGGTGGTATCGGTGCCGGAGCCACAACCGGCCAGAGTCACTGCCAGGGCGGCGACCAATGCCATACGCAGACGCACGAGGGGTTCCTTCTCTCTAGAAGCGTGGGGGGCGGGGGCGCACCCGGTTCAGAAGCCGGTGTTGGTGAAGCCGGTCCGTGCCACGACGTCGCTGTATCCGTTGACGTCGAAGTCCTCGGCGTAGAAGAGGTGGAAGCCGGTGTCGTCGGCGGCGACGGCGGTGGCCGACTGGCTGCCTACCGTGTTCGGGTTCATGCGCTCGCAGGGGAACCGGCCGGCCGTCGTCCCGTCGGCGTTGAAGCCGCGGGCGTACACCTCGAAGGAACGACCGGCGTTCCAGATGTCGGACTCGGTCCAGCCGACGACGAACCGTCCGCTGTCGTCGACGGCGACGGACGGCGATCCCTGGACCGCGCACCTGTCCACCGACGACACCCTCCCGCAGAGCGGCGGGTACTCCTTGCCGCCGTCGGAGACCGTGTTCGGTGCGTACTTCCCGAACGCGACGGGGTTCTCCGCGAACCTCGATCCCAGGGAGGGCGTCAGACCCCGCGTCCGCACCCGCCAGACGGTCTTCACGTCGCCTCCGGTGACCGCCACGTTGTCGCTCCAGGCGACGACGCTGTCGCCGCCCGCCGTCGTCGCCACCGCGGGGGCCAGGTGCTCGGTGGCCGCGTTGGTGTTGATCTTCGTGGCGGCGGCGACGGTCGCCCCGGTCGCCGAGACGCGCTTGCCGTACACGTCGGGCGCCTGCTGCCAGACCACGGTCGCGGTGCCGGCGCCGTCGACGGCCGCGTCCGGCCGGTCCCCCGCGCCCACCTGGACCGGCGCGAAGGCACGCGAGATCAGCGAGGCGTAGCCGGCCACGCGGACGGTCTTGGTCGGCGCGTCCTCCCAGACCACCGTGAACCCGCCGTCGCCCCGGACCGCGATCCTCGGCCGGGTCTGGTCGCCGCTCCACTGCGGGTCGTTCGCCCAGATCGTCGAGCTCAGCGTGCCCGACGGCGAGAGCCTGCGCACCGCGATGTTGTGCTCGCCCCGGCAGTCGCCGTCCTCGGCCCAGGCGACGTAGGCGTTGCCCGTGTCGTCGACGCCGGCCGACGGCTGCACGTGGTTCCAGCCGGTCGCGCACCCGGCCCCGCCCATCGAGACCTTCACGGGGCCGGTCACCGGCTGCCCGTCGTGGTAGATGCGCGCGTAGACCTCGGTGCCGTCCACCGAGGCACGATCACGGTCGTCCTCCCAGGCCACGGCCGTGTAGCCGGCGCGCATGGCGGCCGCCCTCGGCGCCCGCTGGTCGTCGGGGCCATTGGCGGCCATCTGGAGCGCGGCGTCCGGATAGGCGGAGGGGACGAACTTGATCATCTCGTCCAGCATCGCGGCGAAGTCCGCGTCGTACGCCGCGTAGATCCCCGCGTCGTCGATTCGGACGAAGGAGTCGTCCGAGGCGGTCAGGGAGCCAGCGTTGAGGTTGTGGGAGCCGGTGTAGACGTAGCGCCGCGTCGCGCCGCCCGCCGCCGCCGACGGCCCGTCCACCAGGATGATCTTTGAGTGGAGGTTGTCGGGCGCGCAGGTGTCCCCGGCCGGGTAGTGGCAGCCGCCGGGCCTGAAGGTGTGCACCACGATGCCGCCCTTGGCGAGCTCCTGGGCGGTCGAGACCGTCTGGTTGCCCTCGGCGACGAGCACCTGGACACCGCACCCCTGCTGCTTCTTCGCCTTGAGCGCGTCGATGACGAGCGGCCTGTCCGTGGCGAACTGCGCCTGGGCCACGCGGATCGTGCCGGGGCAGCCCACGTCCTTGATCATGGCCGCGACCAGGTCGGTGCTGTCGTAGGTGGTCTGGTCGTAGGCGGTGTCGCGGGGCTCCATCCAGACCGTGACCTTGCCACTGGCGGAGGTGAAGGGCGCCTGCCACGTCGTCCGCACCTGGGAGACCAGCGTGTCGAACACGTGCCGGTAGCCCTCAGCCAGGCCGGCGTCGCCCGAGCTGATCAGCATGTTCTGGTGGAGGCCGTTGTCGGCGCTGAGGTTCTGCGAGCTCTGCGCGACCACGTCGGTCCTGCCGTCCGTGAGGCGGCTGAACACGAAGAACTTGTGGTGGTTGATGTCGGTGTCCGGGCCGTTGCAGCCCATGGTGCAGAGCGTGACCGGCACGCCGGCGGCGGCCAGCTCGTCGAGCAGCGGGTCGTGACCGGACCCCTCGGACACCACCTGTACGTCGACGCCGCGATCGTGCGCCGCCACGAGCTCGTCCTTGACGGTCCTGATCTCCAGCACGTACGTCGCCACGCGCAGGGTGGAACCCGGCGCGGCCAGGTCGATCAGGCCCAGCAACCGCGTCAGCAGGGAGCCGTCGAGCGTGCCGTCGACGCTCGGCCTGCTGAAGTACGCCGACAGCTCGGGAGTCTCTGCACGGGCCGGGGTGATCACGCCGAGCAGGCAGGACAATCCGATGAGGATGACGGATAAGCGTCTGGTCATGCGTGCCTCTCTCCACTGAGGTTTCGTCGGATGCCGCGGGTCCAGGCCGCCACCTCGGCCTCGGTCTCCGCCCGCTCGCGCGGCCAGCCCTTGACGTCCGGCCGCGTCTGCCACGGCTCGGGGCCGGTCTCCTTGCGGTACTCCACGCCCAGCGCGGCGAGCCGGCGCTCGTGGTGGTGCAGCCGCGCCCGGAAGTCGTCGAAGTCGCCGCCCGCGGGGCTCCACACGACCTCGGCGAAGGCCGACAGGCGGGGGAAGGCCATGTAGTCGAGCGCGCGAGGCGAGTCGATGTGCTCGGTCCAGAGGTTCGCCTGTGCGCCGAGCACGCGGACGGCCTCGGCCTCCGTGAGCTCCGGCGGCACCGGTTCGAAGGCGTGGACGTCGCGCAGCGAGATCACGCTGCCGATCGGGACCGGCTCGTCGGGCCGGTCCGACTGCCGGAAGTCGAGGTAGAGCTGCGTGAACGGGCACGTGATCACGTCGTGTCCGGCCCTGGCCGCCACGACCGCGCCGTACGTGCCGCGCCAGGACGCCACGGTCGCACCCGGCGGCAGGCCGCCCTCGATGATCTCGTCCCAGCCCAGCAGGCATCGCCCGCGCGCGGTCAGATGGTCGGAGAACTGGCGGATGAACCAGCTCTGCAGCTCGTCCTCGTCGCGCAGGCCGAGCTCGCGGATGCGCCGCTGGGCCGACGGGCTCTCCCGCCACTGCGTCTTGGGGCACTCGTCGCCGCCCACGCAGACGTACTCGCCGGGGAAGACCTCCATGACCTGGTCGAGCACATCCCGGTAGAAGGCGAGCGTGGCGTCCTCGACGTTGAGCACGTTCGGGGAGACGCCCCACTGGGTGGCGACCTCCGGCGGGTCGTCGAGGTTGCCCAGCTCCGGATAGGCGGCGATGGCGGCCTGGGAGTGCCCGGGCAGCTCGATCTCGGGCACCACGGTGACGAACCGGTCCGCCGCGTACGACACGATCTCGCGCAGGTCGTCCTGGGTGTAGAAGCCGCCGTGCGGGCGGCCGTCGAACAGGCCGTGCCGGCGGGACCCCAGCGGGCTCTCCCTCCGCCAGGCGCCGACCTCGGTCAGCTTCGGATGCCCCTTCACCTCGAACCGCCAGCCCTGATCGTCGGTCAGGTGCAGGTGCAGCACGTTGAGCTTGTGCGCGGCCAGCAGGTCGATGTACCGCAGCAGGTCGGGCTTGGGCAGGAAGTGCCTGGCCACGTCGATGAGGCAGCCGCGCCACCGGAATCTCGGCCGGTCCTCGACGGTGACCGGGGCGACGAGCCAGTCCCGCTCGCCGACCGCGCCGCTGCGGAAGGCCGCGGGCGGCAGCAGCTGGCGCAGGGTCTGCGCGCCGTAGAACGCTCCCGCCGCGTCCCCCGCTTCGATGCGCACCCCGCCGGGGCGCACGGTCAGGCGGTACGCTTCATGGCCGAGCCCGGCCGCCAGGGTGAACTCGATCGCGCCGGGCCGAGCCTCTCCGGGCGGCAGCGGCAGGCCGGTCACGGGGAACAGCACGCCACGCAGCCAGCCTTCCACCCGCGCGAGGTCGGGGGGTGCGGCGATCACTGTGGCCGTGGTGAGGGTGAAGGGCTCCGTGCCGTCTCGGGTGAGGTGAACGGGTCGTGGCAGCAGCAAGTCAGGTCCCTGAGGGGTCGGAGGTCGAGATTCGGCGATCGTGTCGCCCGGCCGGGCGGGCTTGCGTTGCGGTTTATGATGAAGTCCACCATTAAGATTCGTCAAGAAGGGTTATCCGTGACGCACTCCGTGACTGGCGGCGACCTTCAGCGGCTCCGGCGTCTCAACGCGCTCTCCGCGCTCTCCGTCCTGCGCGCCGGCGGCCCGATGACGCTGACCAAGCTCGCCGAGCGGGCCGACCTGGCCAGAGCCACCATCAAGGTGGTGGTCAGCGACCTGATGGAGCTGGGCTGGGTGGCCCAGATGGATCCGAGCGGCGGAGAGAAGGGCAGGCCCGCGCGCCGCTACCGGTTCCGCGGGGAAGCGGGCCGAGTGCTGGGGCTCGACATAGGAGCGCACAAGGTGCTCGCGGTCGTGGCCGACCTCGACGGCAACGTCCTGCACACCACGCGCGAGCCGGTCACCCCCGAGCAGCCGCGTGCCGAGCGGCTGGCCGCCGTCGACAGGGCCGTCGACGCCTGCCTGACCGGCTCGGGCACCTCCGCCTCCGACGTCTGGATCGCGGTCGCGGGCAGCACGGGCTACGTCGACCTGCAAGGACGCGTCGTCCTGTCACGGGCCATCCAGGACTGGTCGAGCGTGCCGCTGGCCGATCACCTCGGCGCGCGGCTGCGCTGCGCGGTCCTCGTGGAGAACGACAGCCGGCTCGCCGCACTCGCCGAATGCCGCAGGGGCATCGCCCGCGACACCCGGAATCTGATCTTCCTGCACGTCGGCAGGCGGGCCGGGGCCGCCGTCGTGCTCGACGGGGTCCCCCTGCGCGGCGGCGGGGGCGCGGCGGGCGAGATCGGCGTGCACCCGCTGTTCAACCTCGGTCACGTGGGCGAGCTCCTGCAGGCCGTCCCCGCCGTGGAACCCGGCACGCCGCCCGACGAGGTCGCGGGGGCGGTGTTCGAGGCCGCCAGGCGCGGCGACGCCGGCGCGCGCGGCGCCGTCCTGCGGTACGTCAAGGTGCTCGCGCTGGCCACCTCCGCGATGGCCCTCACCGTCGATCCCGACCTGGTGGTGCTCGGCGGGGGCTTCTCCCGGTCGGCCGACGTGCTCCTGGAGCCGCTGAGGGACGAACTGGAGACGATGTGCCTGCGCACTCCGGAGCTGCGGGCCTCGGTGCTCGGCGACGAGTGCGTGGCGGTCGGCGCCGTCTGTTACGGCGTCGAGCGCCTGTCCAAGACGCTCTTCAACCCCGAGACTGGCCCGTTGCCCGCGGATACCCATCCATCATTAATGGTTTAGTCCACCAAATATCGGGAGCGTGCGTGAGGACGGCTGGCCGTCCAGGCCAGCCCTTGCGGCCCGGCTGCAGGCGCTGAAGGACGCGGGACAGCTGACGAGTCCGAGCAGCTGCTGGGTGTCAGAAGTGCCTCGCAGAACGCCTTGGTTTGAGAGGACTTCTGCGAACGGCGACCTGCGGAACCGGATCGCGGTCCGGGGCTCTCGCAGAACTCGCACAGATGGTCATTTGTGAGAGGCTTCCGTGCGGTCTCACGGGTGGCCCGGTGGCTGGCGGATTTCGCGCAGTTTCATCGCTGCGGGAGGTGGGAGAGAGTCAGGGCGCTGTGCCTGGAAAGCCTGGAAGAGATAGGCGAGCAGGCGCCGGGAGGCCGCGAGGGCGGTTTCTCTCGGTTGTCCGGCGAGGCCGCTGTTGGCCAGGAGTAGGAGGGTGATGTCGGCGGGGTCGAAGTCGTCGCGCAGCTGTCCGGTCTCGCGGGCACGCTGGACCAGCCGCGCCAGACCCTCTTCGGCGCAGTCTCGTTCGTGATCGTGATCAAGGGCGTCGGGGAACTGATCCAGGAATACGGAGGCGAAGCCGCGGTCGGTCACCTGTGTGGTGCACACCTTCTCCAGGAGTGCGTACAGGCCGTGCCCAGGATCAGGGTCGGCTAGGGCCTCGTCGAAGGCTGCCGCGCAGAGGGCGAGTTGCTCGGTGAAGGCAGCGGCGGCAAGCGCAGTGCGGGTGGGGAAGCGGCGGTAGAGGGTGGCCACGCCGACGCCGGCGCGGCGGGCGACGGCGCTTATGGGGGCGTCAATGCCCTGGGCCGCGAACACCTCGCGCGCAGCTTCAAGGATGCGTTCCCGGTTACGCCGGGCATCGGCGCGCAAGCCCACAGGCTCTGCATCGCCGGGCACATCGCCGACGTGCCCGGACGGCTTGTGAGATGGCTGAGCAGGCAATGTCTCTCACTTCAAGCTAAACGGACGATGTCGTCCACTTACCGGTTTAGCGTGAGCGTACCAGCGGGCGCACACAGCGCCTTCGCAGCTCCGAAACGCGACACAGGACGAGATGATGAGCGACATGCGCGCAGCCCTCTTCGACCGATACGGCCCGCCGGAGGTTCTCTACGTGGGCAAGCGGCCGACGCCGACCCCCGCACCCGAGGAGGTGCTGGTGCGGGTGCACGTCGCCAGCGTCAACGGTGGCGATCTGCTCGATCGGTCCGGGAAAGTGCGCCTGGTAACCGGCCGCACTTTCCCCAAGACGAGCGGAATCGACTTCGCTGGGGAGGTCGCCGAAGTCGGTTCTTCGGTTACCGGAGTACGTGAAGGGGACCGGGTGTGGGGGCTGCTGGGGCGCAAGACGGGCAGCATGGCCGAGTACGTCGCCGTACGCCCCCGCCAGATCGCCCCCGCTCCGGAGAACCTCACCCCGGTGCAGGCCATCTCACTGCTCGCCGGCGGGGCCACGGCGGTGACCGCCCTGCGCGAGAAGGCCGTCATCAAACCCGGTGAGCGACTCCTGGTGCGCGGGGGCAGCGGAGGCGTGGGCAGCGTCGTGGTGCAGGTCGGCAAGCTCTTCGGTGCCCACGTCGTCGCTCTGGCGGGCGCGAAGAACCTCGACTTCGTCCGCGGCCTGGGCGCCGACGAAGCACTCGACTACCGCACGACTCGCCTCTCTGAGCTGGGCCGTTTCGACGTCATCGTCGACACCGCCGGCACGCAGCAGCCCCGCTTCCGCCGCCTGCTGGCACCCGGCGGGCGCATGGTCGCCGTCACCCTCGACTTCAACAGGCTTCTCCCCAGCCTCGCCACCATCCTCGCCTCGACCGTCCACGGGAGCAGACGCATACGCGTCTTCAGCGGCAACCCCGACACCGAGCTGCTGACCGAGATCACCCGTTACGCGGAGCACGGCGACATCGTCCCCGTCGTGGACACCGTCCACCCACTCGACCGGCTCGCCGATGTCCACCGGGCCCTGGAAGCCAGTGGCGTCCGCGGCAAGCACATCATCCAGATCAGGTGAGGGGGCGAACACCGCCACGGCCCCAACTCCCCTACGTCGTCGGCGGGCCGGGGCCGGCCGGACCCCGCCCACACATCACATGGAGTGAGGCTCGGGGCTGAGATCACCGATCATCTCACGCTCCGTCAGGATGCCCGGCACCGTCGCGCGCGAACATCACGCCGACACAGCCAAGGAGCGGGCGGTGCCCACCAACTTTCTCAGCGACGAACAACGCCGGCGCTTCGGCCGGTTCACCGAGGACCCGGACGAGGGACAGCTCGCCGGGTCCTTCTTGCTGGACCAGGCCGCCCAGTGCCGGGCGATGACCGCCCGCGGCGCTCGCAACCGGATCGACTGGGCGATCCAGCTGGAGGTCCCTGTTGACGTGAGGTCGCATTGCTGGTGCCATGATCAGAACGGGGCATAACCAAGCAATCACTTGTGCACATCGGGGGGTGTGATGCGAGTTCTCCAACACTGGTTCGCGTGCGCGGTGGCCGGAGCGCTGCTGGTCGCCGGGACTGTCCTGGTTCCGGCACCCGCGGCGCAGGCCGAGACGTGTTCCACGACGCTGTCCGATCCCACCGACTTCGGGATCACCTGCTTACGGGTCGACCGGCACCCGCAGGCTGACGGTTCCGAGCTGCGGGACATCACCATGACGTCCACGGCGATCTTCCAGGCGTCCGGCGGCACCCCGGTGATCAACCCGCTCACCAGGACGATCACCGTTCGGGTCTACCTGCCCAGCGGCTACGACCCCGCCAGGAGCGCCCGCTACCGCTCGCTCTACCTGATCAACGGCGGCGGAGACGACTACGACGAGTGGACGACGAAGGCGGACCTCGTGTCCCTGATCGCGAAGGTGCCCGGCCACCCGTACGACGGCATCGTCGTCATGCCGACCGGCGGGATGAGCGGCTGGTACGCCGACTGGGCGGGACACACCGACGGGTTCTTCGCGCCCAGGTGGGAGACGTACCACATCTCCCAGCTCATCCCGTGGATCGACGCCAACTTCCACACGATCGCCGACCGGTCCGGGCGCGGGCTCGCCGGCATCTCGATGGGCGGCTACGGCACGCTCAGGTACGCCGCGGCGCACCCGGACGTGTTCTCCGTCATCGGCGCCTTCTCACCAGGCATCGACGTGCGGGCCAAGCCCGCGCAGGGCACGGTGTCCGACTCGATGTGGCAGGCCGGCGCCTCGATCGCGCCTCTCGACCTGCTCAACGGCAAGTTCCGGGTCAACAAGTACGACGCCAACGGCGTGCTGGTGATCGACCAGGACCAGCAGCGGCTCTACCGGCTGGACACGCTGTTCGGGCCGCACACCACCGGCGTCGTCGACGGCCGCACCGTCTACGACTGGCCGTCCGCCAATCCGGCCACCCTCGTGACGCAGGGGAAGTACGCCCCATACAGCGGCAGGCTCGGTCTGTACGCCGGAGGCTGCGCCACGCTGGCACAGCCGGGCGACGGTAACCACCCGGCGCCGCCCGAGTGCGGCTACAGCACGACCTCTCCCGCCAACACCGACGCCACCTCCGTCAACGAGCCCATCCTCGGCTCCTACGCCAGCGTCTTCGACGCCACGCTGACGAGCCTGGGCGTCGGCCACCGATACTGCTACAGCACCGGCGGCCACGACTGGAAGTCCTGGCCCGCCTATCTGACCGACTTCCTCCAGTACGCCTACGGCACGGCCCCGGCCCGCTGCCCCGGCGTCTGACCGGAGATCACCGAAGCCCGCGTGAGCCCGGCACGACCAGCCCCGTCTCGTACGCGGCGACGACCGCCTGGGTCCTGTCGCGCAGCCCGAGCTTGTTCAGCACGCGGCTCACGTGGGTCTTCACCGTCTCCTCCGTGACCGTCAACCGGCCGGCGATCTCCGGATTGGACAAGCCCTCGGCGATGAGCCGCAGGACCTGCGTCTCGCGCGGGGTGGCGCGCGGCAATCTCCTCCACCGGGCACGGGCAAGTTCCGCGCCGGCAGCAAGACCCGGGCACCTCCCGCGTGATCACCGCGCACGTCTTCGGCTACCAACTCGCCCACGGTGGCCCCCACGTGACCCGTCCCGACCAGGAACTGGCCGTCCGGCACACCTGCGACGAAGCCTCATGCCAGAACCCCACCCATTGGCAGCTCGGCGAACGCGCCGCCAACGTTGCCGACTACTTGACCCGCCGCCACCGCGACCACGGCCCCCTGGCCGATCTACGCGGCCCCCATGGCCCCCGGGGTGTTTGACGAGAGGTCGGGGGCTGGCCGCTCACGACGCACCCGAATCCGCAGGTGTCAACCGACCTAATGAGGCTGGAGCCGTTCGACGGCGCGGTGGTCCAGGGCCTAGGTGGGGCAACCGCCGGTACCAGCACGAGAAGCCGATCCGGGCAACGAGGAGATGTATTACGGCCGCGCACGCTGTCGCCAGCAGGGCTCCGACGACCGCATGCCGAATCTGCCGCCGGGCGCGCAGCCGCCAGGCGAGGACGAGCACGGCGGTCACCGTTGCGGCGACGCACGCGGGCCCTAGACTGCCGATCCCGTTTGCGGCCAGGAACACCAGTGTGGGTGCCCCCGTCGCAGCCGCAGCACTGGCCGCAGACGCGACGCGTGGTGTCGTCATCGCGCCGGCTCAGCGGCGTCCGCGACATCGTCGGAACGGCGCCGGCCAGTGACTTTTGAGGACGGAAGGCGACCGGCCTTGGAGGTACCGGTGAGCGTTTCGCCGTCGACGGTGACGGCGAAGGTCAGGTCGAGGCGCATGGGGCGGGTGATGGACTGCTTCCAGGTCAGCTGGTCACCGTCGAGGGCGATGTCCTTCAGCGGCAGGTCTTCGCCCGTGCCGTGGGCGGTGCCGACCAGCAGCCCGTTCTCCGTGCGCAGTTCGACGACGGGTCGCACCCGCCCGATGGGCGTGACTATGGTCAGGTCCCAAACACCTTCGATTTCAGTGGACATGAAACAGCGCTTCCTTGTTCGTGACGTGCGGGGCGGGACGGGGGCGCTCAGAAGGCGGCGGGCTCGAGCCCGCCGGGGCGCCAGGTGGTACCACGGCGCTCGTGCGCGAACAATTCCTCCACGGCGTGAGCGATCTGCGGACCCACTTCGCGCTCCAGCAGGTACAGGCCGAGGTCGAGTCCGGAGGTGACTCCGGCGGCGGTGACCAAGTCGCCGTCGTCGACGACGCGTGCGCGGACAGCGTGGACGCCGGTCGCGTCGAGCAAGTCCAGGCCCAGGTGGTGGGTGGTGGCATGGCGACCATGGAGGAGGCCCGCCATGGCCAGGACGAGCGAGCCGCCGCAGACCGTCGCCACGGTGATCCGCGCGTCCTCCATGGCGGCCTTGAGCAGCACCGGCAGCTCGGTGTTGAGCGCGCTGGTCAGCCGGACCGGGATGGCGTCCTCCTGCCTGCTGTCGTCTTCAAGGTCCGCGCTGTCGCCGGGGTCACCGACGCGCCCGGAGGCGCCCGGGACGAGGACGACGCCGGGACGATCTGGGTCGAGGGTGCCGGTCGTGCGCAGCGACAGGCCGCCGGTGCCTCTGACGACCTCCCGCGGGCCCTCGGCGCTGACCAGCTCTACGCTGACAGCGCCCTTGGAGGCAGTGCCGCCAGCGTGGAGGACCTCGAACGGTGCGATGGCGTCAAGCGGGTCGAACCCGTCGAACAACACGATCTGGACGTGCATATGAGTGTCTTTCGCTAGAGCAGGAGCCGATGGTCACCGGCTTCGCCTCAATGCTAGAAACCGATGCGCACAGCGAAGATGGGCTTGAATGACACATTCCAACGAGATCTCGCCACGACTCGCGTGCTGAGGCTTTCTCAACGAAATGATCTTCACGAAGTACGTGAAGCCCCTGGTAGGACAGCTCTCACCACAAGGTCCGTTGCTACCAGAGGCTTCACGTTGGTCACCTATGTTGCCCACGCTCGACGTCCCGCGCCGCGTTTGACACTACGGGGAGAACATCAAGGCCGTTGACACGCGTTGTTGAGTTCCGCGCCCGCCGCCTAGCCGGTCACCGACGGCGGATCGGCACCCCCAAAGCGATCCCGCACCGAGGTCTTCTCAACGGTGATCATTCGTGTCAGGTGACGGAAGCGAGCAGTTGCCCGGGGCGCGCCGCTCGATCTCCGGGAAGCGTCGGGTGGGGGCGTCCGCAGCGATCCAAGGCCGTTCGAGGCGGAGCTGATCAGGCGTGCTCGCTGCTGCGGAAGGTGGCGCGGTAGCTCTGCGGCGTGGTGCCGGCGACCTTTTTGAAGCGCTCACGGAAGGCGGTCGGGGAACCGAATCCGGCCTGGTCGGCGATGCGGTCGATCGTGTGGTCGGTGTTCTCCAGGAGGAACTGCGCCCGCCGGACCCGGGCCCGCAGCAGCCACTGCAGCGGTGTGGTACCGGTCTGCTCACGGAACCGCCGGCTGAACGTGCGCCCGCTCATGCCGCTGCGCTGGGCCATGAGGTCGAGCGTCAACTCCTCACCGAGGCGCTCCTCCATCCAGGCGAGGACCGGTTCGAGCGTGGAGCCCTGCGGGATCGGCGGCTGGGGATGGACGATGAACTGGGCCTGGCCCCCTTCGCGTTCCAACGGGGTGACCGCCAGTCGGGCCGCATCGGCGGCCACCGCGGAGCCGAAGTCGCGGCGGATCATGTGCAGGCACAGGTCGAGCCCCGCCGAGGCCCCCGCGGAGGTGAGCAGCTGCCCGTTGTCGACGTAGAGGACGTCGGGGCGCACCTCGACCGCGGGGAAGCATCGGGCGAGATCGGAGGCGGCAACCCAGTGCGTGGTAGCCGCCAGTCCGTCGAGCAGTCCGGTCAAGGCGAGGTCGAAGGCGCCGACGCAGATCGAGGCGATCCGGGTGCCCCGGGCCGCCGCCCCGCGCAACGCCTCCAGTACCTCCTCGCCCGGCGGGGAAGCGCCTTCCGCACGACCGGGAACGATCACGGTGTCGGCGTTGGCAAGCCCCTCCAGGCCCCATGGGGCGGTGATAACGAATCCGGCCGCCGCTATCTGCGCGCTGGCTCCGCACACACGCACCTGGTAGGGGCGGCGCCCATCCGGCAACCGGACCCGGCCGAACACCTCCAAGGGCGTAGAGAGGTCGAACGGGATGACCTGGTCGAGTGCCAGAACCGCGACGGTGTGCACCTTCGACTCCTCAACTTCCGGACGGAACCACGCTCGGCCTCTCTGTCCTACGGTTCACGATGGCGCAGGTCAAAGGGTTGGCGAGAATCCGGTGAATTCTGTCATTCCAGCCGCTGGGAGCCGGTGGTCCTCAGTTCCTAGGCTCCGACGTCGGCGGTTCCTCTTGTGTAGGCGGACTGCAGCATCCACGCGAGGTCGTCCGCGGACAGGCCTCTTCCCGCCATAGAGCTCCCGTGATGTGATCAGCCGGTACAGGTGATCTGACCGTCCGCTCGCTCCTGTGGCTGGCTCCCGTTGACAGGCGGGAGTTCGCGTACCTGGGCTTCATGGGTTGGACGTGTTCGCTTGGGCTTCAGGGGCGAGCCGCCGACGATGCGGTGGCGGGCCGATGGATTCGTCGCTCTGCTGATAGTCGGTGAGGTCGCGCAGGCGCCGGATCGGTGAGGCCAACAGGACCAACGGTATGCAGATGGCTGCGACGACAAAGATCATCAGGGTGACCCGGCCGCTGAGCACCCCGGCGATCACTCCGGCGATCAACCCGCCGATCGGGATCGCGCCCCAAGAGACGAAGCGGACCGTGGCCATCACCCGAGGCAGCAGGTCGGGCGGGCTGGCGATCTGCCGGTACGTGCGGGTCACCACGCTGAGCACCACGACACCGGCGGCGAACACCACGTTGCCGGCGGCGAAGGCGGCGAAGCCCTGCCAACCGGTACCGAGAGGGACGACGAGCACCCCGGCGGCCGAGACGAAGCCGGCGACGATCAGAGCGCGGGCGGTGCCGAGCCTGGCCGTGACCTGGTTCGTCACAGCCGCGCCGATCAGCGCGCCGGCGCCGTCCGCCGCCAGCAGCAGGCCCACGAGGCCGGGCTCGGCATGCAGCTCGCGTACGAGGTACAGCGCATAGAGCGCGTGCTGTGCCCCGCAGACCGTGTTCGCCGCGGTGGCGGCCCACATGCACGGACCCATGACAGGGTGGTGCACGACGAAACGCCAGCCTTCGCGGATCATCGCGCGCACCGGTGGCCAGCGGTCGGGGGCCTCTGAGCGGCGTTCGGGCAGGGTCCGCAGCAGCAGGGCTGAGACAAGGTAGCTGGCCGCGTCGACGAGAAGGGTGGGCACCGCCCCGAGCACCTGAACGACGAGACCGCCGACCGACGGCCCACCGAGCTGAGTAGCGGCATGGGTGCCGGACGTCAGGCTGTTACGGGACTGCAGCTGCTCCTTGCTCACGATCGACGGCAGGAAGGCCAAGTTGGCGACGTCGAAGATGACGTCCGCGAAGCTCATCACGAGGGCCACGATCACCAGCTGGGCGACCGTCAGCCGGTCCAGCCACCAGGCCAGCGGTATGGAGATGACCGCCGCCGCGCGGGCCAGGTCGGCGGCGACCTGAACACTTCGCATGGGGAGTCGCTGCACCACCACCCCGGCGGGCAGGCCTATCACGATCCATGCGACGTAACCGGCGGCGGCGATCACGCCCATCTCGAACGCGGAGGCGTCGAGCACCGTCAAGGCCGTCAGCGGCAGCGCCACCGCGCCTACCGCCGAGCCGACCGCGCTGGTCGTGCCAGCCGTCCACCACCGCCAGAAGACGCCCACCCCGCCTCCACTGCCAATTCCCATCCCAGCGCCTCTCGGGAGTAAGTTCCAGAATGGAACGCACTATACTGGAGTATGTGAAGCGCGCCGATCTGCCCGACTCCGACTGCGGTATCGCGCAAGCGCTCGGCGTGCTTGGCGACTGGTGGACGTTCCTGGTAGTGCGCGACATCGCGGGCGGCACCACCCGCTTCGACAGCCTTCAGCGTGAGCTCGGCGTCAGCCGTCGAGCTCTGGCCGAACGCCTGGCCAAGCTCGTCGAACACGGGGTGCTCGAGAGGCGGCCCTATTCCGATCGCCCGCCGCGCTACGACTACGTGCTGACCACGAAGGGTGAAGGCCTGCTGCCGACGCTCATCGCCCTGCAGGATTGGGGCGCCAGACATGTGATGGGCGATGGGGCGCTGACCGCGACCAGCGAGGACGGGTCCGCCGAGAGCCGTCGCGTGCACGAGCTGGTCAACCGGAAGATGCCGGATGTCGTGCTGGAACGACATGACGGCGAGCCGGTCGCGCCCAACGCACCGGGCGGCATCTGGACTGTGCTCTACTTCTTCCCCGGCGCCTTCGCCCCGGGCGCCCAGGGCTACCCGCCCGGTTGGCCCGACATCCCGGGGACGCACGGCTGCACTTTGGAAGCTCTCACCTACGCGTCACGGCATGCCGACTTCGAGGCAGCAGGTGCCACGATCCAAGGCGTGAGCACCCAGCGACCCGACCAGTTGGCCGCCTTCGTCACGCACGCGAAGTTGTCCTATCCCCTCCTGTCCGACCAGGACAGCAGACTCGCCGCTGGGCTGCTGCTGCCGACCTTCCGGGCGGCCGGCGTCGACCGCTTCAAGCGCCTCACCCTGTTGGTCGACCCCGACGCGATCATCCGGGCGGTGCAGTTTCCGATCAGCGATCCGGCCGGTTCAGTGGATGAGATGCTCGCCCTCGTCCGCAGTCAGTGACAACGACGGCAAGTCGGGGGCTCTATGACGCGAATGTGATGCGAGGATGTGGTCGATGCAAGCGATCCAGTTCCTGACGGCATGACGCACGTTCCTGCGGTCGCCCTTGGGTGCCCACCGAGTGTCAATCCAAGGCTGCGGGCGCGGCGCCAAGCGCCTTGAGTAGGGCCATCACGAGGAAGAATCTGGGTTCGACGACCTTGCCCTGCTCGACCTTCCGTGCCGCAGACTCGCCTGGGCGCATCAGATTCACTGATTCCCCCGCTGTCCGTCCGACTCGGTAGAAATGCTGCACAGCAGGTCATCGGCATGCCCATGCATCACTTCGAATGAGCCAGGACAGTCTTTCCGACCTGCTGTCCTGTCTCACGAGGCCTGGCGTGTGGCTCAGAGAGTTGGCGTACGGCCAGCGAATGTCTCACCGGCCTCCGGCCGCGCGGCGCCGGTGGCTTCCGCCCCAGCCAGTCCGTTTACGATCATCGAAACCTTGTCCACGACGATTGGCTGGAGGCCGCGGCGCCAGTCAGTGGTTTACGTTCGAGAGTGTTGGCGTTCTTCGGCGTCCTCACCCTCGCCGGCGTCGGCGGGATGGAGTTCGAGGAGGTCCGCCGCGAACGCGGGGTGGTCGTTTTCCGGCAGGGCGAGACCATGCACAGCCCCTACGGCTACGCCTGGAGCCCACAGGGCGATCCGGCCCGAGCCCTCGAGGACGTGGAGTGGTCAGAGGATGACGTCGATCACTATTTCGAGCACCTGCACGGCGCCTTCTACTCCTGGCAGGCAAGGCGCTGACCTGCGGCTGAGCCCGCGTCCGCAGCCTCAGACGAGGAGTCCGCCACAGCCGAGTCGGGTACCGCGGCCAACCCAGCATTCCATGATCACGCGCCAGGTAGCTTGAGACCCTCCAGCAGCACCATTCAGTGATCGTTTAATCTTTCGGGGTGGCGGACATACCTGAAGATCGCGCATTGCCCACTGCCCTGGCCGAGGTGGCCCAGGTCGGCTTCGAGTGGGAGTGGGACGAGGAGACCGACGAGGCCCGAGGCTGTGACTTCGAGCCATACGATCAGTTCGAGGAGTCCGCCCGGACGGCGTGGTGGTTCCGCCTGTGGACCGGCAATCAAGAGGTCGACGGCAGCGAGTTCCGCTTCTTCGGCACGACCGGGGCGGGTGACTACACCGGCTTCTGGCTGGTACGGCCCGAGGCGGCGATCATCGACCAGCCCGTTGTCTACATCGGTTCCGAGGGCGAGCGCGGTGTGATCGCCCGGGATCTCGGCGACCTCCTCTGGCTGTTCGCCGCCGGCCTGGGCCCCGCCGAGGCCTTCACGGACCCCGACTCCTCTGCGCAGCCGAACAAGGCCTTCCATACGATCGCCGAGCGACACGCACCCGGCCGCCACCGTTCCCCCGCCCAGATCGTGACTGCCGCACGAGCAGAGTTCCCGCATTTCTCGGATCTCATCGACGCGATGTGCCGCTGAGAGAGACTCACTTGGCCTTAGGGCCTGTATGGAGTTGAGATCATAGGGATTGCCTGCGCTCTGGCCTGCGATCCTGGCAGTGCCTTCGCTATGGCGCGTGGCGACCTCACCGATGAGGAATGGTCCTTGATCGAGCCTCAGGATGCGGGTGATGGTGCGGGCCGGCACTCCGGTGGCGGCTGCGAGCCCCCGGGACCCGGCCAGGGCCGCCGGACCGCGCCATGACCGCGGTAATGAACGGCAGGGGCGGGCCGGAAAAGTTCTTCAGCCCGGCGCGATGAGTTCCGGGGCCCTCGCCGGTATGTATCGGTGGGCCTGTCACAGGCCGTGGGATTGCAAGCGATGAGGAGAGAGCTATGACCCAGACCCGATCGCACGATGTGGCCGCCATTAAGGGTGTTCTGGAAAACCTCTACAAGGCCTGGGGCGCTGGCGACGCCGACGCCTTCGTCACGGATTACACGGAGGACGCCACTGCGATCATGCCCGGCACCTACCGCAAGTCCAAGGAGGAGGTCCGCCAGAACATGGCTGACGGCTTCGCGTCCTTCCTCAAGGGCAGCACGACCATCGACAAGCTGGAGAGCATCCGTTTCCTGGGCGAGAACGCCGCGGTCGCGGTTAGCGAGACCGGCGTCAGGTTCCCTGGCGAGACCGAGGTCCCTGCCGAGCGCATGGTGTACGCGACCTGGGTGCTGGAGAAGCGTGACGGCGCCTGGCTGCTCGCGGCGTACCACAACAGTCCTGCTGTCCTGCCGAGCTGACGCCCGGCCCCCGCAGGTTCGCGCTGAGCAGACTGAGCCCCGTCCTGGCTGCCAGGACGGGGCGCGGTTTGCTCAGCGTCGTGTGGGAGTCGGTGCGTCGTGAGCGTGGTGGGTGTGGCAGCTGCGTCGAGAGCCAACGGATATGCAGGTCAGGCGCTTCACAGAGCTCGGTGATCTTGGTAGGAGCAGAGAAAGGTGTGGGCGCGTGACGGCAGGAGAAGAAGGCTTCGATCGCCTGGTCGAACCGTTCCGAACGGAGCTGCTGGCGTACTGCTATCGGATGCTCGGCTCGGCTCACGACGCCGAGGACTTGGTCCAGGACACATACCTGAGGGCGTGGCGGACGCGGGAGCAATACGATGAAACTCGCAGCTCCCTGCGCACCTGGCTCTACCGGATCGCGACGAACGCCTGCCTGACCGCCTTGGAGGTTCGCGGCCGCCGACCGCTGCCGTCGGGGCTGGTGGCCGCGTCGGACCCGCTCGGGCCGCTCGTCCAGGCAGAGAACCTCGCCTGGCTCCAGCCCTTGCCGGACTCGTTGCTGGACGCGGGCGATCCGGCCAGAGCCGTGATCGACCGCAGCAGCCTGCGCTTGGCGTTCGCCGCCGCCCTGCAGCACCTGTCGGCGCGTCAGCGCGGTGCGCTGATCCTGCGTGACGTGCTCAGCTTCTCCGCGTCCGAGGCGGCGGAAATCCTCGGCACTACCGCCGTATCGGTGAACAGTTCCCTGCAGCGGGCGCGTACCCGGGTGAAGGAAGTCGGCGTCCGGCAGGAACCTCTCAACGAGCCGTCCGCAGCCGAACAGCGCGCCTGGGTCGATCGCTACATGAGGGCCTTCGAGCACGCCGACGTCGAGAGTCTCAAACGGCTGCTCACCGAGGACGTCATCATGGAGATGCCGCCGATGCTCAACTGGTTCGCCGGCCGCAGCAACTACGGCCTGTTCATGGAATGGGTCTTCGAGGAGGCCGGAACGGACTGGCGTCTGAAGACGGTCACGGCCAACGGCCAGCCCGGATTCGCCGCCTTTCAGCGCGTCGGTGGCAGATACGAGCCCCACACGCTCCAGATCTTCACCGTCACCGCCGAGGGCATCAGCCGGAATTCGGTGTTCCAGGGTTCCGAGGTCTTCGCGCCTTTCGGTCTGGCGGCCGGACTCGACGCCCAGGGACTTGTCAACGTCGAGGGTTGTGTTTAGCCAGACGAGGGTGATGACAGTTCGAGTAGCAGCAGGGCACGGCGGAGATCCCTGGCATCACGGCCCGGAACTTCGATAGCCGCGGCGAGGCGCCACTCGGCTGATTAGTGGGTACGGCGGTGCCGGAACCTAGGTGACGGCGGCGATGTTGACGTAGCGCATGGCGGTGCGGGGGTCTTGCCCACGATAGGTGGCGCAACTGGTGCAGATCGAGGCCGGCGTACTTGTCGAGCAGGACGCGCGCACGGTCGTAGCCGAGGCGGGCGCGGCCGGTGTGCGGGCAGATGTCGGCGGCCGCGGGGCGGCGGGCCGTCACAGGGCGGCGCTCCCCTCCATCCCTCAGTTGGCGGCGGGCCAGTCCAGGAGATCGCCAGATGTGGCGTTTTGACACCTCCCATGGGTAACCGCTATCTATTGGCCAACCGTTAGGGGGGTGGAGTGCAGGACGCAGTGCTGGCGATGCTCGCCAAGGAGCCTTCGCACGGGTACCACTTGCACGCTCGGCTGTCGCGCAGTCTCGGCCCTCTGGGCGAATCGATGAACCGTGGTCAGATCTATGTGACGTTGGCCCGGTTGGAGCGAGCGGGACTCGTGGTCTGTGAGCGGGCGGACGGCCTGCCCGAGCGGCCGGAGCGCAAGGTCTATGCGCTGACGCCGGCCGGGCAGCAACGGGTGGCCGCGTGGCTCGCCGAGGTGGGCTGGCCGAAACCGGACCTGGCGGAGTTTCATCTCAAGCTCGCCGCGGCTGCCGCGGCCCGGCTGGCCGACCCGGTGGAGCTGGTGGCGGCGCAGCGCCGTGAGTTGCTGCGCCGCTTGCGTGAGGCGCAGCAGGCGGCGCTGGCCGAGCCGGCGGGGTCGGGCGCCGGCCTGCTGCTGGAAGGGGTCGTGCTGCGGTTGCAGGCGGACCTGCGCTGGCTGGATGCCTGTGAACGGGCCTGGTCCAAGGTCGATGACGAAGTCGAGGGCGGATGAACGTGTCAAGTGCCGCGGTCCGGGCCTGCGGCCTGGTGAAGACGCATGGTCAGGGGCAGAGCCGGGTCCGCGCGGTTGACGAGGTCGACCTGGAGGTGCCTCAGGGGCAGATGCTGGCGGTGATGGGGCCCAGCGGCTGCGGGAAATCCACTCTGCTGCACCTGCTGGGTGGCCTGGAGCGGCCTACCGATGGAGAGGTGTGGGTGGCCGGGCGGCGCATCGACACGCTGAGCGAGCGAGCTCTGGCGCGCATGCGGCGCCGGTCGGTGGGGTTCATCTTCCAGGCCTTCCATCTGGTGGAGGAGTTGTCGGCGGCCGAGAACGTGGAGCTGCCCGCGCTGCTGGCCGGACGCTCGCGCCGCCAGGCCAGGCGGCGCGCGAGCCTGCTGCTGGAACGAGTCGGGCTCGCCGACCGCGCCCGGCACCTGCCCTCGCAACTGTCGGGCGGGCAGCGCCAGCGGGTCGCCGTCGCCCGCGCGCTGGCCAACGACCCGCTGGTCGTCCTGGCCGACGAGCCGACCGGCAACCTCGACACCGCAGCGACCCTCGATGTGCTGAGGATCTTCGACGAGCTGCGTTCCGCGGGGCAGACCTTCGTGATCGTCACGCATGACGAGCGGGTGGCGGCCACGGCGGACCGGCTGGTCTCGATGCGCGACGGGATGTTCGTCGACGACACCCGGCTGGCCGGCTCCCACACGCGCGGGCTCGGCGGGCTGATCGGGCTGGAGGGCTGAACGGCATGGGCTCCATCGTGCTCGTCGTGCGCCTGGTGCTGGCTGACGTGCGCCGGCACAAGGTCCAGGCCGCGATGCTGCTGCTCGCGGTGACCGTGGCCACCGCCACGATGGCCCTGGGTCTGTCCCTGAGTGGCGTGAGCGACGCGCTGTACGAGCAGACCCGCGCGGCCACCGCCGGGCCGGACGTGGTGGCACTCTCCGGCGACACGGGCCCGGCCGTGACCTCGGCCCTGGCCTCGCTGGCGGACGCTCCCGAAGTAGTCGCCCACCATGGCCCCTACCGCATCGTCTACGCCAACCTCACCGCGCGCGGTTCCACGTCGTCCCCAGTGGTGGTGCACGGCTTCGCCGAGACGCCCGGCACGGTCAACCGGCCGCTGGTGACCTCGGGTCATTGGGTACGCTCCGGCGGCACGGTCCTCGAACGCGGCTTCGCCACCGCGCTGGGCGTCGGCGTCGGCGACCACGTCACCATCGCCGGCCGGCCGTACCCCGTCGTCGGGATCGCCGTCACCGCGGCCACCTCCATCTACCCCTGGGCGGCGCAGATCGGCCCGGGCGGCGGCCCCAGCGACTACAGCGGCCTGGCCTGGATGACCCGATCAGATGCCCGGGCCCTGGCCTCGTCCCAAGATCGCCCGGTGACCTTGGCCCTGGACCTCAAGCTGCGCGACCCCGCCGCGACCGAGGCCTTTCTCGGCGCCCACAGCGACCCCACCATCAGGATCACCTTCCAATCCTGGCAGTTCGAAGCCAAACAGGACCTGGTCATCCTCAGGGACAGCCAGCCGATCCTGGTCGTCGGCAGCTGGCTGCTCAGCTTCCTGGCCGTCACCGGAGTGGCGGCGCTGGCCGCGGGACGCGCCGTCGAGCAGACACACCGGGCCGGGCTGCTCAAGGCCGTCGGCGCCACCCCGGGTCTGATCGCCGCCGTGCTGTTCACCGAGTACCTGGCTCTGGCGCTCGTCGGCGACGCGCTGGGGCTGGCGCTCGCCCGCCTGACCGTGCCCGCCATCGCCAGTCCCACCGCCAGCCGGATCGGAGACGCGGTCGGGCCCGACGGCGCCACCGTTGCTACCGCGACCGCCCTGGCCGTGGGGGTGGCGGTGCTGTCCACGCTGCGTCCCACGCTGCGGGCCATGCGTACGGCGACCGTCACGGCGCTGTCCGCCACCGCGTACCAGCCCCGTCACCGCCCCTGGCTTACCACGCTGTCCGCGCTGCTGCCCACGCCGCTCCTGCTCGGGCTGCGGCTGACCGCCCGCCGGCCGGGCCGCGCCGTGCTGCAGGCGTGCTCCACCGCCACCACGGTGATCGCGATCGTCGCCCTGCTGACCCTCTACGCCCAGCCGGAGAGGGGCTACGGCCTGGATGGCTCCTCCGCCCTGCCAAACCTGCGCGGCGTGCACGACCGCCGGCTGATGCTCGCCGTCACCATCCTGCTGATCGCACTCGCCGTCGTGAACACCATCACGTTCACCTGGACCACTGCCATGGAGGCCCGGGCGAACATGGCCGTCGCACGTACGCTCGGCGCCACCCCCGGACAGATCACCGCGGGACTGTCCACCGCCCAGCTCCTGCCCAGCCTGCCCGGCGCCATCATCGGGGTCCCTCTGGGCATCGGCCTGCTCTCGCTCTTCGCCGCCAGGAATTCGGCGGAACCCCCCTCCTCCTGGCTGCTCGGCGCCGCACTCGGGACTCTCCTGGCGACGGCGGCACTCACCGCCCTGCCCGCGCGCCTGGCAGCCCGCCGACCCGTGGCGCAGGCCCTCAGCGCCGAAACAGCGTGACCGGCCCCGCTCAGCAGGCGCCGTCAGCAGCGGCACTCAGCGGACCGAGGCTCGCACAACCCCGCAGAGACCCCATCCACCTCACCAGCGTTCGCCGACGGGCGCCCGGCCCACCAGCGTCGGGGTGTTGGTTTTGTCGGTGACAGCGATCCGCCGCGATTCTCGAGCGGGGCTGTCCATCCGAGCCCTCCAGACAAGCACAACGTGGGCTTCCGTACCGTGGAGAAGGCGCTGGCCTCGGTCTAGCCCAAGCCGCGCAAGCCGCTGCCGCCCCGGCTGGCCGGCGTGCCCACGGGCAAGGAGGTCAGCCGACTTTGGCGGAGTCGAGATGGCGGGTGTCGCCGAGGTTGACGACCGTGCGGTTGTGGAAGAAATCGTCTTCGTGCAGCGTGGTGATGCTGCCTGATGGCGCTCGGAAACTGGCATGGCCGACCGCCTTGATCGGCATCTTGATCCAGGATGTCACGACGAATGTCAGGGAGCCACCATGCGTCACGATGATCTGGTGTTCGCAGGGGCGCTGCAAGATCTCGTCCATGGCCGCGTAGATGCGCTGCGCCAACGCCGCCTTGGTCTCGGCACCCTCCACGCCCTCGTCGTGTTCCAACCGCTCCCCGGCAGCCGGTGGCGGGACGAATCGTTGGTCCAGCCATTCCTGCGGCCTTCCCCCCGCTTCTCCGTAGGATTTCTCCCGCAGTCTGCGGTCCAGGATTGGCTTCACGCCGAACAGCTCGGCGACCTTCTCGGCCGTTTGCCGGGTGCGCTGCAGATCCGAGGAGAACAGCTCCACATCGACGCCGTTCGGGATCTGGGCCCGCAGCGCCTGGGCAATGGAGGCTGCCACGCTGAGGCCGGCTGGTGTCAGCTGCGAATCATGCCAGCCGCCGACGACCCGCTCGACATGGTGCGTCGCCTCCGGATGGGTGACGGCGTAAATAGTGCGCATGAGTGAGCTCATCCTGTAGGGGCTGTTCTTTAGTGATCTTAAGAGTGGTTCAACGAGTTCTCTGAATTTTGATGATCACGGCTCTGCCCCCGACCGTGGTCCCTCGACCTCGCCGAGCCAGCTTTCTCTCGGCTTCGGCGATGCGGGCGATCAGGTTGTTGCGGATCTCGGCCCGCTCTCCCATGGGCCGTGACGGGGTGTGCCGAGCCGGTGACGCGACCCGGCGTGTCCAGATAGACCATCTGCGGGACTCGCTGGTCGATGTGCGCGAGTTCGTCCTCGGTGCCGGCCAGGCTGACCCGGAGTCCTTCGACCTCGCCGAGCCAGCCCTCCGAAGTGATCCATATCGACATAGGCTCGCCACTGACTGCCGGTCCGATTTGTGAAGGATTGAACGCTGTGACGACGCTGCCACCTCTATCCGCGACCCAGAACTCGGTCCAGGCCTGGTGATCCGCAAGCGCGCCACGCGAGCCACGCAGCGACTCGACGTGACTCGCCTTCCCGAGGACATCGCGGCACTCATCGACACCCTCGAACCCGGTGAGACCCTTGTCGTCACGCGGGACGACAAGGCGATCGCGACAATCTCCAGCACCATCGACGTCATCCAGGGCACCATCGTCGATCGCGACACGCCCGACGGGACCAACGACCAACCGCCGATCGACTACGACAACGTGACAGTCGTCGCCACCGCGATGGAGCTGTCGGCAGAGGCCAGGGTGTCGCTGTCCACCCAACTCGGTGCGGACTACATCGTGCTCGACATGAACGCGGCTCCCGCAACGGCCGACGTGCTGCTGGTGCCACCGGTCAGCCCGCAGTTGATCGCAACGCTCCGATCGATGTTCCCGAAGGCTCGTGTCATCGTCACCGAAATCGAGGACAACGAGCTCGGAGTCAACTACCAGGGCCCGGTCCGACGCCTGCTCAATGCCGGCGCTGATGCATATCTGCCCCCGTCGACCGTCCCTCACCTGGCCAGACAGCTTGACTACACGCTCACTCATGGACACCAGCTCGTCGGCGGGGTCGCCACACCGCTCGAGATCGCACCGGCCACGGAACCACCAGATCCCGAAGACAAATGACTCCGCTGCTACTCCTCGCGGAGAAAGATCAACTAGCTCTTCGAATACCAGCTGCATCAGCCGAGGCGCGCACACTTGCCTAACGTGGCTTACGGCCCTCAAGCGGCTGACCAGCGAGTTCGCTTGACAACCCCACATAACTTCCGTTGCCGACACCCCGTCTTAGAGAGGACGACGTTGGCGCCCGCCTCCTCACGCCGCCGGACCGTCGCGGAGTACGGCACGCACGACGTCGAGCCGCACGCCCGGTTCGAATTCCGGCAGCCACCACGTCGCGCCCGCCTCCGCGTACGGCTCGGGATCGACGCCGAGCGGCAGACCGACGGCGATGTCGTAGGAGGCCATCTCGCCATGGCGCAGTTCGGTGAGGGTGGCGACGACCTCGGCGAGCTGGTCCGGGTGCTCGAGGTTGGCCGGGAAGAAGCCATCGAGCCGGGCGGCCCGGCGTAGCGGCTTGCGGTTGCCCGGGAATCCGGCGGCCCACACCGGCACGCCGGGCCGCTGAACCGGCCGCGGCAGGAACGCGATGCCGTCGACGGTGTAGTGCTCGCCGCGATGGCGCACCGGCTCGCCGGACCAGGCGGCGTTCAGGATCGCCAAGGACTCGTCGAGCATCCGCCCGCGCCGCCGGTCGTCGAGCTGCTCGCCGGTCTTGGACAGCTCGCCACCGAACGCGTCGCTTCCGATGCCGACGCCGAGGGTGAGGCGGCCGTCGCTGAGCCGATCCAGCGTCGCGGTCTCCCGCGCGACCTTGGCCGGCCGTCGACGAGGGAGCGGCGACACCATCGGGCCGAGTCGCAGCCGCTCGGTCGTGGTCGCGATCGCCGCCAGCGCGATCCACGGGTCGGCGACCTGTTGGACCGGCGCCCGCCAGTCCAGCTGATCCCACACGAAGCAGCCGTCCCATCCGGCTTCCTCCGCGTCGGCGGCCAGGCGCGCGATCACCCGCGGGTCGGCGAGGTCGTCGAAGAGCGGCAGCCAGAGCGCCGACCGTAGCCGGTTCATGAGCGGCCTTCTTCGGTATGCCGGACCAGGGCCGGCACGAGGTCATCCCACGTCGGCTCCGGCAGGTCGTGTCCTGCCCCTTGCAGGACCAGCAGTTCCGCACCGGGGATGGCGTCGCGCAGCGCCTTGCCGTGCGGCAGTGGCAGGACCGGGTCGTGGTCGCCGTGGACGACGAGCGTCGGCGCCGTGATGTCGCCGTAGCCGCCGCGGGCCGGCCGATCGGGCGCGATGGCGTAGTGGTTGGCCAGCGTCGATGCGTAGTTCCTGGCGCGCGCCACGTCATGTTCGATCAACGCCCGGCTCGCGGCCTCGTCGAAGTACGGCGACCCTCCGGCGTAGGCCCTCGCGCCGGCGACGACGTATGCGACGACCGCGGTCGCGTCGGAAAGGTCCGGCTCTGCCGGTATGGCCAGGTCGCTCGACGGCGGCGGCAGGGTGTCGGCGCCTGTCGAGCTCGACACGAATGTCAGCGATGCGACCCGGTGGGGATGGTCCACGCCGAGGAGGAGTCCGATCCCGCCGAACATCGACTGGCTGACCACGTGCGCGCGCTCGATGCCCAAGGCGTCCTGGATGCCGAGTACGTCCAGGGCCAGGTCGGTGAAGGAGTACCCCGGCTGTCCCGGCGGGTAGCAGGTTGACCGACCGGTGTCGCGATGGTCGTAGCGGACCACGAACCGGCCACGGGTGGCGATCCGTTCGACCAGGTCGGCGTCCCACCACAGCATCGAAGCGGCCGCACCGGCCACCAGCATGATCGCCGGGGTCGTGGGGTCTCCGAAGGTCTCGACACACAGCTCGGCGCCGTTGATCGACAGGAGTTGCTCGCCGTGGGAGTGATGAGCGTTCATGTCTGGGAATCTAGGCTCGCGACTCCATTGTGAAAAGCGATGATTTCAGATCAATACGATCGCTGGTGGCGATGGACATGGCTAGGCTGGCGCTCGTGACCGACATCGAGCTGCGCCACCTGGCGGCGATGGCCGCCATCGTCGAGGAGGGCTCGTTCGGCGGGGCGGCCGCCCGGCTCGGATACACCCAGTCGACGGTGAGCCAGCAGGTCGCGGCGTTGGAGCGGGCTGTCGGCGGGCTGGTGTTCGACCGGCCGGGCGGTCCCAAGCGCGTACGGCTCACGCCACTCGGCTCCGTGGTCCTCGACCACGGTCGCGGACTGCTGGCGAAGGCGGAGGCGCTGGCCGACGCCGTGGACAGGTTCAAGGCGGGAGACGGCCGGATCGACATCGGCACGTTTCAGAGCGTGTCCAACGTGATCCTGCCGTCGGTCGTACGGCGGTTGCGGGATGAGCACCCTGGCTGCGACATCAGGCTGTCCGAGGAGGAGCCGGACCAGCCGCGGATCGGTGACCTTGACCTGCTGTTCTACGACGGCCGCGTCGACGGCGATGTTGAGTATCTCAAGCTGCTCGACGATCCGTACCTGCTGGTGGCCGGAGCGGGCGCCTTCCCCGCCGGACCGGTCCCGCTGGAGCGGCTCGACGGCGCACCGATGGTGGCCTGGCCGCTGACCTGCGACCAGCCGCGGATGGAGCAGGCCCTCGCCCGCAGCGGCGCCCGTCCGCAGTTCGTGTTCCGCACCGCGGTCAACGACACGCTGTTGTCGATGGTGCGGGCCGGCCTGGGCTCCGCGGTGCTGCCTTGGCTCGCCATCCGAGGTGCCGACGTCCCCTCCGACGGCAGGCTCCGCGTCCATGAGCTACGGCCGTCTCTGCCGCCTCGGGAGATCTACCTGCACTGGCGGGCCGGCCGTACCCACTCACCGCTTGCCGCCAGAGCCATCGAGCTCGCCGTAGAGGTGGCGTCCGAGGTCGCGCCGCCACCAGCTGGCACTTGACGCATGGGGCTAAGGGCAGTCATCGGTCGTGCCGCAGTGGGGACGGTTCGAGGTCGAGTGCGAGTTGGAGTTGGCGGGTCCACCAGCGCAGTTGAGCGGTCGGGTCGCTTGCTGCGACGCCGGTGAGGCCGGCGCTGCGGCGGAAGGCACTGCCGTAGAGAGGCTCTGTCGCCATCGCTTGGTGGAGGGCCGCGACCGCGAGCTGGGTGTCCTCGATCGAAGCCCCGGGTGGCCGGAGCTTGTGGAGGGCGTCGACGACCGGGTTCAGCATCCCGCTGCCATGCTCTCGCCAGCCCGCGGCATGCAGCGCGATCGCCAGCTCGCCGTACCCCTGCCGGTACAGACCTGCGAGTGACTCGACGAGCTCCAGAAGGTCGGCGCCCTGCTCGAGCCACGACGAGAGAACGTCCTGCACGGCCGCTCTCAGTTGGCGTCCACCGTGTCGAAGCAGTTCGCGCAGCAGGTTGTCGCGGCTCTGGAAGTGGTGCGTCACGCCGGCGTCGGTCATGCCGACCCGGGTGGCGACGGCACGGACCTGGACCGCTGCAACGCCTCCGTCGGCGAGCAGCGCCGCTGCGGCGTCGAGGATCAGGCGGCGAGCCTCCTCGGGCGGCCTTCGTGTTCGACGTGTCGTCATGACCTTCGAGCTTACCTTGACCGGCCAAGGCAGTGGGTCGTATCTTACCTTGACAGCTCAAGGTAGAGGGAGCATGGAGGTACCCATGGTTGACCTGAACGAGGTTGCGGGACGATTCGGTGCCGTCCCTGGCGGTGGACCTCGGCACGAGCTGGGCTTCGACCGGCGATGACCGACGTCACCCTCGCCCGAACAGGCACAACGCTGCGAGGTACGGCCAGCGGCACCGGTCCGACCGTCCTCCTGCTCCACGCCGGCGGCGAACGACGCGGCGTGTGGACGCCGGTCGCCGCGGCGCTCACTCCGCGCGGATTCCGGACCGTGGCCTTCGACCTGCGCGGTCACGGCGACAGCTCGGGACGGGCAACGACACTGCGGGCGATCGCGGAGGACGTGACCGCGATGATCTGCCGTGAGCCGGCACCGGTCGTCGTGGTCGGCGCTTCTCTCGGCGGACTGGCCGCCATCGCGTCCCTCGCCGACCCGCGCGCGGCACGACATGTTGCCGGACTGGTCCTCGTCGACGTCGTACCCGACCCCGATCCCGATCGGGTTCGCGCCTGGCTCGATGACCGCGGCCTCCTCCACAACCAGGCCGAGCTCGTCGAGGACATCCTCGAACGCGGTCCCGAGCTTCTGGAGACAGCCACGAAGATCGAGCTGCCGATCCTGCTCGTTCGCGGCGGGCCGAGGTCACCGCTCACCGACTCCGAGGCGGAGCGCTTGCGCGCAGCCAACCCCGCGGTCACGGTCTCCCGGGTGCCTGCCGCGGGTCACCTGGTAGCTCGTGATGCTCCCGACGAGCTCGCCCGCATCGTCGCGGACCACGCGTCGACGTGGCTCGCAACCGACACGACCGCACCCTGAATGAAGACGAGCTGATCATCCAGCCCTGTTCCGGCCGCGCCAGCCGTACCTCGCTGCAGGTGTACGCCAAGATCGCGCTCGGACCCGCCCAGGAAAGCTGCCTGTGTTGTGGAAATGCCACAGGAGGATTCCTGGGATCAGGCGCAGTAGGACCTGATCTTCTTGTCGATGGTGGCCAGATTCGTCTCGTAGGGCTTGAGCTTGCTGTAATCGCCCTTCTCTGCTGCCTTGAGGCCCTTGGCGGTCACCTGGTAGGCCTCGTTCAGGAGCTTGGCCATCGCCGAGTTCTCGGAGGCGACCGTCTGCAGCGCCTCGAACTGCGCACGGCGGCGGTAGTACGGGGTGGCGATGTCGCCCTCCGTGCCGCGGTAGGTCTTCTGCGCCTTGGCCATGCTGACGTAGGCCTGGCAGACGTAGCGGCTGTTGGCGTCGGCGGCCGTGGTGGTGGCGCTGGCCGTGAGGCAGGTGCCGGAGACGGCGACCGCGACGAGCGCGCCGGCGATCAGGGGGTGACGAATCTTCATGCGCGCGATCATAGTGATCGCCGATTGACGAGTAATTGACGATGTCGCCTGGCGGTGTCCATGTACTCGCGCACCCGATGGGGTCCGCGGTGACGCCGCGAGACTACTCCCGGCGTCGTATTCCGATCGGTCGATGCTCCCGGCAGATGACTCCGCCTGTACGACGCCCCTGAACGGTCGCCTGACAACAATTGCCGGTCAGGAGAACCCAGTCAGTGCATCCACGGGGGCGCATTCGGGCGGGTTCGAGCCGCTCACGCGACGAGGGCAAGCGGAGCACGGGGAGAGTCCCCATTGGTGTCATTGATCATGAGAGGACGGATGTCTTGAAGGTCCGACTGGTGACATGTGCAAGCGCGGCCGTGTTGGGTGTCGGTGCGGGCATGGTGACGGCGGTTCCCGCGCCCAAGACGACAGGGATCGTGCTGGCCGGCCGTACGAGCTCGTTGACCGATCCTGCGGAGCTGAAGTCCGCCCTGGACGGTGTCCACCAGGCGGGGATGCCGGGTGTATTCGCCGAGGTGCGCGATGCCGGCCAGGTGTGGCGCGGCGCTTCCGGGGTCGCCGATGTCAAGACTGGCCGGCTCATCCGGCCCGACATGCGGCAGCGCGTCGGGAGCATCACCAAGACCTTCACCGCCGCCGCGATCTTGCAGCAGGTCGAGAAGGGACGGATCCAGCTAGACGCGCCGATTGGCCGCTATCTGCCGCGACTGGTGCCGGGCGAACGCGGCAAGGAGATCACGGTGCGGATGCTGCTCAACCACACCAGCGGCATCGCCGAATACCTCTTCACCGCGTTCCCCTCCCTCGAGAAGTACCCTTCTCTGCCGGATATGTCGCCCAAGAGCCTGGACGACAACCGGTTCAGGCATTTCGGCCGATCTGAGCTGATCAAGATGGGACTCACGGCGCCCGCCGTCGGCAAGCCCGGAGGCTCGCCGGGGGTGTACTCCAACACCAATTACTTGATCCTCGGCGAGCTCCTGGAGCGGGTGACCGGGAACACGGCCGAGGAGTACATCACCCGGAATGTCATCAAGCGCGCCGGGCTCAAGCACACCGAGTTTCCGACCGGCCCGCGTATCAAGGGGCCGCACCCACGGATGTACGAGGCGTTCTACGGCTTGATCGACCCGCCGCGCGACTACAGCGTCTACGACATGTCCTGGGTGAGGACAGGAGCCGCTCTGGTGTCGACCATGGAGGATCTCAACCGCTTCTACGGCAGGCTCCTGGCCGGCAAGATCGTCAAGCGGTCATCGCTGACCCAGATGCAGCGTACGGTCCCGGTCTACGCCCAATCCGGGGAGAAGATCGACTATGGCCTCGGTCTGCTCGAGGTCAAGATCCCCGGTTGCGGCACCTTCTGGGGCCACGACGGCACGGTCTGGGGCGCCGCGACGATGTCTCTGACCCGCGCCGACGGCAAGCGGCAGATGTCCGTCGCGATGAACCTCGTGCGATGGAACAAGCCGGACTCTTCGGGTAAGCCGCAGCCCCACCCCATCGACGACGCGCTGTCGACCTTCAAGCAGCGAGCGCTGTGCGACAACGCCGGCTCACAGGACTGAGTTGCGTTGACAAGGCGACAAGCTCGGCCGGGGCTCACCCTCGCCGCGGTGGCCGTCGTGCAGTTCCTGGTGTCGTTGGATCTGTCGGTGGTGAACGTCGGACTTCACCCCCATGCCGCAACCCGCCAGGTGAAAGATCACTGCAGGAAGGATGTCTCGGCATGACTGTTACCCCGATCGATCTCTTCGCCTCCTCTGTCCACCTTCACCGGGGCGGCAAGATTCACGTCGAGAAAGAGACAACGGACTCCGACCAGGACGGCTGGCGGCTGAGGGCCTTCCATGCGAAGACCGACGCCGATGTCCACGCCGGCCACTGGGAAGTCCACCCCGAGGCCGAGGAGGTCGTGTCCTGCCTCATCGGGAAGATCCGCCTCTACCTCCGTCCGGAGCTGCCGGGACATGAGGAGGAAGAGATCAGGCTGGTGGCCGGCACCGCCGCCATCGTCCCGCGCGGGCGATGGCACCGCATCGAGCTGGACATCCCCAGCAACATCATGGCCATCACCCTGCCGCGTGGCAGCCTGCTGGAGAAGCGGGCCGAAGCCTAGTGGGCATCTGACAGCGGGGCTGGCGGCTGGCGGCGAGCCTGGTTCTTTTCGCGGATGACCGCGCGGACATCCGCGACGGGGCCCAGGTGCCCGAGCTTGTCGGGGTTGATCACCGAGCGGATGGTCTGGATGCGTCCGTCGAGGATGTCGAGCGTCCAGGTGTTGATGATCCTGCCATCGCGGTCGCGGAGGATGGCGCCCGGCTGGCCGTTCACCTCTTGTGCCTTCAACACGGCGCCGATCCGGGTGAACGGTGGCACGGCGGCGGCCAGCACCCGGGCGACCTTCTGGACACCGTAGACGGGGTGTCTCCCCCCGACCTTGCCGCCGCCGTCATTGACCAGCTGAGCGTCGGCGGCGAGGAGCTCGCGCAGCCCGTCGACGTCACCTTTCCTGAACGCGTCGAAGAATCGCCCGGCGAGTTCCTCGCGCTTGCTTCGGTCGGTCTCGAACCGGGGCTGACCATCCTGCATGTGGCGGCGTGCCCGCGAGGCGAGCTGGCGGCAGGCCGCCTCCGTGCGGCCCACTGCCGAGGCGACCTCCTCGAACGCGAACCGAACACCTCCCGGAGCACGAAGACGGCGCGTTCGAGCGGGCTGAGTCGCTCCAGCAGCAGGAGTGCCGCCATCGACATCGAGTCGGCCAGTTCCGCGGAGCGTTCCGGATCCTGGTAGGGGTCGGTGAGCAGCGGTTCGGGGAACCACGGTCCGACGTACTCCTCCCGGCGAACCCGGGCAGAGCGCAGCACGTCGATCGAGATCCTGGTGATCGTCGTCGAGAGGAAGGTCCTGGTGGATCGCGGTTGCGTCGAGGTCGTCGCGTAGCGCAGCCAGGTCTCCTGGACGGCGTCCTCGGCCTCGGTCACGCTGCCCAAGATCCGGTAGGAGATCGAGAACAACAGCGGTCGCAGTTCCTCGAATTCCTTTTCTCGCGTCATCCCAGCCCGTCCTTGAAACCCTGGCGCCCGAAGGCTAGCGCAGCTCCCCGCCGAGTCCGTGCTTGGCAAGGCCGCGCACACGGTGTCACAGCCGAGCGGGGTATCTCGTCTTAGTGGAAGGCCAACCGTGGCCCGCCGCTCGGATCGCCGGCCTTCACGACGGCATCGTGCTCATCAGCCCCTTCGGCGACCTCGCGGTCCAGGACCGCAGCCCAGAACCGTGCTGTGCGTGCAGCGTCGGTGGCGTCAAACGAGGCACCGAAGAAGGTGCTGCTCATGTGCGTTCCCTTATCGCGACCCATTGAGCAGACCAGTCTGTCTAATTATTTCGGGACCATAGACGCCGCCTTCCCTGTGTGTCAAATAGCAGCTCAAATGTCACCCTTTGCTAAGTCATGGTTTGACGAGACCGGTCCGGCCTGGTTGCCTGAAGGTGAAACAAGACAGACCGGTCTAATCATTCGAAAGGAAATGATCATGACCGAGATCCGCACCGCCCTGGTGACAGGCGCGACGTCCGGTATCGGCAGGGCCGCGGCGCTGAAGCTCGCCCGGGACGGATACAAGGTCCTGGTGCACGGCCGTGACGCCGAGCGCGGAGCCCTGGTGGTCAAGGAGATCGAGAGCGCCGGTGGCAGTGCCGAGTTCCTTGCCGCCGACCTCACCGACGTCCGAGCCATCGAGCAGCTGGCGGCCGCGGCCGGGGACGTTGACGTCCTGGTCAACAACGCCGGGTTCTCCTGGTTCGGGCCCACCGCCGATCTTGGCCCCGACATCTACGACAAGCTGTTCGACGCCAATGTCCGCTCGGCGTACTACCTCACGGCCGCCATCGCGCCGCAGATGGCCGAGCGGGGTAGGGGCGTCGTCATCAACCTGGGCAGCATGGCCGGGCAGATCGGTCTGGCGGGTGGCGCTGCCTACAGCGCCACCAAGGCCGCGCTCACCTCGCTGACCCGCTCCTGGGCCGCCGAGTACAGCCCGCGAGGCGTTCGGGTCAACACCATCGCCCCCGGACCGGTCTACACCGGCGGCTCGTCGAGGGAAAGTCTCACGGCCCTGGGAAAGACCACGCTCCTGTCCCGCGCAGCGGAGGCAGAAGAAATCGGGGACGTCATCGCATTCCTGGCCTCGCCGGCCGCCGGCTACATCACCGGCGCCGTCATCCCGGTCGACGGCGGACGCACCGCCGTCTGACCCGCACCGCATCTATGAGGAGCCGAGAGATGGACAAGCCCGTAGTTTGATCACCGGAGCACTCACCGGCATCGGCCGTGCCGCCGCAGTCGCCTTCGCCAAGAAGGGCGCGAACGTGGTCGTCGCCGAACGGCGCGATGAGGCCGGCAACGCACTGGTCAAGGAACTGCGCACCTTCGGCTCAGAGGCAGAGTTCATCAACGCGGACGTCCGCAAGGAGGGCGACGTTCGCGCCATGGTCGACGGGACTGTCACACGGTTCGGCCGTCTCGATGTCGCGGTGAACAACGCCGACACCGAAGGTCGGCCCAGCCTGATCACCGACCAGACCGCGCTGGCCTACGCCGTGACGTTCGAAACGAATGTCCTCGGCGTCGTCCTCAGTATGAAGCACCAAGTGCGCGTCATGCGGTAACAGGGCAGCGGCAGCATCATCAACATCTCCTCCACCTACGGGCACGAGGGCGTGGCCGGCGCCTCCATCTACGTCGGCAGCAAGCACGACGTCGAAGGCATCACCAAGTCGGTGGCGCTGGAGGTCGCCAAGTCGGGAATGCGCGTGAACGGTGTAGCTCCCCGGCCCCACGGATACCGGCATGCTGACTCGTTTCACCGGCACGCCGGAGAACAAGGCGGCCCTGGTGACGCAGGTCCCGCTGGGCCGCCTCGGCCTGTCAGAGGAGCTGGCCGACGCGATCATGTTCATCGCATCGGATGAGGCCTCGTTCATCACGGGCCACATCCTCAACGTCGACGGCGGCATGACGACCAACTAGACCACGACCCCGCGATCCCAGCCGAGGACGCTGATCATCTACCCGGACGCCAACCACGGGGCCCACTTCCAGTACCCGGAGCGGTTCGTGGCCCACACGAAACTGTTCCTCGAGAGCCAGGAGCACCACGACCAGACATGCCAGGCCCGCACAGCGGAGGCGGTCACCGGAACGCGGCGACCGCCTCAACGCGTTGACCTAGAAGACCGGTCTGTCTAGTGTTGTTGTACCCGGTAGGAGTCGTATAGGCCCCCGAATGGAGCAGTAGGCTGTACCACCAGTCTGAAAGAAGGAAACCCCCATGCGCCGCAAGGTCAACGCCTCGAATCCATCGGTGCGCGAACGTCTGCTGGCCGCCGCCGATGACCTGTTCTACCGCGAAGGCGTGCAGACCGTCGGCATCGACCGCATCGTGAAGAAGGCCGGCGTCGCCAAGGCGTCCCTCTACAACGTGTTCGGCAGCAAAGACGAGCTGGTGCAGGCCTACCTGGACGCCCGCCACGCCGACACCCGTGAGCTGGTTGAGCGCGCCCTGACCCGGTTCCGGACGCCACGCGAGCGTCTGCTGGGGGTTTTCGACGCGCAAGGCCAGCTGTTCACCGAACCCGACTTCAACGGCTGCGCCCACATGACGGCCAGCGCGGAGGCAGCACACGGCAGCTCCGTCGAGGGCGCCGCGGACCGATACCGGCTGTGGGTGAGAACGCTGTTCACGGATCTGGCACGAGAAGCCGGCGTCGCCGACAGCGAAGGCCTCGCGAGGCAGCTCCACCTGCTGTACGACGGCGCAGGAGTCTCGGCACGCATGGACCGCGACCCCTCCGCCGCGACGACCGCCCGCGCGGCGGCCGCCGCACTGTTCGATGCGGCGGTCAAGAATGAGGATGCGGTTGGCTCCCGGTAGTAATCCGGCTAGACCCGAAGGCCCCCGACCTGCTGCAACGGACGTGGCGAGTCGGCGGGAGCTCCCCTTTGTGGTGCGGATGATGTCGAGTGGTCGGTGCGCGGCAGTGGATCCCCGCCGAGCAGATCAGCGACCCGATCAAGACGATCACCACCGGCCTGCCGCTGGAGCCGACCTTCGCCACCAAAGGCGAACTGGCCGTCGACCTGCTGCGTGATGCCTTCTGCGACGGCACCTGCCTGACCTGCGAGCAAGCGGTGGCCAAGCACCTGCAGCAGAAAAGCAAGTGGACCATCCGCTCAGCCGGCGACGGCTCCAAGGGCGAACGCACCTACGCCTGGGCCTGGATCGCCACCGCCAGCCCCACCCACTACCTGCTCGTCCGCAAGCGCCGCACGACCGGTGAGCTGGCCTTCCACTACTGCTACGTCCCCACCGGCCAGCCCGTCACCCTGCCGCGCCTGATCGCCGCCGCCGGGCTGCGCTGGCCGGTCGAGGAGAGCTCCGAGTTCAGCAAGGACCTGTTCGGCCTAGACCAAGCCCAGGTCCGCCTCTATGAGCGCTCCTGCGCCACACCGTACTCGTCATGGCCGCCCTGGCCATCTGCGCGACAAGCAATCGCCGAGATCAAGCGCCTGTTCAATACCACCGCCACCAACACACTGTCGTTAGAGCACGTCGCCCACTGGTCGGCCTGGCGCCGCCGCCACCAAGCACGCGCCCGCTGGTTCCACCGCCGTGCTCGCCTGGCCACCGCATATACCCAGCTCAGCCAACGAATGGCGGCTGCTGTACCAGAGATTTCAATAGATCGCGCGGCCGTCGCCGTACACGATGAGCTCGGGCGGCTCGAAGCTTCTGTAGCCGCCTGGCACGAGACCGGCGTTTGACTCCCAGAGGGCGACGATCTGTTTTCCGGCCATGCGGTCGTCGGGTACTCCCGTGCATGCGATGGCTATGACCGTCATCGACACCCCGGCGATATAGGAAACAAACCTTAAAGTTAGTCGGCGCGCGAGCCATCTCGCGGCAGTCCTTGGCGAATCCGCGCAGCAAATCAGGGAGCGTCCGACCGTCGTGACGGTAGGTGGTGAGGTGCTCGTCGCGACCTAAGGTGTTGTCCTTGCGTACGCGGCGACCCCAGACTGTGATGGAAGTCCAGTCGGGGGCTGTTTCTCCGTCGTCTTGCCTGATGTCCACCCGAATCCTGTACGGCCTCATGGTGTGGGGGTCTGTAGGTGAGGCGACGGCCAGATCGAATTCGTCCTTCAGGTCGATTTCGATGTCGTGCGTGTCAAGCGGCGCTGAACATGATCACCGTCCGGTACGCCCAGGCGCTCCCGAACATCAAATTCAACATCGCCACTCCCGGAGAAGTCGCCAACCGCACATTCGCCGCCACCGACATGAACAATCACACCGGTCAGCTGACCGTCACCGAGGGCACCGACTCGATCGTCGAACTCGCGATGCTCGACGCCGACGGGCCGACCGGAACCTTCATCGATCGTCTAGGCCCCGTTGCCTGGTGACCTGCGGTCGACGCCCCGGCAAGGTCCCGAGGTGTCACATCGAAGCCGGTGGTTGTCGCAGCGCGTACGGCCGTACGTTCGCTTGTTGCTAGGCCTTCGGCTCCTGCGAGATCCGCACCATGTTGCCCGAGGGGTCGCGGAACGCGCAGTCGCGCGGACCCCAGGGCTGGTCGAGGGGCTCCTGCAGCACCTCGGCGCCGGATACCCGCACCCTTTCGAAGGTCTCGTCGAGATCGTCGGTGCGGAAGACGATCATCGGCAGGACGCCCTTGGTGAGCAGTTCCTGGAGGGCGTCGCCATCGGCCTTGGATCGGCCGGCGTGCGGTTCGGAGAGCACGATGTCGAGGCCCGCCTGGCTCTGGCTGCCGAGGGTGATCCAGCGGAAACCTCCGGACCCGACGTCGTTGCGCACCTCGAGGCCGAGCCCGTCGCGGTAGAAGGTGAGCGCCTCGTCCACGTCGTTGACGGTGACGTGCACGTACTGCAGTGCGATGGTCATACGGCCAATGTTAGGCAGCGGGCTCAGGTGACGCTTCCCGGGTCCTGGTCGGCCGCGTCCGCACCTTCGCCACGCACGGGGGCATCGCCGTCACGGCGTCGTGCTCCCGGGCGCGGTAGGCGCTCGGCGTCTCCCCCATGAGCTCGGTGAATCGCGAGCTGAACGAGCCGAGCGAGGTACAGCCGACCGTCATGCACGCGTCAGTCACGCTCATTCCCGCACGCAGCAGCGCCATCGCCCGCTCGATGCGGCGGGTCATGAGATAGCTGTACGGCGTCTCGCCGTAGGCCGCCCGGAACTGCCTCGAGAAGTGCGCCGGCGACATGAGCGCGTGCATGGCCATCGTCGGCACGTCGAGCGGACGCGCGTACTCCCGGTCCATCAAATCCCGCGCTCGCCGCAGGTGCGCGAGGTTGGCGAGGTCTTGCGGGGTCATGGGGCAAAAGTATAACCGTTCTATCAAGAGTCCCGCTGAGCTGCACGAATAGGTACGGCATGCTCCTCAGGAATCGCGATCGGGAGGTGCCGTAGACCGTCCCGGATGAGCCCGATGGTGCATATCCGGGACGGTCGCCGTCGGTCGGTCAGGGCCGCCGGATCGCGGCGAGGTCGAACTCCAGCACCACCTTGTCGCTGACCATGACGCCGGTCGCGGCGTTCCAGTTCACGCCCCAGTCCTTGCGGCTGATCGTGAGGCTGCTCTTGAAGCCGACCCGGAATCCGCCCCGCGAATCGTCGTCGACGGCGGTCAGCGCGAGGTCCACGGTGACCGGCCTGGTCACGCCGCGGATGGTCAGCTCACCGGTGACCTTGAAGGTGGTCCTGTCGACCTGCTCCACCTTGGTGGAGGTGAACGTGATGGCCGGGTGGTTGTCGACGTCCAGGAACTTGTCGCGCAGCTGACCGTCGCGCTGCTGGTTGCGGGTCTGGATGCTGTCGGCCTGGATCGTGAGCTCGACGCTGGACCTCGACGGAGCCTGGCCGTCCAGATACGCGCTGCCCTGGAACGCGTCGAACTGCCCGCGCACCCTGGTGGCCATCGCGTGCCGGGCGACGAAGCCGATCCTCGTGCGGGCGGTGTCGAGGACGTAGTCGCCGGTCAGCTCCCTGAGTGTGGTGGTGGTCGTCATGCCTGCTCGCTCCAAGGAGTCAACTACACGGGGTGTGTACTTTTGGCTGAACTATACATGCCGTGTAGTTTCTTCTTGAACCGGGGTGACACAACGACGGAGGGCACCAGTGACAGGGCCGATCGCTGTCCCGACCAACGCACGCAGCCGGCGCACCCGCGCCGCCCTGCTCTCCGCGGCCCGGACGCTGCTGGAGGAGCACGGTCCGGCGGCCATGACGATGGGCGCCGCGGCCGAGCTGGCCGGGGTCTCGAGGCGTTCGGTTTACCTCCACTTCGCGACCAGGGCCGACCTCCTGGTGGCTCTCTATGACCACGTGTACGAGGCCGAGGGGCTGACCGATTCCCTTCGCCCGGTGCTGGACGCGCCGGACCCCGTCACCGCGCTGCAGGAGTTCGCGGCCCACCTCGGCCGGATCCGTCCCCGGGTGCGCGCGGTCGCGACAGCGATCCAACAGCAACGGCGTAGCGATCCCGACCTCGCCGCGCACTGGGACGTGGTCGCCCGCGACCAACGCCGGCTCTGCCACCGGCTCATCGAGGCGCTCCACCGCGAGGGTTCGCTGGCGGACTCATGGACCGTCGCCGGCGCCACCGACATGCTCTGGGCGCTGATGTCCAACGACCTCATGGACAACCTGACGATCGACTGCGGCTGGTCCATCGACAGATACGCGGACCACCTGGCCACACTCATGCGGACCACATTCGTCGCCGAAACCGCGCCCGGCCACGGTTGAGGAATCCGGCTGTTCCGGGCCAGCCAAGGTATTGCCCGGAGAAGCGGCCACTACCTGGCCGCTTCTGCTGCGACTGTGTTCACCGGGCAGGGCCGGGCGCTCCTCGTGATCGTCATCGGTGGCGTGACCAAGCGCCGCAAGGCCGCCCAGACCAGGTGAACCGAGTAACTAGGAGCAGTTATGTCCGTCAACGCCGTGACCCACCTGAACTTCCGAGGTGAGGCCCGTGCGGCACTCACGTTCTACCAGTCCGTGTTCGGCGGGGACGTGGTCATGGTCACCTACAAGGACGCCGGAAACGTCCAGGATCGGTCCGAGGCCGACCAGGTGATGTGGGGCCAGGTGGCCGCTACCGGCGGTTTCCGCGTGATGGCCTACGACGTGCCGTCGCGCATGCCGTACAACGAGGGAGAGAACGCGTTCTTCGTTTCGGTCCGCGGTGAGGCGGCCGAGGAGGTCACCGCGTACTGGGAGAAGCTCTCCGACGGCGCGACCGTCCTGCAGCCGCTGGGACCTGCGCAGTGGGCGCCCTTGTACGGCATGCTGCGGGACCGCTTCGGCGTCACCTGGGTCATGGACGTCATCGCGGCGTGATCTGATGACCGTCCTGGACGCCCGGGCGCTCAACCGCGCGACGCTCGCCCGCCAGCTGCTGCTCGACCACGCCGACATGCCGGTCCTTGACGCCGTCGGGCACCTGTGCGGTATGCAGGCCCAGGAGCCGCAGGAGCCGTTCGTCGGGCTCTGGTCGCGCCTGCGCGCCTTCGACCCGACGGACCTGTCGAAGTTGCTGACCGGCCGAAGCGTCGTGCGGACCCACCTCATGCGCCGCACCGTCCACCTGCTGACCGCCGACGACGTCCTGGCCTGGCGCGCCCGCCACGACGCCATGCTGCGCCAGCGGGTCCTCGGCACATACCGCCGCGAGCTCGACGGGGTCGACCTCGACGAGCTCGCGGCGGCGGGCCTGGCGGTGATGTCCGACGGCGAGCCTCGCTCGATGGGCGAACTCGCGCGGGCGCTCGCCGGCCGCTGGCCGGCGCCGGGCCCACGGGCGCTGGGCGAGATGCTGGTCGCCGCCCTCATCCCGATGGTGCAGCTGCCGCCCCGCGGGCTGTGGCGCACCAGGGCGGGCGTGCGCAACGTCCCGCTCTCCTCCTGGCTGGGCCGCGAGATCCACCCGCCCGCCCTGGACGGCTCCGACCCGGTCGGTCAGGAGCTGGTACGCCGCTACCTGGCCGCCTACGGCCCCGCGGCCACAGCCGACCTACGCGCCTGGTCAGGCCTCGCCGGGCTCCCAGCCGCGGTCGCCGCGATCCGCGACGAGCTGATCACCTTCGCGGACGAACGCGGCCGCGAACTCCTCGACCTCCCCGACGCTCCCCGCCCCGACCCCGATATCCCCGCCCCGGTCCGCTTCCTGCCGGCCTTCGACAACGCGATCCTCGGCTACCACGACCGCACCCGCATCATCGATGACGCCCACCGCGGCCTGTCGGTCGCCGGCGAACGCGTCGTCCTCCTCGACGGCCGGGTCGCCGCGACCTGGACCTTCCAGGCGGACACCGTGGTCATCACCCCGCTGCGCCGCTTCTCCCGCGCCGACCGCACGGCCGTGGCCGATCAGGGCCGGGCACTGGCGGCGTTCCTGTGCGACCATGACAACCACCGCATACAGATCACCGCGGCTCCCCGCTGAGCGCCACGACGTCGGTCGCGGCGTCGGCGTAGCGGCGGGCCAGGTAGGCAAAGGCGGCTTTGAGTTCGGCCGGCCCGATGACCTGGATGTCGGCGTCGAATCTGCCGATGGTGGCGGCCAGCGCGGGCCACGACCACGCGCCCAGGACGAGACGGCAGCGGTCCGGGCCGAGTTCTTCGACGACTCCGTCGCGGGTGTAGGCGGACACGACGTGGGCGGGGAGGTCGAGGACCACCTCGCCACGGCAGGGCCAGTCCCTGGGGCCGTCGGAGCCTTGGAACCTGTCGGCGACGAAGCCGGCCACGTCTCCCCCGGGCAGTTCGCGCGGGGTGAAGCGGGGTCCCGTGGGAGTGCGGGGGGTCATCCGGTCGACGCGGAAGGTGCGCCAGTCGTCGCGGTCGAGGTCCCAGGCGACGAGGTACCAGCGCCCGCCCCAGGTGATGAGGTGGTGTGGCTGCACCCGGCGCGGCGGGGGCCCGGCGGGGTCGGCTCCCTGTGGGGATGCGGGGGTGTAGTCGAAGCGCAGTACCTCGCGGGCGCGGACGGCCGTGCTGATGGCCACGAGAACCTGCGGGTCGGCCTGCGGGTTCGGGCGGGTCCCCGGGCGTTCGACGGCGGTGACCTGGAGGGCGTCGACGCGGTGGCGCAGCCGTACCGGCATGACCTGCCGAACGGTGCTCAGCGCGCGTGCCGCGGCTTCCTCGATGCCCGCGCCGGTGGCGGCGGCGGTCTGGAGCGCGACGGCGAGGGCGACGGCCTGGTCGTCGTCGAACAGCAGCGGCGGCAGTTCCGCGCCGGCACCGAGCCGGTAGCCCCCGTCCGGGCCTTTCGTGGTCATGATCGGGTAGCCGAGCTCTCGCAGGCGGTCGACATCGCGGCGCACGGTGCGCGGGCTGACTTCCAACCGTTCGGCCAGCACCTGCCCCGGCCAGTCCCGGCGCGTCTGGAGCAGGGAGAGCAGTGCCAGCAGTCGCGCGGACGTCTTCGGCATGACACGCAATGTAGCCGAAGAAGCGGACACATCCTGTCCTCAAGCCGACGGGGGGATGAGGCCGCTCTCGTAGGCGAAGACCACGACCTGTGCGCGGTCCCGCAGCCCGAGCTTCAGCAGGACGCGGCTGAGGTGCGTCTTCACGGTGGCTTCTGCCAGGTGCAGCGCCGTGGCGACCTCGGCGTTGGACAGGCCGCGCGCCACCTGCATCAGCACCTCGTGCTCGCGGGAGCTCAACTGTGCCAGCCGTTCGGCGGCCTCGGGCGCGCCGGGCGTGAGCTGGGGGGCGAACTTCTCCAGCAGGCGCCGGGTGACCCGCGGGGACAGCGCGGCCTCGCCGGCCGCCACGTTGCGGATCGCGTTCAGCAACTCTGCTGGCCGGGTGTTCTTCGGCAGGAAGCCCGCGGCTCCGGCCTTCAGCCCGGCGAAGGCGTACTCGTCCAGGTCGAAGGTGGTCAGGATGAGCACGCGTGAGCGCGGGCAGTCCCTGACGATCCGGCGGGTGGCCTCGATCCCGTCGAGGCCGGGCATGCGCACGTCCATCAGCACCACGTCGGGGCGCAGTTGCCGGGCCATCCGGGCGGCCTGTTCGCCGTCGCCCGCCTCACCGGTCACCTCCATGTCCGGCTCGGCCTCGAACACCATGCGAAAGGCCATGCGCAGCAACGACTCGTCGTCGGCGACCAGCAGCCGGATCATCACACCGCGCCCTTGGCCGCCAGGTCCAGGCTCGCCGCCACCCGCCAGCCGCCGCCGCTCACCGGACCGGCGTGCAGGGTTCCGTCGTAGGCGGCGACGCGCTCGCGCATCCCCGCCAGACCCCGTCCTGGGTGGCCGTCGTCGGTGACCTCCACGTCGGCGCGCTGCGGCGTCAGGCGGACCCGGACCTCGGCCGTCGCGCCGGGCGCGTGCCTGAGCGTGTTCGTCAGTGCCTCCTGGGCCAGCCGGTAGATGGTGAGCTGGGCGGCAGCGGGGATCGCCTCGGGGTCACCGGCCACCTGCAGGCGGATCGGCAGCCCGGCCGCGCGCATCCGGTCGGCGAGCGGGCCGAGCTGGGCGATCCCGGGCGCCGGGTGGAGCGGCGCCCCCGCCTGCTCGCCCGGTTGGCTGGGGTCGCCCGCGCTGAGTGAGCGGCGCATGTCCTCCAGGGCCTGCCGCCCGGTGTCGGCGATCTGCTCCATGGCGGCGGCCGCCTGTTCCGGGGCGTGGTGCCGCACGTAGGCGGCGCTGTCGGCCAGGGCCACCATGACCGACAGGTTGTGGGTGACGATGTCGTGCATGTCGCGGGTCATCCGGGCGCGTTCCTCCGCGACCGCAAGGCGTGCCTGCTGCTCGCGGTCGCGTTCCAGGGAGGTGATGTACGCCCGCCGTACCCGCATCCACAGGCCCATGGTGAGGGCGGCGGCGGACATCGCGGTCAGCGCCGCCGCCGTGAACGGGAACTGACCCGGCGGCGCCCACCGCGCCGCGGCCAGCAGTACCCCGGCTTCCAGCGAGAGTGCGGCCACCAGCGTCCGCCGCCACGGGGAGTGCGCAGCCACGGTGTAGAGGGCGACCAACAGGGTGGCGTCAGCGGGAAGCTGCACGTCGGCGGCCCACTGGACCGCGGCCGCGGCGGCGATCGCGCAGAAGACCGTCAGCGGGGCACGCCGCCGCCACGCCACGGGCGCCACCAGAGCCGTCTGGAGCAGCCAGATCCGTGGCTCGCCGAGTGCCAGGACCTGGCCCGGTCCGAGCGTGGCCAGGAAGATCGCGGCCGCGAGCAGCGCGTCGGCGGGCAGGAGCGACCGCCGGGTCAGCGCTGCGAGGCAGGCCACCGGACGGTCGGCTCGCTTCACGGCGCTCACCCTAGTTGTCCTGCGGGTTCGCGCCCCATCCTCCTCGAGGATGAACATCCGGGCACATCATCCAGAAGTCGCACACGCGGATCAGTCGTATGCCGCTAGCCCGGGTTCGTGGGCCGCTGTCAGCCTCGTCACGTATCCAGCCTGAGGAGGTTTTGCATGTCCTTCATCACGAACGTCACCGGCCTGGCCGCGGTGGCGCTGGCAGCGTCCCTGATGCCCAGCGCCGCCGTGGCTCATCAGGAAGCCGGCGGGCGTCGTGTCACGGTGAGCCTGCCCGCGCCGGGCGGGCCGTACGCCGTCGGCACTTTCGCCGTGCGCCTGGTGGACCGTACGCGCCCCGACCCGCTGGTGAAGTCGAAGCCCTACCGGGAGCTGATGGTCAGCCTGTGGTACCCGGCCAAGCAGCCCGGCCAGTCGCTGCCCGTCGCCCCGCACATGGCGCCGCTGGCCGCGGCCGACTGGGATCGTCACTCCGCGCCGCCCATGGGCATCGCGAAGGGCACGGTGGACTGGGCCGCCACCCCGACCCACGCCCGCGTCGGCGCGCCGGTCGACCGCCGCGCGGGCAAGCTGCCGGTCGTGCTCTTCGGCTCGGGGGACGGCGGGCCGCGCACCCTCGGCACGGCCCTGGTACAGGACCTGGCCGCGCGCGGCTACCTGGTCGTCACCGTGGACCACACTTACGAGGCCGACCAGGTGGAGTTCCCCGGCGGGCGGCTCGTCCGCGCTCTGCCCCTGCCGACGAAGCTGACCCCGCCCGTCATCGCCAGGCTGCTCGCCCGGCATTCTCAGGCGCGACTGGCGGACATGCGGTTCGTCCTGGACCAGATCACCGCCCTGGGGCGCGGCCGCGGTCTCGGCGAGAAGGACACACAGCTGCCCGCCGGGCTGCGCGGCGCCCCCGACCTGTCCCGGGTGGGAGCGCTCGGCCAGTCCCTGGGCGGGTCGGTGGCGGCGCAGCTCGTCCACGACGACCGGCGCGTGGACGCGGGCGTCAACCTCGACGGCGGCTACGTCGGCCCGGTCGCCAAGACCGGCGTGGCCAAGCCGTTCCTGCAGCTGGCAGCCGAAACACACACCCGGGCGAGCGAGCCCAGCTGGAAGTCCTTCTGGGAGGCCTCGACCGGCTGGAAGCGGGAGCTGCGTTTCAAGGGCGCGGCTCATGGCTCGTTCACCGACTTGCAGGCGCTGCTGCCGCAGATCGCGGTGACCTCGCCGAAGGTGCCGGTCGCCGACTTCGTCGGCACGATCGACCCCGGACGGTCCGTGTCGGCTCAGCGCGCGTACCTCGCGGCCTTCTTCGACCTGCACCTGAGCAAGAAGCACACCCGCCTGTTCGAGGCGCCTGACTCACGTTTCCCCGAGGTCTCCCTCATACCCTGAGCCCAGGCTCCCGAGTTTCCGCAGTGCCTGCTCAGATGCCGAGCCCGGCTCGGCGGCGAACAGGTCCAGCCCGCAGCACGACGGCTCATCGGGCAGCGTGACGAGCTCGCCGTGCAGGGTCAGTTCGCCCACGACGGGGTGGTGCAGCACGTACGCTCGGGACCGGACCTGCGCGACCGGGTGCTCCGCCCACATCCGCGCGAAGTCCGCGCTCAGCTCCCGCAGGCCGTCGACGTGCGCGGCGAGTCCGGAGTCCCCGCGATACCGCCCGAGCAGCACGCGCAGATGCGCCACCTGCTCGCGGGCCGCCCGCTCCCAGCCGGTGCGGAGCAGCTCGCGCAGGTAGGGCTCGGTGAACAGCAGGTGCGAGAGCGTGCGGCGGTCCTCCGGCAGCGCGGGGAGGTCGCCGAACACCGCCACGGCGAGCTGGTTCCAGCCGATGATCTGGGTGTGCCGGCCGACCACCAGCGCCGGCGTCATCACGAAGGACTCCAGCAGGTAGCGCAAGCTCGCAGGCACCTCCGGCGAGGTTTCGGCCCCCGCGCACGGCAGGGGGTGCCGTGCGATCCGGCGCAGGTAAGTCAGTTCGTCGGTGTCCAGGCGCAGCGCCGAGCCGACGGCGTCCAAGATCTCGTCCGAGACGCTGTCGCCCTTGCCCTGTTCCAGTCGCGTGTAGTGGGCGATGCTCACACCCGCGAGCCGGGCCAGCTCCTCACGCCTCAGGCCCGCGACCCGGCGCACTCCGCCGTAGTCGCGGAGCCCGACGTCCTGCGGGCGCAGACGCGCACGGCGTGATTTCAGGAACTCGCTCAGCTCGGCCCGGTCGTCCACGCGACCACCCTACGTCCGAGCGTGCGGCGGGTGATCACGCCGTGAGTACGCAGGACACGGACCTGGTCGGGCGGTCGCGGCCGTTCCACGCTGTCAGACATCCACCCGAACGAACGGAGATATGCCGTGCCCCAAACGCTCGGACTCATCGGCAGCGGAATGATCGGTTCTTCCGTTGCCCGCCTGGCCGTCGCGGCCGGACTCGAGGTTGTCCTCAGCAATTCGCGAGGGCCTGAGACACTCGCCGACCTTGTCGCCGAGCTGGGCGAGCGAGCCCGGGCGGCCACCCCGGCGGCAGCGGCACGCGCCGCCGACCTGGTGGTGGCGGCCATCCCGCTGAACGCCTACGAACAGCTGCCCGCCGAAGCGCTGGCCGGCAAGACCGTGTTGGACACGGCGAACTACTACCCCGAGCGCGACGGCCACCTGGCCGAACTGGATGCGGGCGAGCTGACCTCCAGTGCCCTGATGCAGCGCCATCTGGCGGGCTCCCAGGTGGTGAAGGCGTTCAACAACATCACCCCGCACCAGCTGTTCACCCTCGCCCGGCCCACGGGCGCGCCGGACCGCAGCGCGCTGCCCATCGCCGGCGACGACGCGGAGGCCAAGGCGGAGGCCACCCGGCTGTTGGATGTCCTCGGGTACGACGCGGTGGACACCGGCACGCTCGCCACCAGCTGGCGCAGCGAACCGAACACACCGGTCTACATCCAGCCCTATCTCGGCGAAACGCCCGCCATGAGCGTCGAGGCCTTCCTCCGCTGGACTCTCCAGACTCCCGGCATCGTCGTTCCCGCAGCGCAGGTCGGCAAGCTCATCGAGACCGCGGTTCGCCGGCCTGCCGGCGAGGCCAGACTCCCAAGCGACGCCTGACTCCATCGATGAAGTCGTCGACCGTGCCCTCGAGCGCCGCGGACATGGTGCGGCCCCGCTCGGTCAGCTGGACTTCGCGTGCCAGCCGGCCGGTGGGTCCTCGCCGACCCGCCCGTCCACCGCCTCGCGGAGCAGATCGGCATGCCCCGTGTGCCGCCCGTACTCCTCGATCATGTCGCAGACCAGCCGGCGCAGGCTGACGTGGCGCCCGTCAGGGAAGGCGAGGTGGACGAGCTGGTCGAGTCCGCCGGCGGCCAGGGCCGCGTCGAGCCTCGCCCTGGACCGTTCGACGGTGGCGTCCCAGAGCGCGTAGAGGTCTTCTGGGGTGTCGCCGGCGGCCGAGTTGAAGTCCCAGTCGGGGTCGGCGCCCCAGTCCACGGTGTCCCACGGCGCGCACATCGGCGCGCCGCTGAGTTTGGTGCTGAACATCTGCTCTTCGGCGCGCGCGAGGTGTTTGAGCAGGCCGCCCAGCGTCAGCGAGGCGGCGCCGATGCGGGTCCCCAGCCCGGCCGCGTCGAGGTCGTCGGTCTTCCAGCGGAAGGTCGCGCGCAGGCGGTCGAGCGCACCGACGAGGTGCTCGGCCTCGGTACCGGCAGCAGGCGGTTCCCACCAGTAGTCGCTATTGGTCATGTCGCCACCGTAGAGCCCATTCCGGACGTTCTGCTTCCGGAAGTGGATCGAGGGACAGCGGGGTCGTTAGTATCGTTTGACGACCTATCGTTTGGCGTATTAGAGGGGGCCGTGATGGCGCGACGTACGGATCCGCTGGGCTGGGGCAATCCCCCGCTGCTGATTCTGGGGAGCCTCGCGGAGGGCCCCAAGCACGGCTACGCGATCGTCAAGGACGTCCAGGAGCAGGCGGGCATCACGCTCGGCCCGGGGACGCTGTACGCCGCGCTGTCCAGGCTGGAGGAGCAGGGAATGGTCGAGGCGTTGCCCGGGGAGGAGCGCCGCAGGCCGTACCAGATCACCGCGGCGGGGGCGTCGGCGCTGGCCGAGCGGCTGGCCGAGATGTCGCGCTTCGCCACCACCGGCCTGAGCCGGCTGTCGGCGAGCGTGCCGCGATGAGCGGGCCGGCCGCGCGCATCGCGCTGGCCTGCTATCCGCCGTGGTTCCGCGAGCGCTACGGGCAGGAACTCGCGGCGCTGGTCGAGGACACGGGCGGCGGCCCGGGAGTCGTGGTGGACCTCGCGCTTGGCGCCACGCGGGCCTGGTTGCGGCCCGCGCTGGCGGGCGATCCGGACGCCCGGGTCAGGCGCCGTCTGCAGGCGACGCTGGCCACGACGTGGGTGGCCTGGTGTGCGGGGGTCTCGTCGGTGCCGGTGATGGATCGGCTGCTGCTGGATCCGCCGTCGCCGGGGACCTCGCACGCGGTACGCACCCTGGTCTCGGCGGCGTGGTGGCTGGTGGTGGCGGGATGCGCCGTGGCCACCGCGGCGGCGCTGCTGCTGACGCTGAGGGTGCTGGTGCCGGCGCGCGATCGCCGCCTGGTCGTGCCGCTGCTGCCCGGGGGCCTCATGGTCGGCGTCGAGGTCGCGGGCGCCCTGCTGCTCGCGCAGCCGCACGAACTGTCGGCGGGCTTCCTGGCCGGCGTGCTGGTGTGGGTGCTCGGGCTGGGCGTGACGGTGCTCGCGATCGCCGCAGGACCGGTCGTCACGCTGCGGCGGGCCCGGCCGTCCGCCGCGGTGATGCGGCGGCCGGTGCTGCTGGCCGCGGCCGTGGCGGTCCTGCTCGGCGCGGTCGCGGTGGTCGACGGCGTCGCCGCGGCGCTGACCGTCCGCACCCCGCTGACGCTGGCAGGCGTGGCGGTCGGCGCGGTGGCGGCACTGTGCTCGTCGATCAGCGTCACGCGGGCGCTCCGCCACTAGTACGTTTGACGTTACATCGTTTCACGTACTAGCGTGCGGCGCGTGACCTTGACCAGAGCCCTGCGGTGGTGCATGGCATCCGCGGGGGCCTTCACCACGCTGATCCTGCTGACCACCCAGTCCCGCGCCGTACGCGTCTTCAGCCCGTGGCAGGACGATCCCTACGACGTCGTGATCTCCGCCACCGAACTACTCGTTCCAGCCCTGGCGCTGGCGATCGCCATCCGTGCCCGGGTACGGCCCGCGTCAGGCGACCTGCTGCGCGGCGCCCGGGTGGTGCTGGTGGCCGTGGTGGCGACGGCGGTGACGTGCTGGGCGTCGGTCGCCGCGGGCGCGCACGCCGACGTGCGAGGCTGGCAGCAGCAGCTGCTGATCGCCGGGCTGGCCGTCGTCACCCTGTCGGCCGTGCCCCTGGCCGTGGCCCTGCGCCGGGCCGGTCCCGCCACCAGGGACGACACCGACTGGGTGGAAGACTTCCTGACCGCCGTGGCACGCCTGCGGATCCCCGTCGGCTGGGCGCGCCGGCTCGCCCAGGTCCTGCGCGCGCACCGGATCCTGGCGGCCGTGCTGCTCGCGACCGCCGTATCCGGCTGGCTGGCGCTGGCCGAGGCGATCGGCGACGGCCTGGGCCCGCGGCCCCTGCAGGCCGCCGCCTTCCGCGTCGTCGTCGGCGCGACCCTGCTGGTCGCCCTGCTCGTCCCGGTCAACGCCTATCTCGGGCTGCTGCACTCGTCCCGGCCGAGCCGCCGCACGCCGGTCCTCATGGCGGCCCTGTACGGCGCGGCCGTGAGCGTTCCCGTCACCGTCGCCTTCCGCGAGGGGATCGGCCACCTGCTCGACTACCCGCTCGACACCCTGGGCGACATCAGCAGGCTCGTGGCGTGGCTGGCGGCCGTCGTCGCCCTGGTCACCCTGCTGGTGCAGGCCTTCAGGACCCGCGGGCGCAGGGTGTCCCGGATCTTGGTCGGGCTGCCACTGGTGCTCGTCGTCCTGGTCGTCGGATACCTCGGCGTGGTCACCGTACAGCGGGTGCTGCCGCAGGACCTGCCCGCGCCGACCGGCGCATACGGAGTCGGGCGGACGTTCCGGGAATGGACCGACACCAGCCGCACCGACCCGCTCGCGCCGCACCCCGGTCTGCCGCGCGAGCTGTCGGTGTGGATCTGGTATCCGACGCAGCAGGGCACCAGCGGCCCGCGCGCTCCCTACGCCCCGGGCCAGTGGGGAAAGCAGCACATCCCGACTCCGCTGCCCGGGCTCGGCGAGGGCAGCTTCGCGGCGGTGCGCACCCGGGCGGTCGACGAGGCGAACGTGGCACCGGGCCGCTTCCCGCTGGTCGTCCTGATGCCCGGCATGGGACTCGACGCGCCGGTGTTCAGCACCCTGGCCCAGGACCTGGCCAGCCACGGCTATCTGGTGGCGAGCCTGACCCCGACCTACAGCGCCAACGTCACCGTCCTGCACGGCCGGCCCGTGACCAGCACGCCATCAGGCAAACCCGACGATTTCGATGAGAGGAACGCTGAGCGGCTGATCGGCGTTTGGACGGCCGATGCCCGATTCGTCGCCACCCGCGCGGCCGACCTCGACCGGGACACCCGCCTGGCCGGGCACGTCGACACCGGCCATCCCCTCTACGTCGGGCATTCCTTCGGCGGTGCCACCGCCTTCCAGGCCTGTCACGACGACCCGTCCTGCGCGGGGGCGGTCGACCTGGACGGAACCCTGTACGGCGACGTCGTCCGCACCGGGCTGCGGGCTCCTGCCCTGATCCTCGGCGGCGACAACTCGTGCGTCACCGGTACCTGCCAGGCCGGCGACGCGGAGTCCCAGGGCATTCGCGACCAGACCCGGCGGTTGCTCGCCGCCGCGGCAGGTCCTGTCTGGCGCTACGAGATCGCCGGCACCGGCCATTTCAACTTCACCGACTACGCCGTCATCTACCTGGCGGCGCCGATCCGCGCCCTGTTCCCGCTGGAGTCCATCGACGGAGCCCGCGGCCTGCGCATCCAGGACGCCTACGTCACCCAGTTCGCCGACCAGGCGGTCCGCCACCACCCCTCCCCCCTCCTGTCCGGCGACCACCCCTACCCCGAGGTGCGCGCGCTCCGCTGACGAAGGGGCGCCGCGCGTTAGGCCGCCGACGAGTGGCCGCGGGCTTCGATCGCGCGGCGGGTGTCCTCGGCGATCAGGTCGGCGTTGATCTGCGCCGCCGCCATGACGCCCGCCGCTGCGCTGCTGCCGACCTGCGCGGCCAGGTCTGCCACGTTGCCCGCGACCCACACCCCGGGGACTTCCGTACGGCCGGCCGCATCGGCGGCGAGGTGCTCCCCCACCCCCGCGGGATGCGCGGCGGGGCGCAGCCCGAGCGAGGCCAGGAACCCGGTGCGGGCCGCCATCCAGGTCGAGACCGCCACGGCCTCGCGGGCGACCACGGTGCCGTCGCTCAGCCGTACTCCGGTGATGTGGTCATCGACGATCTCCAGGGCAGCGACCTCGCCCGGCACCACGCGGATGCCGCGCGCCGCGAGCTGCTCGGCCTGTTCGCCGGACGGCGGCGGCGTGGTGTGGGTGAAGAACGTGACGTCGTCGCTCAGCTGCCGGAACAGCAACGCCTGATGCACCGACAGCGGGCCGTTGGCCAGCACGCCGATGGCCTGGTCGCGCACCTCCCAGCCGTGGCAGTACGGGCAGTGGACCACGTCCCTGCCCCACCGGGCGCGCAGTCCCGGGATGTCCGGCAGCTCGTCGACCAGCCCGGCGGCCACCAGCAGGCGGCGCGCGCGGACCGTCCGGCCGTCGGCCAGCGCGATCTGGAACCCGTCGCCGTCGCGTGCCGCGTCGGTGACCTCGCCGGACACCACGTGGCCGCCGTAGCCGCGGACCTCGGCGCGGCCGCGCTCAAGCAGCTCACCCGGACGGATCCCGTCGTGGCCCAGCAACCCGTGCACGCCGGAAGCGGGGGCGTTGCGCGGGGCACCCGCGTCGATCACCACCACAGACCTGCGCGACCTGGCCAGGGTCAGCGCCCCGCTCAACCCCGCGGCGCCACCGCCGACGACCACCACGTCATAGCTGTCATTCAGCTGATCGGTCATGTTGACCACCTCCGCGACAACCATGCAAGGTGGGCGGCCGAAGAGGCAAACCTCGTTGCCGATACGGCAAGCCGTCCTACCTGTTGGCGGCGAGGGCCAGGCCGGCGGCGCGGCCGGAGAAGATGCAGCCGCCCAGGAAGGTCCCCTCGAGGGCGTTGTAGCCGTGGACGCCTCCGCCGCCGAAGCCCGCGACCTCGCCCGCCGCGTACAGGCCGGGCATCGGGGTGCCGTCGGAGCACAGGACCTGGGAGTCGAGGTCGGTCTGCAGGCCTCCCAGCGTCTTGCGCGTCAGGATGTTGAGGCGCACGGCGATCAGCGGTCCGTGCGCCGGATCGAGGATCCGGTGCGGCCGGGCGACGCGCACCAGCCGGTCCCCTAGATATCGGCGGGCGTTGTGGACCGCCATGAGCTGCAGGTCCTTGGAATAGCCGTTGATGACCTCCCCGTCGCGGGCGAGGATCTGGCGCTCCAGTACGGCGGGGTCCAGCTGCGGGCCACGCGAGATCTTGTTCATCCCCGCCACCAGGCTCCGCAGGTCGTCGGCGACGACGAAGTCGACGCCGTGTCGCTTGAACGCCTCGACGGGCCCCGGCGCGCCCTTGGCGCGGCGGCTGGCCAGGGCGAGCTTGAGGTCCTTGCCGGTGATGTCCGGGTTCTGCTCGGAGCCCGACAGCGCGAACTCCTTCTCGATGATCGTCTGGGTGAGCACGAACCAGGAGTAGTCGTAGCCGGTGCTCAGGATCGCCTTCATCGTGGCGGTGGTGTCGAACCCCGGGAAGTTGGGCGCAGGCAGCCGCCGCCCGGTCGCGTCGAACCACAGCGACGACGGGCCCGGGATGATCCGGATGGCGTGATCGGGCCAGATGGGATCCCAGTTGTGGATGCCCTCGGTGTAGTGCCACATGCGGTCACGGTTGACCACGTTGCCGCCCGCCAGCTCGGTGATCTCCAGCATGCGCCCGTCGACGTACGCGGGCACGCCGGAGATCATCGTCTCCGGGCAGGGGCCGAGCCGCTCGACCGGCCAGTTGCGGCGGATGAGCTCGTGGTTGTGCCCGACGCCGCCCGACGTCACGATCACCGCTCCCGCGCGCAGCTCGAACTCGCCTGCCTGGCCGCGCGGCGACGCCTTGCCCCGCTCCAGGTCGGTCGGCTCCAGTACGGTCCCCCGCACGCCGACCACGGCGCCGTCCTCCACGATCAGCTCGTCGACCTGGTGACGGAAGCGGAAGGTGACCAGCCCGCGGCGCTCGCCCGCCAGCACCGGCTCGGCGAAGACGCGGACCACCTCAGGCCCGGTCCCCCAGGTCAGGTGGAAGCGTGGCACGGAGTTGCCGTGGGCGTCGGCCATGCCGCCGCCGCGCTCGGCCCAGCCGACTACGGGCGTCAGCCGCAGTCCCAGTTCGTGCAGGTAGGAGCGCTTCCTGGTGGCGGCGAACTCCACGTAGGCGCGCGCCCACTGCCGTGCCCAGTGGTCCTCTTCTCTGTCGAACCCGGCAGAGCCCATCCAGTCCTGCAGGGCCAGCGCGAAGGAGTCCTTGATGCCGAGGCGGCGCTGCTCCGGGGTGTCGACCATGAACAGCCCGCCGAGCGACCAGAACGCCTGACCGCCCAGGTTGTTCCGGTTCTCCTGCTCGACGATCAGGACCTTCCGCCCGGCCTTGACCAGCTCGTACGTGGCCACGAGCCCGGCCAAGCCGGCACCGACCACGATCACATCCGCTTGTTCGATCACGTACCAGGTGTACCATTTCTACGTCGTAGAGGAGCTCTACAGCGTAGAAACGAGGAGTCGTGATCGAGGTTCCCGGAGCGCGGCTGTACGCGGAGAAGACCGGATCGGGCCCCGCCCTGGTCCTGGTCCCCGGCGGGGGCGGTGACGCCGCGATGTACGACGCGGTGGTGCCGCTGCTGGCGAAGCGGTACACGGTGATCACCTTCGACCGGCGGGGCAACTCGCGCAGCCCGCTGGACTCCCCCGAGGCCGCCATCGGCATCCCGCGCCAGGCCGACGACGTCGTGGCGATCCTCGACCACTTCGGGATCGACCGGAGTTTCATCTTCGGCTCGAGCGCGGGCGCGCTCATCGCGGTCGAGGTCATCGCCCGGCACGCCACGCGGCTGCTCGGCGCGGTGGTCCACGAGCCACCAATGGTCACCGTCCTGCCAGAAGGCGCTGACAGCCCGGAGGCCAGGGCGTTGGCGGAGCTGAGCGACATCGCGCGGCTCGAGGGGCCGCTGCGCGGGTTCGCGGCGTTCGCCTTCCTGACGATGCCCGACCCACCCAGGCTGCTCGCCTCGTCCGGTGGGCGGGCGGTGGCGGCCGCGGCCTTCGGCGGACTGCGGGCGCTCGGCGTGGCCGTGTCGCGGGTGAGTGGCCGCCCGCCAGGGTCGATGGTGCGGATGACGGGCAACACGGCGCTGCTGATGCGCCGGGAGCTGCCCGAATTCCTGGAATATGTGCCGGATCTGGCGGCGCTGGAGCATGCCCGGGTCCGCTACCGCTTCGCGACCGGGGTGGACAGCGTCGGCAGGCCGTACTACCGGCCCGGCCGGTATCTGGCGGAGCGGCTGGGCGTGCCGTGCGAGGACTTTCCCGGCGGGCACGTCTCCTACCAGTCCCATCCCGAGGAGTTCGCCGGTCGGCTGGCGGAGATCCTCGACTGGATGGCCGCATGAAGCGGCCCACCAGGCCCGCCCTGTCGCGCGCCTACATCGCCGGCGTCGCGCTGTCGCTGATCGACACGCTCGGGCCGGCCAGGTTCTCGATGCGCAAGCTCGGCGCCGAACTGGGCGCCGACCCGATGGCCGTCTACCACTACTTCGACGATCAGGAGGCGCTGTTCGACGCGGTGGCCGAGCTGCTGTTCGACGAGACCGACACCGGCTCGCTGCCCTGGGACGGGCCATGGCGCGAGCTGCTCGAGGCCACCTACCGGAGGCTGCGCGACACGCTGCTCGCCCATCCGCACGCCGTGCCGATCTTCGCCTCGCGGCCGGTGCGGTCGGCGCCTGCCATCGCCGTGGGCGACCGTACGATCACGATCTTGCGGGACGCGGGGTTCTCGCCCGGGCTGGCGCTGCAGGTGACGCGGGCGCTGCGCGACTTCACCGTCGGGCACGCGATGGCGATCGCGGCGGTCCGGCTGGGCGCGCAGCGGCGCAGCAAGAAGCCCGCGGCGGGCGCGCCGGACTACAACCTGCTGGCCGAGAGCGCCGACGCCGCGGGCATCGAAGAGCACTTCGACCTGGGCCTCCGCGCCATGCTGGACGGGTTCGACGCCATAGTCACGTCATAGTGCGCCGCGCTGGCCGTGGGGTCATGTCGTGGCGTGCTCAGGGGTGGGGGTTGGGGTGGCTTGGCGTAGGTGGATGAGGCGGGTGGTGGCGGTGGCGAGACCGGCTGCGGCGGCGAGGGTGAGGGTGATCGTCAGCGGGGCGGCGAAGTAGGTGAGCTGGGCCCAGGTGATCGTGCGGCCGTTGGTGAGGATCGACACCCACGTCGGGTAGAGCGCCAGGATCAACGCTGGGAGCAGGACGGGTATCAGGCGGAGGGCGGCGCGCCAGTACAGGTGAGAGCGACCGGGGGCGGCCGGGCGGGTCGTGCGGCGGGTGGCCCAGCGGCGGGCGCGGAGAGTGCCCAGGGTGCCGAGGGCGATCGAGGTGAGGGAGATCGCCGCGAGGATGAGGTCGTAGAGGAGGCGGTCGGAGCCGGGGGTGGCGGGGGTTTGCGCGCGGGTGAGGGCTACCAGGCCGGTGAGGATCTCGTAGGTGGGGTCGTAGAGGGCGGCGCCGTTGGTCATGACGGCGAAGCCGTACCCGGTGGCCGGGTCGATCGCCTCGGCCGCGTTGTAGGTGAAGAGGTTGCCCGCGTGCACGAGCAGCCCGTCCTGCGCGCCCCAGCCCATGCCGTAGTCGCGCACCCGCGACGGCGCGTGCATGGTCTCCAGGCTGCGCGGGGTGACCAAGCGCTTGCCGTACCCGGTCTGGGTGGTCAGCCAGTCGCCCATGTCCCTGGCGGTGGTGATGACGCCGCCGCTGCCGCTGCCGTCGAGGAAGGCGGGGAGCTCAGGCCGCGGGACCCACAGGCCGAAGATCGAGTTGAAGCCGTTGGCCGGGTGGACGTCGCGGTCGCTCACGGCGCTGCGGGTCATGCCGAGCGGGCCGAAGACACGCTGCTGCATGTACTGGCCGAAGGGTTGCCCGGAGGCGACCTCGACCAGGCGCGCGGCCACGTTGTAGTTGGCGTTGCAGTACTCCCACCGCGTCCCGGGATCGGACCGCAGCCGGCCGGTCCTGAGCGTGGCCACGTAGTCCCGCAGCGACCCGGCGTCCTCGGTCGCGCCGATGTCGACGGTGCGGTCCGACAGGCCGGAGGTCTGGTTCAGCAACTGCCGCACCGTGACGGTGGCCGCCCGTGGGTCCGCCAGGCGGAACTCCGGCAGTTGCCGCGCCACCGCCTCGTCCAGCGTCACCTTCCCCTCGTCGACCAGCGTCATCACGGCCATCGCGGTGAACGACTTGCTGACCGACGCCACCCGCATCGGCGTGTCCGCCGTCACGGCCCGCCCATCGCCGTCACGCCCGTAGCCACCGGCGTGCACGACCTTCCCCTGATGCGTCACCACGACCGCCAACCCCGGCAACCCGGTCGCGTCCATGGCCCGCCGTACATATCCATCAATAGCATCAGAAGACGGTACGGCTGGCGCCGCAGAAACCGCGGAGGGCGCGGTGAGTGAAAGGGCGGAAGCCAGTGCCAGCCCGATGAGCATGTATTTCATGACAGGAACCGTAGAAACCGGGCACATGCCGCCAGTACTGCCGATCGTCGGCGGGCACCCCTGACGAAAGTCAGGTCTCGACCCGCGCGGCCCGCCCGTTGAGGTAGCGCTGCTCGGGCAGGCTGCTGGTGCGCTGGGCCGCGGCCCGGTAGGCGGCCTGGGCGGATGAGGTGTCTCCGGCCATCTCCAGCAGGTGGGCGCGGACGGCGAGCAGCCGGTGGTGCCCGGCGATGCGGGCGTCGGATTCGAGCGCGGCCAGCAGTTCGAGCCCGGCGGGAGCCCCCTGGGCCATGGCCACGGCGACCGCGTGGTTGAGCGCGGCCATCGGGTTGTCGGACACCCGCACGAGGACCTCGTAGAGGGCGGCGATCTGCGGCCAGTCAGTGTCCGAGGCGCGCCCGGCCTCGTCGTGGACCGCGGCGACGGCCGCCTGCAGCTGGTAGGGACCCGTGGCGCCGCGCGGGAGAGCCTCGGTGATCAGGGCCACGCCCTCGGTGACGTAGTCGCGCTTCCACAGGCCGCGATCCTGCTCGGCCAGCGGGATCAGCGCGCCGTCGGGCCCGACCCTGGCGGGCGCGCGGGCGTCGGTGAGCAGCATGAGCGCCAGCAGTCCGGTCACCTCGCCGTCGTGGGGCAGCAGCCGGTGCAGCATGCGGGCCAGCCGGATCGCCTCGGCCGACAGCTCCACCCGGATGAGGTGGCTGCCGGAGGTGCTGGCGTAGCCCTCGGTGAAGATCAGGTAGAGCACGTGGAGCACGGCGGCCAGGCGTTCGGCGCGCTCGGGCTCGGCGGGCAGGCGGAACGGGACGCCGCTGGCCTTGATGCGCTGCTTGGCGCGGCTGATGCGCTGGCCCATCGTCGTCTCGGGCACCATGAACGCGCGGGCGATCTCAGCGGTGGTCAGTCCGCCGACCGTGCGCAGGGTCAGCGCGATCTGGTGCGCCGGTGACAGCGCCGGGTGGCAGCACATGAACAGCAGGACCAGCGTGTCGTCGGACTCGCGCGGCGCCCGGTCGGCGGCCGGGGCCAGCCAGTCCCCGGGCAGCGTCCACGTGGCCACCTGGTCCTCGCGCCGCTGGCGGGACTGCTCGCTGCGCAGCAGGTCGGTCAGCCGCCGCGAGGCCACCGTGATCAGCCAGGCGCGCGGGTTGTCCGGCAGCCCGTCGCCCGGCCACTGGGTGGCGGCCGCGATCAGGGCCTCCTGGACGGCGTCCTCGGCGAGGTCGAAGTGCCCGTAGCGGCGCACGAGCGCGCCGAGGACCTGCGGCGCCAGCTCGCGCAGCAGACCCTCGACGGCGTTGTCGAGCACAGCGGCTAGACCTCGAGGTCGGTGCGGCTGTCGACGATGGGACGGACGTCGGCCTTGGCCCTGCCCCGGGCGTGCTCAGGGGCGGGGCAGGCGGCCAGGCGGGCGGCGATCTCGGTGGCGCGGTCGAAGCTGTCGCACTCGACGATCGTGTAGCCCGCCAGCACCTCGGCGGTCTCGGGGTAGGGTCCGTCGGTCACGACGGGCACGCCGTTCTCCAGCTGGACCCGGCGCGTGTGCACGGGCGCGGCCAGGCCGCGGGCGTCGACGAACTCGCCGGAGTCGGCGATCTCCTTGTTCCACGCCTCCATGTAGGCGCCCATGGCCTCGAAGTCCGCGGCGGTCCACGCCGGGCTCTCCGGGCTGCCCTTGCCGGTCATGGAGTCGTAGTCCTGTTGCGACGCGTAGAGCAAGATCATGTATTTCATGCCCAACCTCCTTCTCCCCCGAGACGTCGGAGCCGCGCGCCCCATCTTGCCACCGGCTCCCGCGTTGTGACGCGCATCACAGGTACGCCTGCCGCCGACGCGGAGACGTGCGGGACAAGCCCCGTCCTGAGGTGCGCTAACCTGAGGTTCGAAACTTGGGACATCGCATCTCAAAGACATCAGATCCGCACAAGGAGGCCCCCGGGTGACCGAGACCGCGCCGACCGGGCTGGGCCGGCGGCGGCGCAGGCTGTCGGACGAGGAGACCGAGCGGCGGATGCTGGATGCCGCGCTGGCCATGGTCAACGAGGCGGGCCTGACCGTGAGCCTGGAGCACATCAGCTTCGAGGACGTCATCCGCGACGCCGGGGTGGCCCGTAGCGCGGTCTACCGGCGCTGGCCGTACAAGGACCTGTTCTTCAGCGACCTGCTCAGGGAGCTGGCCAGGGGCACGAGCCCGGCGATCGGCGGCGGCAACCCGGCGGCCGTCGAGGCGGTCGGTCAGACCATCCTGGAGCGAGTCGACTGGCTGAAGACGCCTGAGCTGCGGCGCGCGCTGGCGGCGGAGGTGCTGCGGCAGGGGGCGCTGAACGAGTTCGAGCTGTTCCACCGGTCGGTGGAGTGGCGGACGTACTTCGCGCTGCACGCCACGTTCCTCAGCCTGCCCGACGGCGAGCTGCGCGACGAGGTGCAGACGGCGCTGGCGGGCTCGGAGCGGCACCTGCTGTCGCGGATCGCCACGGCCTACGAGCGGGTCACCAGGCTGGTCGGGCTGCGGCTGCGACCTGAGGCCAACGCCACGTTCGAGACGCTGGCCGGGCTGGTCAGCGCCACGATCCGGGGCATGGTGATCATGGCTCCGGCGACGCCGGAGATCGCGACGAGGCGCGTCACGGGCAACCCGTTCGGCGCGCCGGAGGCCGCGGAGTGGTCGGAGCCGGCGCTCGGCATGGCCGCTCTCGCGCTGACGTTTCTCGAACCCGACCCGGAGGTGGAGTGGACCGGCGAACGGCTGGCCGAGCTGACGCAGGCACTCGAGAGCGGCTCATGGGCGAACTGACGGCGGACTGCTCGAGCTGCTTCGGGCTGTGCTGCGTGGCGCTGACGCTGTCCAAATCGGCCGACTTCGCGATCGACAAGCCCGCCGGTGACCCGTGCCCCAACCTGACGCAGGAGTTCCGCTGCGGCATCCACGCCAAGCTGCGGCAGAGCGGGTTCCCCGGCTGCACGGTCTACGACTGTTTCGGCGCGGGGCAGAAGATCTCGCAGGTCACCTTCGGCGGGCGTGACTGGCGGCAGGCGCCGGAGACGGCCGGGCAGATGTTCGCGCTGCTGCCGATCATGCGGCAGCTGCACGAGCTGCTGTGGTACCTGACCGAGGCGCTCCAGCAGCCCGAGACCCGCGAGATCCACGCCGACCTGGGCCGGGCTCGTGACGAGATCGAGCGCCTCACGCTTCTGGACGCCGGCGAGATCGAGAAGCTCGACGTGGCGGCGCACCGTGGCACGGTCAACGGGCTGCTGCTGCGGGCCAGCGAGCTGGTGCGCGGCAGGACGCCCAAGAAGAAGGAGCGGCGCGGGGCCGACCTGATGGGCGCCCGGCTCCGCGACGCCGACCTGCGCGGGGCGAACCTGCGCGGCGCCTACCTGATCGGCGCCGACCTGCGCGGTGCGGATCTGCGGCTGGCCGACCTCATCGGGGCGGACCTGCGTGACACGGACCTGCGCGGCGCCGACCTCACCGGGTCGCTGTTCCTCACCCAGGCGCAGGTCAACGCGGCCAGGGGCGACGGGGCAACCAAGCTGCCGCCGTCGCTTATCCGGCCCGCGCACTGGTCCTGATTCGTCGAGGCTCTAGGAGCTCTTGGCCGCCACCCGGGTGCCGAAGCGGGCTGCGTCGATGACCGCCCGCTCGTGGGTGCCCTCGCTGATGACGTCCACGCCGTCGTGCGCGGACACCTCGAAGCGCAGCCGCCGCCCGTCCACCTCGACCAGCCGCGCGCGGCAGGTGACCGTCAGCCCCGGCGGGGTGGCGGCCCGGTGGCTGACGTCGATGTGCGTGCCGACGGTCTGCTCGCGCGGCCAGTCCAGGTACGGCATGACGGCCCGCACGCACGTCCATTCCAGCAGCCCGACCAGGAACCCGGTGGCGAACACCCGCGGCATCTGCTGGAACTCCGGCGCCTCCGGATACAGCGCCGCCACGACCTTGCTCTCCGGCACCTGGAAGGCGAACTCGTGCTCCAGCCCTTCACGCATCCTTGGCTCCGATCATCCGTGCGGCGGCCGCCTTGGCCTTGAGCATCGCGCCGCGGTCGCCGTCGACCACCACCCGGGCGTTGGCCCCGTCGATCAGCAGGAGCAGCGCGTATCCGATCTCGTCCGGGTCGTCCAGGCCCGCCTGCGCGGCCAGTTCGCCCAGGCGCTCGCGCAGCCAGCCCTTGTAGGCGGAGATCACCTCGCGCGCCGGGTGAGCGGGGTCGGGCAGCTCCACGGCGGCGTTGGTGAACGGGCAGCCGCGGAAGCCCTCCTTGCCGTGGCCGCGGGCCAGCCAGTCGAAGACCGCCAGCAGCCGCTCGGCCGCCGATCCGCCGGTCTGGACGAGGAACTCGGTCAGCGCGGCCTGCCGTACGGCGCGGCGCCATTCCAGGACGGCGGCCACCAGGTTCTCCTTGGAGCCGAACTGGGCGTAGAGGGTCGGTTTGGACACCCCTGCCCGCTCGACCAGCGTGTCCACGCCGGTGGCGCGGATGCCCTCGGTGTAGAAGACCTCGCTGGCGACCTCCAGCAGCCGCTGCCCGCCCGGGCTGTAGCGATGCACAGCTCTGATACTGACAGGTCAGTAAAGTCAGGGCAACCGGGCGACGGCCGTCTCGATGCCGTCCATGATGAGGTCAAGCTCGGTGCCGAAGGCCTCCTCGGCGCGTTCCTCCCACTTGGCGGCGTCCTCGGTCTGCAGCCAGATCACCAGCGGGTAGCGATCGGCGAAGCCGGGGGCGACCTCCTCCAGCACGGCGGCGCGGGACGTCCACCACTCGTCGTCGGACGTTCCGGTGGCCGTCGGCGCCTGCTCGGCCTCGGCGATGACCCGGGCGGCGCCGCGGACCAGGTCGAGCAGGGCCGCGACCGCGCCGCGCAGCACCCGGGCCCGCAGGCCGGTCCGGGAAAGGACCCCGGCCAGCGTCTCCAGCGACTGGAACTCGTTGGGCCCGAGCACCGGGCGGGCCTGCGAGACCTGCAGCACCCAGGGGTGGCGCAGGTAGAAGGCGCGCATGTCGTGCGCCCACGATGTCAGGGCCGCCCGCCAGCCGCCGCCCGGCGGGTACTCGCTGGGCAGCTCGGCCAGCACGTGGTCGTACATGAGGTCGACCAGCTCGTTCTTGCTGGGCACGTAGGTGTACAGCGCCATGCCGGTACGGCCGAGCCGCTCGCCGACCGCGCGCATCGAGACGGCGGCCATGCCCTGCTCGTCGGCCACCGCGACGGCCGCCTCGACGATGGCCTCCACGCTCAGCCCCGGCTTCGGGCCGGGACGCGGCTCCTCGTCCTGGGGCGTGCGCCACAGCAGGGACATGGACCTGCGGGCGTCGCCCTGCCCGGCGAAGACCGTCATCCGGCAACTCCTTACGGCGTAAATTATTGGGCTCAACCTATCATGGAGCCTTCCGGTAGGGTGTGACGCCCACCTTGGCCCGAGGAGCGGCTCGCCCCATGATGACAAGCGAGGACTTCTCCCGACGGACCGATCCCTTCCGGCGCGAACTGCTCGTGCACTGCTACCGGATGCTGGGCTCGGTACACGACGCGGAAGACCTGGTCCAGGAGACCATGCTGCGCGCCTGGCGGGCCTTCGACCAGTACGACGAGAAGCGCGCCTCGCTGCGGACCTGGCTGTACCGGATCGCCACCAACGCCTGCCTGAGCGCGCTGAAGAAGGACAGCCGCAGGCCGCTGCCGTCCGGGATGGTGGCGCCCGGCGAGGATCCGACGCTGCCGCTCAAGCCGGGGCACGAGGTCAGCTGGCTGCAGCCGATCCCCGACGAGATGCTCGACCCGGCCACCGTGCTCGCTTCGCGGGGCAGCCTGCGGCTGGCGCTGATCGCGGCGATGCAGCTGCTGCCGGCCCGCCAGCGGGCGATCCTCATCCTGCGCGAGGTACTCGGGCTGCCTGCCGCCGAGGTGGCCGAGATGCTGGAGACCTCGACGGCCGCGGTCAACAGCGGGCTGCAGCGGGCCAGGGCGCGGCTCGGCGACGTCACCCTGGCGGAGGACTCGCTGGGCGAGCCGTCCTCGGCCCGCGACCGCGAGGTGCTCGACCGGTACGTGGCGGCCTTCGAGGGCGCCGACCTGGAGGCGTTGAAGCGGCTGCTCGCCGACGAGGCGATCCTGGAGATGCCCCCGTTCCTCAACTGGTACGTCGGGGCCGACGCCTACACGCGCTTCATCGCCCGCGTCTTCGAGATGCGCGGCACCGACTGGAAGCTGCTGCCCGCGGCGGCCAACGGCCAGCCGGCCGTGGCCGCCTACGCGCGGGCCGACGACGGCGTCTACCGCCTGCACACACTGCAGGTCTTCGCCGTGGAGGGCTCGCGGATCAGCAGGAACGTGGTGTTCATGGACGCCGAGGTCTTCACTCTTTTCGGTCTGGCTCCTCAACTGTCATGACGCAGTCGGTGGCGTCCTGCTCGGTCCGCAGCGGCTCGCCGTACGGGTCGAGGTGGAAGGTTTCCGTCATCGTGGAAGTCCTTGATCAGCGTGCTCGCCGGTGATGGCCTCGACGAGGGCGAGCAGGCCGGCGGTCTGGGCCACGCCGCCGAGGATGATGATCTTGAGGGTGGCGCGGGACTCGTCGTGGACGATCTCGACGCGCGCACCCTCGGCGGCGCTGATGAGCAGCGTGCTGAGGCGGTCGACCTCGGCGCGGTCGGTGCCGTCGAGCTGGACGATCGTGGAGGCCTCCAGGTGGCGGGCGGGCCTGGGGGTGCCGGTGAAGGCGGCCAGGTCCTCCGGGGAGATCCGGTACTGCTTGCCGATGCGGACGGCGTTGAGCCGGCCGTCGCGCACGTAGGCGCGCACGGTCTTGACGTGCAGGCCGAGCAGCTTGGCCACCTGGTCCACGGAGTACATGCTCCTCAAACTACCCTATTGGCCCATTGGTAGGGAGCGATGGGGAGTCCATCTGCCGGGAGCGAAAGAGGGCTCCCCATCTGGCCGTGGCCGCGTAGGTTCCGGGTTATGGATCTCGTAGAGGTGATGCCAGGGCTGCACCTGCTCCATTTCGGCCTCGGCCAGGCCTACCTGTGGCACGAGCGCGACTGCCTGACGCTGATCGACACCGGCATGCCCGGTGCGGCCGCCGACGTGGCGGGCGCGATCGCGTCGCTCGGGTTCTCGCCGTCCGACGTGCGCAACGTGGTGGTCACCCACGCTCACGAGGACCATTACGGCTCGGTCGCCGAGATCGCGTCCTGGGGCGAGGCCACGATCATGGTGGGGCGGGCCGACGCCGCCGTGATCCGCGGCCACGAGTCCGCGCCGCGGCCGGTGCGCGAGGACATGCCCGACTGGGAGCTGGCCCTCTACGACAACCTGCCCCCGATGCCGGTGTGCGCGCCCGCCCGGGTGGACCGCGAGCTGGACGACGGTGACGAGCTTGACTTCGGCGGCGGCGCCGAGGTGATCGCCATCCCGGGGCACACCGCCGGGAGCGTGGCGATCCACCTGCCGCGGCACCGGCTGCTGTTCTCCGGCGACACGATCGCCAACGTCGAGGGCAACACGATCCTGGGCGTGTTCAACAGCGATCCCGCCGGGGCCGCCGACTCCTTCAGGAAGCTGGCCGAGCTCGATCTCAGCCTGGTGCTGGTGGGCCACGGCGACCCGCTGGGCGGCAAGGCCTCCGCCCGGCTGCGCCAGGTGGCGAGCGCGCTGTGAGGGCCGCCTACGACGAGATCGCCGAGTGGTACGAGCACGAGTTCCTCGGTCCCGGCGACGGCATCGGCGTGACCCGGTCGCTGCGCGAGCTGCTCGGCGAGGGGCGGGGCACGTGCCTGGAGATCGGCTGCGGCACCGGGGTGCATGCCGCGACCGTCCGTGAGCTGGGCTGGACCCCGATCGGGGTGGACCTGTCGGGTGGGATGCTGCGGTATGCGCGCGAGCGGCTGCCGGTCATGCGGGCCGACGCAGGGCGGCTGCCGTTGCGCGACTCCTCGGTCCCCGCGGTGATCGCGATGATGGTCCACACCGACATGCCCGACTATCCGCGCGTGCTGCGTGAAGTGGTCAGGGTGCTGCGGCCCGGCGGGGTGTTCGTGCACGTGGGGGTGCATCCTTGCTTCTGCGGCGGGTTCGCCGATCGCAGCGACCCGGCGGCGATCGTGATCAAACCCGGCTACCTGCGGAGCTACTGGACCAAGGAGTCGTTCACCACGCACGGCGTGCGCGACAAGGTGGGGGCGAGCCACTGGCCGCTGCCCTCGCTGCTCAACGCCTTCCTGGCGGCGGGGCTGCGGCTCGAGCACTTCACCGAAGGGGGCACGCCCACCCCGACCGTGCTGGGCTTCAGGACACGAACATCCGGTCCATTCGCCGACCCACCCGCCTCACAACACCCCACCACGCAGGAATGCGGGTGCTGACCGTACCCCGTGGAAGGTCAGGGCTGGAGGGTGCGGGATAGCCAGGTGCGCCAGGCCGTCCCCTGTTCGGGGGTGGGCGAGAAGAGGTGGTGGGAGACGATCATCATCCCGCCGAGCCCCTGGATGAAGCGATAGAGCGCGTCCGGGGTGCGGATGCCGAGCGTCTGGGCGTTGACGAAGAAGACCTCGCCGTCGATCGGACCGATCCCTTCGACGGTGAAGCGGCCGTCGCCGACCTCCGAGCGCAGCACCTGCCAGGCACGCCCCCAGTCGCTGACCTGCGGGCCGAACTCCGTGACAGGCAGGGCGGTACGGCCGGCGAAATGCGTGAGGTACTCCACCAGGGTGGCGAAGAACAGCCCGAGCCCGTTGGTCATGGCCTCGAACTCGTCCTCCCAGTCGTCGCCGGGCAGGAACCCGCTGGTGACCATGCGGACGAGCGTGCTGCCCTGGCCACGGGCCTCGACGAGGAACTCGTAGGCCAGCATGCGGCCGTCCTGGCCGGTGGGCTCGGCGTGGGCGAAGCGCTTGAGCGGCTCGGCGGCGGTGACCGTCGAGGTCAGCTCCATGCCGCCGAAGACCGTGCGGACCACCTCACCGTCGATGTCGGTGCGGCCCATGAACCAGGAGTCGATGCCGGGGCCGGTGGCGATGGCCTGCCACGCCTGCTCGGGTGTGACGTCGAGCAGGGCCTCCTGCGGTAGCTCGTAGGCGTGACCCACTCAGGACTCCTCTTTCACCGAGGGGTGCACGGCCACGACCACCCGGTGCGCGCGGCCGCCCTCGGCGGTCTCGTCGTGGTACTTGCTCACCAGCGAGGTCACGGCCACCGTGAGCTCCTCGGCGAAGGCCGCCCGGTCGGCGGCGGTGGCGAAGCGCACCTCGCCGTCGATCGCGAACGTGGCCAACCGCTTGCGGGCCTTGGCGGCGCCGGTGATCAGCATGCCCACGTCCCGGACGAGCTGGGCGGACAGCGCCAGCAGCCACCTGGCCGACAGCCGGTCGGGCGAGCGGGCGGGGTCGGGCTGGACGGCGGCGAGGGCGACCGGGGAGATCACGTACGAGGCGCCGGTGGCCCGCATCACGCGCTCGGTGACGTTGCCCTTCTTGCGCTCCTCGACGAGCTCGACCAGGCCGTGCTTCTCCAGGGTGCGCAGGTGGTAGTTGACCTTCTGCCTGGCCAGACCCACCTTCGCGGCCAGCGACGTGGCCGAGCCCGGCTCGACCAGCTCGGCCAGCAGCCTGGACCGCATCGGGTCCAGCGACACCTCGGCGGCCGCCGGATCCTCGATCACCGTCACTTCTTCCATGTCCCCACGATCTCACCGACAATTTTCATTGTCAACACTGCCTAGATCGCCTCGCCCTCCGATCGTCCCACACGCCACTCGTCCGGATACGGCAAGCCAGCCACCCGCAATTCCCCCAGGGCACGACCGCAGGCCCACGCCGAGCCGGTGGGACGGGGTGCGGCGGCGAGCCCGCGGCCGGGGTGCCACGAGTACGAAACGCCGTGGCGGCGGGTGAGGGGCCTCGACTCGCCGGAAGCGCCGGGCGCGGGTCCTCAGCCGAAGTACGGCGGGCGGCCGGTAGCGGGGGCTCGCCGTACAAGAAGAAAAGGCACGAGGCCGGAGGGCTAGGCGAGGCGGGAGGCGCGGGAGTCCAGGTAGCGCTGTTCCGGGAGGCTGGTGGTGCGGCGGGCCGCGTCGCGGTAGGCGGCTGCGGCTGCGGCCCGGTCGCCGGCCATCTCCAGCAGGTGGGCGCGGACGGCGGCGAGGCGGTGGTGGCCGGCCAGGCGGTCGTCCGAAGCCAGGTCGTCGAGGACGGCGAGGCCGGCCTGCGGGCCGTTGACCATGGCGAGGGCGATGGCGTGGTTGAGGCGGATGACCGGGTTGTCCTCCATGCGGAGCAGCACGCCATACAGCGCCAGGATCTGCGGCCAGTCGGTGCCCTGCGCGCGCGGCGCCTCGTCGTGGACTGCGGCGATGGCCGCCTGGAGCTGGTAGGGGCCCAGGTCCGTGGTGCGCAGGGCCTGGCTGACCAGCGCGACGCCTGCCGCGATGGCTTCGCGATCCCACAGGGTGCGGTCCTGCTCGGCGAGCGGGACGAGGCGGCCGGCGAGGTCGGTGCGGGCGGGACGGCGCGCCTCGGTGAGGAGCATGAGCGCGAGCAGCCCGGCGACCTCCCCGTCGGCGGGCAGCATCCGGTGCACCATCCGGGCCAGGCGGATGGCCTCCGTGGTCAGCTCGGGGCGGTGCAGGTCGGGGCCCGAGGTGGCGGTGTAACCCTCGTTGAAGATCAGGTAGAGCACGTGCAGGACGACGCGGAGCCGCTGGGGCCGCTCGGAGTCAGGCGGCATCGCGAAGCCGGCCCCGGCGGACCTGATGCGCTGCTTGGCCCGGCTGATCCGCTGCGCCATCGTGGCCTCGGGCACCAGGAAGGCGCCGGCGATCTGCGCCGTGGTGAGACCGCCCACCGCGCGCAGCGTCAACGCCAGCTGCGAGGCCTGCGACAGCGACGGATGGCAGCACAGGAACAGCAGCCTCAGCGTGTCGTCGCGATCGGCGTGACGCTCCTCGCCCGGCTCGGGGAGCACCCAGTCCTCGCGCGCCGCGACGGTCTCCTCCCTGCGGCGGCGCGCGCTCTCGCTGCGTACCTGGTCGGCCAGGCGCCGCGAGGCCACCGTGATCAGCCAGGCGCGCGGGCTGTCGGGAACGCCCTGCTCGGGCCACTGCACCGCGGCGTCGAGCAGGGCCTCCTGCACCGCGTCCTCGCACGTGTCGAACTGTTCGTAGCGCCGCACGAGCACGCCGAGCACCTGCGGCGCCAGCTCACGCAGCAGCCGTTCGACCTCTGTCACCCCTCGACCTCGTCGAGGATCGGCCTGACCTCCATCGCGCACAACCGCGCGTCGGGCCACCGCACGGCGATCTCGGTCGCCCGCTCCAGGCTGTCGCACTCCACGATCAGGTAGCCGGCCAGGTGCTCCTTGGCCTCCAGGAACGGCCCGTCGGTGATCGCGGGCACGCCGTCGCGCACCCGCACGGTCCTGGAGCTCGTCACCTCGGCCAGCGCCTGCCCGCCGACCACCTCGCCGGACTCGGTCAGCTCCTTCATCAGCGCGTCGACCTCGCCCATGATCTCGTCCATGTGCTCGGCGATGTACTGCTGGGACGCCGGGTTGCTATAGATCATCAGCATGTACTTCATGCGACGACTCCTCTCTTCCGCCTCCTAGTCGTAGCAGCTCGCACGTCCTCTACATGCTCACTGCAAGATCTTTTGGTACGGCTGGCGCCGTGGGAGCCGCGGACTCGCCGTCGCCGGTGACCGCCTGTCGAGCGCCGGCCGGGATGGCTCACGGCCCGCCCGCCGCAACGACTCCGCCCTTGGCCACCCACCTCGCATATCCCGCGACGGTCCACAGCCCCGTATCAGTGGGGCCTAGGGCTGGTGGCCTGCCGTACCAGGGAGGTCTTTTCCCAGGCGGGCGAGTGGGGACAGGGCCATGAAGAGCGGGGACAGGGCCAAGGTGACGGCGGTCAGCAGGAGACTCGTGCGCAACCCCAGCGAGGCGGCCAGGTAGCCGCCCAGGAGGGAGCCGAGCGGGGCCAGGCCCATGCCGACGAAGTTGATCGTCGCGACGACGCGGCCCTGGATCGGGATGGGGGTGATGGCCTGGCGCACCGTGACGACGGTGACGTCGACCAGCTGGCTGAAGACTCCGAACAGGAAGTTGACCGCCATGAGCGCGGCGACGGTGGCGGCGGAGGATCCGTGCAGCGCGGGGACGCACAGCATCACGCCGTCGGCGAGCACCGCGGCGGACACCAGGACGACGCCGTAGCCGTACCGTCTCGGCAGCAGGGCCGACAGCAGGGAACCCACCAGCGCGCCCGGGCCCATCGCCGCCAGCACCAGGCCGACAGCAGCGCCCGGCAGGTGCAGCGTCCGGGGCAGGAACAGCAGGTAGACGGTCATCAGGGCGGCGAAGGAGAACTGGAAGAGGGCAGAGGCGATCCCCACGGCCCGCAACGCCGGATCGCCGATGACCAGGCGCAGGCCCTCCTGGATCTGCCGCCACAGGCGAGCCTGCTTTACGGCGGGCTCGGGCATCGGCTCCGGTCGCCGGATCCGCCGGATCGACAGGAAGGACAGGGCGAAGAACAACGCGCTCGCCATGATGGCGATCGGCGCGCTGAGCAGCGAGGCCATCGCTCCGCCGAGCGCGGGACCGGCGATCTGCGCGGCGGACCTGCTGCCTTCGAGCGCGCTGTTGCCCTGGGCGAGCCGGTCGCGTTCCACCAGCCGGACGAGGAATGCCTGGTAGGCCACGTCGAAATACACCGAGAGGGCGCCGATGAGGAAGGCGACCAGGACGAGCAACGGCATCCCGAGCAGGCCGAGGAGGTAGGCGGCGGGGATCACGGCCAGCGTCGCGGCGCGGCCGACGTCGGCCAGCACCATCACGTTACGGGTGCGCCGACGGTCCACCCAGGCGCCGACGAACAGTGAGAGCAGCAGGATCGGCGCCTGCTGGACGGAGCGCAGGACGCCGAGCTGCTGGGCGTCGGCGTTGAGCGCGATCACGGTGATGAGTGGCAGGATGACCTGGCCGGCCTGCGCCCCCAGCTGGGAGGCGGTCTGGCCGATCCAGAGCCTGCGGAAGTCACCGTCCCGCCACATCGTCTTCATCGCAGGGTGATACGGCACAGGGGTTCCTTGAGTCGCCGGGCAGGGGGATTCGCTGTGCCGCAGTTCGGGTGCAGCACGCGGTGACAGGCCTTAGGTGGCCCAGGTGTCAGCGCGTGCTCGGTTGGCCGGGCATCTCAGCTCCTCAAAGGATCATCCGCTGCCCGGACTCTAGCCACCGGCCCCGTGGCGCGGCAACGCAATTGGCGCACACAAGTTTGACCCAAGATAGTTAGCAGTCGTACTATCGCTCATCGAACCAAAGGAGAGCCAAGCATGCGCACTTTGATCAAGGACGTCCGTCTGTTCGACGGCGAGACCGTCACCGAGTCCACGAACGTGCTGATCGACGGCACCCGCATCGCCGAAACCGACGACCGCCCCGCGGACGTGGAGATCGACGGACGCGGCAAGACCCTGCTTCCTGGCCTGATCGACGCCCACACCCACACCTTCGACGGCGATCTCGCCCAGGCGCTGCGTTTCGGCGTGACCACCGAGCTGGACATGTTCTGCCTGCCGGGCAACCTGGCCCGCCAGCGCAGGCTGGCCGCCGAGCGTGACGACGTGGCCGACCTGAGGAGCTCGGGAGTGCTGGCCACGGCGCCCGGCGGGCACCCGAGCCAGATCATGCAGTCGGTGGACGGCGATTTCGGCGACGCGGTAGGCGCGTTCGAGACCGTGGGCGCGTCCCCGGAGGAGTTCGTGAAGGCCCGGCTGGCCGAGGGCGCCGACTACCTGAAGATCGTGGTCGACGATGGCAGCGTGTCGGGCCTGGACCTGCCGACGCTCGCCCCGGAAACCGTGGCCGCGCTGGTCACCGCCGCCCACGACGCCGGACTCCGGGCGATCGCGCACGCCGTCACGGTCAGGGACGCGCTCGTCTGCCTGGACGCGGGCGTCGACGGCCTGGCCCACGTGGTCTGCGACGCGGGCCCCGAGCAGGCCGAGGACCTGGCGGCCAGGATCGCGGCGGCGGGGACGTTCGTGGTCAGCACACTCAGCTACTTCGAGGCCGCCACGGGCGACCCGCGCGGCGCGGAACTCCTGCGCGACCCCCGCATCGCGTCCCTGCTCGGCGACAGGGTCACCGACCGCGACACGAGTGCCATCCCGGTCCACCCGGAGGGCGTGCCCAACGCGGTGCACGCCGCCGCCGCGCTGCACCGGGCGGGCGTGCCGCTGCTGGCGGGCACGGACGCCAACCCCTGGTCACCGCTGCACGGCGCCAGCCTGCACCGCGAGCTCGTCCTGCTCGTCCAGTCGGGCCTGACGCCCGCGCAGGCCCTCGCGGCGGCGACCAGCGTGCCCGCCCGCCACTTCGCCCTCACCGACCGCGGCCGCGTCGCGCCCGGGCTGCGCGCCGACCTCCTCCTCGTCACGGGCGACCCCACCCGGGACATCACCGCCACCCGCGACATCGCAGAAATCTGGCGCAACGGCACCCGCGCCTGATTTCTCAAAGGTGTCGATCCACGAAATCGTGCACCGTGTCGATCAGCAACGCGCGGTGGTCCGATAGGGCGTGGTCCGTGGCCCACTCGTGCTGCTCCACCCACCCCGACCAGGACTCCGCCAGCGGCCGATGGTGGACCTCGGCGGGCGTGACGTCATCCAGGGAGGTGCCGATCAGCATCACCGGCCGGTCCGCGAGCCGGTCGCCGAGCCCGGCCAGGCTCCACCGCTCGCCCGCCGCCTCCATCTCCGCCACCAGGGCCTCCCCGCTGGTGCCGCGCAACGGCAGCAGTTCCCCGTCGAACGCCTCGACCAGGCCGTCCCTCCCGCCGGGGGTCAGCGAGCGGGCCACCGTACCGAAGTCGAAGGCCGAAACCGACACCACCGCACGGACCTCAGGCAGCGCGGCGGCCGTCATCAGGGCCGCGAACCCCCCGAAGCTGTGCCCGAACAGCGCCACCCGCCCGGGATCGAGCCGATGCCCAGTGGCGAACGGTTCCTGTCGCACGGCGCGCGTCACCGCGGCCGCGTCGGCGAGGGCGTGCGACCACGACCAGGTGCCGCCCATCCCCCACGAGCCCCGGTAGTGGAAGACCAGCGTGGCGTAGCCGGCGGCGCGCAGGGCCTGGGCCAGGTCGAGGCTGCGTTCGTTGCCGGGGAAGCCCTGCAGGAACACCACGACGGGATGCGGCCCTGGGCCTGCGGGCAGGTGCAGCAGCCCGGCCAGCGTGACGCCCTGGCTGTCGAACGTCACGGCGGGAGTGGAAGCTCGGTTCACGGCCATGACGGTAGCAGTCCATCGAACCGATCGGTACCATCTACTCATGCCAGTGCCCAAGGGAACCACGCTCGACCCCGGCAGGACGCGCGCCGCGATCCTCACCAACGCCACGACCGTGCTCTACGAGCGCGGGCTCGACGGGGTGGGCGTGGCGGAGCTGTGCCGGGAGTTCGGCGTGTCCAAGGAGACGCTCTACCGGCACTTCGGCTCCAAGGAGGGCCTGATCGAGGCGGTGCTCGAGCAGCGCAGCGAGCGGGTGACGCGGTGGCTGAGCGAGGCTGCCGAGCAGGCGGGTCCTGATCCCCGGGCGATGCTGGCGGCGGTGTTCGACGCGCTGGCGGGCTGGCACGCCGAGCCCGGGTTCCGCGGCTGCGCCATGCTCAACGCCGCCACCCAGCACCACACCGACCCCGAGCGCGGCCTGGCCGCCCGCCACCTGGAGCGCCGCCTTTCCCTGCTCACGGACATCGCCCGCCGCGCGGGTGCGGCCGAGCCCGCGTCGCTGGGCCGCCAGCTGCTGATCCTCATCACCGGCGCCACGATCGTCGCCGACCACCACCCCACCACCCCGGACGCCGCCGCCCACGCGCGCCTTGCCGCCCTCTCCCTCCTCGACGCGTCCTGCTCCCGATAACTCCTTCACGATCTTGTACGGCCGCCTGCCCCTATACCTCCTTACTCTTGTACGGCGGGCTTGCTCTTGTACGGCGGGCCACCGCAACCGGCCGCCCGCCGTCGCGTCTACTGGACCCGCGTCCGGCGCTTCCGGCGAGTCGGTGCCGCTTGCTCGCCGTCACGGCGTCCAGGATCCACGCCCCCGGCCCCGCTTCCCGCCGCACAGGGCGCCGCCCTCCACTGCAGAGGGTCAGAGGGTTCGGTCGTGGGGGTTCCAGTCGGCGGGGAGTGGGGGTGGGATGTCGACCGTGCTTGCCACCTCGACGGGCTCACCGTGCGTGAGGGACTCGTCGATGGAGAGCATCGTGTCCAGGACGTGGAATGCCAACTCCCCCGAGGCCCGCTCCGGCACCCCGGCGCGGATCGCGCGGGCGAGTTCGAGGGCGCCGGTGCCGCGCTGGGCGGTGTGGCCGTGGGGCGTGAGGGCGACGGGGTCCCCGGCGCCGAGCAGGTGCAGGGCGGTCTGGCCGTCGAAGCGGTTCGGGTCGGGCACGACCGCGGTGCCCAGGCTCCCGGTGACCTCGAAGAAGCCGGTGCGGGCCAGCCCGGAGTCGAAGGTGAGCAGCACCTGCGCCGAGGCCCCGGACTCGAAGGTCACCAGAGCGGTGACCGTCGTGGGCACGCTCACCTCGAACGTGGTCCCGGCCCGCGGTCCCGACCCGATCTCCCGCCTGTCACGGGCCCGCCCGCCCGCCGCGAAGACCCGGCGCACCGGCCCGAGCAGCTGCACCAGCCCGGTCAGGTAGTAGGGACCCATGTCCATCAGCGGCCCGCCGCCGGCCTGGAACAGGAACTCGGGGCTCGGATGCCACACCTCGGGCCCGGGCGTCTGGAAGAGCGTCAACGCCGTGAGCGGCGTCCCGATCCGTCCCTCGGCCACGGCCCGCCTGGTCGTCTGGAACCCGGCGCCGAGCACCGTGTCCGGCGCGCAGGCCACCCGCAGCCCGGCGGCGGCCGCCCGGTCCAGCAGCGCACGCCCGCCGGCCCGGTCCAGGGCCAGCGGCTTCTCGGTCCAGACGTGCTTGCCGGAGGCGAGCGCCGCCAGGCCCACCTCGACGTGCGCCGCCGGGATGGTCAGGTTGACGACGATCTCGACGTCGTCGTCGGCGAGCAGCTGATCCACGCTTCCCGCACCGGCCACGCCGTACTTGCCGGCCTGGACCTTGGCGCGCTCGAGGTCGAGGTCGGCCACGAAGCGCACGTTCAGGTCGGGGAAGCTCATCAGGTTCTTCAGGTAGGTGTCGCTGATGACCCCGGCGCCGATGACGCCGACCCCGACCGCGCTCACGCGCCTTCCCCAGTGAGGTAGGCGTAGCTGGCGGACAGGCCGTCGAAGATGTCGCCGTCGTAGTTGTCGAACTCCACCACCCGCAGCGCCGCCGGCGCCGCCGCGAGCACCTCGCGCATCGGCACCCGTCCCTGGCCTGCCGGGACCTGGCCGGTGGCGTCCTGGGCCAGGCCGCCGTCCTTGACGTGGATGGCGCGCACCCGCTCGCCCAGGCGGCGCAGCAGCTCAGGCGTGTCGGCGCCGCCGACGGTCGACCAGTAGGTGTCGACCTCCAGCACGACGTCCGGGTCCAGTTGCTCGGCGAAGGCCTCCAGCGCGCTGCGCCCACCCAGCTGCGACTTCAGCTCCCACCAGTGGTTGTGGTAGCCGACCGTGATCCCGTGCGGGGCCGCGGCCTTGGCGGCGGCGTTGATCGCCGCGGCGATGTCGGCCACCTCGACCGGGTCGCTCCAGCGCTCCGGCTGGGTGAACGGGTCGATCACGGTCGTCACGCCCAGCACCTTGGCGGCCTCGAACACCTCCTCCTGGTCGCGCCCGATGAGCTGCTGGTGCGCCGTGGGCGCCGTCAGTCCCGCCGCGAGCAGGCCCTCGCGCAGTGCCTGCAGGTTGTCGACGATCCCGTACGGCTCGGCCTGGCGGAACCCGATTCCCGCCAGCCGCGCGAGCGTGCCGCCCGGGTCGGCGGCGAAGTCCTGCCTGACGGAGTAGAGCTGGACGGACAGTTGCGTGCTCATGGAGCTCCCCGATCTACGGCGCTACTGACACGAGTAAGTTATGCTCAGCGTGGAATCCTGACAAGAGGGAAACCGCGCCCACGAATCCGACGATCCGACGCAAGGCACGGGCCTGTCGCACCCGCGCTATGTTGTGCGTCATTCGGCACTCGCCGTACTACGCGACGTGTGGTGCGGGCTCGCCGTTCCACGCGGCATGCGGTGCGGGTTTGCCGTGCGGCGTGCAGGCGGTGGTGCGGGCTTGCCGTACCACGCGGCATGTGGGCTTTGCGGCATGTGGTGTGGTGGGTCGGGTCGCGGTGCGTGGTGGGAGGAGGTGTAGTGGGGCGTCGGGTGACGAGCGTGGACGTGGCGCGCGAGGCAGGGGTGTCGCGGGCGACGGTCAGCTACGTGCTCAACGACGTGTCCACCCAGAAGATCCCCGAGAGCACCCGGGAACGGGTCCTGGCCGCCGCCGCCCGCCTGGGCTACGCGCCCTCCGCCGCGGCGCGGACGCTGCGGGCCGGGCGCAGCGACGTGGTGCTGTGCCTGCTTCCCGACTGGCCGATCGGGCCCACGGCGGGCGAGTTCCTGGACCACATGTCGACGGCGCTGGCCGACCACGGACTGACGTTCATGGTGCACCCGCGAGGGCGGCACGCGCGGCCCATCACCGAGGTGTGGAAGGCGATCACACCGTGCGCGGTGATCGCCTACGAGGACTTCGACGAGGCCGAGCTCGCCGCGATGCGGGCGGCCGGGGTGCTGGCCACCCATGTGATCCCGGGCACCGCCAAAGCCAGGGCCAAGGCCGTCGACCAGGTACGCATCGGCCGGATGCAGGCCGAGTACCTGCACGGACACGGCCACCGCCGCCTCGGCTTCGCCTTCTACCCCGACGAGCGGCTGACCGACCTGTGCCGGCCGCGCCTGGAAGGGGTCCAGCAGGCGTGCGCCTCGCTGGGCATGCCCGAGCCGCTGGTCGTGGACGTGCCTCTCAACCCCGCGGCGGCGGCCCGCGCGGTGGATCGCTGGAAGGGCGACGTCACGGCGGTCTGCTGCTACAACGACGAGACGGCCTTCGCGGTGCTGGCGGGCATGCGCGAACGCGGCCTGTCGGCGCCCGCGGACCTGGCCGTGATCGGCGTGGACGACATCCCCACCGCCCCGCTCAGCGCCCCACCGCTCACCACGATCCGCACCGACCACGACACCACCGCCGACCGCGTCGTCACCCGCCTCCTAGCCCTCATCTCCGGCGAAACCCCATCCCCCACTCCCCCCGCCAGCATCCGCCTCATCCAACGCCAATCCGCCTAACCCATCCGCCCACGTGGTGAACGCTGACGTGGTGGACGCTGTCGCAAGGGCCGCTGTCGCAAAGGGCGCTGTCGTGAGGGGCGCTGTCGCACGGCTGCCTGACCGCCGGGTTCCGCCGGCAGCCACGAGCCTCGCCTACCAGGCGCCGGGTCGGCGAGGAGTGGTGCGGCGAAGGTCGGCGCCCTGTACGGCGCGTGACCACGACCGCGGTGCCACGATCACGAAGTGCCGTGGCGGCGAGCAAGCGGCACCGACTCGCCAGAAGCGCCGGTCAGGGGCCCTCAGCCGCAGTACGGCGGGCGGCCGGTAGCGGCAGCTCGCCGTACAAGAAGCTCAAGCCCCTGCGGAAGTACGGCGGGCGGCCGGTAGCGGCGGCCGCCGTACAGGAAACTCAAGCCCTTGCGGAATCACGTTGGGAGGTGTCCCAGGCGGTGATCTCTGCGCGGAGCTTCGCCTTCAGGGCCTCGGGGGCGAACGACGCGTCGACTGCCGCGGTGGCCAGGGCGGCCAGGTCGTAGCCGAAGAGGTCGTGGACGCGCGCGTACTCGTCGGCGAGCGCCGTCTCCCCGTCGGTGTTGAGCGTGACACGCAGGCCCGCCTCGCTCAGCAGCGGCAGCGGGTGGTCGGCGAGCGACGGGACGATTCCCAGCAGGACGTTCGAGCTCGGGCAAACCTCCAGCGGCACGGCGCGCTCGCGCAGCTCGGCGACGAGCGCCGGGTCCTCGAGGGCGCGGATGCCGTGGCCGATCCGCTCAGCGTGCCCGAGGTCGAGAGCCTCGCGGATGCTGGCGGGCCCGGCGGTCTCACCGGCGTGGTGGACCAGGTGGAGCCCGGCGTCCCTGGCCGCGTCGAGGACGGGCGCGAAGGGCGCCAACGAAAACGCCTCGTCGCCCGCCAGGCCGATCCCGACGACCTCCTCGTGCCCGGCGGCCAGCTCCAGGGTCTGCCAGAGGCGTTCCACGGGCCGGCGGCGGGAGTGGTCGAGCAGCAGCCGGCACTCGATCCCGTGGGCGCGACCTTCGGCGAGGCCGTCGATCACGGCGGCCAGTGGCATGCCGAGGTCGCCGACGCGTTCGCCGTGGGCGGCGGCGGTGAAGGTGAGCTCGGCGTAGCGGGTGCCCTGGGCGGCCTCGTCCTCGCAGAACTCGACCGCGATCCTCCGGAAGTCGTCATAAGTCCGGACACGTTCGCGGACGCGAGCCCGGTGGTCGGCGAACTCCGCGAAGCTCGCGAACGGCCTGTCCGGCTCGGGCGGCCCGCCCAGCTCCAGCACGGTCGAGGGCCTGATGGTGCTCTCCAGGTGCACGTGCAGGTGCGCCTTGGGCAGCAGGCTAGGCCTTGGGCTTGGCACGGACGTGGATCCTTTCTCCCTGGCGGCCGAAGAGGCTGAGCACCTCAACGGGCCCCTCTCCCGTGCTGCCGAACCAGTGCGGCAGCCGGGTGTCGAATTCGGCCGCCTCGCCGGGCCCGAGCACCAGATCGTGGTCGGCCAGCACCAGCCGGAGCCGCCCGGCCAGCACGTAGAGCCATTCGAAGCCCTCGTGCGTGCACGGGTCGGGCTTGCTGCGGGAGGCCGGGATGATCGACTTGAACGCCTGCAGCGGTCCAGGATGGCGGGTCAGCGGCAGGACCACCTGGTCGTTGACGCGGCGGGGCGTCAGCCGCACGCGCGGGTCGCCGACCTCGGGCGCGCCGACCAGCTCGTCGAGCGGCACCTGGTGGGCCTGCGCGATCGGCAGCAGCAGCTCCAGGCTGGGGCGCCGCTGGCCCGACTCCAGGCGCGACAGTGTGCTCTTGGAGATGCCGGTGGACTCCGACAGCGCGGCCAGCGTCACGCCCCGCGCGGTGCGCAGGCGCTTGAGCCGCGGTCCCACCTCGGCAAGCGCCACGGCGATCCGGTCTTCCACCCGGACAGCTTCCCAGAAACGGCAACAAATGTTGTCGCCGGGGTGCCCGCTGCGCAGTCTTGGCCGCATGAACGACACATACGACGTGGTGATCATAGGTGGTGGCGCGGCCGGGCTGAGCACCGCACTCGTGCTCGGGCGGGCCCGCCGTCGGGTGGCGGTGATCGATTCCGGCGAGCCGCGCAACGCGCCCGCCGAGCACATGCACAGCTTCCTGTCACGCGACGGCATGCCGCCGTCCGCGCTGCTGGAGTTGGGCCTGCGCGAGCGGTGGGGCGTCGACGTACTGCAGTGCCCCTACTGCCACGGCTACGAGGTGCGCGACGAGCCGCTCGGCGTGCTGGGCAACGTGCCGCACGCGCTGCTGCTGCGCCAGTGGTCGGACGACGTCGTCTTCTTCCCCGGCGAGGTCGAGCCGACGGCTGACGAGCTCGAGCGGCTCGAGGCGCGCGGCGTGCCCGTGGTGGCAGGGAAGATCACCCGGATGGTGGTCGACGGTGGCCGGCTGCGCGGGGTCGAACTCGCCGGCGGCCGGGTGGTGCCGCGCACGGCAGTGTTCGTCATGCCGCGGATGGTGCCCAACGACGCCGTGCTCACCGAGCTGGGCTGCGAGCAGGCCAACGGCTGGGTGGTCACCGACCCCTCCGGCCGTACCAACGTGGACGGGGTCTGGGCGGTGGGGAACGTCGTGGATCCACGGGCCCAGGTCATCACGGCGGCCGGGATGGGCGCCGCGGCGGCCTTCATACTCAACCACGACCTGGTCGAGGAGGAGGTGGTTCAGGCTCTGACTATCCGGTCTCGAATAAGCTGACCGAATGGAGGACGCGATCGACGTGATACTCGCGCAGTGGCGGCGCGAACGGCCCGACCTCGACCTGGAGGCCATGGGCGTCTTCGCCCGCCTGGCCAGGGCGGCCCGGCTGGTCGAGGACGCGGTGGACGAGGTGTTCACCCGGCACGGCCTGCGGCAGGGCGAGTTCGACGTGCTCGCGGCGCTGCGCCGCTCCGGCCCGCCGTACACGCTGATCCCGTCGGAGCTGTCGGAGGTGCTGATGATGTCGCGGGCCGGGATGACCAACCGCCTCGACCGCCTGGAGGCGGCCGGCCTGGTCTCGCGCGCCCTCGACCCCGCCGACCGCCGCAGCTTCCGCGTCACGCTGACGGAGGATGGCCTGCGCGTCATCGACGCCGCCCTCGCCGACCACGCCACCAACCTCGCCCGCCTGGCCTCCCGCCTCTCCCCCACCGACACCACCACCCTCGACGCCCTCCTCCGCAACTTCCTCTCTCCCTGACCACCTCTCTGTGGCGGGTGGGTGTAGACCAGGCTCTGTTAAGGCAGGTTCGTGTACTGCAGGGTCTGTTGCGGCCGGTTCAGGCAAGTTCCTGTACGGCAAGCCACCGCCACCGGCCGCCCCCCGCACTTCGGCTAAGGACCTCTGACCGGCGCTTCTGGCGAGTCGGTGCCGCTACCTCGCCGCAACGCCGAATCGTGATCGTGGCACCCCGGCCGTGGCTTAGCGCCGTACAGGGCGCCGCCCTCCGCCGCACACCTTCTCGCCGACCCGGCGCCTGGTAGGCGACCTCGCGGACACTACGAAACCCTCGGCTGGTACCGAGACGAAACCCTCGGCGGATCCCGGGACACGGGTCTCTCTTCAAGCGGGACGCCAGTACGGGAGATATAGGCGATCACGTCCCCGAGCGGCTCGGCGACCACGAAGCAGAGGTCGGCGCCGCTGGAAAGACTGCCGAACAGGAGGGCTCGGAAGACGTCAGGCCTTGATGGAGGCCGCAGAACTCGTTGACGCTGAGGCCGTGCTCGTCCTGCAGCGCGCGCTCGATCTTGACCTCGATGCGGCTCTGCAGTGCGGCCAGCGTGCGCCAGCCCTGCGCGCGGGCCTCGGTGAGTGCCACGGCTCACGCCCCTTCCGAACATGGCAGGCGTGCGCAATTACTGCACACGCCTGCTACATGCTATCGCTCGAACGCGGCCTCGAAGGCGGCCTGGCGGGCGCGTCCCCGCAGCAGGATGAGGCCGAGCGGGCGGCCGGTGGGGTTGCCGTCGGCGGTGGCGGTGTAGGCGTGGAAGCCGTCGGGGATCGGCATCGTGAGGCGGGGCGAGCCGGGCCAGTGCCCGTCGACGCGGTCGCCGGTGATGCGTCTGACGTCGCGGAGCCAGGGGTTGTCGAGCTCGGCGGGTTCGGTCTCGGCCGCCTGGAAGGGGCCGTCGCCGTGGAAGATCCACTCGAGGTCGTGCTCGCCGTCGAGGTGGGCTTCGTAGGTGTCGGTCCAGCCGGTGTCGGTGATGGTGACCGTACGGCGGAAGGTGTGGCCGCCCCAGGCGGACTCGGCGGACAGGTGGCGCGGCGAGTGGTCGAGGAGGCGGCCGGTGTGCGGGGGCTGGTGGGCGCCGTCGACGACGATCAGGTTGTGGGCGTGCGGCGAGCGCAGCCAGGTGGTGAAGTCGGAGCCGTAGCCGCTGGTGCCCAGGTCCAGGCTGGTCCAGCCGGCGGCGGTCTCCACGTCCACGGCCAGCTTGTCGCGGTGGTCGTGGCCGCCGGCGTCGGGGCCGAACCGCATCGCCAGCCGCACGTGCGGTGACCGCAGCACGCCGATGCCCGCGTGGGTCCAGACGAAGCTTCGGCGAGGCTGCTGGGCGGCCGGCAGGTCGTCGGGGCCGAAGACCAGCGCCGCCACCGACGAGCGGCCGGGCAGCACGACGTCCTTGTCGGCGTGGTCGGGGTTGCCGAACCACAGGCGGGCCGGGTTCGGCTGGCGGGTCGCGTAGTAGGCGCCCAGGTCCACCGGGCCGAGCCGGCCCCAGGCGGCCTCGGCCTGTGGCGCGAAGTCGCCCAGGAAGCACTTGGCCCACCCGTCGCCGTAGGCGGGCAGGCGGCCGTCGGAGTAGGCCAGGGCGGGCGGGGCGTCGATCGCGCGGGCCAGGCGGGTGCGGGCCTCGTCGCTCAGCCCGGCCACCTCGGCATAGGACAGCAGGGCGGCCACGGTGTAGTAGTGGTAGTGCGGGTTGATCTCGTACCAGAGGCCTTCCGGGTGGAAGCCCTGGCGGATCTGGGCCTCGACGCCGTATTCGCTGTCGCGGCACCAGGCCAGCAGCGGCTGGTCGTCGAGCAGGGCGGCGCATTCGGCCAGGGCGGCCAGCAGCCAGCAGTGGATGTTGTGTATCGCGCCCACCTGGGGTTTGAGCAGGTCGACGAGGCCTTCCGCCATCGCGGCCGCGGCTTGCGCGGTTTCCCCGGTCGCCGCGTCGCCCGCCCATCTGAGGGCGCGCAGCATGCCGACGGTCCAGACGGCCTCGTCCAGGGACTGGGGGTGGACGCGTCCGATGCCGGCGTGGGCACCGTGGGGCTCGTAGGCCTGGTAGTCGTAGGCGGTGAAGATCCGTTCCAGCTCGGCGACCGGCGAGGACACGGCCACCACCCTTTCCTGGGCGCCGACCGGCGGGGCCGTCATGAGCCAGGCGTCTTCCGCGGGAACCGGCGGTATCGGCCGGGGTGCCGGGATGTGCGGGGCCTTCGCCTGCTTGCCGGCTGGGTTCCGCCTGGCGGTCGGGGCGGCGGTTTCCGCCAGCCGGATCAGCAGGGCGGCACGCTGGGCCTGGGCGGCCGCCTGGTTGTGCATGCGGGTCCGCCAGGCGCCGTCCCACGGTTCACCGGTGTAGACACGGCCACACTTGGTGCACGCGTGCCGTTCCGGGGAGGTCGCGTCGAAGCGCAGCGGCGCCCCGTCGCTGTCGCAGAAGTAGTGGTGGGTCCACGCCGACGGTTTGTCGGGCCCCGGGATCCGCAGGTCCAGGCGCCACCGCTCGTACTGGGCCCGCACCTGCGCCACGACGTCCCGCGCCCAGCCGCGCGTGTGCACCTTGCGCCGTACGGCCTGCCAGTCGACCTCCACCGGCCCATCACCTTCCCATCGTCACGCGTGCGCCCCCACGGTCACCGTGCCGATCGTGAGCCGGGGCGTCCCCTCCAGGATCTCCCCCAGCCGCCTGGCCTGCTCATCGAGCTCCTCGAGTTCGCGCCGCGTGAGCGCCCGCAGTGGCTCCACCGTGATGTCGATCCTCCTGCCCGAGCGCCGCTGATGCCACACCCCCGCCACCTGCCCGTCGACCAGCAGCACCGGGTAGTTGCCCGCCTGTCCACCGGCCAGCGCCCGCTCGGCGGCCCGCCCCGGATACAGCAGTTCCCGCGGCCGCCCCGCCACCAGGTAGGCGTCGAAGTACGGCAACAGCCGCACCACGCCCCTGGCCTCGCCGTCCCCGGTGTCGCCAGCCAGGACCCAGGCGGGTATCCCTTCGACGGCCACCTCCTCGAGGTCGACCAGGCCGAAGGCCGCCACGGCCCACGTCTTGGACGCCCCGATCCACTGGGCGAACCATTCCGGCGTGGCCGGGCCGTACGCCTGCAGATAGCGCCTGACCAGCTCGGCCCGCCCGTCGACCACCGGTAGCCCGGGCGGCGGGCTGGTGTAGGTGACCTTGCGCCCGCGATTGTGCCCGAACACGAACGCGCCCCTGTGCGCCGCCAGCGCCATCGCCTGCCGCCACCGCGGCCACATGGTCTGGAACCCGGGCATCACCAGATCCCCCGCCCACGGCCCCGTCGCCGCTATCACCGCGTCGCTCAGCTCGTCGATCGTCAACTCCACACCGTCGACGACCTGCGCGATCGCGGCCACCACCGCGTCGGTCTGCTCGCCCGTCATCCGCACGCGGCCGGCAAACGAGCTCCCGGCCGGGATGGACGACAGCGTCCCCACCCACATCGGCAGATCCGCCGCGGGCAGCAGGTGCACGGTCCCCCGCGGCCCATGCGTCTTCACCAGGCTCCGATCGCTCCACAGCGCCTCACGCACGTCCGCCCGGGTGGCGCCCTCCAGCCGCATCCCGACCGACACCTCGGCCGCGGACATCACCTGCGCGTGCGCCCCGCACATCGCCCCGACGACCCCGGCTGCCGCGCCGCCCCGGTTGTCGTCGATGCCCTTGTACGGCGTGCCGAGCCCCTGCCGCTCGAGCCGCCTCGCGCTGACCTCTGCCCACGTCATGTTCTTCATGACCGTCACACTAGAGGCCAATGCGGAAAGGTTGCTTCCGCGATGTCAGTAGTACTCGCGCATCAGCTCCACCGCCCACGCGGGCTGCCGCACCTCGCCCCGCGGCCCGAACTCCCGCATGTACGGCTTGATGTCCAGCACCGGCGTGCCCTCGATCGCGTCGAGCCCCTTGACGTGGATGTCCAGCCCGTCGACCTTGACCAGCTCGCACCGGGAGACGCCGATCCGGTTCGGCCGGTTCTTGCCCCGCTGCGCGAAGATCCCGACCAGCGGCCACTCCGGGTTGTTGCGCGGATGCCGTGCTCCCGTCTCGATCTTCTCCTCGCTCACCAGATGGAAGCGATAGACCACCTCGAGGTGCGAGAACTCGTCGAGCCCGTACAACGCCTCCTCCGGGAACCCTTCGACCCGGATCACCGCGGTCTCCGCCCCCCAGTGATCGTCGACCGCCGCGTCCCGCCCACCCCGGACAAACCCAACCGCTTCAACATCCATAACCCCTATATACCGCCTCCTGCCTCAGCGCAGGTGGTGGGAGTGTCCCGAAAACGGGTGGATCCAGCCTCCTGCCCCTCCGACGGGGGCGAGGGCTAGCTGAGGTAGTCGCGGAGGGCGAGGGAGCGGGAGGGGTGGCGGAGTTTGGACATGGTCTTGGCTTCGATCTGCCTGATGCGTTCCCGTGTGACGCCGTAGACGCGGCCGATCTCGTCCAGGGTCATGGGTTTGCCGTCGGCCAGGCCGTACCGCATGGAGATGACGCCCGCCTCGCGCTCGGTGAGGTCGTCCAGCAGGTGCCGCAGTTGCTGCTGCAGCAGCGTGAACGACACCGCGTCCGCGGGCGAGATGGCCTCGGTGTCCTCGATGAGGTCGCCGAACTGGCTGTCGCCCTCCTCCCCGAGCGGCGTCTCGAGGGAGATGGGCTCGCGGCCGTAGCTCTGGATCTCGATGACGCGATCGGCCGTCAGCTCCGTCTCGGTGGCGAGTTCCTCGGGCGTGGCCTCGCGGCCGAGCTCCGTCTGCAGGCGGCGCTGCGCCCGGGCCACCTTGTTGATCAGCTCGACCATGTGCACGGGAATGCGGATGGTGCGGGCCTGGTCGGCCATGGCGCGGGTGATCGCCTGCTTGATCCACCAGGTGGCGTAGGTCGAGAACTTGAACCCGAGCCGGTAGTCGAACTTCTCGATGGTCCGGATCAGGCCGAGGTTGCCCTCCTGGATCAGGTCGAGGAAGAGCATGCCGCGCCCGGTGTAGCGCTTGGCGATCGACACGACCAGGCGCAGGTTGGCCTCCAGCATCCGTTCCTTGGCGCGTATGCCGTCCTCGGCGATCCACGCCAGGTCGGCGCGGAGGTCCGCGGACAGGCCCGGCTCGGTGTCGAGCCGCTCGCGCGCGAACAGGCCCGCCTCGATGCGCTTGGCCAGCTCGATCTCCTGCTCGGCGGTGAGCAGCGGCACCCGGCCGATCTCCTTCAGATACGCCTTGACCGAGTCGGCGCCGGGGACTGGGGCGTTGTCGTCCAGGACGATTTCCTCTGCGGCTTGGGACAAGATCTTCTCCTCGCTCGGGCTACGTCCAAACTTAGGCTGGACACAACTTTAGGTCGCTCCAGCCGAGTCGTCAACCTAAAATAAGGTCGAACCTAAAAATTCGTGGCACACTAGGGGCTATGGGCACCGACACCTTGGGATTGCGGGAACAGAAGAAGCGGGAGACCAGGCAGGCCATCTCTGACCACGCTACCCAACTCTTCCTGCAGCGCGGCTTCGACAAGACCACCATCGCCGACATCGCCAACGCGGCGCGCGTGGCCAAGATGACCGTCACGAACTACTTCCCGCGCAAGGAGGACCTGGCGCTCGACCACCACGAGGCGTTCGTGGCGAGCCTGGCCGACGCGGTCAGCGACCGCGCCCCCGGCGAATCGGCCCTGGCAGCGGTACGGCGGGCCTTCATGGAGGCGCTCGACCGGCGGGATCCGGTGATCGGCTTCACCGGGCGCGAGTTCGCCCGCATGATCGCTGACAGCCCCACGCTGGTGGCCCGCCTGCGAGACCTCCACGAGCAGCGCGAAGCCGCCCTCGCCGCGGTCCTCCTCCACGAGCTCACCTCCTCGAGCACGTCCGACACTCCGGGTGCTTCCGGCGTTCCGGGTACGGCGAGCCCCCGGAAACCCGTATCCCCATCCCCGGCCGCTCCCGAACCCGGGTCCCCTTCTAACGCTTCCGAGACGGAAACCGTTACCGCCCGCGCCGTGGCCGCCCAACTCGCCGCCGCCCACCGCCTCCTGTTCCGCGAACTTCAGACCCGCACACTCGCGGGCGAATCCCCCGACACCATCGCCGCAGCCCTACGCCCCATGGCCACCCAGATCTTCACCCTCCTCGAACCCTCCGTCGGCACCTACGCCACCCGCTGATCCCCGCGGTCACGCTTCTTCTGCGGCCGCCGCCTGCTCCTGGAGAGCCTGGATCAGCATCGTGACCTGGGGGTGTTCGCGGCGGCCGATCCTGGCGACACCGATGTGCCGGATGGGAGCCGGCGGCTCGATCCGGACGGTGCGCAGACCTGGCAGTTCTGGGGTCAGCGCGATGGAGGGGATCAGTGAGATCCCCATGCCTGCGGCGACCAGCGAGCGGGCGAAGAAGTAGTCGGTCGTCGTGCCGCGCACCTCCGGGTCGAAGCCTGCGCGCTCGGCGTAGCGGCGCAGATAGGCCTCGGTTTTGAGGCAGCCGAGCACCCAGGCCTCGGCCGCCAGATCGGCGATTTCGAGCGCATCGCGGCCGGCCAGTCGATGCCCCTCTGGCAGGACGACGTGCAGGGGGTCTTCCATGAGCGCAGTCCACTGCACGCTGGAGCTCTGACCGGGCAGTGGGCCGTCGAAGTGGTAGGCGAGGGCGAGGTCCACGGCACCCTGGCGGACCAGGGACAGGCTGTCTTCGGGCTCGTCCTCCCTGACGTGAACCACGGTGTCGGGATGGGCCGTCATCAGCCGGGCGAGAGCGCCGGGCAGCAGAAGCCTTCCGCCGCTGGTGAACGTGGCGACGGTGAGCTGGGTGCGGCCCGTGCCGAGCCGGTCGACCTGCTGCTTCGCGTGTTCGAGCTCCGCTACGACCGACTCGGCGGCGCCGACCATGATCCGGCCGGCCTGGGTCAGGGTGACCCCGCGGGTGCTGCGCGCCACGACCTGGGCGCCCAGGCTGCGCTCCAGGGCGGCCACGTGCTGGGAGACGGCCGAGGGGGTGAGACGGAGGGCCGTCGCCGCCTGGTTGAAGCTGCCGTGCTCCGCGACGGCCCGCAGGACGCGCAGCCGCTGTACGTCGATCAACAGTATTCCTTAATACGCATCCAGTAAGTCGGTAATTCTGCTGGTGACGGTAGGCCGCCAGGATGGGGGCATGCAAGAGATCTGCGTTGTCGGCGGTAGCCGGTACTTCGGCAAGCTCCTGGTCGAGCGGCTGCAGGCCGCGGGACACACGGTGACTGTGATCAACCGCGGCTCCACCCCGCCGCCCCAGGGTGTCGTGCACCTCGTCGCCGACCGCAACCGCGAGAGCGCCCTCACTGCCGCCATCGGTTCCCGCACCTTCGACGTGGTCGTTGACCAGGTCTGCTATACCCCGGTGCAGGCCGCGATCGCCGCCCGCGCTTTTCGCGGTCGTACCCGGCGATTCGTCATGACATCAACGATCGAGGTGTACGACCCGGCGACCGCCGCGCTTTCGTCTGTCCCGCATGGCACCGCGGTGCCGGAAGGGATCGTGGACCCGGCGGCCTGGCTGGTGCGGATGGACCTGCCCTGGCGCGACGATGCCTACCTGGAGGCCCACTACGCCGAGGGCAAGCGCCAAGCGGAGGCCGTTTTCGCCCGGGACGGCGGGTTCGAGTTCGCCTCCGTGCGCAGCGCCCACGTGCTCGGCGGCGGCGCGCAGGAGTTCACCGGCCGGCTGGCGCACTACATCGAGCACATCGCCCTGGGCAAGGAGATCGCCGTGCACGCCGAGGCGCTGCCCACGGTCTTCATCCACTACGAGGAGCTGGCGGACCTGCTGCTGTGGGCGGCCACGGCCACCGACTTCACCGGTCCGATCAACGCCTGCTCCGACGGCCTGCTCGACGTACGCGATCTGGCCTCGACCATCGCCTCGAAGACCGGGCGTGAGCCCGTGTACCGGACCGTCGGCTCGGGCGAGCCGGCCTCGCCGTTCTCCTTCGACCGCCACTACGCCATGAGCAACGCCCGCGCGAAGGACCTGGGCTTCTTCTTCTCCCGCACCGCCGACTGGCTGCCCGGCGCCGTCGCCGAAGCCATCGACGCATCCGCCACTCCCACCGTTTGAGGAACAGATCCACCATGCAGTACCGCACCATCGGAGACACCACCGTCAGCGCCGTCGGCCTGGGCGGGATGCCACTGTCCATCGAGCACCGCCCCGACGAGGAGCGGGCCATCGCCACCGTCCACGCCGCCCTCGACGCCGGGATCACGTTCATCGACACCGCCGACAGCTACCACTGGCACGCCGGTGAGGCCGGCCACAACGAGCTCCTCATCGCCCGCGCCCTGGCCCGCTACGGCGGCGACACCTCCGACGTCCTGGTCGCCACCAAGGGCGGCCGCGGCCGCCCCGGCGACGGCAGCTGGACCGTCACCGGCACGCCCGCCCACCTCAAGCGCGCCGCCGAGGCCTCCCGGAACCGACTGGGCGTCGAGGCCATCGGCCTGTATCAGCTGCACAAGCCGGATCCGACCGTGCCCTGGGCCGACTCCGTCGGCGCGCTGCGCGAGCTGCTCGACGCCGGCACGATCCGCGCCGCCGGGATCTCCAACGTGACCACCGACCAGATCCGCGAGGCGCACGCGATCCTCGGCGACGGACTCGTATCCGTACAGAACCAGTACTCGCCCGCCGTGCGCACCAGCGAGCCGGAACTACAGCTGAGCACACAGCTGGGTCTGGCCTTCCTGCCCTGGAGCCCGCTGGGCGGCATCTCGCGCAGCTCCCTCGACGGACCCTCGGGCTCGACCTCAGCGGGCACCGCTTTCCACCGAATCGCGGCCGAGCACGGCGTCAGCCCGCAGCAGATCGCCCTGGCCTGGCTGCTGACCCGCTCCCCGGCGGTAATCCCGCTCCCGGGAGCCAGCCGTCCGGCCTCCATCCAGGACTCTGCCCAGTCCACAGAGCTCAAGCTGAGCGACGCCGAACTAACCCAGCTCGAGGCCCCACTGCCAACCTGAACCACCGCCGATCGACCGCCCCCGGGACCGCCAGAGACCTAAGCCCACCCCCGGACGCCGGTCGACCGCCCCCGGGACCGACCGGCATCTGAGGCCACCCCCTGATCCCCGCAACCACCGGTGGCCCACCGTACGAACGCGCCGACGACTCCCGTGCCACGTCTCGCCGCCCCGGCGCGGGAAACCCCACGCCGGGGTGCCCCATACCACGCGCCGGTCATGGCGCGCTCGCTTCCGCCGCCGTTCCTGCGCACCGTGATCGCCCACTCTTCCAGTCCGGCCGCCTCGTCTCTGCGCATCACTGTTAGGGGGCGCGGGTTTGGGAGGTTACGAAGGTGTAGGACTCGGCCAGGAGGGGTTCCCAGGTTTCTTGGGTGGTGATGGCTACCCATTCGCGCATCTTGCGGTTGCCGGAGGTGAAGATGTGGGCTTCGCCGTTGGCGACCAGGGCGATGACGCGTTCCGCCGGGAGTTTGAGGATGAGCCGGTCGTTCGAGAGGAAGGCGAAGACCTTGCCGTTGACCTTGAGGCCCTCGGCGTGCAGCATGCGCCCGGTGCTCACCGTGGGCCGGATGAGGTATTCCTGGCTCAGGTCGTCGAAGAGCTGCTGTGTGGTTGCCATGCGATGCTCCCTCCGGACACGCCCGCGAACGCCAGCAACCGCTCCCCCTCCGCGGCCAGCTCGTCCATCGCCGCAGGTGGCAAGGGGTGGAACGGCCGCACGGTCAGCGTGGCGTCCTTAAGGTCCCACATGCCACCGACAATTCCGTCGACCAGGAACGTGGGGTACACCATCGAGCCGACGCAGATCTCCTTGCGCTGATCCGAAGTCATCAGCCGGGAACGGTCGTGGAAGGCCACGATGAGGTTGTCGAAGTAGGGCAGGAACCGCACCGGCGCCGGGACGTCGCCGGCGGCCAGCGGCGCGTCGGGCAGGTCATACAGGACACGTCCTGAAATATCGCGGTAATGCCGGAGCCCCATCCCGTCCACGACGGGCCGCAGCCGCGTCAGCCCCGACCACGCCTGAATGTCCATGACGCTGGCCGGCCCGAAGGCGGCCAGGTACCGCACGACGAGCTGCTCGACGGACGGGCAGGACGACAGCGGCCGCCCGAGCCACTCCTCGGCCAGCGTGAACGGCGTCCCGCCACCCCGGTTCCAGACCCCGGACGGAGGCGTGTGGATCACGGCCACCAGCGCCTGCACCGACCACCCGAGCGCCGCAGGATCCACCGAGGGCCACCGCGGCGCCAGCAGGTCGCGCAGCTGGGTGCGGGTCAGCGTCCGCCCCCGCAGGTGTTCCCGCGCCACCCGCGCCAGTTCGGACAGGTCGACCGAGCCGGTCGCCTTGCCGAAGGCCGCCTGGCGCCCCTTGCCGAGGCGTTCCTGCATCAGCGGCCGCACCCACAGGTAGTCCTCGGCGCCCACCAGATGCTGGGTGCCGCGCAGGAGCCCGCCCCGCACGACCTGCTTGCCGTACAGGAGACTGATCAGCTCGTCCTGGGTGAAGGACGACAGCCGCGTCCACAGCCCGACATAGGGGGCGTTGGTCTCCTGGGCCTGCAGCGCGACGAGGCGCTCGATGGCCGCCAGCGGCGACAGCTCCGCGCGGCGCAGCAGCAGCTGCCGTTCCAGCGTGGTCCGGTTGAGGATGCGGGTGCTCAGCTCCATGCCGCGAACGCTACGGCCTGTCGCGGCAAGGATCATTCCGCGATGAGCAGCAGTTCGTCGAGCGACGAACGCAGGTATCCGGTCAGCTCCCAGGCGTCGGGCACCATCTCCCGGTCCGTGATGACCCCGATGTCCAGCGACCCGTCGTAGGAGAACGCGGTGATGTTCACCCCACCGCTCACGTCGGTGATCACCGAGACCGGGTAGTGGGTCAGCAGCCGCGCCCCGCACACGTACAGCGGGAACTGGGGTCCGGGCACGTTGGAGATGGCCACGTTGATCGGCGGCGCCGTCTGCCCGACGAGCCCGAAGGCCGAGCGCGAGGCCAGCCCCATGAGCGCGGCGGGCATCGACTCGCTGAACTCGCGCAGCCATCGGGCCGGCGCCAGCGAGAACCGCTCCTTGATCCGCTGCATGGCCTGCCGTACCTGCTGCAGCCGCTCGACAGGATCGGCGACCTGTACGGCCAGCGGCGCGGTCATGAACGTGACCTGGTTGCCGCCGCCGGAGCCCGCCTCCCGCAGCGAGAACGGGATGCCCGCCACCAGCGGCTGCCCGGGCACGCCGCCGTGAGCGGCCAGCCAGCGCCGCAGCGCCCCCGCGCAGACGGCCATCACCACGTCGTTGACCGTCACCTCGAACGCCTTGCGCACCCGTTTGATCTCATCCAGCGGCAGCGACACGAACGCGAAACGCCGGTGCGCCGAGACGGGGCCGCTGAAGGGGGTGCGCGGCGCGGGCAGCGACGGCAGCTCCGGCGCCTGGCCCGATCCGGCCAGGCGCCTGGCCAGCCCTGACACCAGGCGCGTGCCGGGCACCCAGGACACCACCGGGATCTCGTCCAGGTGCGGCAGTGCCCGGGCGGCGAAGCGGACGGCCTGGGCGGGGTTGGAACCCAGCCGGATGAGGGCCCGTCCGAGCATCTCCAGCTGGTCGGGCGGCGGCTCGTCGCGTTCCGGCGCGCCTTCGCGGGGCGCGGGCACGGGGGCGAGGTCCAGCAGCGCGGCCAGCACGTCGGCCCCGCCGACGCCATCGACGGCCGCGTGGTGGATCTTGGTGTAGAGGCCCATGCGGCCGCCGGACAGGCCGTGGATCAGGTCGATCTCCCACAGCGGCCGGTTGCGGTCGAGCCGCCGGGCGTGCAGGCGGGAGATCTGCTCGGCCAGCTGCCTGTCGTCGCCGGGCGGCGGCAGCCCGATCTCGCGTACGTGGTAGTCGAGGTCGAGATCGTCCTCCTGCACCCAGTAGGGGTGGTCGAGCCCGAAGGGGACGGGCGCCAGCTTCCGCCGCATCGCGGGCACGTGGGGCAGGCGCTGTTCGAGCAGGGCCTGCAGGTCACTGCGGTTGAGATCGCCCTCCAGGATGGCCAGACCGGCGATGTTGGCCACGTTGGTGGTGGTCTCGAAGTGCAGGAACTGGGCGTCCAGGGGAGTCAGCTGCGGCATGGGCACCTCCGCCACGAACAAATCAGACTCAGGCCACCACTTCAAGGGCGAAGTCGGCGGCGTCGGGCTCGGCGAAGCGCAGCGTGCGCAGCCCCTCCTCCTCCAGCTCGGCGACCTTGACCGGCACGAACGGCGTCAGCAGCAGCTTGGCCTTCTTGCCGGAGCGTTTGATCTGCCAGGTGCCCGCCACGAACCCGTCGACCAGGAACACCGCGCGGACCCGCAGGTTCTTGGTGGTGACCTCGCCCTTGAAGGCGTCGTCGAGCACCCGGGTGCGGTCGGCGTGGCCGAGCACCAGGTTGTCGAAGTCGGGCAGGAAGCGCACCGGCGCGGGCGCCTCACCACCGGGGCGCGGCGCGTCAGGCAGGTCGAACAGCTCCCGTCCCGATGAGTCCTCAAGGGCCACGAGCCGGTCGCGCATGCCGTACACGACCTTCTTCAAGGCGCCGATGCCCGAGAAGGCCTGCACGTCGGCAACGGTGGCCGGGCCGAAGGCGGCCAGGTACCGCTCGACGAAGGCCTCCAGGTCGGGCGCGGCCATCGGCACGCCGGGCAGGCCGAAGGCCGACTCGCGCGGGAAGCCCCACCGGTCGTCGGTGGGCATCATCACCAGCGGCGTCAGCATGCGCACCGCGTAGCCGAGCGCGCGGTCGTAGGCGTCGGGGAACTCCTGCTGCAGCCGGGCCCGCAACTCGTTGAAGGTGTGCGGACGCTCGGCCAGCAAGCGCACGGCGGCCTCCACCACGGCGTCGCCGTCGAGCTCGTCGAAGCGGCGCATGGCGGCCGCGAGCGACTGCTGGACGAGGGGCCGGAACGCCGCGAAATTCTCCGCAAGCGTGATGTGCAGGGTGCCGCGGAACAGCGTGCCGCGCACCACCTGCCCCGAGTGCAGCGCGCCGTGCAGATCCTCCCGGTCGAAGGAGGCCAGGCGGGCGGCCAGCGCGAGGTAGGGCGGGCGCGGCTCCTGCGCCTGCAGCGCGACCAGCCGCCGCACCGCCGCCAGCACGTCCAGCTCGTGCCGCTCAAGCAGCAACTGGCGGGCGAGGGTGGCGCGGTTGAGGTCCCTGAGCGTGAGCATGAGGCCCATCCAACCAGGGGAGGCTGACAAGTATGCGTTTCCCCATTGAAGAGGTTCGCGCCGCTTATCCAGCTCTGTCCGACGGCTACGCCTACCTCGACGGCGCGGCCGGAACCCAGACCCCGGCTCCGGTGATCGAGGCCATCGCCCGCGCCTACCGCGAGGGCATCGGCAACGTCGGCGGCGCCTTCCCCGCCAGCCGCCGCTCTGACGCGATCGTGGCCGGGGCCCGCCGGGCTGTGGCCGACCTGGTCGGCGGCGACCCGCGCGGCGTGATCTTCGGGCCGAACATGACCACCCTCACCTACCGCCTCTCACGCGCCCTGGTCGGACCGGGCGACGAGGTGGTGCTGTCACGGCTGGACCACGACGCCAACGTGCGCCCCTGGGTGCAGACCGGCGCCACGATCCGCTGGGCGGAGGTGGACACCGTCACCGGCGAGCTGCCGGTGGAGCAGTATGGCGAGCTGATCGGCCCGCGCACCAAGCTGGTAGCGGTGACCGCGGCCAGCAACGTCCTGGGCACCCGCCCCGACGTGGCCGCCATCACCGACCTCGCCCACCGGGCCGGCGCGCTGACCTACGTCGACGGCGTGCACGCCACCGCGCACGGCCCGGTCGACGTGCGCGAGCTGGGCGCCGACTTCTACGCCACCAGCGCCTACAAGTGGTCGGGCCCGCACATCGGCGCCGTGGTCGCCGACCCGGAACTGCTGGAGACCGTCCGCCCGGACAAGCTGGCCTCCTCCCCCGATGACATTCCCGAACGCTTCGAAACCGGCACCGCCGCCATCGCCGACCTGGCCGGGGTGACCGCCGCCGTCGACCACCTCGCGGGCCTGGCCGAAGGCAACGGGACGCGGCGTGAGCGGCTGCTGGCCTCGATGGCCGCCGCGGAGGCCCACGAACTGGCCCTGTTCGACGTGCTGATCGAGGGCCTGCAGACCATGCCGGACGTCACGCTGTACGGCAAGCCGGCGCGGCGCACGGCCACCGCCTACTTCACCGTGGCCGGCCGTACACCCCGCGAGGTCGCCGAGCACCTGGCCGGGCTCGGGGTGAACGTGTGGAACGGCCACAACTACGCCTGGGAGCTGACCGGCGCGCTGGGCATCCGCGAGGCGGGTTCGGCCGTGCGCGCCGGGCTGGTCCACTACAACGACGCCTCGGACGTGCAGCGGCTGCTGGAGGGCGTCAGATCCATCCCTCGAGGGAGGCCATGAAGCCTGCGAAGTCGTCGCGGTGCACGCAGTGGCCGGCGCCCTTGACGGTGCGGATCTCGAAGCCGCGCCTGGCCAGCTCGTCGGCGGTGTCGGGTTTGATGGTGAGGCTCGGGTCGGCCAGCTGCACCATCGACGGCACGACCGCGCCGCGGGGCAGGTAGTCGCCGTCGAAGCCGCTCACGCCGTCCAGGAACGTGGGGTCGAACAGGGCGAACCCGGCCAGCTCGGCCTCCACGTCGGCCTGTGACCAGCGCGGGTTCATCGTCTTGACGCTGTCCTCGGTGGAGGTGGTGACCATCCGCTTCATGAAGGCCATCGCCTCGGCCGGGACGGCGTCGAGGGTGAAGCCGGGGTCGGAGTAGACGGCCTTCCCTGGGCGCAGCCGCTCGACGGCCAGCGACAGCGACAGGCCGCCCAGCGAGTGGCCGATCGCGAGGTCGGCGCCTTCCGGCAGGTTCTCGGCCAGGTCGTCGCCGAGCAGCTCGGCCCGGTACTCGCCGCGCGGGCTGAGGCCGTGTCCGCGCAGGTCGGGCGCGACGACCCGGTAGCCGCGCTCGATCAGCGCGTCCTCGACGGCGTGCCAGGTGCGGTGGTCGGACATGCCGCCGTGGATGAGCAGCGCCGTCTTCGGCCCGTCGCCGCGCTCGTGCACGTTCAGCTTCACGGGGGTTACCTCCTCGAGGGTTTATACGTATAACCGAACCTTACTCTGTCGTGGAATGAACCGCGCCCCGCGCGTGCTGTGCAGGAGCGCAACGTTTTTCCGATGAAAGGCTTTTCGCGATGTCCACGCAGGCCGACGCGGCCCGTCTGATGGTCCAGGCCCTGGAGGCGGAGGGCGTCGAGTACGTCTTCGGCATCCCCGGCGAGGAGAACATCCACTTCGTCGACGCGCTCAACGACTCCTCCATCCGCTACATCCTGGTGCGCCACGAGCAGGGCGCCGCGTTCATGGCCGAGATGTACGGCAGGCTGACCGGGAAGGCGGGCGTCGCCTCGGCCACCCTCGGGCCCGGCGCGATCAACCTGCAGCTGGGCGTGGCCGACGCCACGACCAACTCCACCCCCGTGGTCGCCATCACCGCCCAGGTCGGCCTGGACCGCATCTACAAGGAGTCGCACCAGGTGGTGGACCTGGTGTCGCTGTTCCGCCCGATCACCAAGTGGGCCGAGCTGGTGCCCACGGCCCAGGCGCTGCCGGAGATGATCCGCAAGGCGTTCAAGACCGCCCAGACCGAGCGGCCCGGCGCGGTCTACCTGGCCATCCCCGAAGACGTCGAGTCCGCCTCCGTGCCCGAGGACCTGCGCCCGCTGCCGGTGAACGTGGTGCGCCCGCAGGATCCCTCGCCGTCCCAGATCGCCCGCGCGGCCGACGTGCTGGCCACGGCGCGCCGGCCGATCATCCTGGCCGGGCACGGCGCCACCCGCGCCGGCGCCTCGCAGGCGCTGGTGCGCTTCTCCGAGCAGCTCGGACTGCCGGTGGCCACCACGTTCAACGGCAAGGGCGTCTTCCCCGACGACCACCGCAACGCGCTGGGCGCGGTCGGCTTCATGCGCCACGACTACGTCAACTTCGGCTTCGACGAGGCCGACGTGCTGATCAGCGTCGGCTACGAGCTGCAGGAGTTCGACCCCGTCAAGATCAACCCGCACCGGGACAAGAAGATCATCCATATTCACCAGTTCCCGGCCGAGGTCGACGACCACTACCCGGTGTCGGTCGGCATCCAGGGCGACATCTCCCGCTCGCTGCACGCGCTGGGCGAGGCCGTGCACCGGCGTTTCGAGGTCAACGGCACGGGCGAGAAGATCCGCCGGATGATCGCCGGCGAGCTGTCATCGGGCGCGGTCGACGACCGGTTCCCGATGTCGCCGCGGCGCGTGGTGTCCGACATCCGCGCGGCGATGCGGCGCGAGGACATCGTGCTGGCCGACACGGGCGCGGTGAAGATGTGGATGGCACGCATGTATCCGACCTACGCCCCGAACACAATGCTGGTGTCCAACGGCCTGTCGTCGATGGGCTTCTCGGTGCCGGGGGCGCTGGCGGCCAAGCTGGCCTTCCCCGACCGCCGCGTGCTGGCGGCCACCGGCGACGGCGCGTTCCTGATGAACTCCCAGGAGATCGAGACGGCGGTGCGCGAGCGCGTGCCGTTCGTGATCCTGGTCTGGGTGGACGACGCCTATGGCCTGATCGAGTGGAAGATGGATCTCGAGCTGGGCCGCAACTCCAACATCGCCTTCGGCAACCCGGACTTCGTCAAGTACGCCGAGAGCTTCGGCGCCAAGGGCTACCGCATCACCGAGGCCGGCGACCTGCTGCCCACCCTCCGCAAGGCCCTGGCCGACGACACGGTGTCGGTCATCGCCGTCCCCGTCGACTACAGCGACAACCTCGCTCTCACCACCAAGCTCGGCGACCTCACCGGCCCCTTCTGAACCCGTCGGGAGCTGTACGGCGGGCCACGGTTCTCAGGATTGGCCGCAGGTCGCGGCGCAGAACTTGACCTCGGGGTAGCGCGACGACGGCTTGTCCAGGAGGGGCTGTCGTTGCGACTTCAGGTGCTGGTCGAGGAAGGCCGCCACGTACGTGCGGGTGAGCTCGGTGGAGCGCGCCGCGGACAGGACGCCGGAGGGGGGCTTGATGCCGAGGGCGTCCGAGAGCAGCGGGCTGTCGGTGAAGGACTCGTGTTCCGCGCCCGACAGTACGAGCCAGCGCTTCCAGCCGGTGAGCAGCTTCCAGTCGCGATCCCATGAGATGTCGCGGGCACCGGGGGCGTGATCCGGCGTTCCGATGAACATGAACGGCCGGGAGAACCCGCGCTTGGGGATCCGGGCGTAGGTGGTGCCGTCCATGTCGATTCCGGCGCGCACCCGGGAGTCCTTCACCATGGCCGCCACGGCGCCGGCCCCGCCGATCGACTGGCCCACCATCGCGATCCTGGAGCGGTCGATCAGGCCGGAACGGTCCCACGTCGAGGTCAGCTGGTCGAGCACGAAGGAGACGTCGGCCGCCCGGCCCTGGACCACCCCCGTGCCGAAGCCTGGGTCGGTGTCGCTGTCGCACGCCAAACACTCCGCGACTCGCCCGTCGGGGAAGGTCGTGGCGTAGTTCTCGTAGGTGTGGTCGATCCCTGCCACGACGTACCCTCGGCTGGCCAGGTCCTCGGCCAGGGATGTGAGCGTGCTCATCGGCTTGGTGAAGCCGGGGGAGAGCACCACCAGCGGAAGCTTCCGTCCCGCGGGTTCGGCGTCTTTGATGGCGTTCGTCCGCGTCTTGCTCAGCGTGTCGTACGGCAGGCCCGTGACCCCGTAGCGCCTCATGGCGATCTCCGATTCCTTCGGCGTCATGTACGGCGCGCGCCGCCCGCCCCGCTGCTTGGTCGGATACCACAGGGTGACCTTGAGCTCCCTGGCCTTGACGTCGAGGTTCCAGGGATCGGGGCGGGAGGTGTCTTTCAGGTACAGGGCGGTGGTGCCGACCGGATGGGCGCCGGTGGGGGCGGGCAGGGTTGCGGGGCCTGTCGGGGTGGCCGACGGGGCGGCGGACCGGGGCGGCGTGGGTGCCGAGCAGGCGGACGCGGCCAGGACGACCAGTCCCGCGGCAACTGCCAGGAGGTGTCTCATGGGAGAGGTCCATTCACTTGTGCAGCAGAGTCAGGGCCTTGGCCAGCGCGGGATCGTGCCCGGCGGCCGCGTCCTTCGGGGTCAGGGGCGCGTAGTGGTCGGGCGATACCCCGATCCGATTGATCTCCTCGCGGTTGGGCCCCAGGCCGTGCCTCGTCGGGAAGCCCAGCATGGTGTTGTTGCTGAGCAGGTAGCCCTGCGCCGGGCCGGACATGATGCCGGCGGTCCTGGTGCCGACCAGCTGGCCGATGCGCAGGTCCTTGACCGCGGAGCTGAAGTGCTCGCACGCCGAGGCGCACCCGCGGTCGGTGAGCACGATCAGCGGCAGGTTGAGCAGTTCGACGGTGTCGTCGGTCCGCAGGCCTTCGCACTTGTCGTCCACGGTGCACAGGTAGTGGGTGACCTTGCCGTGGACGAACGCGCTCAGCAGCCGGCCTGACTCCTCGGTGCGGCCGCCGCCGTTGCCGCGCAGGTCCAGCACGACGCCGGTCAGGGTACGGCCGGAGCGCAGCCTGGAGATCGCTTTGAGAGCCCTGTCGGCGGCGTCGGGAGCGAACCCACTCAGCCGTACATAGGCGATGCTGTCGTCCAGCAGTTTCGAGGTCACCACTTGCAGGGTTGCCAGATCCCGCTGGTAGAGGCCGGGCTTGAGCGTCACGCTCCAGCGGCGGCCGGTGGTCTGCCGCAGGAGCCGCAGCCGGACCGGGCGCGCTTGCGGGTATTGCAGGTAGAGGGCGGCGATCGCGGGGGTGGCCTTCCCGTCGATGAAGGGCGCCGATCCATTGATCGATTCGATGATGTCGCCCGGGCGTAGTCCGGCGGCCTGCGCCGCGCCGCCCTGCACGGTGGTGACGAACAGCGGGGCGAGGGCGACACCGGGGCTTGCGGTCGTCTGGGAACGGGTGACGTTCGCCTCGAGACCGAGGCCGTAGCCGTCACCGTCGTACATGTCGGGTGGCCGCTTGGCATCGTGCGGCCAGGAGGCGTGGTTGTCGCCGAGGGCGGCCACCATGGCCTCAAGGGTGACGACGGCCAGCTTGTCGCGCAGATCCGGCACCTGATCGGTGATCTTGCGGTAGACGGCCTCGAAGGCGGTCCAGTCGGCTTTCCTGTCGCCGGTCAGCGCGGGCATGGTGGCCTCGGGTACGTCGCGCCCGTTGCGGTTGAGCTCCTGCGTCAGGGCGATGAACCCGCCGATCAGCAGCGAACGGGCGTCCAGCGTGGCGCCGCTGTAGTAGTTGCCGAGGATACAGAAGTACGCCTGCTTGATGACGTCGATCGTGGTGGCCGTCTCCGCCCCGAGGCGGCCCTGGGGCTGCGTGCAGACGGTGCCGGCCGCCTCGCTCGCCTGGCTGCGCGGCGGCGTCGGCGCCGTGCAGGCCGCCATCAGCAGGAGGGCGAGCCCAGCTGTCGCCGCCCTGATGACGGTCATGACAGACGCCTCCGGATCCACCAGAAGGACAGCCAGGTCAGGCCGAGAGTGAGCAGGGCGTAGATCCCGGTCTCGATCCACTGGAAGGGCCAGAAGCGTTCGAGGGGCTGGTAGGTCGCCTTCTGCCGGTAGCCGAGGCGGTTGAGCTCGGCCATGCACCTTGTCCCTCCCTGCGGTGAGCAGGGTCCCGACGTCGTGGAGACCTGGATGGCGACGGGTTCGCCGTTCTGGCTGGTGATCGTACGTCCGGACGCGTCGATCAGGTCGCTGGACAGGACCCAGGCGCCCGCGTTGCCGGGAACAGCCGACCTCAGGACAATCTGCACAGGTCCGCCCCCGTTGGGTGGTATTCCGATGTTCTCCACATTCGTCATGCTCAGCTCGAAGGTCGAGGTGACCGGGGGCATCAGGTGGGGACGGACCAGCTGCGGCATGGCGAGCTGGATCGCGGCGAAGACGGCCAGGGCGAGGGCCATGGCGGGCAGGGTGCGGCGCACGAGCATGCCCAGGGTCACGCCCAGGACGAAGGCGAAGGCCGCATACCCCATCGGAGCGATGCCGCGCGCGCCGAACACCAGGGGGGCCATCAGGGCCAAGCCTGGACTGGCCGACTTGTCCAGGGGGTCGGACCACCAGGTCACCGCGAGGCCGCACAATCCGGCGGCGACCACGGCCACCAGGCCGGTGAGCCCGAGCTTTACCGCCAGCCAGCGGCCGCGGGTGACGCTCTGGTTCCACACCAGCAGGTGTGTGCCGGTCTCCAGCTCGCGGGTGATCAGCGGTGCTCCCCAGAAGAGCCCGACGAGAGCGGGCAGGAGCAGCACGACGAGGCTGACGGCCATGAAGGGGATCTCGTACTGGCCGAAGAACCGATCGAAGAAGCGGTTGCAGGTGTCGTTCTGGGTGCAGTCGGCGATCCCGGCGGAGTAGCGGGATGCCAGGCCGGGGCCGGTCACGGCCAGGGCGATGGCGAGCACGACGAGCAGGGCGGCCGTCATCACCGCCGAGCCGCGCAGCTGGCGCCAGGTCAGCCAGATCATCGCCGCACCTCCAGGGCGACTTGCCGGTTCTCGGCGGTGCGCTTGTCCATGTAGGCCAGGACGAGGTCCTCCAGGCCGAGCTGGGTGACCGTCCAGGCGGGGTCGTGGATCGGGGCGTCGGTGCGGATCACGAACGTGCTCTGCCTGTCGGTGTGGCGCGCGGAGATCACGTGCTGGTCGGCGGGGAGCCGGTCGGGATCGCGGCGCGGCCCCGTGAGCCGGAAGTGGGTGGACAGCAGCTTGTCGGTCTCCCCGGCCACCTGGACGCGGGAGTCGACGAGCACGATCAGGAAGTCGCAGACCCGTTCCAGATCGGAGACCAGGTGGGAGGAGAGCACCACGCTGAGCTCGTGCTCGACCGTGGCCTCCATCAGTCCCTGCAGGAACTCGCGGCGGGCGAGCGGGTCGAGCGAGGCCACCGGCTCGTCCAGGATCAGCAGCTCGGGCCGCTTGGCCAGGCCCAGCGTGAGGGCGAGCTGGGCGCGCTGGCCGCCCGAAAGCTTGCCCGCCCGGTGGGTGGGGACGAGACCGAGCCGCGCGATACGGTCCCGCGCGATGGTGGCGTCCCAGCGGGGGTTGAGCCGGGCTCCCAGCCGCAGGTGATCGGCGACGCTCAGTCCCGCGTAGACGGGGGTGTCCTGGGCGACGAACCCGACCCTGGCCAGTTGCCCGGGCGTGCCCGCGGGCCTGCCGCCGAGCACGGTGATGCCGCCCGCCGTCGGTTGGAGCTGGCCGCTGGCCAGTTTCAGCAGCGTGGTCTTGCCCGCTCCGTTGGGGCCCACCAGCCCGACGACGTGGCCCGCCGGGATGTCGATGGTGAAGTCGCGCAGCGCCCAGCGCTTGCCGTACCTCTTGCCCAAGTTGTGGGCCTCTAGGACAGAAGTCATGAGAACTCCTTCAGAGCTCTCATGAGTGAAGTGCTGTGCTCATCGATGCCCTCGCTTCGCTCGGTCATGCAATGTCCTCCTGAGAGGTGGTCCGAAAGGTGGTCATGAAGAGGGCCTCGATGCTCTCCTCGTCGAGGCCGGCCCGGCGGGCCTTGGCCAGCCAGCGCTGCAGTTCCAGCCGCAGCGGGCCGTGCGCTGCCAGGGAGGTGTCGGTGAGCGTCGCCGTGACGAACGTCCCCACCCCTGGCCGGGCGGCGACCAGGCCCTCGTGCTCGAGTTCCCGGTAGGCCTTGAGGACGGTGTTGGCGTTGATCGCCAACTGGCCCACGACCTCCTTGACGGTCGGCAACTGGTCGCCCTCGCGCAGCAGGCCGAGCCGTAGCGCGTGCCGTACCTGCTGGACGAGCTGCAGGTACGGCGAGACGCCTGACTTCGCATCCAGATGGAACTCGATCACCGGTTACTCCATATATCTAGTGTCATAGCACTTTAGATATTTGCATATATGGCGCCGGTTAAGAAACGGTCGGTCGGCCCGGGATGACTTGCACATGCACGGGCCGACCCTGACGACCCCGGCTCAGGCCGGGGCGGGCAGCTGGATCGAGGCGAGTTTGGCCGGGTCGACGACGATGTGGATGCCGGTGATCCGGCCTTCGGTGACTGTGAAGGCGATGACGGAGAGAGGGCTTCCGTCGGGGCGCCAGGACATGTGGCCGGGGATGCCGTTGACCAGCACGGGTCGTTGGCGGGCGACCTCGCCGGAGAACATGCGGGCGCCGGCGGCGACCTCGGTGGCGCCGAGGGTGACGACCATGCCGTCGGGAGTGTCGACGGTCAGCTTCACGTTCGGGTCGAGGACACGCAGGAGCGCTTCGAAGTCGCCGCCGAGCGCGGCGGCGCGGAATGCCTGGACGACCTGTTGGTGCTCGCGGCCGGGGCCCGCCGGCCGGTCCGTGGCTTGGACCTTACGGCGGGCGCGGCTGGCGATCATCTTGGTAGCGTCGGCGGATTTGCCCAGGATCTGGCCGATTTCGTGGAACGGGACCGCGAACATGTCGTGCAGGACGAACGCCAGGCGCTCGCTCGGGCTGAGCGAGTCGAGCACGACGAGCAGGGCGAGACCGACCGAATCGGCCAGCGCCACCTGCTCGTCCGGGGCGGGGTCGTCGGCGGGCGTCACCAGGAGGTCCGCGAACTCGTGCCCGTAGGCGGTCTCGGGGCGGGCTTGACGTGATCTCAGGAGGTCCAGGCTGATTCGGCCGACCACGGTGGTCAGCCAACCCGCCAGGTTGCCGATGGTCGCCTCGTCCTGGCGGACGAGGCGCATCCAGGCTTCCTGGACCACGTCCTCGGCGTCGGCGTGCGAGCCCAGCACGCGGTACGCGAGGGCGCGCAGCCGATCGCGCTGGGCTTCGAACGCCTCGGTCACGAGGCCGGACGGGTGGGTGGTCACGGCTTTCGCTGCTGACGGAGCGAGACCCGGTTGCCGTCCGGGTCCACCGCCTCGATGCGGACCCCGAACGGATAGTCCACGGGTTCGGACTCTTCGAAGGTGACGCCGCGCTGGCGCAGGATCTCGAAATCCTTTCGCAAATCATCGGATTCGAGGATCAGCGGACCGGGCGCGGCCTGCTGGCCCACGTTGCCCGGCTGTCCCGCGGCCGCCGCAAGCGACCACAGGAGGATCTGCACCGGGCTGTCGGGAACGCCGACGGTGAGGAACCGTCCGTCGCGCCCCGAGAAGTCGATCCGCTTTTCCAGGCCGAGTCCCTCGGTGTAGAACTCCAGCGCGCGGTCCAGATCGGTGACGTAGATCGTCACGTACATGATGTTGGTCAGCATCCTGTTCTCAATTCACTCGTTGGGGCGACGACCGTTCGTATTCGGTCGTCGCCCCTATGACGAGCGCCGACGAGAGAAGGTAACAGGACCGGCCCGCAGCGCCCCCGTGTCCTGCGGCTGCGGCGGTAACGGACAACGCGGACTAGTCCCTGTAGTCCCTGACCTGCGACGATAGGTTGTTGATGAGATCGCTGTAATGATTCCTAGAAGAGAACGGCGAGGTCTCCCCGCTGGACGGTGCCGCCGCGCACGACGCCGGCTTGCAGGCCGAACCGTACCTGGTGGGCGTGTCCGAGCAGCTTGAGGAGCTGTGCATCGGCTCCCAGCCCGTCGCGGGGCTGAGGCATGCCGACCATGACGCAGCGGGGCATTCCCGGCCCGAGACACAGTTCTACCTGGTCGCCGATGGTGAGATGGCGGCCGTGCCAGTCGTCCTCGATGAAGTCGGCGCCTTCCGTCTCCAGCACGATGTTCGCGCGGAAGCGGGCGACATCGACGCCTTCGCCGAGCAACTGCTCCAGCTTGCGTACCGCGGCGGTGGTGACGAGATGAACGGGGGCCTCGTCGTGGTGCGGTACGGAGGACTGCCGGCGCAGGTGCAGTGACCGGTCCAGAAGCGTGCTGAGCACCTGACCGGCTGCCGGGTCATCAGCACGATGTTCCCGCCCATCCGGGAGGACCACCAGCGGCACTTCACCGTCTTCTGGAGTCTCCAGGCGGGCGCGCAGGGTGAGCAGACCGTCGATGCGGCGGAAACGGCGGGTGGTCTTGCCGCTGCCGATCCCGCCGTCGGCGGTGTAGACGGCCCAGCCTCGGTCCCCGGCAACGCCATCGGCGGTGAAACGTGCACGGGTGAGCCGCTCACCGCCCATGGACTTCACCGGGTACCGCGCCAGCTCGACGACCTGGCCCACCGGCAGGGGCGGCGGTGCCGCTCGGCCCGGGATGTCCTCGCAGAGGCAGGAGTACAGGCGCCGGATCGTGCTCACCTGCCCTCCGTCGCCAGCCGCAGCCCGAAGCCGATCAGTACGGTGCCGGTCACCCGCTCCAGCAACCGCCGGATCCGGGGCCGGTTCAGCACCGGCCGGAAGCGGTCCAGCACCGCGGCCAGGCCGACGACCGCGAGCATTCCCCAGACCAGCAATCCCGTCATCACCCCGGCCGCTGTCCGGGTCGCCGCCCGGCGACCGCCGCTCAGCGCGCTGCTGCTCACCACCGCCATATCCGGCCCTGGGACCACGGTCAGCAGGGCGAGGACCGCCACCGCCGCCAGGAGAGATTGCACCACCGGGACCGCCTTCCGCTCTTCAGACCTGATGCTCCGCCAGCCACCGCATGACCTGTTCGGCGTGGCCGGCCGGCTCCTCGACGGGAAAGAACACATGCTCGACCCGGCCATCGACCACGATGAGGGTCAGCCGGCGGTACAGCGTCATCCCGCCGGCATCGAACGTGGGCAGGCCCAGAGCGGCGGCCAGGGTCAGGCGCGGGTCGGCCAGCAGCGGGTACGGCAACCGGAGCCGGTGCACCACCTCCCGCTGATACCCGCTCGACTGCGCCGACAGCCCGTAGATCCGCGCAGCACCGGCCTTCAGCAGGTCGGCGAGATGGTCACGGAACCCGCACGCCTGGTCGGTGCAGCCCCGCGCGCCCGGTATCGTCTCCCATCCCTGCGGCAGGTCCACGCCAGGCCGCCCGGTCAGCGGATACCCGAACAGCACGCTGCGCCCCTGGCCGAGCGCCTGGACGTGGACCCTGCTTCCATCGGTGGCCACAAGCTCCAGATCCGGCAGCTCAGCTCCGAGTAGCCTGACCGGGTCTACGGCTGCGATGGCCCGCCGCCGGCCGGACTGCGGCTGCATCTTGAGCTGTGCGGCCGCGTCGAGCTGGGCGCGTAGCGTGTCACGTTGTTCGGCAAGCTGCGTGATGCGCTGCTCCAACTGGTCGATGGCCCGCTGGTACGTGGCCAGCGACGCCGGACACAGATCACCGGAGCTGGCGCCGCTGATCAGGCACTCGACGAACGGCCGCGTCTCCTCCACCGAAAGGCCCAACGCCATCAGCGACCGGATCTGCTCCACCAGCCGCACCGCGATCGGGTCGTAGTCGCGGTAGCCGTTGGCGCAGCGGCGCGGGACGACCAGGCCGGCCGCCTCGTAGTAGCGCAACGCCCGCACCGTGACACCGGTACGCCGCGCCAACTCCCCCACTCGCATGACCGAAACCCTAAACCCGCGCTCTGAGGTGCAGGTCAACACACCAGTCGGCCCCATAGGTCACACGGGTCAGCGTTCCGAAACGGGCCACTGGCGCGAAGAACGCCGGGCAGTGGTCACGCCAGATCGAGCAGTTGCTCGTAGAAGCCGCCGAAGCCGCGAGCCCGGTCCACGAAGTGCAGCTCCAGAATCCAGTGACAGGTCCTCCCCGCACGGTCGGTGCGCCGCAGCGGGGTGTCGTTCTCCAAAGTGATGTAGGACTCCGCCTTCGCGCCGTCGTTCACCTCGTGCGGAAACTCCCCCACGAGATGCCCGGTGTGCCAGATGCCGATCTCCCAGCCGGCTTCGCGCCCCAGCCGTGCCACCTCGGCGTACAGTTGCCGGCCGGTGATATCCGGATCGGCCGCGAACGCCGCACGTCCGGCGTCGAAGACGCGCGGCAGGTCGTGCAGCAGCCGGTGCTTGTCCGGGTCGTCGCCGAAGACGTACGTGCGGCCGAAGTCGGCTTCGTACTCCTCGAAGATCGGGCCGAAGTCGGCAAAGGCGACGTCGTCCTCGCCGATGATGCGGTCGGGTGGGTTGTCCCGGTACGGGCGCAGAGTGTTGGGCCCGGAGCGGATGATCCGCTTGTGCCAGTGCTTGGTCGTGCCGAACATGTCGTTGGCCAGGTCTCGGATGCGATCGCTCGCCTCCCGCTCCCCGACTCCAGGTGCGACCAGTCCGCGTGCCTCCACCTCGCCGAACAAGGCGATGGCCTTTTCCTGCGCCGCCACCAGGCCCGCGACCCGCCGAGCCTCCTCCGGTCCTGAATGATCAGACGTCATTTCGTGTCCCCTGCGTTCTTCGAATCGTGGTGCCCCCTACCGACGCCAGGTGACCCACCGGGCGCGTCCATGGTGCTGATGTACCGGGTCATGTTGTCAACCCATCGTGATCAGCCGCGTACACCCAGCCGTGCAGACCCGACGCCAGCGGTACGAGAGCACGCTGGTAGTCGTCGACCTCGTAGTCGTCGGCTGCGGCGAGTTCGTCCTCACTCAGGCGGAGCGCAGTGCCCTCCACGACATCGGCGGCGTTTCCCGTGGCCTGCAAGATCGGATGATGCGTGGCACCGCTGATCGCGATGACCTGCGGATCGGTGATCTCCACCGTGGACAGCCGGTAGCCGGGCAACCGGTCCGGAGTGCCGCTCACCTCGCGGCCGAACACCGACAGCTGCACCTCGCGCTGGCGCAGCGTGCCGTAGGAGAACAGAACGACAGAGTGATCAAACATGGCGGAAACCCTAAACCCGCGCCCTGAGGTACAGGTCAACCCACATCACACCGTCGAACCGCTCACCACGGCGGGATCAACCCAACCGATCTGATCCGAACTCGGCCCTAGTAGCCGCCACCGCGGCGCTCGTTGAAGACATAGCGAGCTGGCCAAAATCCCCGGATTCAGGCGGATCATCACCATCATCTGCGCGGTGGGCTCCCGGCGGCCGGTCGCGGGGAGTGTTCATTCCGACGTCTGTTCCAGCAGGCACTCGGCCAGGCGCCGGACGGCTGTGCGCAGTTCCTGCGGCGACGAGATCGTGAACCGGAAGCCGAGCCCGGCGAGCATGGCGGCCATGCCGTCCAGGGACTCGGCACGCGTCCGCAGGAGGACTCCGTCCGGTGTTTCGGTGAGCGTGGCCACCGACGGCGGGATGCGGCGGGACGCCTCGGCGAGGGGAACGTGCAGAATGACCTCGACAACGTGCGCATACGGTACCTGGGCCAGCGACGCGGTGACCTGCCGCACCGGGTCGGACTCCTCGGGGATCTCATAGGAAGCCGTCCCTGGGACGACGGAGGAGATCCGGTCGACGCGGAAGGTGCGGATCTCGCCGGACCGGTGGTCGTGGCCGGTCACGTACCAGCGGCCGGAGTGGAAGACCAGGCCGTGGCCGTCCAGTTCGCGTTCGGTCTGGGCGCCTTTCCAGGAGCTGTAGCGCAGTAAGACCCGGCGGCGGTCGCGGATCGCGGCGGCCAGGGTCAGCACGGCCCGGCTTGCGGGCGTTGGCGCCGCACGTTCGGCGAGGGTGAAGTCCAAGGTCTCCTCCAGTGCGCCGACCTGTTCTCGCAGCGTGGTTGGCAGCACCCGCCGGATCTTGGCCAGGGCGGCTTCGGTGGCCTCGGCGGCAAGGCCCAGGCGGCGTCCGGCGAGCAGGCCGAGAACCACGGCGGTGGCCTCGTCGTCGGTGAGCATCAGCGGTGGCAGCTTGTAGCCGGGCATCAGCTGGTAGCCGCCGTAGCGGCCGCGCTCGGCGGCGACCGGGATGCCCAGTTCGGCGAGTCGGGCGGCGTAGCGCCGGACGGTCCGCTCGTCCACACCGAGCCGCTGCGCCAGGTCGCGGCCGCCCAGCCCGTGGTGCGCCTGGAGCAGTTCGAGCATCGCCAGCATTCGGGTCGCCGGATATGACATAGGTCACCCACTTTATCCGGGCGGATTCTGTCCGCTATCGGCTTTAGCGTAGCGACATCGGCTCACTGGAAGGACGATGAGATGGCGAACTACGTGCTGGTACCCGGCTTCTGGCTCGGCGCCTGGGCTTGGGACCAGGTGGCGCAGCAGCTGCGCGCCGCCGGGCACCAGGTGCGGGCGGTCACCCTGACGGGGCTGGCGGAGAGGGCTGGGGAGCTGTCGCCGGAGGTCGGCGTGGAGACCCATGTCGTCGACATCCTCGCGGCGATGGACGGATTGGAGGAGGTTGTCCTGGTCGGGCACAGCGGGGCGAGTGTCCCGGTGACCGCGGTCGCCGACCGGCATCCCGAGCGGCTCAGCCGGGTCGTCTACGTCGACACCGCGCCGCTGCCGTCCGGTGTGGCGGTGATCGACTTCAATGACGGGGACACTCAGAAGGCCTGGCGCGCTCAGGTCGGGGACGGTTATGCGCTCGACGTGCCCTCCTTCGAGCAGGGGGAGGGGCAGTTCGCAGGACTGACCGAGGAGCATTGGGCGCAGATCCGCGCGAAGGCGACGCCGCAGCCGTGGGGCGCGGTCACCCAGTCGGTTCAGCGGCCGCAGCAGATCCCGGCGACGCCGAAGACCATGGTCGCCTCGACGATGCCGGTGGCGGTGATCCGCGAGCTGATCGCTTCGGGGAACCCGGCGTTCGCCCCGCTCGGCACACCCGAATGGACCTTTGTCGAGCTGCCGACCGGCCACTGGCCGATGTTCTCGCGACCGGCGGATCTCGCCGCGTTGCTCTGATTCATGCTCATGATCAGGCTCCAGCTCGTGACTGTTCGCTACCTGGGGTGCTTTCTGGCTGATCTGCTGGAGCTCTCCCGCCTCGGCGCGACGGGGCCGGAGGGTCACGGCCGCTGCTCGGCGTGTCCCGTGCAGCCGTGCACGATGACCTGAACCACGTCCCGTACGACGTCCCTGGTGACGCTCCCCGGCGGCGCGCTGACCAGGGTGAACAGCGCGCCCCCGTAGAGCGTGATCATGGCGGGGATCCGCTCGCGCGGGATGGTCAGACCGAGCTGGTCGTGGTGGCCGGCCGTGACCTTTATCGACGTGTCCTGCAGGCCCGCCAGCGCGGCTGCGAGCGCCGGTCGGCGGGCGCCCTCCAGTTGCAGTTCGAAGATCGCCAGATAGCGGCGGCGCAGGGTGGTCGCCGCGGTGAGCAGCGATTCCGTCAGCATGTCGGCCAGCGTCGCGGGCCGCTCGACGGCCCGGTCGGTGTCGGCGTGGTGCAGCTCGAGGATGCGCTCGGCGGCGGCCACCAGGAGCGCTTCGCGGCTGCGGAAGTAGTTGGAGGCCGTACCCGGCGGCAGGTCCGCCGCCTTCTCCACCGCGCGGTGGGTCAGCCCGTGCGCGCCTGACGACGCCAGCAGGTCGATGGCGGCGTCGGCGAGGGCTTGGCGGCGGGCCGGATTCGTGGGCGGCATGCGACCATGCTACCAATATCCGTACTAGTACGATCGTAGTGAATGAGCGGGAGGCCTCATGAGGATCGCGGTGGTCGGAGCCGGGCTCGGAGGGGTGGCGGCCGCGGTGGGGTTGCACCGCCAGGGCCACGAGGTGACGCTCTTCGAACGGGGCGCCGAGCTCCGGGAGAAGGGCACGGGGATCGTGGTCATGCCCAACGGGCTTCGGGCGCTGGACGAACTGTTCCCCCTCGGCGAGGACCAGTTGTACTGGTTCACCGACTCCCTCCTGCACGGCCCGCCGTCCGGCGCGGAGGAGGCGCGCCGGGAGATGCCGTCCCTGATGGCCGACTGGCATCCCCTCGTCACGGCACTGATCGGGGCCACGCCGCCCGAGGACATCTACGTCGACCCGATCGCCCGCCTGGCCGAGCCCCTGCCCTCGTTCGCGGTCGACAGGATCGCGCTGCTCGGCGACGCCGCGCACGCCATGTCACCCGACCTCGGCCAGGGCTCCAGCCAGGCCTTCGAGGACGCTGCCGTACTGACCCGCCACCTGAGCGGCGCCGAGCCGGCGGACGCCGTCGAGCGGCTCCTGCGCTACGACGCCGAGCGCAGGCCCCGCGCCAACCGCATGATGCTGGGGGCGGCCAGGCAGTCGCGGCTGACGTCCCGGACCGGGATCTCCGCGTGGCTGCGCGACCTGTCGCTGCGCGCCGTGCCGTCCCGGCTTGCCACTCGGCAGATGGCCACCCTCTGGCACGTCTGAGGGTGTTCGCGAAGGACGCGACCGGTGAGACCCTCCAGACCCCCCAGACAACCACTGCTCTGTCCGATAAGTGCGAGCCGCTGACCTGGCCGAACGCCGTCGCGTGTCCTTCATGACAGCTCCGTTACCGACGCCCGATGCAACAGTTCTGGGTGGTTCGGGTTCAAGGAGGTGAACGAAGGAGGCGCGGTGGAGGCAGATCCGCAGTTCGCGGAGTTCGTGGCGGAACGCGGCGACGCGTTGCTCCGCTACGGCTACGTGCTGGCGGGCAACCCGCACGACGCCGCCGACCTGGCGCAGGAGGCGCTGGTCAGGTTGCGCGGCTCGTGGACCAAGGTCAGGCGCAAGGACAACCCGGAGGGCTACGTGCGCACCACGATGGCCCGGCTGCACATGAACGCGTGGCGGCGGCTGCGGCGCGAGCACCTGTCGGCCGACCTGCCGGAGCGCGAGCACCACGACCTGCTGCCCGACGGTCACGAGCAGGCGGTGTGGCAGGCGCTGGCCGGGCTGCCGCGCAAGCAGCGGGCCGTGCTCGTGCTGCGCTACTACGAGCAGCTGACCGACGCGGAGATCGCCAAGCTGTTCGGCGTCTCCACCGGCACCGTGCGCAGCCAGGCCTCGCGCGCGCTGGCCAAGCTGCGCGCCACGATCCCCGAGAGCGCCCTAGGGAGGGTTCTGTGAACGAGCTGGAAGAGACGCTGCGCGCCGCCCTGGGCCATGCCGCGGAGCTGGCGCCGCGGCCGGAGAGCAGCCTTGGCGCCGAGGTCGAGACCCGCTTCCGCAGGCGCCGCCACCGCCGCCACGCCTTGGCGGCGGCGGCCGCCGTGGTGGTTCTTGCGGCCGGGGTGACATACGCGGCCCGCGACGCCCGCCCTCTGACCGTACGGCCCGCCACGCCGGCCGGCATCCAGCCCGCCGGCAAGGTATGGCCCCAGGCGATCCGCCGGATTCCGCAGACCACGCCGGATGGCAAGCAGGTCTTCCAGACGGTCGGCACCGACGGCGAGGACCTGATCCTCACCACGCTGCGCGAGGCCGGGAAGGCGGGCGGCTATATCGGCGGCGCCGACGCGATCTACGCCTACGACGGCTCGACCACGCGCCTGATCAGCCGCGTCCCGGGACGCGAGGTCGGCCAGCGCGTGGCGGTCGGCGACGGGCACGTGGCCTGGATCACCATGTCGGGCCGCGACACGATCACCGTCTGGGCCGCCCCGCTGTCGGGCGGCACGGCCGCGGCCGTCACCACGGCGAAGCTCGGGGAGCTGGACGATCTGGCCATCGTGGGCGAGCGGATCGTGCTGTCACGGTGGAAGGGGGGCGTGTACTCGGTCCCGCTCTCCGGCGGAGATCCCACCCTGATCGCCACGGGCATGCACCTGCTGTCGTGGCCCTGGGTGGGGACGCGGACCAACACCAAGGGCAAGCCCTTCGAGTACTTCACCCGCATCCGCAACGTGGAGACGGGCGACACGGACAACGCACTGGTCCGCCAGGGCGAGAAGGATCTCGACTGCGGCCTGACGCTCTGCACCGGCAAGGACTCTCGCGGCAACAGTTTCTACCGCAAACGCGACGGCTCCCAGCAGCGGCCCCATCCCGCGTGGGACTCAACGATCATGTGGGGGCGCTTCGCGGTGGCCGAGGTCCCGGGCTCACACAACCGCGCCGCGCTCATGGATCTCGCGTCGGGCAGGATGGGCGAGATCACGTTCCGCATCACCGACGCTCCGCCGCACCGCGCACGGCTCATGACCTCCGCCTGGAAGGGCCAGGCCTACGTCATTGACCTGTCGAAGATCCCGTAGCCGTCGGGGTGTCGGAGACGGGGCATGACGAGCATTCGAGCGAGAAGTCCGGCTAGTGAGGCTCGAACCGCGCCCTGCCCGTGACTTTTCGTTCGGATGCGCTTGGGCGGGGTCGTCATGCCGACCGTCGTCGCAATCGACGAAGCCGTCCAGCAACGGGCTCGAAAAGGTGGTGCCCGATCGCACTGAATTCGGGTCAGATTCACATCTTGACCGGCGAGTAACAAAGGCGGAACATGAATCAGCCGATTCGTGAGGTGCGCTCATGTTACGCAACGTCACCAGGATCATCGGGGTGGCCTTACTGGCCACCCTGCCTCTGGCGGGGACCACCGCCACCGCCCAGACCGCCCCAGAATCCGAGGTCGGGGCAGTCGGGCAGCCACCGGGATCCGCGAACCCGGTCCGCGGCTTCGTCGACGCCCACAGCCATCTCATGGCAAACGAGGCATTCGGCGGCAGCCTGATCTGCGGCAAGCCGTTCGACCCCGACGGCATCGAGCATGCCCTGGTCGACTGCCCCGACCACCAGCCCGACGGATCGCTCGCCTGGTTCGAGAACTTCACCCGCCACGGCACCCCTGTGGGCAAGCACGACCCGGTCGGCTGGCCGACGTTCAAGGACTGGCCGGCCCACGACTCCCTCACGCACCAGCAGGGCTACTACAAGTGGCTCGAACGGGCCTGGCGCGGCGGGCTCCGGATCTTCGTCAACGACCTGGTCGCCAACCGGCAGCTCTGCGAGATCTACCCGCTCAAGCACAACACCTGCGACGAGATGGCCACGCTCAAGCTGGAGGCGCAGCGCACCTTCGAGCTGCAGGACTACATCGACGCCCAGAGCGGCGGTCCGGGCCAGGGCTGGTTCCGGGTGGTGAAGTCGACCGCCGAGGCCAGGCAGGTGATCGCGACCGGCAAGCTGGCCGTGGTTCTGGGCATAGAGACCTCCGAGCCGTTCGGCTGCCGCCAGACCTGGGGCATCCCGCACTGCACCAAGGCGCAGATCGACCGCGGCCTGGACGAGATGTACCAGATCGGCGTCCGCAGCATGTTCGTCTGCCACAAGTACGACAACGCCCTGTGCGGCGTCAGGTTCGACTCAGGGACCACCGGCGCGATCGTCAACATCGGCAACTTCCTGGCGAGCGGCTCCTTCTGGAACGCCAAGACGTGCACGGGACCCGAGCACGACAACACGATCGACCCGGCCGGAGTGCTGCCGCCCGAGGTGGCCAAGTGGCTGCCGTTCGGCGTCGGCCTGCCGGTCTATCCCCCGGCGCCGCACTGCAACACCAGAGGCCTGACCTCGCTGGGCGCCTACATGGTCCAGGGGCTGATGAAACGCGGCATGATCGTCGAGCTCGACCACATGAGCGTCAAGGCCGCCGCCCAGACGCTCGACCTGCTGGAGAGCGCCAAGTATCCGGGCGTCATCTCCTCACACAGCTGGGCGGACCCCAGCTACTTCCGCCGCATCTACCGGCTCGGCGGCATGGTGACCGCGTACGGCTCGCCCGCCGACTCCTTCACCGCCGGCTGGCGCGCGACGAAGCCGCTGCGTGACGAGTTCGGTCACCCCGGCTACGGCTACGGCCTCGACACCAACGGCATGGGCCCGCTCCCGGGGCCCCGCCAGGGCAGCGCGGTCACCTATCCGTTCACCTCGCTCGACGGCGCGGTCACGCTCGACCGTCTGCGCACCGGTGACCGGGTCTGGGACGTCAACACCGACGGCGTGGCCCACTACGGCCTGGTCCCCGACTGGATCGAGGACATGCGCAAGTACGCCGGTGACGAGTTCGCCCAGGACATGCTGGCCGGAGCCGAGGCGTATCTGAAGACGTGGGGAGGAGCCGAGGACCGCAGGCAGACCTGACGCCCTGAGCCCCTGGCAGGCCACTCCTATCGTGCGCCTGCCGGGGGCACGCCTACACCTACCAGGCCCGCGAACCGCTCCGTGCAGGTCAGCGCTATATCCGTTGGAAATTGCCACCGGACCCCGTCGCCCAGCTCGGACGGCGACGGCCATTCCGCGAACGGGCCTGGACCACATGCTGAAAATCGAATGCCGAGCAAGGCCCGTATCGGACACACTCTCGGCATGAGCATTACCAAGATCAACCCGGACGGGCTCCATCCCACCCCGGGCTACAGCCATGTGACGGTGGTGGAGGCCGGGCGGCTGGCGTTCCTGGCGGGGCAGTGCCCGCTGGATGCCGACGGCGAGCTGGTCGGCCCGGGAGATCTGCCGGCCCAGGTGGACCAGGTCATCGCCAACGCGCAGACCGCGCTGGCTGCCGCGGGCGCGGGACCCGAGCACGTGGTGCGCTCGGTCATCTACGTGGTCGGCGACGACCTGGGCGCCGTGTGGCGGCGGCTGCTCGACTCCCCGCTCGCGCCCGCCTTCACCTCCGCCAGCACGCTGCTGGGCGTGGCCAGGCTCGGCTTCACCGGCCAACTCGTCGAGCTCGACCTGACCGCGGCCCTCGATGCGTCCTGAACTGTCGCCGTAGGAGACCAGGAGAGCCGAGACGAATAAGATCGTTCCGTGAGCCTGCCCGCCGTGCAAACACCCGCGCCCGCGGTGGAGCCGGCGCGTGATCCTTATCACGTCTACCTGGACTCCCTGACCAGCCCGGAGTCGCGCCGCACGATGCGGGGCTGCCTGGACCGGCTGGCCAAGCTCCTGACCGGCGACCAGGACGCGACGGGCGCGGGACAGCCGTGGCATCTGCTGCGCTACGAGCACACCGTCCGTATCCGCACCTTGCTGACCGGCCAGGGCTGGTCGCCCGCCTACGTCAACAAGCACCTGGTGGCGCTGCGGCGGGTGCTGAAGGAGGCCTGGCGGCTGGGTCAGACCAGCACCGAGGACTACGCGCGCGCCTCCGACCTGGCCCCGGTGCGCCAGACGCGGCTGCCGACCGGCCACCACGTGGCCAGGGAGGTGGTCGGTGCCGCCCTGTCCACCTGCGACGACTCTGTCGCGGGGATCCGTGACGCGGCGCTGATCGCCACGCTGTACTCCACCGGGTGCCGCCGTGCCGAGCTGGCGGGGCTGACGCTGGCCGACTACGACCCGGGCGCCCGTTCGCTGCGGGTGCGCGGCAAGCGCGACAAGGAACGCCTGGTCTACCTCACCACCGACGCGATCGGGCTGCTCGAGCGCTGGCTGGCGGTGCGCGGCGGCGAGGTGGGCCCGCTGTTCAGCCCGATCAGCAAGGCGGGCAGGATCCGTCCGCGGCCGCTCAGCGGGCAGGGCATCGCCGACATCCTGTCGCGCCGCTTCGGCGAGGCGGGCGCCAGCCGGCGCACGGCGCACGACTTCCGCCGCACCTTCATCGGTGAGCTGCTGGACGCGGGGGTCGACCTGGCGACGGCGCAGGCGCTGGTCGGCCACTCCTCGCCCGCCACCACGGCCCGCTACGACCGCCGCCCCGAGCGCACCCGCCGCGAGGCCGTCGACCGCCTCACCCTGCCTGCCGCTCGTCCCCTGGCCTGATCTTCTTCCTGTACGGCGGGCCGCCGCCACCGGCCGCCCGCCGCACTCCGGCTGATGGCCCGCTACCGGCGCTTCCGGCGAGTCGGTGACACTTGCCCGCCGCCACGGCGATGCGTCACCCGGGCACCACGGTCCCGCCTGGCCCGCCGTACAGGGTGCCGGGCTTCGCCGCACGCCTTCCCGCCGACCCGGCGCCTGGGTTGCTCGCCGTACAGGGTGGGTCAGTCGAGGGAGCCGAGGGTGATGCCCTCGATGACGTGGCGTTGGGCCGCCAGGGCCACCAGCAGGACGGGCACGATGGTGATGAGGGAGGCGGCCATGATCAGGTTGTACTGGGTGGTGAACTGGCTCTGGAAGACCGACAGGCCCTGGGACAGGACCGACATGTCGGTGGTGTTGACGACGATGAGCGGGAACAGGAAGTTGTTCCAGTTCTGCAGGAACAGGATGATGGCCAGGGCGGCGACGACCGGGCGGGCCAGCGGGGCGTAGACGCGGAAGAAGACGCGCGCCTCGGAGGCGCCGTCCATGCGGGCCGCCTCCCCCAGCTCGCGCGGCGTGCCGAGGAAGAACTGGCGGAACAGGAACGCGCCGAGCGCCGAGGCGATGTTGGGCACGATGAGCCCCTGGTAGGTGTTGAGCCAGCCGAGGTCGCCGAGCAGCTGCGACATGGGCACGATGATGGCGCTGAAGGGCACCATGAGCCCGCTGAGCGCCACCAGGAACAGCACCCGTTTGGCGGGGAATTCCAGCAGGGCGAAGGCGTAGCCGGCCAGCAGCCCGCTGGCGAGCTGCCCGGCGGTGGCGGCCACGCCGAAGATCGCGGTGTTGAGGAACCAGCGGCCGAAGGGGGCCTGCGACAGGGCGCGGCCGATGTTGGACCAGTCGGGGTGCTCGGGCCACAGCGGCGCGGCCGGGTTGATGATCTCGGCGTCGGTCTTCAATGCGCTGAGCAGCATCCACACCAGCGGGAAGGCGACGATGAGGACGGCCAGCGCGAGCAGGACGTAGACGAGCAGACGGCTAGCGCGCACGGTCCACCCGCCCGATGAGCCAGATCTGGCCGAGGGTGATCAGCAGCGACAGCAGGAACAGCACCACGCCCATGGCGTTGGCGCGTCCGGTGTCGAACTGGACGAATCCCTCGTTGTAGACGTAGTACAGGGCGGTCTGGGTGGCGCCGTCGGGCCCGCCCTGGGTCAGGACGTAGATCTGGGTGAAGGTCTGCAGCCCGGTGAGGGTGGTGACGACCCAGATCAGCAGCGTCTGGCGGCGCATCATGGGCCACTGGATGCTGGTGAAGCGGCGCCAGGCGCCGGCGCCGTCGACGCTGGCGGCGTCGATCACGTCGCCGGGCAGCGATTTGAGGGCGGCCAGGTAGAGGATGACGTTCTGCCCGAAGAACTGCCACGAGCCGAACGTGAGCACGGCCAGCAGCGCAAGGCCGGGCGAGGACAGGAAGTCGGCCTGCGGCAGGTGGGCCAGGTTCAGCAGCCGGTTGATCAGCCCGAACTGGGGCGCGAACATGTTGCCCCAGATGAGCGCGGTGGCCACCACGGGCACCACGAGCGGGATGACGAACGGGGCCCGCAGCCGGGCCACGCCGGGCGCCCTGGAGTTGAGCAGGAGCGCGAGCACGAGTCCCGCGCCCATGGTGAGCACGACGAACCCGGTGGTGTAGACGCCGGTGATGCCGAGGGCGTGGCCGCCGTCCTCGGCGAGCATCTGGCGGTAGTTGTCCAGGCCGACGTACTGCGGCGAGGTGTCGAACACCCCGCCGCCGTACAGGCTGCGCCAGATGAGCATGGCCAGCGGGATCAGGGAGAAGGCCACCGTGAGCAGCACGGTGGGCGCGACGAAGGCGTAGGCCAGCGCCCAGGTGCGGTAGCGCCTGCGCATCAGCCCAGCTTCTTCAGCGCCGCATCGCCGTCCTGCGCTGCCTTGGCCAGTGCGTCGGCGGGGGTCTTCTGCCCCTTGAGCGCGGCGTTGATCTGGGTCCACAGGCCCTGGGAGATCGCGTCGTAGGCGGGGGTGATGGGGCGTACCTTGCCGGTCTTCTCGGCCTCGGCGAACACCGGGTAGGTGGGGTTCTTGGCGATGTGGTCCTTGAGCACCTGCTGGTCGAGCTGGGCGGGGTCGGAGGGCAGGCCGCCGTTCTTGGCAGCCAGGGCGGCGCCCTGGGCGGGGGTGGAGAGGAACTTCAGGAACTCCAGGCCCGCCTTCTCTGCCTGCTCGTCGGTCTTGAGCAGCGCGGCCACGCCGATGCCCATGCTGGTGGAGGTGCCGGCGGCACCGGCGGGCATGGGGGCGACGCCGAAGTCGATGCCGGCCTTTTCGAACGTGGGCACCGCCCACTGCCCGTTGACGATCATGGCGACGGCGCCGCTGGCGAAGGCGGGCGCGCCGTCGAAGCTGCCGGCCTGGGCGTAGCTGGTGCTGGGGGCGTACTTGTTCTTGATCAGGTCGGCCCAGGTGGTGAGCGCCTTGACGCCGGCGGGGCTGTTGAAGGCGGTGGCGCTGCCGTCGGCGGTCAGGAACGAGCCGCCCTCGGCGTAGAGCATGGGGGCCCAGGCGAAGGAGATCCACTCGGATTCGCCGAGCGGGACGTAGAAGCCGTACTTGTTCTTGGCCGGGTCCGACAGCTTCTTGGCGTCCTCGGCCAGCTCGGTCCAGGTCTTGGGCGGGTTCTGCAGGCCCGCGTCGGCGAAGGCCTTCTTGTTGTAGAACAGCACGATGTCGCCGACGCCGGCCAGGGCGATGCCCAGCTGGTGGCCCTTGTAGAACAGGGAGTCCTTGATGCCCGGGTACAGGGCGTCGGTCTCGGCGGTGAGCTTGCCGTCCAGCGGGATGAGCTTGCCGCTCTGCGCGATCACGGGCAGGTCGGAGGGGTTCTGGGTGAGCAGGACGGTGGGCTGGGTGCCGTTCTTCACGGCGGCGATGACCTTGGGCAGGTACTGGTCGGAGCTGGCGATGTACTGGCCCTTGGCGTGCATGCCGGGGTGGGCCTTGTCGAAGGCGGCGTCGATCTCGGCGATCTGGTCGGGCTGCCAGCCGCTGGTCCAGTAGGTGAACGTGCCGCCGGCGGCGCTCGGGGAGCCGTTCGAGCCGTTGGAGCCGCTCGATCCGCCGCACGCGGCGGCCGCCAGGAGGAGGCCGAGCGCGGCGGCGCCTCCTGCGACCCTGTTCCTGATCATCATCCGGTCTTGTCTCCTCGCGGCGAAGCGGGCTCGGGTGCGAGCCATGATAACCGAGTCAATCAGTAGGTAATACGGGGATTGGTGGGAGGCCTGCCGTACACCAGGTAAGTGATCTTTCCCGATCAGTCAACCGCTGACAAGAGGCCGTCGCCTGCCGACTGGGGGCGTGAAAAGCTGAACGCGATCCGGGTCCCAGGTCCTTGATCGTTGATACCGTGGCCGAGGCTGCCCGGCCGGGGTCCGCCTTCCCCTCATGAGATCCTGGCCGGGTGCTTCCCCCGATCCCCCGCCTGCACGAGCTCATCACCGCCAACCTGGCCGCCTTCGCCGTGCGGCGGGCGCCGGACGGCGACGGGCTGCGCCGGGCCGCGGTCACCGTGTGCGTGCTGGAGGATCCGGACGGCCTGCCGTACACGATCCTCATCAAGCGCGCCCCGCGCGGCCGCAACGCGGGCCAGTGGGCGCTGCCGGGCGGGCGGCTGGACGACGGCGAGGAGCCGGTGCAGGCGGCGCTGCGGGAGCTGGCCGAGGAGACCGCGGTGCGCGGCGTGCGGGTGGCGGGGCTGCTGGACGACTTCGTGACCGACTCCGGGTTCGTCATCACCCCCGTGGTGGCCTTCGGCGGGACGCAGCAGCCGGTGGCCGACCCCCGCGAGGTGGCCTCGGTGCACGCGGTCGCGCTGGACAGCTTCCTGGCGCCGGGCGTACCGCGCTGGCGCGGCGGGCTGCTGCAGATGCCGCTGGGCCCCGGCATCGTGGTGCACGCGCCGACGGGCGCGATTTTGTGGCAGTTCGCCGAAGTGGCCCTGCGAGGCCGTGACCTGCGCGTTTTCGATGTCGCGCAGCCCCGGTGGACCAGAACGTGACGCAATCTTGGGCCGGGATGGAATACGTGCCGGTGGATGTCCGTTAGAGTCGAGTGGCCGATGTGGTTTGTGTCCCCCGGGCCGCAAATTACCGCCTTCACGGAATACCGTTCGGCTGGAGCCGTGTTGTGCCTCTCGCCGAGGAGGCGACCGCCACATCGGCCTTAAAGGCTTCTCAGGCGCCCCGCCAGACGGCGGGGCGCCTGCTCTATGGTGGGGTGCGCCCGTCCGAGGAACGTCCAGGAGAGCCTGTTGCTATACCAAGTGGTCAAGTCCGTCGCCACGCCGCTGGCCCACGCGATGTGCCGCCCGCACATCTCAGGCGCGGCGCACGTCCCCAGGCGGGGCGGGGCGATCCTGGCGGCCAACCACCTGTCGGTGATCGACTCCTTCCTGCTTCCGGCACTGCTGCCGCGCCACGTCACCTTCACCGCCAAGAACGAGTACTTCTCCGGCAACCCGATCTCCCAGTTCTTCATGCGCCTGGGTGGCAGCCTGCCCATCGACCGCGACAGCGCCCACGCCGCCCAGGCCATGCTGGAGGCCGCCGCCGACCTGCTGGAGCGCGGCGAGCTGTTCGGCATCCACCCCGAGGGCACCCGCTCGCCCGACGGCCGCCTGTACCGCGGCAAGATCGGCGTGGCCTGGCTGGCGCTCAAGACCGGCGCCCCGGTGCTGCCGATCGCGCTCAGCGGCACCGAGAAGGTCCTGCCGTTGGGGGCGAAGGTTCCGCGGCCCGCCCGGGTGGGCATCACCATCGGCAAGCCGATGACCTTCGACGGCGACCACACCAGCGCCCGTGACCGGCGCCGCGTCACCGACGAGATCATGGCCGCCATCCAGGAGCTGTCCGGTCAGGAGTACGTGTCCGCCTACGCCGCGAGCGTCAAAGCGTCGGGCGGTATGCCCTGATCTGTCGCTAAGCTCGGGGATCCGTCGACGTTCAGGGGGCTGACCAGTGGCGCGTGGCCGTACCATCGCGATCGTGTCCGGCGCCGCCGTGCTGGTGGTGGGGGCCGCCGCCGGCGGCGCCTACTACGTGCTGCACACCCGCGGCACGCCCGCCGAGACCGCCGCCCGCTTCGCCGCAGCCTGGCAGTCCGGCAACGACGCCGCCATGACCGCAGAGCTGACCCGCCCCCAGCCGCTTGCCGCCTACGGCCAGATGCGCACCGCGCTGGCCGTGCAGTCGGTGAAGGTGAACCTCGGCAAGCCGGCCCAGGGCGACGGTACGGCCAGCGTCCCCTACACCGCCACGCTCACGCTGAAGAACCTCGGCCAGTGGAGCTACCAGGGCAGCATCGACCTGAAGGTGGCCGACCGCGCCTGGAAGGTCGACTGGAGCCCGAAAACGCTGTATCCCGGCATGGCCGCAGGCCAGAGCTTCACGCTGAAGACCCGCTGGCCCTCGCGCGCCACCATCACCGACGCCGGCGGCGCCCGCATCGACGACGGCACCGCGGGCGGCTCGGTGCAGCAGCTGGTCGGCTTCCTGGACAAGGCCACCAAGAAGGACGTGACCAAGCTCGGCCCCTCCTACCAGGTGGGCCAGGCCGTCGGCCGCGGCGGGCTGCAGGAGACCTTCCAGCAGCGCCTGGCCGGCACCCCCACCACCGACATCCAGCTGGCCGGAAAGACGCTGCACACCATCGAGGGCCACGACGGCCAGGACGTGCGCACCAGCCTCGACCCGCGCGCCCAGGCCGCCGCCGTGGCCGCGGTCAAGGACATGAAGAAGCCCACCTCGATGGTGGCCATCAAACCCGGCACCGGCGAGATCCTGGCCGTGGTCAACAACCAGGGCGGCTTCAACCGCGCCCTGGACGGCCGCTACCCGCCCGGCTCCACCTTCAAGACCGTCACCGCGCTCGGCCTGCTCAACGCCGGCCTGTCCCCCACCGACAAGGTCACCTGCCCCAAGTACGCCACCGTCGGCGGGCTGAAAGTCCGCAACTCCGAAAAGGAAGAGTTCGGGTCGCTGACCTTCCTGGACGCCTACGCCTACTCCTGCAACACCACCTTCGCCCCGCTGGCCGAGCAGAAGCTGGGCGCGGCCAAGCTGCTGGCCGCCGCCGAGCAGGTGGGCTTCAACCAGCCGCTCAACATCGGCGTGCCGGCCGCCAAGCCCAGCTGCCCCAAGGCCACCTCCGACTCCGAACTGGCCGCCGAGGCCTTCGGGCAGGGCCGCATCACCGCCAGCCCGCTGACCATGGCCTCGGTGGCGGGCGCGATCGCCTCCGGCACCTGGCGCCCGCCCACGCTGGTGCCCGAACTGAAGCAGAAGGCCCAGCCGCGCGAGCTGTCCGCCGACGCCGTCGGCAAGCTGCACGCGATGATGTCGGCGGTGGTCACCAAGGGCACCGCCAAGTCGGCCGGGCTGCCGGCCGGCACGCGCGGCAAGACGGGCACCGCCGAGTTCGGCACCGGCGACAAGCTCGACACGCACGCGTGGTTCATGGGGTTCAAGGGGGACGTGGCCTTCGCGGTGGTGGTCGAGGCCGGAGGTACCGGGGGTAAGGTGGCGGCTCCGGTGGCAGCCGCGTTCCTTCGGGGGTTGTAGGAGGGTTCGCCACCGTTGCCGCGACACGCCGCACATGCCGTACTTGACCCTTTATTTCGGACAGTTTGGGTACGGCGGGCTTTACAGGGAAGCTGCCAGGGCCAGGGCCGCGGCCTCGTGGCGCAACACCATGATCAGGAGCGTGGCGACCAGCGTGGCGATCAACAGCCAGCTGATCAGGATGATGACCGTCGAACGGCGCGGCCGGCGCCGCATGCTTGGCTCGCCCTGGGCCTTCGCCTCGCTGCGACGGGCACGGTCGTTGAACGACTCGAGCCGCGCGACCAGGCGAGGGTCTTCATCGACGAGGTGCTGCTCGATTTGCGCGAGCATCCGCTCCTCGTCCTGCGACCAGGCCATAAGTGCACCTCCGGAACGCAAGCTCTGTGCGGACTTTCTGCCCAACCCTGAAGATCATTAGCCCCCAGCTGGGCAGGTAATTGCAAGCTCTTTCCTGTTGCGATCATCCTCGAAAACTTGTTCTAATCAAGGCATGCGCTGGGACAACCTGCGGCTGACCGATGCGGACGAGGCCGAACCCCTCGCGCCGCTGTTCGCCCGCGGCGCCGTCACCCGCACCTTCGACACGCCGGAGTTCCGCGGCACGACCTTCTACGAGATCCAGGCCCGCTCCATCATCAACCGCGTCCCGGCCGCCAGCCGAGTCTCCTTCACCCACACCATCAACCCCTACCGAGGCTGCGGGCACCGCTGCACTTACTGTTTTGCCCGGAAAACGCACGAATATCTGGATTTGAATGCCGGGGCGGACTTCGACTCGAAGATCGTGGTGAAGGTGAACGCGGCCGAGCTGGCGCGGCGGGAGCTGGCTTCGCCTCGCTGGCGGGGACAGCACATCGCGATGGGGACCAACGTCGACTGCTATCAGCGGGCCGAGGGGCGTTACCGGTTGATGCGCGGGATCCTCGAGGCGTTGCGGGATGCGGCCAATCCCTTTTCGATCCTGACGAAGGGGACGCTGGTCCTGCGGGATCTGGATCTGCTGACCGAGGCCGCGCAGGTCACCGAGGTGGGGGCGAACTTCTCCGTGGGGTTCGTGGACGCCGACGTGTGGCGCTCGGTCGAGCCCGGCACACCGCACCCGCTGCGGCGGCTGGAGGCGTGCGCGACGCTCAACGACCACGGGATCGGCTGCGGCGTGCTGATGGCGCCGATCCTGCCGTACCTGACCGACTCACCCGACCAGTTGGAGCGCACCGTCAAGGAGATCGCCGCGGCCGGCGCCACCCACCTCGCGCCCATCGTGCTGCACCTGCGGCCCGGCGCGCGCGAGTGGTATCTGGGCTGGCTGTCTCGCGAGCACCCGCGTCTGGTGCCGCGCTATCTCGAGCTGTACGGCAGGGGCGCCTACGCACCCCAGGCCTACCAGCAGCGCATCACCGCCCAGATCAAGGAACTGGCCACCCGCCACGGCATCGGCCGCCCCACCCCCTCCCGCACCCGCCGCCTACCCCCACGCCCCACCCCTCCCACCCCCGCCGAACCCGAGCAACTCCCCCTCGACCTCGGCCTCGATTGAGCCGCAAGTGCGTGAAGCGGGATGCCGACTTGAGCTCAACCGTGGTTGAGGTAGCAGACTTGCGTTTCATGAATGCACTGGTTCTTGGGCCTGGTGGTGTCGTCGGGACGGCTTGGCTGGCGGGTCTCGCGGTTGGGCTGCGCCGGCATGGGGTCGATCTGGCCGCCGCCGATCTGATCGTCGGCACCTCCGCGGGCGCCATCGTGGGCGCGCTACTGGCCACCGGGGGCGATCTCGACCGCCTGGCTCTCTCCCGTCGCCCGGACGCTGCGGCCGACCCCGGCAGCGGGCGGGTCGGCGCGGGGGCCGCTGACCCGGCGGCCATGGGGCGGGTGTTCGCGCTGCTCGGCGAGGAGGGGGTGGAGCCCGCCGAACGGCTGCGGCGGGTGGGGCGGCTGGCGGTCGAGGCCGCTCCCGCGCCCGAGGAGATCCATCTGGCCACGATGTCCGCCCTGGTACCCGCCGCCGACTGGCCGGCCCACCTGGTCATCAGCGCCGTGGACATCGACTCCGGCCAGCCGCAGGCCTGGGACTCCACCAGCGGCATCCCCCTGCAGGCGGCCGTCGCGGCCAGCACCGCCATGCCCGCCGCCTTCCCACCCATCACCATCGCCGGTCGCCGCTACATGGACGGCGCCCTGGGCGGCGGCAGCAACGCCCACCTGGCCACCGGCGCCGACCCACTGCTGCTCATCGAACCGCTGGCCCACCTGTTCCGCCAGGAGCCGCCCGCGGGCGCCATCACCGTGGCACCCGACGAGCAGACGATCGCCGTCTTCGGCGCCGATCTGCACGACCGCGCCGCCTGGCAACCGTCCTACCAGGCAGGCCTGCGCCAGGCCGCGCCGGCCGCGACCGTCATCGCCGCCGCCTGGCCCCGGTAAGCGGAAGACGGAAATTCGGTCGACCGGTGCCAGGGCGGGATGACAGGATGAGCGGGTTCATGTGGTCGATCTTGTGAAGGAGCTCGCGATGCGGCGGGGCCTCGACGTCTCCCAGCGCCCCATTGGCACGCGAGTTCCCGAAGGCCCGACCACGCATGCAAGCTTGTTTGAACATTGGCATCCTCGCGCACGTAGACGCGGGTAAGACCAGCCTGACCGAGCGGCTGCTGTTCCAGACCGGCGCGATCGACCGGCTGGGCAGCGTCGACGGCGGCGACACCCAGACCGACACCGGCGACATCGAGCGGCGGCGCGGCATCACCATCCGTACGGCCGTGGCGGCGTTCACGGTCGGCGACCTGCACGTCAACCTGATCGACACGCCCGGGCACTCCGACTTCATCGCCGAGGTGGAGCGGGCGCTGGGCGTGCTGGACGGCGCGATCCTGGTCGTGTCGGCCGTGGAGGGCGTCCAGCCGCAGACGCGGGTGCTGATGAAGACGCTGCGCCGCCTGGCCCTGCCCACGTTGATCTTCGTCAACAAGCTGGACCGGGCAGGCGCCCGGCCGCTGCAGGTGCTCGGGCAGATCCGGCGGCACCTGTCGCCGGCCGCCGTCACGATCGACGATCCGGACGCGCCGGAGATCCTGGCCGAGCACGACGACGCCATCCTCAAACGCCTGGTCGAAGGCGATACCCCGACCCCGGAGGAGATCGAGGAGGCGATCGCCCGGCAGTGCGCCGAGGGCGTGCTGCACCCGGTGTTCCTCGGCTCGGCGATGACCGGTCAGGGCGTCACCGAACTCCTGGACGGGCTGCGCCTGCTGCCGACCACAACCACGGCAGGCACGGGCACAGGCACGGGCACCAGCGGCACGGTGTTCGCCATCGAGCGCGGCCCCACCGGCGAGAAGGTGGCCTACGTGCGCCTGCGCGCGGGCACGCTGCACGTCCGCCGCCGCACCACCTGGTACCGCAGGCGCCCCGGCGGCGGCGTGGAGCAGTACGAGGCCAGGCCCACCGCGCTGCGCGTCATCGGAGGGCGCGACGAGCCGTGCGCGGGCGACATCGCCAAGGTGTGGGGCGTGCCGCAGGTGCGGGTGGGCGACCGGGTCGGCAGCCCGCCCGAGCCGGGCGAGCACGTCCACCACTTCGCGCCGCCCAGCCTGGAGACGGTCGTACGGCCGCGCCGTACCGGACAGCGGGGGCAGGTGCACGCGGCGCTGGCGGCGCTGGCCGAGCAGGACCCGCTGATCAGCATCAGGACGCTGGCCGGCGGCCAGACGTCGGTGCTGCTGTACGGGGAGGTGCAGAAGGAGGTCATCGCCGAGACGCTGGCCCGCGACTTCGGCGTCGAGGCCGAGTTCGAGCCCAGCAGCCCCGTCTACCTGGAGCGCCCGGCCGGGGTCGGGGAGACGGCCGAGGAGATCACCCGGCACGGCCGCAACGACTTCTGGGCCACGGTGGGGCTGCGCGTGGAACCGGGTCCGCGCGGGTCGGGCCTGACCTACCGGCTGGGGGTGGAGCTGGGCTCGCTGCCGGCGGCCTTCCAGCGGGCGATCGAGGACACGGTGGCGGTGACGCTGCGGCGCGGCCCGCAGGGCTGGCCGGTGACCGACGTGATCGTGACGCTGACCCGCTCCGGCTACGCCTCGCCGATCTCGACCGCGAGCGACTTCCGCGGCCGCACGGCCGAGGTGCTCATGGACGCGCTGCAACGGGCGGGCACCCGGGTGTACGAGCCGTGCCACCGTTTCGAGCTGGAGATCCCGGCGCAGGCCTTCAGCCCGGTGACCGCGCGGCTGGCCGGGCTGGGCGCCGAACTGTCGGACACCCTGCAGCACGGCGACACGTGGCTGATCAGGGGTGAGCTGCCGGCCCGGCGGGTGCACGACTTCGAGCGGCAACTGCCCGGCCTGTCGCACGGCGAAGGGGTGTGGCTGTCGGCGCCGTCAGGGGATCGACCGCTCTAGCGGCTGAACACGCCGAGGCTGCCCTGGCTCCACATGCCGCTCAGCCGCCTGGCGGCGATCTTCCAGCCGCCGGGCGTGCGGCGCAGCACGTCGCTGTAGCGGCCGGCGGCCAGGTAGGTGTCGCCGCCGGGAGCGCCGCGCCGTACGTGCTGGGCCTGGAAGTAGCAGGTGTGCTCGGCCTGGTCGCCGTCCAGGCGGATGTGGTGGTTGCCGAGCAGGTGCTGGGTGGCCTCCAGCCCGCGCAGCCCGGCGCCGAGGGCGGCGGCGATCTGCTCGGGGCCGCGCACCTGCTCGATCATCCCCGGGTAGGCCCAGGTGGCGTCCGGGGTGAACTGCTCGGCCAGCAGTTTCCAGTCGCGGGTGTCGAGCGCGGTGGCGTAGGCGACGACGACGTCCATGATCGCGGCGCGGTCGGTGAGCTCGGCCAGATCCATGCGGTCACGCTCCAGGGGGTACGGCGGGCGTCCCGACCACCATCGACGTGTCAGGTTTGCGAGGCAAGTGGGTATTAAGCGCTTTGGTGCGCCAAACAGCGCATCTCATCTCATTCGGGGGGAAACAACGATGGCTGAGACGAACAAGAAACCAGTCGCCAAGTCCGGCAAGGCCAAGAAGGCCGCCATCAAGACGACCCGGCAGGCCAAAGCCGCAAAGCGCATGGCCTCCACCCAGGCCTCCGCTCAGCCCTCCACCCGGCCCATGATGCCGCCGGAGGAGTGAGCCGCCGGACGGCGCGGGTGTGAGTCCCGGCCGTCCTGGACATTGATCCGACAACCGGGGGCACCGGCCCCCGGTTGTCTCCTCACGGAGGACGCATGTCCGCCTACCTGCGCTTCCCCGCGATCTTCCAGGACGTGGTGGTGTTCGCGGCCGAAGACGACCTGTGGATGGTGGCCGCCACCGGAGGCCGCGCCTTCCGCCTGACCGCCGGCCAGGCCGAGGCCCGCTACCCGCGCATCTCCCCGCGCGGCGACCAGCTCGCCTTCGTCGGCCGCGAAGAAGGCCCGGAAGAGGTGTACGTGATGCCGGCCGAGGGCGGCGCCGCCCGCCGGGTGACCTTCCACGGCGCCCGCTGCACCGTCACCGGCTGGGACCCCGAAGAGCGCATCCTGTACGCCAGCGACGAGACCCAGCCCTTCGACGGCCGCGCCTGGCTGCACCGCCTCGCGCCCGGCGGGGTGCCGGAACGCCTGCCGTACGGGCCCGCGACCTCCATCGCGCACGGCCCGGGCGGCATGATCGTGCTGGGCCGCAACACCGCCGACCCCGCCCGCTGGAAGCGCTACCGCGGCGGCACCACCGGCGACCTGTGGATCGACCCCGACGGCGACGGCGAGTTCCGCAGACTGATCCGCCTGCCCGGCAACCTGGCCTCGCCATGCTGGAGCGGCGAACGGGTGTGCTTCCTGTCCGACCACGAAGGCGTCGGCAACGTCTACTCCTGCACCCCCGACGGCGGCGACCTGCGCAAGCACACCCACCACCGCGACTACTACGCCCGCAACCTGACCGGCGACGGCCGCCGCCTGGTCTACCACGCCGGCGCCGACCTGTACCTGCTCGACCCGCTGCTCGACCCCGTCCAGGAACCGCGCAGGCTGGAGGTACGGCTGGCCTCCTCCCGCACCCAGCGCAACCGCCGCTTCGTCGAGGCCGCCGACTACCTCGACGGCGCCACCCTCAGCCCCGACGGCAGCGCCCTGGCCGTCGCCGCCCGCGGCAAGGCCTACACCATGGCCTGCTGGGAAGGACCCGTCCGCCAGCACGGCGAGGCCGACGGCGTCCGCTACCGGCTGGTGACCTGGCTCAACGACGGCCGCCGGCTGATCGCCGCGGCCAGCGACGACGGCGACGAGGAATCCCTGCTCGTACTCGGCGGCCCCGCCCTGGCGCGACTGGGCAGGATCATCGAGCTGGCCTGCGACCCGGCCCATGACCGCGTCGCGGTCACCAACCACCGCCACGAGTTGCACCTGCTCGACCTGGCAGGCGGGCCCGCCGTCCTGGTGGAGGCCAACCCGCACGGCGCGCCGGAGGACCTGGCCTGGTCACCCGACGGGCAGTGGCTGGCCTGGGCGAGCCCGCTGACCCCGCAGACCACCGCGATCAACCTCTACCACCCCGAATCCGGCCGGACCGCCCAGGCCAGCGAACCGGTGCTCAAGGACCACCGGCCCGCCTTCGACCCGCGCGGCGACTACCTGTACTTCATCGGCCAGCGCGTCTTCTCCCCCGTCTACGACCAGCTCCAGTTCGACCTCGGATTCCCCCTGGGCACCCGCCCGTACGCGGTCGCCCTGCGCGCCGACGCCGCCGACCCGTTCGTGCCGCGGCCGCGGCCGCTGGAGGTCAAGGATGCCTCCGAAGACGACGACGAGCCGCCGCCGATGCGCGTCGACCTCGACGGGCTGGCCCGCCGCGTCACCGCCTTCTCCCTGCCCGAGGGCCGCTACGAGCGGGTGGCCGGGCTGAAGGGCAAGGCGCTGCTGCTGACGACCGCCCTGGACGGCGAGGGCACCCTGCACCTGTACGACTTCGCCAGGGACAAGCAGGACACCTTCGCCGAGGACGTCGACGACTTCCAGCTCGGCCGCGACCACAAGAGCCTGCTCTACCGCAGCGGCGACCGGCTGCGCGTGGTCAAGGCCGGCGAGATCCCCGACGATGACGACGAGCCGGGCCGCGACAGCGGCTGGATCGACCTGTCACGCGTCAAGGTGTCGGTCCGCCCCGAGGCCGAATGGCGGCAGATGTTCCGCGAGGCCTGGCGGCTGCAGCGCGAGCACTTCTGGAGCCAGGACATGGCCGGCGTCGACTGGCAGGCCGTCTACCACCGCTACCTGCCGCTGGTCGAGCGCGTGTCCACCCGCGGGGAGTTCTCCGACCTGCTGTGGGAGCTGCACGGCGAGCTGGGCACCAGCCACGCCTACGAATCCGGCGGCGAATACCGGCCCGGACCCGACTACCGGCAGGGCAAGCTCGGCGTCGACTGGGACTACCGCGACGGCGTCTACCACATCGGCGCCATCGTCACCGGCGACCCCTGGGATCCGGCCGCCACCTCACCGCTGAACCGTCTGGGTGTGGACGTGCGGCGGGGCGACGCCGTACTGGCGATCAACGGCACGCCCATCGGCGCGGCCGGCACCCCCAACGAGCGCCTGGTCAACCAGGCGGGCCAGGAGGTCGAGCTGACGCTGCGCCGCGACGGGCGCGAGTTCACCGTCACCGTCAAGGCGCTGGCCGACGAGCAGCCCGCCCGCTACCGCGACTGGGTCAACCGCAACCGCCACCACTGCCACCGCAAAACCGGAAATAAGGTCGGATATCTGCATATACCGGATATGGGGCCGGAGGGTTTCGGGGAATTCCACCGCGGCTTCCTGGCCGAATACGACCACCCCGCCCTCATCGTCGACGTCCGCTACAACCGCGGCGGCCACGTCTCCTCCCTCCTGCTGGAAAAACTCGCCCGCCACCGCCTCGGCTACGACTACCCCCGCTGGGGACAACCCCAGCCCTACCCACCCCAATCACCCCGCGGGCCACTGGTCGCCATCGCCAACGAATACGCCGGATCCGACGGCGACATCTTCAGCCACACCTTCAAACTGCTGCGCCTGGGACCCCTGGTCGGCAAACGCACCTGGGGCGGCGTCATCGGCATCTGGCCCCGCCACCGCCTGGCCGACGGCACCCTCACCACCCAGCCGGAATTCTCCTTCGCCTTCGACGACGTCGGCTGGCAGGTGGAGAACTACGGCACCGATCCGGACATCGAGGTCGACATCACCCCCCAAGACTGGGCCGCCGGCATCGACCGCCAACTGGAAACCGCCCTCAATGTCGCCCTCGACCTGCTGAAACAACACCCCCCGCACACCCCCGACCCAAACCGGCGACCACGCATGCAACCTTGAGACGACTTGTGACGTCTAAAACTGATAGATGGGGATAGCACCGCGGGGACTGACCGGTGCACTCCACCGAAGCGAGACAATAAGCCGGTGGCGGGAGCACTCCCACCACCGGCCACGTGTGTTATAGACACTGTCTTTCCGCTACAAAGGGGGATCCACCAGGTGCGCGCAGTGGCACGCAAGGCGAAGGCGATGGCAGGCCGGCTGTACCGGGGCTACAACCGGCGCAAACTCCGCAACGCGCCGCCTCCCTCCACCGACAAGATCCGGATCCTCCTCCTGCACGCCAACGGCATGGGCGGCACCATCAGGACCGTCTTCAACCTCGCCAACTACCTGTGCGAGAAGCACGACGTCGAGATCGTGTCCATCCTCAAAGAGGCCGACGAACCCTTCTTCGCCCTCGACCCGCGCGTCAAGGTCCGCTTCCTCGACAACCGGCTCAAGCCCCACTACGGCGTCCCCGCCTGGCTGTCGAAGATGCACAGCCGCCTCATCCCCGAGGAAGAGACCGCCTACCATCGCTTCAACGTCTGGACCGACATCAAGCTCGCCCGCTACATCCGCTCCCTGGACGGCGGCGTGCTCATGTCCACCCGCCCCGGCCTCAACCTGGCCATGGCCCAGCTCGCCCCGCCCGGCGTCATCACCATCGGCCAGGAACACGTCGCCCTGCGCACCCAGCCGGAATCCGTCCAGAAGCTCATCAGCTGGCGCTACCGCCGCTTCGACGCCCTGGTCACCCTCACCAAGGCCGACCTGCGCGACTACCGCAACGCCCTGACCCGCAAGCCCAAACGCCTGGCCCGCATCCCCAACGCCGTGCCACCCATGACCGGCGGCCAGGCCAAACTCGAGTCCAAGGTCGTCGTCGCCGTCGGCCGCATGACCCGCATCAAGGGCTTCCACCGCCTCATCACCGCCTGGGAACAGGTCGCCAAGGCCCACCCCGACTGGACCCTGCGCATCTACGGCGCCGGCCCCCAGGAGGAGAACCTCGCCAACCAGGTCATCGAAGCCGGACTGCAGGGCAAGGTCGAACTGCCCGGCGCCACCAACGACGTCGGCGCCGCCCTCGAGCAGGCCTCCATCTTCGTGCTCAGCTCCCGCCACGAAGGCTTCCCCATGACCATCCTGGAAGCCATGGGCAAGGGACTGGCCATCGTCAGCTTCAACAGCCCCCACGGCCCCAAGGAAATGATCAGCGACGAGGTCGACGGGCTGCTGGTCAAGCCCCGCACCAACGACAACCTCGCCGCCGCCATCATCCGCGTCATCGAAGACGAGCAACTGCGCCGCCACCTGGCGGCCAACGCCCTGGAAACGGCCCGCACCTACCACGTAGACGTCATCGGCGACCAGTGGGAAGCCCTCATGGACGAACTCGTCGCCCGCCGCAACGGCACCTACGTCAAACCCACCCCACCCGACACCTCCACGGCTCCCGGCACCACCGATCCGGAACCACGGCAAACCCCCGCCGGCTGACCCCGCTCCCCGGGCAGGCGTGCCAGGCGCTCAGGGGGTTAGGCCTGGGCGCCGGTGAGTTCGACGGGTTCGGCGATGACGTCCACCAGGGCGCCGTTGCGGAAGACCGTGATGGGCAGCGGCCTGCCGATCGCCTCGGCGAACATCAGGCGCTGCAGGCTCTGCGCATCCCCCACCGGCGCCCGCCCCGCACTCAGCACCAGGTCCCCCGCCCGCAGACCCGCCCGGTCCGCGGGCGAGCCCGGCACCACCTCGACCACCCGCAGCGCGCTCTCCTGCCCGGTACGCTCGCGCAACGCCTCCGGCAGCGGCGCAGGCGACGTCACCAGGCCCAGATAGGCCCGCCGTACCCGCCCATCGCGGATCAGAGCGGCGATGATCGAGCGCGTCGTGGCGTTCATCGGCACCGCCAGCCCCACCCCGATCCCCGCCACGGCCGTGTTGATCCCGACCACCCGCGAGTGCGAGTCCGCCAGCGCCCCACCCGAATTACCGGGGTTCAGCGCCGCATCCGTCTGGATCACGTCCTCGATCAGCCGTACGGCGGCGCCACTGCGAGCTGGCAACGACCGGCCCAGCCCCGAGACCACCCCCGCCGTCACCGACCCGGTCAGCCCCAGCGGGTTGCCCACCGCCACCACCAGCTGCCCCACCACCAGCTCGTCACTGTCGCCCAGGACGGCCGGCGGCGGCGTGGCCACCTGCGACCTGATCACCGCCAGATCCGACAGCGGGTCGCGCCCCACCACCAGGAAGTCGCCCGACGACCCGTCGGCGAAGCTGACCGCGCCCGACCTGGACGAACCCACCACATGGGCGTTCGTCAACAGAAACCCGTCAGCGGTGAACACCACCGCAGACCCGCTGCCCCGCCCCGCCCGCACGCTGGCCACCTTCGGCAGCAGCTCCGCCGCCACGGACGAGACCACCTGAGAGTAGACGTCGAGGGGATCGGCCATCGCGCACTCCTTTGCTTACAGGATTACACGGTAACTCCCCCACCCCGCCAACGGCACCCCTGAACACGAGCGTCCCCTCCTACGGCGGGCAAAGGCCACGCGGGAGTTCGAGGACCCGCGACGCGGCAAGAGACCGGGAAGCGTCAGAGGGCTTGGGCGAGGGCGGCCCCGAGATAGGCGGCGCCCAGGCCGGCGACGATGCTGGCGACCGCGTTCGCGACAGCGTGGAAGCGGGCACCTTCCTCCAGCAGGCGCACCGTTTCGTACCCGAACGTGGAATACGTCGTCAGCGCCCCGCACAACCCCGTGCCCAGCAACGCCAGCGCCCCATCAGAAGCGGGCAACGCGGCGAGGAAGCCCAGCAAGGCCGACCCCACTACGTTGACCGTCAAGGTCCCCCACGGAAAGATCGTCGAGTGCCGGGCCTGCACCGCCCGATCCGCCAGATAGCGCAACGGTGCCCCCACCGCCGCGCCCAGCATGACGAGCAACACCGTCACGAGGCCACCCGAACCAGGACCCGGGCCAGCGACCGCGTCACCCGCACCCCCAGCACCACCGCGACGAGCGCCCCCACCAGCGTCACGGCCAGATACGCGAGCCCCACCAGCGGCGCCCCCTGAGCCACCGCCCGCTGCACGTCGACCACATAGGCCGAGAACGTGGTGAACCCGCCCAGCACCCCGACCCCCAGGAACGGCCGCACCAGCCGATGCGCCGAGACCACCTCGGTGATCAGCACCATGAGCACGCCGATCAACAGGCAACCCACCACGTTGATCCAGAACGTCGCCCACGGAAACCCGCCGAAGGACACGGGGAAGGCGGCCTGCAACCCGAACCGGGCCAGCGCCCCCAGCACGCCCCCCGCCGAGATGGCCGCCAGCACCGGCCAGTGCAGCTCAGTACGCTGCGAAGCAACATGAAGATCCACATCAGGATCTATCAGACGGTCCTCCACAAAACCCCTATCACACATAAGAGCGGACAGGGACCGTTGGCGACCAGGCGCGATTATCCCCACCGGAAACCGGCAAGGGCGGCGGGCCCCACCACCGCAGATCCCTTAGCGTACCCACCCGTGTCAAACCACCCCACAGGGGGAATCCAACCCAACGACGACCATGCGGGGCGCCGGTAGCACGGCGATGGTTTCGGAGGCGCGCTTGAGCACCAAGGACGCGGTCGCCATCCTGGCGGGAGCCGTACTCGTCGTCTCCTTACTCGGCAACACCAAAACACCCCAGGCCACCGCCGCCAGCCCCCTCGGCAACACCGCGGGAACCCGCCCCGGCCTGGCCCCCATCACCAGCGCCGCCGACAAGGCCGACGCCCGCGCCCTCATCAGCAGACTCACCACCAAAGGCCGCGGCCCAGGCACCGGCTACGAACGCACCAAATACGGCACCAACTGGGCCGACACCGCCGACAGCGTCCCCTACGCCCACAACGGCTGCCGCACCCGCGACGACCTGCTCGCCCGCGACGGCACCGACATCACCTACCGGCCCGGCTCCCACTGCGAGATCATCGCCCTGCGCCTCACCGACCCCTACACCGGCCGCACCATCAACTGGCACAAGAACAAAGCCGACGAAATCCAGGTCGACCACATCGTCCCCCTCGCCTACGCCTGGCACATGGGCGCCAACCACTGGCCCATGACCAAACGCGTCGACTTCGCCAACGACCCCCTCGAACTCCTGCCCGTCGACGGCGCCGCCAACGAACAGAAGGACGCCTCAGGACCCGCCTCCTGGCTACCCCCGCAACACACCATCCGCTGCGCCTACGTCACCCGATTCGCCCAGGTCGCCGTCAAATACGACCTGCCCGTCACCAAAGCCGACAAGGCCAGCATGCTCGCCCAGTGCCGCTAACTCAGCACACCCACCCAGTCGAAACCGTGCTTGAACGTCTGCTCCGCCAGCAACCGCTGACCCTCGGCGTTCGGATGGAAGAAATCCCACCGGCTGATGTGATCAATCGTGTACGGATAGGAGAACACCGCCCCCTCATCCGTACGGCACTCAGGACCGAACGCCGCACACGCCCGCGCCGACTCCCGGTTGAACGCCACCAGCCGCGCCCGCACCCGCGCCCGCCGCTCCACATCCCGTCGCTTCGTCGACATCGGATTCGCCAGCATCGTCGGGCAGATCCGCCCCACCGCCCAGAACATCCGCGCGATCGCGTTGCCCTTACCCACCTGCCACAACCGCCGCAGATCGGGAATGCTCGCCACGAACACCCGCACCCCCGGCAACCCCCCACGCAACGCCGCAAGCGCCGCATCCAACCGCTGCCGATACACCGACACCGGCGTCATCTCCCGCTCCGACGGCGTACACACATCCGTCGCACCTATGAGAATCGTCACATACCCGGCCTTCGCCGCGATCGCCTGACGCACCTGACCCATCAGATCCGCACTCGTCGCTCCCGGCACCGCGAAATTCCGGTTGTGCCCCTTGATCGCCGAACTCACCTGCAGCAACCGCGCATAGTGGCTGTCCACCTGCGCATTGTCCCCCGCCGACCACGACCGCGAGGTACACGAGACATACCAACCACACGCATTGAAACCCGCCGAAATCGAGTCCCCCAGCGCCGCCATCACCCCCGGCACCGGCTCCACCGAAGCGGCTCGCGCCGTACCGGGAACGAACACCAACACGACAGCGGCCAGAACAGGCACAAGACGGCGACCGATCATGGTCCACACGGTAAGGACCCGACCGCCCCCCGGCCGTCACATTGGCCGACACACAACCCACTTAATATCACCGCTTGACAGACCACCCACCGCCAGGATGCCCCTATTCGGCGGGGTCCGAGTCGAACGTGTTCAGTTGCCGCATAGCATGTCTTGGGTGAGTGTCGCGCTCGGGACCACCCGCCCACTACCGGTTCGCAGCACCCCTATCGGCGACCCCGGTGACCTGCTGGCAGCCCTACCCAAGACCGCGCCCTTCGCCTGGGTCAAGCACGGCGAAGGCCTCGTCGGCTGGGGAGAGGCCGCCCGCGTCGCCGTACCCCCGGGCCCCGACCGCTTCACCTGGGCCCGCACCTGGCTCACCACCGTATTCGGCGACGCCCACGTCAACGACCACGTCCGCACCCCCGGCAGCGGACCCGTCGCCTTCGGCACCTTCACCTTCGACGAAGACGCCACCGGCTCCGTCCTCGTCGTCCCCCAAACCATCCTCGCCCGCCGCAACGGCCAAGCCTGGATCACCACCATCGGCGACGCCCCATTCCAACCCACCACCCCCCTGCAAAACCCCGGACGCATCAGCTACGGCGACGGCAACCTCACCGCACCCGAATGGGAACACCTCGTCGCCCGCGCCACCCTCCGCATCCGCGACGGCGAACTCGAAAAAGTCGTCCTCGCCCGCGACCTCCTGGCCACCGCCGAACACCCCATCGACATCCGCCTCCTGCTCACCCGCCTGGCCCACCGCTACCCCGACTGCTACACCTTCTCCGTAGCAGGCCTGGTCGGCGCCACCCCAGAACTCCTCATCCGCCGCACAGGACAAGAAATCGAATCCCTCGTCCTGGCCGGCACCACCCCACGCGGCACCGGCCCCGCCGACGACCTCGCCCGCGGCGCCGCCCTCTTCGCCTCAGAAAAAGACCGCTACGAACACGAATGCGCCATCGCCTCCGTCCGCCAAACCCTGGCGCCCCTCTGCTCCTCCCTCACCACCCCCGACGAACCTGAACTCCTCGTCCTGCCCAACGTCCAGCACCTGGCCAGCCACGTCACCGGCCGCCTGGCCGACGGAGCCTCCGTCCTCGACGTCGTCGCCGCCATGCACCCCACCGCCGCCGTCGGCGGCACCCCCACCGACACCGCCATCAAGGTCATCCGCGAACTCGAAGGCATGAACCGCGCCGGCTACGCAGGCCCCGTCGGCTGGATCGACGCCCACGGCGACGGCGAATGGGGCATCGCCCTCCGCAGCGGCATCGTCCAGGGCCGCCGCGCCCGCCTGTTCGCCGGCGGCGGCATCATGGCCAACTCCAACCCCGCCATGGAGCTCGCCGAAGCCCAAGCCAAATTCCGCGTCATGCAGTACGCACTCGAAGGATGATCCTGCACTTCGGGTGATCTTGTACGGCGGGCCGCCGCTCACCGCCGCCCACCGCACTTCGGCTGAGGGCCCGCGACCGGCGCTTCCGGCGAGTCGGGGCCACTTGCCCGCCGCCACGGCGATTCGGTAGCCGGGCACCACGGTTTCCGGCTTCCCGCCGTACAGGGTGCCCGCATGCCCTGTGCACGAGGCGTTGAACGCCCCGTCAGGCGGGCACGTGGATGTCGGCGCCCACCTCGACGCGGGCCCTGCCCGCCGTCAAGGTCGCGACCCAGTCGGTAAAACGTGGCACGTCCTCGACCGCGACCGAAAAGCGGACCTGCTGCGCATACACCACGTCCTGCACCGGGTAGGACGAAGCCCGCAGATCATTCTCCAACCGGCCCGCCTGATCGTGGGACACCGAGACGTGGACAAGCCTGGCGGGCACCATCCTGACCGGATCCGCGCGGTCGAGCGTCTCCGTCACGGCCGAGCCGTACGCCCGGACAAGACCGCCCGCCCCGAGCAGGATGCCGCCGAAATAGCGCGTCACCACCGCGACGACATCGCTGTAACCCCGGCCCACCAGGGCCTGCACCATCGGCGTGCCCGCCGTGCCACCCGGCTCGCCGTCGTCGTCGCCCTTCTGCAGGCGCTCGCCGATCACGTACGCGGTGCAGTTGTGCGTCGCCCCGGCGTGCAGGCGGCGGCGCTCGGCGATGAACTCCGCCGCCGCCTCCACGCTCGACGCGGGCGCGATCGCGCAGACGAACCTCGACCGCCGGACCTCGCTCTCGTGCTCGACGACGGTTTTCAGAGTGAGGTAGGAGGGCACATCTCCAAGCTAGCGCCTTTACAATGTAGATCAACCGGAACTTTCGTGGGCTCAGCCGCGTCAATCCATGCAGGACCTCAGGAGGTGCCCGTGGACATCGCGACCATCGCGAGCGACGTCATGCCGTACGCCACCTCGGCCATCAGCGCGTACGGCGCCGCCGTACTGACCAAGACCACCGAACTGGCCGCGGACACCACCGTCGGGCGCGGCACCCGCATCCTGCAGCGGATCTTCGGCCGCGGCGACGCCGGCAGCACCAAGGCGATCGAGCGCGTCGCCAAGGCGCCCGACGACGACCTCAACCGCTCGGCGCTGCAACTGGCCATCCGCGAGGCCCTCGAGGACGACCCTACCCTCGCCGACGAGATCGCCCAGATGCTGCCCGGCCGCAAGACCGTCGCCTCCGGCGAGCGCTCGGTGGCCGTCGGCGGCGACAACAGCGGCCTGATCATCACCGGCGACAGCGCCAGAGTGGAGTACCCGCGCTGAGTGGTAGTTTGGCCACTCGTGTACCTCCGTGACCTGTTCTCCCTGGATGGCCGGCGCGCGCTCGTGACCGGCGGCAGCTCCGGCATCGGCTACGTCATGGCCGAGGCCATCGGCCGTGCCGGCGCCGAGGTCGTGCTGGTCGCCCGCCGCGAACCCGAGCTCGAGACCGCCACGCGGCGGCTCGCCGAGCACGGCGTCAAGGCCTCCTGGATCAGCGCCGACATGGGCTCCCGCGACGACGTCGCACGCGTCTGCGCCACCGCCGGCGAGATCGACATCCTCGTCAACGACGCGGCCAACAACATCCGCAAGCCCATGGCCGACCTCGACCTCGACGACTACGACGAGACGATCGCGGTCAACCTCACGGCGCCCTACCTGCTCGGGCAGCACCACGGGCCGCGCATGGCCGCCCGCGGCTGGGGCCGCATCATCAACCTCGGCTCACAGCAGACCATCAGCGCCTTCGGCAACAGCGGCGTGTACGGCGCGGCCAAGGCGGCCATCGCCGGGCTCACCCGCTCCCAGGCGGAGGCGTGGTCGAAGCGCGGCGTGTGCGTCAACACGATCATCCCCGGCTTCGTCCTCACGCCCCTCACGGAACCCGCCCAGGCGATCCCCGGCCGCGTCGAGGAACTCGCTGCCCGCCACATGGTCGGCCGCAACGGCGTGCCCGAAGACTTCGCCGGCACGGCGGTCTTCCTCGCCTCCAACGCCAGCGCCTTCGTCACTGGCCAGATCCTCTACGTGGACGGCGGCTTCTCCGTCCACTAGCCTCCGGCTTCCCCACCCCCACTCCCCCACTCCCCCATCGCCACCGAACCTCCCATCCCCCGGCGCGACCTCTCGCCGTCCAGGATTCCGGGCCGCCCGCCGTACAGGGCGCCGACAACCGCCTCGCAGACCCGGCACCCTCAAGGCGTGCCCCCGGTGCGTATCCGGAGGCGCGCGTCGCTCGGCGCCACCGACTATGTCGACCCTCTCCTCGAGGTTGCCCAGGTGACCTTCGGGCAGCTGATGCCGGGGGCAGGTAGTCCTCGACCTGGTAGGTCACGCAAGGTCCGCCGACGGGGTAGGAGCCATGCCTGTCACCCCCGTAGGTGAGCACGACGGCGTTCTTGAGCTTGCGGGCGAGCCGCGCGGCTCGGCCCCGGACTCCCAGCTCTGCCTCTAGGGGGCAAAGTAACCGACGGGTAGCTTTCGGATAGACAGGCCCGCGACTCGGGCACGTCATCCGGTACACGCGGCATATCCGGCGATTCCTTCGACAGGACAACCGGGAGCCCCTTTGGGTCCGGGTCACGTTCGGCAGCAGGACGCCCATCAAGAGGGTCCGCACCAAAAGTTACCCACTGGTACCGCCAACGGCTGTCCGCAGGTTCCTCAAACCCCGGGATAGCAGCGTGCCGAGCCCGAACGCCTTGCCAGGCGGCATCCGGTCGACCGGCCTCCGAGGAGGCCGGCGCGGCCCGGAGCCGACAGGCTCGATCAGCCGATCGGTGGTGCGAGGTATTCCAGCGCATAACCGTCGCCGGAGGGGGTTACGCGGGCGATGCCGGGTGAGTCGAGGTGGGCGCCGGCTACGAAGTGGTGTGGTTGGGTCAGTTGTTCGAGGAGGGCCGCTCGCGCGGCGCGGGCCTGGGACTGGTTGCCGTCGAACTCCCAGGACACGTTGGGCTGATCGAATTGGAGCGTGGGAACGTGAACGGTGTCGCCCCAGACGAGAAGGTGGCCGGTGCCGCTCCTGACGTCGTAGACGGTGTGACCGGGTGTGTGGCCCGGTGTCGGGATCGCGGTGATCCAGTCGTTGATCGCGGCCTTCTCCGACACGGGTACGACCCGGTCGCGGATCGGCTCGAGCCGCCCCGTGAACACCGAGGTGTCGCCCGCGCCGATCCACACGCGCTCGAGTTTGGTGAACGCCTCTGAACCGTCCGGCGCGATCAGGCCGCTCACGTGGTCTTCGTGATTGTGGGTGATGGCCACATCGGTGACATGCGCGCGGTCGATTCCCGCTTCGTCGAGCGCGTCGTAGATCAATCCCATGGTGGGGTCGTGCCAGTTGTTGGACGCGCCGGTGTCGATGAGAACCGACCGCGTGCCGTCGGTGACGAAGAAGGCGTTGACCGACAGCCGCAAGTTGTCGCCCGCCAGCGGGACGGCGGCTGGCAGCTCATCGAGCGTGCGCCCATCCTCGTCGCGGAGCCGTGTCGGCGGCATGTCGATGTACCCGTCTCGCAACGAGATCACCTGCAGATCGCCGAATTCGAACGTGGCATGGTGCTGGCCACTCGAGATCAAACGCATGGAACCTCCATCGTGTTGGGCGCACATCGCACGTCTCCAATAGAAGACTCAATCTTCTTTAGGAGAAACCCTACACTGTGGGCAGCGAGGTACCCAACGATCAAGGAGCACGGTGGTCGAGCAAGACGGAAACGCGGCCGAACCACAGCACGGTGACGACCTGGCCGGCGCGTTCGGCGGTAATGTGCGGCGACGTCGCGAGGAGGCGGGCCTGACGCTGGAGCAGCTGTCCATGCAGTCGTCGGTCAGCCGGGCGATGCTGTCCAAGGTCGAACGCGGCGAGAAGAGCCCGACGATCGGCGTCGCGTCTAGGATCGCCCACGCGCTCGACGCGTCGCTCTCGGACCTGATCGGTGCGCCGGCTGCTGCCGCGTCTGGTGTGGCCATTGTCATGCGTAAGAACGGTCGCCCCGTTTTCCGTGACCCGGAAACCGGCTTCGAGCGGCACATGGTGTCAGCGGCCCCGGGCGCGGGAGGAGCCGAGATGGTCGTCCACTACCTCCCCGCGCAGGTCTCTACCGGGCTGCTGCCCGCGTATCCGCCGGGTACGGAGAAACAACTCGTGGTGCTCGAAGGCACCCTCACCGTCGCGATCGGCGGGATCAGCGAGACCCTGAACACAGGCGACTCCCTGTTCTTCCAAGCCGACGCGGACCACGGCTTCGCCAACCGAACGAACGCTCCCTGCGAATACATCATGGTCATCTCGCGCAGAACCTGATCGTCCGCAGCTTGCGGGCCTGGACAAAGCCGGCTAGAGAATCGCCGCACTCACGGCATTCTTCGGGAAAGCCGACTTGCGAGCAGTTCCGCGGCGTGTCGGTCCGATTCCTCCACCCATGCGGCTGACCGTCGGCGGCCAGGCACCGACTGACCCGGCGCTGCTCGCCAACTGGCTGCCCGCACCGCTGGCGGCTCACGGGGCGGCCGTATGCGTGACACGCGATCGGTGTCCTGAGTAGACCCCATCGGAACCCGGCTGAGCCGTGGCAGAGGAGCAGAAAACTCCAGCTCAAGGTCTATTTGGCGGCAGGCGTCACGTTGCTTAACGGCACCCCCTGTTCTCCGCCTCGGGAACTGGAGTGGCAGCGGCCGCGGCGAGGCCGGGCTGTGCCCAGAGCAGGTAGGAGACGGCGCCCACGTCTTCGGTGGGGCCGATCCAGAAGGTGTCGGCCACTTTGGGGACGGCGAGGCCGTAGTGCCCGGCGTTGGTCTTGATGCACCAGGAGCGGTCCTTGTCCTCCGCCCAGAACGGGAGCTTGTCCGTCCAGGCCGTGGGGGGAGTGGACATGCACGCGCTTAGCGTCGGCCGGCCGGTACCGGTGAACTCCGCGGCCGTCGCTCCGTTGATCAGCTTCGGGCCCAGGTCGAAGCCCAGAGTCTTGATCCAGATGTCTGCGGTGCGGGCCCCGGGCTGGTCGTCCTGGAAGACCCTGCCGGTGTCCAGGTCCTGCGAACCGTCCAGATTGCCGGGGACAGTGCCGCGTACCGCGACGCCGTCGCCGCCCTGGGCATCGGTGACGGCGACGTTCGCCGTGGTGCCCGGCGGGATGACGACCTTGATCTCCCGCTCTTTGATGTAGAGGTCCACGTGCTTGAGCTGCATGCTGTTCACGCTGACCTTGAGCTCGTGATCGGTGTTGAGCTCGAACACGCTCGTCTTCCGCTGCCCGTGGAGCGTCTGCTCGATCAGCAGCCAGGTCTTCTTCTGCGGCACTGTGTGGTCGATGAGGTACTTGGCCAGAGCGTCCGCCGCGAACAGGCCGAGACTGACCGCGAGGCCCGGGATCGACTTCGGGATGACCTCGGGCAGGACGGCGAAGACGATGGGCGAATAGGCCTGATAGGCGTTGACGATCGGATTCGGGGTGCAACCGGCCTGGTCGCAGCCCGAGACCAGGCCGGTGATCACAGCGCAGGTGGCGGCTACGGATGCCGCGTGCCGGAACAACCGCTCTCCCCTCGTACAGGACGTACGGGACAACGGCGGGGTGCGGACCGCCAGCACATAGCATGCACTTGATCACGACACGCGACAATCCTTCCTACGGACCTTCTTGATCACGGGCGCGGTGAGCGCATAGGCCCGAACAACGGCGATTGGCGGGTGAGTTTCGCCTCCTGCCGCGCCAGTTCCCTGGGCGTCGATCGGCCTGGCAGGTCGATGCACTGCGTCGCGTAGTCCGCCAGAGCGGCCCTGAACAGGCTGCCCTCGGGGTAGCTTCCGTCGGCGGCCCGTCCGATGATGGCGTCCGCGACCTCCAGCAAGGGGGCGCCCTTGCCGCGGGTGGCTTGGACGAGCGCGGACTCCAGTTCCCCACAGGGCGGGCACGGCCACGAGAGTGAGAGCGTTCGTCGCCCGCGCGGCCGTGAGCGTGCCCTCGCCCACCTTGAGCGGTCGCCGGGTGAGCCGCTGTACCCACTGCCTGATGTTCCGGTCGGCGGTCGCGACGTCCCGGCCCAGCTCGCAGCCGTCCTTGACGCATGCCGCCAGAAAGCGCTCATAGGGTTGCTTGCTGCTACGGGGGAGCACCGCCCCACATCCTGCAGGAACAACTCGGGGTCGACGCCCGCGTCGAGCCGAAGGCGACCAGGTCGGCGATGTGCGCGGCAAGAGCCTGCTGCACCTGATGTGCCACATCGGCCTGGGCACACTCTCCTGGGCCCGGCGCGGCGCACGCGTGACCGGCCTGGACTTCTCCCGCCCGGCCCTGGACACCGCCGCGGATCTGGCCTGGCAGACCTACTTGCGGCGGAGTTGGCGTGGGGGGTGGCCGGCGTGCCAGGTGTCGATGACGAGTTCGTCGGCCTCGACGCGGGTCCAGGTGACCTCCGTGAGGTCGATGCGGAACAGGTGGGAGTCGGGTGAGGGCATGTCGAAGGACTCGCGCGTCTGCTGGTCGAGGATCTCGACGGCGCGGCCCGAGAGCTTGACGTCGCCCTCCCAGGCGGACGGGTCGGACGCGTCCGTGTAGGGGGAGGTGGTGTGGATCGCCATGCGCGGGTCCCGGCGCAGGTCGTGGGCCTTACGGGCGTTGGGCATCGAGCCCATCCAGAGCTCGCCGTCGCGGAACTGCGACTCCGTCCCGCTGACCCGGGGCGAGCCGTCCTTGCGCAGCGTCGCGAGCACCTTGTGCTTGTGCCGCTCCATGAGGATCCGCGCGACCTTGGCGAGTTCGGGTGCTTGTGTTTCGAATTCTTGCCAGGTTGCCACGACCCACGTCCTTTACAAAGTAGATCTCCACGGTACCAATTTGACGCTAGCAACCGGCTCCGACACTTCTGTAAGGTCCGACGGGTGAATTTCGCGCGCAGCATGTGGCACCAGTTGGAGCCTGTGCACTCCGTCCTGTACTTCTCCCCGCAGGCCTTCGAGGAGGCCGCCGCGCTCGGGTACGACATCGAATCCCGCTGGCCCAGCTATTTCGCCTACCGCACCGCCCCGCTGGGTCCCGTGGGCGCCAATGTGGCCGTGGCCGCCTACTGCAGCTTCAGCCCGCGCGCCATCGGTGAGCACGTGCCCGCCGTCTGGCAGGTCGCCTCCCCCGAGCAGGTGCTGCAGGTACGGCTGCGCGCCGTCGACCGCACCTACCGGGCCCTGCTCGGCGACCGGGTGGACGGGCCCGAGATGGCCGAGGCCGCCGAGCTGGCCAGGCGGGCGGCCGAGAGCGTGAGCGTGCCCGACCGGCTGTTCACCGCCGCCAACCTGGACCTGCCCTGGCCCGACGAGCCGCTGCTCGCCCTGTGGCACGCGACCACGATCCTGCGCGAGCACCGCGGCGACGGGCATCTGGCGGCGCTGCTGGCCGCCGGGCTTGACGGGTGCGAGGCGCTGGTGTCCTTCGCCGCGATCGGCGCCGCCCCGGCGCCGACGTTCGCGGGGCGCGGCTGGTCCGAGACCGAGTGGGAAGAGGCTCAGGAACGGCTCGCCGTACGGGGACTCGTCGACGGGGACGGGCAGGCGACCGAGCGGGGGCGTGAGCTGCGCGACGAGGTGGAACGGACGACCGACCGGCTGGCCGCGCCGCCGTGGCAGGCGCTCGGCGAGGAGCGGGCGCAGCGCCTGTCACAGCTGATCGGGCCGTTGCTCGGCGCCGCGTTCAAGTCGGGCATGCTGCCGATGACCAGCACGCTCGGCATCGCCACGGTCAAGGCCCCCGACTAGCCCCTGCCGTACTTCTTGTGCACGGCCTGCTTGCTGACCCCGATCGCGTTGGCGATCTGGGCCCAGGCCAGGCCCGCGACCCGGGCGCGGCGCACCTGCACGGCCTCCATGCGTTCGAGCTCATGGCGCAGGGCGGTGGTGGCGCGCAGTGCCTGGAGCGGGTCCTCGTCCTGCGCCTGCCGCATCAGCGTCGCCAGGTCGTTCGTCATCCCCTAAAGGTAGTCCAGGAGCAGCGCCGTGATCTCCTCCGGCCGCTCCAGGCTGGGCAGGTGCCCGGCCCACTCCAGCTCCAGCAGCTCGGCCTGGGGCAGCTCGGCGGCCACGTGCGCGGCGCTGTGCCGGAAGTAGTCCAGCTCCTGCCCGCCGAAGACCACCAGCGCCGGGATGTCGAGCTCGGCCAGCCGTACCTCTCGCTCGACCTGGGTCGGCTCGGGGACGGCCGCCAGCTGCAGCTCGTAGGCGTTGCGCTGCATCTCGATGAGGTGGGAGCGGGCGGTGTGGTCGGCGCTGGGGCCGAGCAGGGCGCGCGCCACCAGTTCGGTCGCGCCGTCCAGGTCGCCGAGCGTGACGAGCTCCTCCTCATCGAGGAACAGCTTCTTGACGTCGGGCGTGAGCGGGGCCTCGGTGGCCGGGTTCAGCAGCACCAGCCGGGTCGCCTCGACCGCGTCACCGGAAGCCAGCTCAAGCGCGACGCGGCAGCCGTAGGAGGAGCCCACCAGCGCCGCGCGCCGGACGCCGAGGCGGGCCAGCACGGCCTCGATGTCCTCGGCGTCGCTGTAGTGCACGCCCGGCTGCAGGCGCGAGCGGCCATAGCCGCGGTAGTCGGCGCGGATCACCCGGAAGCGGTCGGAAAGCGCCTCGACCTGCGGGTCCCACATCTCGGAGTCGGCGGCGCTGGAGTGCAGCAGGACGACCGCCTCGCCGGAGCCGTGCTCGTCGTGCCAGATCGTCATCGGGTCTCCGCCATCAGCCGCACGCCCAGCCCGATCAGCACCACGCCGGAGATCTGCTCAAGACGCCGCTTGACGGCCGGACGGCCGAGGAACGCCTTGGCCCGCGCCACCATCCAGATGACCAGCGAGAACCAGACGGTGTCCACGGCCACCCAGATGACCGCGAGCAGTACCAGCGTCATCGGCACGTTCTGCCCCTGCGGCACGAACTGCGGCAGGAACGACATCGCGAACACCGCGGCCTTCGGGTTGGCCATGCACGTGCCCAGCCCGGTCAGGTAGGCCTTGCGCCAGCCGTCGACCGCCTCGGGCTCGCCGGTCTCAGCCTTGGTACGGCGGGCCTGCCGCAGCGACTGGATGCCCATCACCACCAGCACGACCGCGCCCACCACGCGCATCGCGTCGTAGGCCAGCTGCGAGGCCAGCACCAGCGCCGACAGCCCGAAGGTGGCCGCCAGCGCCCACAGCAGGATCCCCGTCTCGTTGCCGAGCGTGGTGGCCAGGCCCGAGCCGCGGCCGGCTCGCAGGGTCTGGCGGAGGATGACCGCGGTGCTGACACCCGGGGCCATGGCCACCAGGATGCACGCCCCCACGAAAGCTATGAGATACATGGCGGCCATCTTGTCAGGAATAGTTCCGATTTAGCCGTACATTTTTCCGAGCTCGGTGACGGCCTCAACCATGAGTCCCCGCAGCTCCGGCGGCCCGAGCACCTCCACCGACGGCCCCATGCGCAGCAACAGCCAGCGGGCATGCGTGATCGACTCGATCGGCACGGTCAGCGTGCGCCAGCCCTCCGCGTCGTCCTCGGCCTGGGCGAGCGCGGCGGTCACCACGTCCTGGCCGAGGGTGTAGGCCAGCAGGTTCTCCACCCCGGGCGCCACCTTGATCACCGCCTCGCCGGTGTACATCTTCTCCCTGAACTCCTTGGCGTACTGGTGCCAGAAACCCGTCAGGTCGAAGCTCGGCGGCCGCTCGAACGTGCCCGGCAGCGTCTCCAGGGTCAGGATGCGCGCCACCCGGTAGGTGCGTGTGCTGCCGCCGGGCGGCGCGGCCACCAGGTACCAGGACCCGCCCTTGAGCACCAGTCCGAAGGGGTGGATGTCGCGCTCGACCTCCTGCTGACCCCAGCGCCGGTAGGTCATCCGCAGCGGCCGCTGCTCCCACACCGCGTCGGCCACCGTGCTCAGGAACGGCACGTCGTCGCTGCTGCGGTACCAGCTCGGCACGTCCAGCAGGAAACGATCGCGCATCCGGGAGGCGTGCGAGCGCGGCTCGGGCGGCAGCGCCGACAGCAGCTTGAGCTCGGCGTTGGCCACCACCTCGCTCAGCCCGAGCTCGGCGGCGGGCCCGGGCAGCCCGGCCAGGAACAGCGAGGACGCCTCCTCCGCGGTCAAGCCGTTGAGCCGGGTGCGGAAGCCGTCGAGCAGCTGGTATCCCCCGGCGGGCCCACGGTCGGCGTAGACCGGCACGCCGGCCGCCGACAGCGCCTCGACGTCGCGGTAGACGGTCCTGACCGACACTTCGAGCTCCGCGGCCAGCTCGGGCGCCGTCATCCGGCCCCGCGTCTGGAGCAGGAGCAGCAGGGAGAGCAGGCGGCTGGCGCGCATGCCCGCCATTGTATTGCGCACATAGGACATGTTTGTATGAACACATGGAGCGTTTGCGGGACATCATGGAATCCCTCAGGACGCGCGACAGCGTCTCGGTGTCCGACCTGGCGCAGCGGCACGGCGTGTCGGAGATGACGATCCGCCGTGACCTGGACGAACTGGCCCAGCAGGGCGTGGTGCGCCGGGTGCGGGGCGGCGCGCTGTCGCTGCTGCTGCGCGGCGAGGAGCCACCGTTCGGCGTGCGTGAGCGGGAGGCGGCCGAGGCCAAGCACCGCATCGGCGCCGACGTGGCCGACCTCATCGCCGACGGGGAGGCGGTTCTCCTCGACGGCGGCACCACGGCTCTGGAGGTGGCCCGCGCGCTGGTCTCGCGGCGGGTCACCGTACTGCCCCTTTCACTGCAGGCCGCGACGCTGCTGGCGAGCGGGCCGCGCGTGCGGCTGGTGCTTCCCGGCGGGGAGGTACGGCAGGGCGAGCTGAACTTCACCGGGCCGCTCACCGAGGCGTCGATCGCGTCCCTGCGCTTCGACACGGCCGTGATCGGGTGCTGCGGACTGTCGTCCGAGCACGGGATGACCGCGCACGACCTGCTCGACGTGGCGGTCAAACGGGCGGCCATGGCGGCCGCGCGACGGTCGGTCGTGGCGTGCGATTCGGGGAAGTTCGGGCGGACCGCCTTTGGCTCCGTGTGCCCGATCGACCGGATCGACGTGGTCGTCACCGACGACGGGATCCCGCGGGAGCAGCACGACGCCCTCACCGCGGCCGGCGTGATGGTCAGGCTCGCGTGAGGCGGGCCCGCGTCGCCGTCTACCTGCTGTTCCTGCTGGCCGGGATGGCGATCGGGACGTGGACGGCGCGCATCCCCGCGATCAAGCACAGCCTGGGGCTGAGCGACGGCGGGCTGAGTCTGGCACTGCTGGCCATCGCCCTGGGCGCGATCGCCGGGATGCAGGTGGTGGGGCGGCTGGTGGACCGGTACGGCAGTCACCGGGTGATGCTGCCCGCGGCCCTGCTGCAGGGGGTGGTGCTCGTCGCGCCCGCCTGCGCGGTGAACCTGGGCACGCTGGCGGTCGCGCTGTTCTGCTTCGGGCTGGTGCACGGGGTGCTTGACGTGTCCATGAACGCCAACGCCGTGGAGGTGGAGATCGCCTCGGGGCGGCCGATCATGTCGTCGTTCCACGCGGTCTTCAGCCTCGGGGGCTTTGCCGGGGCGGGGCTGGGCGGGGTCTTCGCCAGCGCCGATTTTTCACCATTTATCACCTTCTTGTCGGTCGGAGGGGTGATCGTGGCGCTGGCCGCGTGGGCCGGGCGGTGGGCGTACCGATCCTCCGGCGGCTCCGCCTCCGCCCCCGCCGACGGCGGGTCCCGGCTGCGGCTCGGGGTGCTCTTCCTGGGGGTGCTGGCGTTCTGCAGCCTGGTGGGCGAGGGGGCGGCGGCCGACTGGAGCTCCGTCTACGTGCGCGACTCGCTCGGGGCCTCACCTGGGTTCGCCGCCGTGGCCTACGCGGCCTTCTCGATCATGATGACGGCGGGGCGGCTGGCGGGCGACCGTCTCGCGGCCCGCTTCGGACCGGTGCTCCTGGTACGCGGATGCGGGCTGCTTGCGGCCGCCGGGCTGGGCCTGGGGCTCCTCGTCGGGCAGCCCTGGGCGGGCGTGGTCGGCTTCGGCTGTTTCGGGGCGGGCCTGTCGTGCATCATCCCGCAGATCTTCTCCGCCGCGGGCCACCGGGACCCCGCCTACGCGGGGCGCGCGCTGGCCCGCGTCGCGGGGATCGGGTATCTCGGCTTCCTGTCGGGCCCCGTCCTCATCGGCGCCGCCGCCGAGCTCACCGGCCTGCCCCGCGCCCTGGCCATCCCCGTTCTCCTGGCCACCTTCGTGGCCCTGGCCGCCCCCGCCCTCCGCCCCGCGCGCTCCCCCGCCCCGACTCCCTGATCCCCCGAACTCCTGCCACGCCAGGCGGCCCACCATCGCTGCCTTCTATCGTGCTTCCGGCTTTCTGTCGTGCTATCGGCTTTCTGGCTGTACGGCAGGCCGCCGCCACCGGCCGCCCGCCGTACTTCGTCCGAGGACCCGCGACCGGCGCTCGCGGCGAGTCGGTGACGGTTACCCGCCGCCACGGCGCTAGGTAACCCCACTCCCCCGGCCCCTCTCCCCCGCCGTACAGGGCGCCGACCTCCGCCGCACACCCTCTCGCCGACCCGGCGCCTGGAAGGCGGGCGCCCCCAGCGACACGACGAACGCGCACCCTGGCGGCCCCTTCCCCCGCCGTAGAGGGCGCCGACCTTCGCCGTATACCGCCTCGCCGACCCGGCGCCTGGAAGGGGGGGTCCCCGGCGACACGGCGAACGCGGGCACCTCGGCGGGACTGCTGCTCGCCGAACAGGGCGCCGACCTCCGCCGTACGCCCTCTCGCCGACCCGGCGCCTGGGAGGCGGGCGCCCCCAGCGACACGACAAGCGCGGGCACCCCGGCGGGATTGCTGCTCGCCGTACAGGGCGCCGACCTTCGCCGTACACCGCCTCGCCGACCCGGCGCCTGGGTGCGACGACGCGGCGGGGGTGCTGCTTGCCGTACAGGGTGGCCTCGCAGGTCCGGCCGGTGGAGGCGGGGACTGTGAGGTGGGGTTAGGGGGTGGGGGTGAGGGTGCGTTTGCGGGTTGCGTAGATGTCGTCGATCAGGTTGTATGTGCGGGCCTGTTCGGCGGTGAAGATGCGGTCGCGTTCGATGTCGTGGCGGATGTCCAGGACGCCGCGGCCCGTGTGCCGGGAGAGGATCTCCTCCTGCTGGTCGCGCATCCGGAGGATCTCCCTGGCGTGGATCTCCAGGTCGCTGGACTGCCCGCGGCCGCCCTCGGTGGCCGGCTGGTGGAGCAGGACGCGCGAGTGCGGCAGGGCCGCGCGCTTGCCGGGCGAGCCGGCCGCCAGCAGGACGGCGGCGGCCGAGGCGGCCTCGCCGATGCAGACCGTCTGGACCTGCGGCCTGACGTACTGCATCGTGTCGTAGATGGCCGTCATGGCGGTGAACTCCCCGCCCGGCGAGTTGATGTACAGGTTGATGTCGGCGTCCGGGTCGATCGACTCCAGCGTGAGCAGCTGCGCCATGATGTCGTTGGCGCAGGCGTCGTCGATCGGCGTGCCGAGGAAGATGATCCGGTCCTCGAAGAGCTTGTTGTACGGGTTGAGCTCCTTGATCCCGTATGACGTCCGCTCGGTGAAGGACGGCAGCACGTAACGACCGGCCATGTCAGACCTGCCCGTTCGCGATGTGGTCCACGAATCCGTACTCCAGCGCCTCCTGCGCGGTGAACCAGCGGTCGCGGTCGGAGTCCTCCCTGATGCGCTCAAGCGGCTGGCCCGTGTGGTGGGCGATGAGCTCGGCCATCCGGCGCTTGGTGTGGATCATGTTCTCGGCCTGGATCTGGATGTCGCTGGCCGTGCCGCCGATGCCGCCAAGCGGCTGGTGCATGACGACACGCGCGTTCGGCAGCGCGTACCGCTTGCCGGGCGCGCCCGCGCACAGCAGCAGCTGCCCCATCGAGGCGGCGAAGCCCATCGCGACCGTCGCCACGTCGCACGGGATGAACTGCATCATGTCGTAGAGCGCCATACCGGCCGACACGGAACCGCCCGGCGAATTGATGTAAAGCGTTATATCGCGCTTGGGGTCTTCGGCTGCCAGCAAAAGCATCTCGCCGCACAGCCGGTTGCATATTTCGTCGTCGACCTCCTGGCCGAGAACGAGGATGCGCTCCTTCAGCAGGCGCTGTCCGAGCTGCTCAGGCCATTGGGTGCGCGCTGTCTCGGTCATGGGCAGCCTTTCTTTCGGATCTGTCGAACTTATTTCCCGACGTTAGACCCGCGAAAGCAGAACGGTGTGCCATTTCGCTTGAGGCCGATTTCACCAAAGGCGCATTCCACCGAGAGCGAATTTTCGTCGACATATAATCGCGGATGTGAGAAGGGACCTGTTCCGGCGCTGGGCCTGCCTGATCCTGGGCGGTGCGCTCCTGATGCCGTACATGATGGCCGGCGTCCTGCTGTCGGGCACGATGAGCGGCCGCAACGTCAACGACGTGATGATGCCCATCCAGCTGGGCGTCTTCGTCGCGGTGCTGCCGGTGGTGGCGGTGACGGGGCTGTTCCTGCCGGTGCGCGCGCTGGAGGTCAACGCCGCGCAGGGCCTGCTCGGCGCGACCGTGGAGAGCCCGCCGCGGCAGGCGCGCCGCTCGTGGCAGGAGCGGCGGCGCACGGCGGCCTGGTTCACCGTGCACCTGGCCGTAGGCGGGCTGCTGAGCGGCGCGACGCTGGCGATCGTGCCGTTCACGCTGTTCACGCAGGCACTGCCGTTCTCGGCGGCCAGCCGCCAGATGATCGGCTTCCACGTGCAGCCGGGCTGGCAGGCGGTGCTGTGGGCGCTGGCCGGCCTCGCCACGCTGGCCGCCCTGGTCGCCGCGGTGGCCGCCGCGGGCGCGCTGCTGGCGCGGCTGGCTCCGGTGCTGCTCGGTCCCACCCCCTCCGAACGGCTGGCCGCGGCGGAAGAGCAGGCACGCGTGCTGGCCGAACGCAACCGCCTGGCCCGCGACCTGCACGACTCGGTGGGACACGCGCTCAGCGTGGTCACCCTCCAGGCGGCCGCGGCGGGCCGCGTCATCGACCGCGACCCGGGCACGGCCAAGACCGCGCTGGCGGCGATCGAGCAGGCCGCCCGCACCGCGCTCGAGGACCTCGACCACGTGCTGGGAGTCCTGCGCGAGGCGGCTCCCAGCAGCAGGAAGCCGGCGGCCACGCTGGCCGACCTGCGCGACCTGGTGCACGGTTCGGGGGCCGAGGTGGTGCAGGAGGTGGGCGACCTGTCCGGGGTCCCCGCCGCCGTGTCCAGGGAGGGCTACCGCATCGTCCAGGAGGCGCTCACCAACGCCATCAAGCACGGCCAGGGCACGGTACGGCTGGCGGCAGCCGTACACGACGACCATCTGGCCCTGGAGGTCACCAACCGGACGGCCGCCACACAGGGGCACTCCGGGGGACGCGGCGTGGCGGGCATGCGCGAGCGCGTCAGGCTGCTGCGCGGCGAGCTGGAGGCCGGCCCGGTGGAGGGCGGGTGGCGGGTAGCGGTGCGGTTGCCGCTACGGTCAGGGGCATGACAGTCAGGGTCGTGATCGCCGACGACGAGGATCTCATCCGGGCGGGCCTGCGGATCATCATCGATACCGAGCCGGGCCTGAGCGTGGTGGGCGAGGCGGGAGACGGCGCCGAGGTGCTGCCCGTGGTGCGGCGCGAGCGGCCCGACGTGGTGCTGATGGACGTGCGGATGCCGGACGTGGACGGCATCCAGGCCACCCGCCGCGTCCTCGAGCTGGACCGCCCGCCGAAGGTGCTGGTGGTCACCACGTTCGAGAACGACGACTACGTCTACGACGCGCTGCGCGCCGGCGCCACCGGCTTCCTGCTCAAGCGCACCAAGCCGGACGAACTGGTACGCGCGGTCAAGCTGGTCGCCGCCGGAGAGACCCTGCTGTTCCCCGCGGCGATCAGGGCCCTGGCCGGCGGCAGGCCGCGCACGCCCGTGCCCGGCATCGACCGCCTGACCGAGCGCGAGGGCGACGTGCTGCGGCTGATGGCCAGGGGCCTGTCCAACGGCGAGATCGCCGGCGAGCTGGTGGTCAGCCAGGAGACCGTCAAGACGCACGTCGGCAACGTGCTGACCAAGCTCGCCGTCCGCGACCGCACCCAGGCCGTCATCGCAGCCTACGAATCGGGCTTCGTCTCACCGCACTAGGCCGCGTTTCAAAAGGGGTTTGAAGGTTCACGCGTGGCGGTGATCGATAGACGAGGAGGTCTCCGGTAGTTGGTCGACTGATTCCGAATGAGGGAATTATCTTGACCGGATCCGGGCCTAGCCGTACGCCGCATTAACGCACGCGAGACCCGTGACCTGAACGCCTACACCAGTGGCCGCCATTGCGGCCAGGCACCAGGCGAGGGCCTTATCTTTGTTTACGAAGGCATAAACAGCCGTCGCGTTACAGATCGCGGTCCGCGTACGGGTGGCATCGTAGCCAAACTGCAGGAGCGCGCTTATGCAGCCTGGCCCGCTGGCGTCGGGTGTCACCTGCGACCCTCGTGCGCCCGCAGGGGCCGCGGCGGCCGTGCTGGCGGACGCGGCCGGCGCCATCGCCAAACCTCCACCGACGAGGGTGACCGCAGCCAGTGCAGTGGCAGCGCTGAAGCGGCGGCCGGAGAACGGTTGCCTCACTTGCTACTCCTTTTCCTTGAGGAAGGTGCCAGTGGAACGGACAATCTCCATCGACCAACAGGTTGAGGTTGATGTGTCATAAACCAGCCGTCGACGAATTCGACGCAAATATCGACCTGGTAGGCGAAATTGGCGGGCCCCGTGAGGTGGTGGGTGCGTCGAATGGGCGGGCCTTGCGTTACCGGGGTGCGCTCCGTCAGGCTCGTCACTATGGCGGGGTTCTGAACTGTGCGGCTGTCCCAGCGGCCTTGACCGTGACCCTCTTGACCATTCTCGTGATTCCCATGGATTGGTCCCTTCGATGATGCTCACGATGGCGGTGAAGGAGGTCGGTAGGCCCATCGTGGGTCTGGCGCGGGGGGCATGGCGAGTGATTCGATCAGGATCAACTACGATCTTCGAACCGGGGAGTCGTCATCGTGATCCGGGTCTGTCTGGGTAGCGGCGGGATCGCTCGGATCAGGTTTGTGGTGTCGCGCGGCTTTGGCTACGTCTTCGGACCCACCCGCCATCTGGAAGACCGTCAGCTGACCACCGGCGCAAGGGCGACCAGGTTCGCCACCATGCCCCAAGCACCCCGAAGCTCCAGCTCATCCAGTGCCGCGCGGCTGCCGTTGTCAATTGACGGTGGATCGGGCACAGAGCTGGTACTCGCTCGCCGCTGCGGCAATCCCGCCGGTGCGTGGCCAGCGGGGTCGGCCCGCCGTCGAGCGAAGGCGTTGTACGCCGATCGGGGCTATGACCATGACAAGTACCGCCGGATGGTCTGGGCCGCAGGCCCTCGCCCCGCCATCATCTGCTGGCGACGCCTCATCCACTGATCGTTCCGATAGGACTTCTCCTAGCAGTCGGGCCCGCACAGCCTCACAGCCGGGATCTCAGCACGTCGATCTCACAGCCCGGCGCGAACGGGTCGAAGCCGTGCTCGACCAGCCAGCGAACATTCAGCAGGCTTCGCAACGACCACCACGCGCGGATCACGTCGAGGTCGACGTCGGTGCCGTAGCCGGCGACGACGTCGCCGAGGTGCTCCTCGTGTCCGAGCGTCAAGGTGGCGAGGTCGTACAGGGCATCACCTTGGCCCGCCTCGGACCAGTCGATGATGCCCGTGATCCCGTCGCCGTCGACGAACACGTGATCGATCTGCAGGTCGCCGTGCGTGAAGACCGGTGTCCACGGCCGGAGCGCGGCCTCGGCGACCTGGCGGTTGCGGGTGACCAGGTCGGCGGGCAGGACGCCGTTCGTCACGAGCCACTCGCACTCGCCGTCGAGATCCGCCGCCAACTCGTCGAGGCCCCGGCCGGCCTGGCCTGGCCAGGGAGGCAACGGCGCGTCGTGCAACCTCCGGATGGCGGCGCCCGCCGCGGCCCACGCCGCCGGGGACGCGGTCGACGGCTCGCCGAGGCGGCCGAGCGCCGTCCCCGGGACTGCGGCGATCGCGAGCACCGGCGGCTTGTGCCACAGGACCTTCGGGGTCGGGACCGGCGCCAGGGCCATCGCCTCGACCTCGACGTCGATGCGCGCCTGATCGGCGTCCACCTTCAGGAACACGTCGCCGACGCGCAGGGTCGCGCGCTCGGAATGGGCGACGACCATTTTGACCTCATCCATGGGCGATCAGTATCCCGGGGATGATCGTCGACGGCATCGGGTTTATCGCGTGCGATTGCGCGGCTGACCGCGTCCCGCTACCAAGCGGCCTCGTGCGCGACACCGACCGCTGACCAGGTCAAGTCCACCACTTTTGTTAGGAGCCCTAAGGCCTACTCCAGCACGTGGCTGAGGATCTCCGAGGCGGGGAGCCCGGAAGCCTCCACCGCCGTAAGCCCAGATTTCTCGAAAAATCGGTCGACCAGGTGCAATCCCACGGCATATCCGGCCATGTCTGGGATGCCGCGGGGCTCCTGGCCGAACCGGCTCGTGGCGGTGTCGCCGAGCACATAGGCCGGGGTGTGCTGCATCCCGGCCAGGTCGATGTCCCGCACGATGCGCTCGTAGGCCAGGTCGAACGCCTCGCCGGCGACCATCGACGACCACGGCCCCATCGCCGCGACCCCCGACAGCTCCCGCACGAACGCCTCCGCCAGTCCCTCGGCCACCACGTGCTCGCCGACCGTGACCGTCACCGGGTTCCACTCGACGTTGGTGTAGCGCACGTTGTGGTGGAACTCGTGCACCGCGCACTGCGCGATCCGCCCGAGGTTCTCCTCGGTCGGCCAGGCCATCAGGTACAGCCACCCCGGCACGCCGCCCATGCCGTAATAGCCGCCCGCCACCCGCATCAGGTAGTCGTCGTCAGGGTTGCCCAGCACGAACATCACCTGCAGCGTGTCCACCTGCTTCAGCGCGGACAACGCCCGGCTCGCCCTTTCCAGCTCCCTGTTCACCTGCCCGAACAGGTCGGCCTCGGCCAGGCGCGCCAGGGCAGGCAGGTAGCGCGGATCGTCGGCGTCGAGCCGGAACCCGGCGCCCTGTTGGTGCATGTCGACGAGGTCGCCGGGCATCGGGAGGGCCGCGCGCATCGGCTCCAGCATCTCCCTCAGCGCCTCCGGCCGCCGTTCCTGCGGCAGCCGCAGCAGGTCCGCCATCGCGGACAGCGTGTCGTGAACGATGAACTCCATGTCCGCCGACGCTAGAACCTCACGTCACGTGAGGCTCAAGCTAAATAGGCGAACCCTCGCCGGAGTCGTCGCCGGACGTCGGCCCGGGCGTGGGCTTGCCGCTCCTGCTCGGCGACGGCTTCGGGGTGGGCTTGCGCGGCTCGGGGGTGACCGGCGTGGGCGGCGGCGTCGGCTCGAACACCGTCGGCGGCAACGGCTGCGGCAGCGGGTCGGTGTCCTGCCTGCCGCGCAGCAACAGCACCGCGATCACGGTCCCGACCAGCAGCAGTACGGCGAGCACTGCCGCCGCCATGAGCACCCGGCGCCGCGTCTCGGTCAGCGGCCGCCGAGTCTTCGGCGGCGCGGGCAGCGCGGGCGCCCCGTCGGTCAGCCAGTACGGCACGAAGTCCGGCCCGTGCGCCTGCCCGATCAGCGTTCCGCCCACCATGACGGGCTCGAGGAACCACTCGGCCCCCGTCCGCCCCGGCGCGTACGGCACGGCCACCCAGGGCGCGGGCCCGGTGTCGGCGGCCAGCACGGCGGGCGCGTCGTCCAGCACGGCCGTCTTCTGCCGCGACCCGCGCGCGAACCAGCCGCGCACCCCCGACCGCTCCGGCGCCGCGTCCTTGATCGCCGTGACGAACCTGTCACGCGCGGCCCCGTCCAGCGCCGCGCCCCGCGTCAGTACGGCCAGCGACACGACCCGCCCGTCGTCCGCCTGCGCCAGGTACACGAAGCCGGCCGGAGCCGACTGCAGGCGCGCCTGCACCACGAAGGGCCCCAACCGGGGCGGATCGCCGTACTGAAGCGGACTTGCCACGCTTGCCATGAAAGCACAGACGCGGCCGAACGCACCGCTACGTGCACGTTGGCGGGACGTTTGGTGGAATGGCAGACATGAGCGTCGCCGAAGAGCTGCCAGGAACCGACGCGGCACTGCTGCGTCAGAGTCTCGACGAGGTCCGGCGTGTCATCGTCGGACAGGAGCACATGGTCGAGCGATTGATCGTGGCGTTGCTCGCGCGCGGCCACTGCCTGCTGGAAGGCGTGCCCGGCGTGGCCAAGACGCTCGCCGCCTCCACCTTGGCCACCGTGGTGGGCGGCACGTTCGCCCGCATCCAGTTCACCCCCGACCTGGTCCCCAGCGACATCGTCGGCACCCGCGTCTTCCACCCCTCCAACGAGAAATTCGACGTCGAACTCGGCCCCGTCTTCGTCAACTTCCTGCTCGCCGACGAGATCAACCGCGCGCCCGCCAAGGTGCAGTCCGCCCTGCTGGAGGTCATGGCGGAACGACAGGTCACGCTCGCGGGCGTCACCCACCCGCTGCCCAGGCCGTTCATCGTGCTGGCCACCCAGAACCCGATCGAGTCCGAAGGCGTCTACCCGCTGCCCGAGGTGCAGCGGGACCGGTTCCTGTTCCGCGTGCGGGTCCCGCATCCCAGCGCCCACGAGGAGCTGGAGATCCTGCACCGGATGTCGGTCACCCCGCCCACGCCCGAGCGGGTGCTGGAGCCGGTCCGCCTGCTCGAGCTGCAGCAGGCCGCCGAGCAGGTGTCGGTGCACCAACTGGTCGCCGACTACGTGGTGCGCCTGGTCATGGCCACCCGCTCCCCCGCCGAGTACGGCCTGCCCGACCTGGCCGAGACCATCGAGATCGGCGTCAGCCCGCGTGCCACGCTCGGCCTGGTGTCGGCCGGGCGCGCCCTGGCCCTGTTGCGCGGGCGGGACTACCTGCTGCCCGACGACGTGCGCGACGTCGCCGTGGACGTCATGTCGCACCGGCTCATGCTCACCTTCGACGCCCTGGCCGACGGCGTGGACCCCGAACAGGTGGTCAAGCAGATCCTGCACGCGGTCCCGCCGCCCCTGGTGGTCTGGAACCAGGCCCGATGAACCACACCCGCGCCACGACGCCACCCCACGAGGCAGGTGAAGCCGGGTGAGCACGGCGGAGCAGGCACTGCGGCGGCTGGAGCTGACGATCATCAGGCGCCTGGACGGGCTGCTGCACGGCGCGCACCAGGGGCTGCTGCCCGGGCACGGCAGCGAGTCCGGCGACAGCCGCCTGTACGTGCCGGGCGAGGACGACGTTCGGCGCATGGACTGGGCGGTGACCGCGCGCACGACCGTGCCGCACGTGCGCGACCTGATCGCCGACCGCGAGCTGGAGACCTGGGCGCTGGCGGACCTGTCGGCCAGCATGGACTTCGGCACCGCCGAAACCGACAAGCGCGACCTGGTGGTGGCCGCGGTCGGCGCGATCGGGTTCCTGTCGAGCCGGATGGGCGACCGGTTCGGCGCGCTCGTACTGCATGACGAGTACATTCACCGCATGCCCGCACGGACCGGACGACCCGCGCTCTACGGGCTGCTGCACTCGCTGATGGACGCCCCGCGAGGGCGGCCCGTCGACGACGCGCCCGATCTGGCCGAGGGCATCGACGTGCTGGCGGCGACCCGGCGCAAGCGGGGCATGCGGCTGGTCGTCTCCGACTTCCTCGACGCCCAGCCGGACCTGGACCCCGACGCCGAACGCCCGTGGGAGCGGCCGATGCGCCGCCTGGCGGCCCGCCACCAGGTGCTGGCCGTCGAGGTCATCGACCCGCGCGAGCTGGAGCTACCCGACGTGGGCCGCGTCGCGTTCGCCGACCCCGAGAGCGGGAATGTACGCGAAGTGCACCTTTCACCCAAAATTCGCGAGGCCTACGCGGAGGCGGCGGCCCTCCAGCGTGAGGGAACCCGGCTGGCGCTGCGCCGCGCCGGCGTGGCACACCTGGTGCTGCGCACCGACCGCGACTGGGTGTTCGACATCGCGCAGTTCGTCCTGCGCCAGCGCCGCATGGCCCACGTCCCGCACCGGGTGGTGACACCGTGAGCGAGCGTAGCGAGGGAACGATCAGACACAGCACCTTGGTCACAAGGCCGACGAAGGAGGCCTTGTGACCTTTCTTGCACCCGGGTGGTTGTGGCTGTTCGCGCTGCTGGCGCTGCTGCTCGCCGGGTACGTGGCGGCCCAGTTCGCCCGGCGCCGCTACACGGTCCGCTTCACCAACCTGGCGCTGCTGAACCTGGTCGCGCCCGCGGGCCCGGGCTGGCGGCGGCATGTGCCGCCCGTGCTGTTCCTGGCCATGATGGCGCTGCTGATCCTCGGCGCCGCCAAGCCCGCCGACCAGGTCAGGGTGCCGCGCGACCGGGCCACCATCATGATCGCGCTGGACGTGTCGCTGTCGATGGACGCCGACGACGTCGCCCCCAGCCGCATCAGCGCCGCCCGCAGCGCCGCCCAGACGTTCGTGCGGGAGCTGCCCGACCGCTTCAACGTGGGCGTGGTCTCCTTCGCCCGCTCCGCGAACGTGGTCATCTCCCCCACCACCGACCACCAGGCCGTCATCACCGCTCTCGGCAACCTGTCGACCCGGCCGGGCACCGCCATCGGCGAGGCGGTCTTCAACTCGCTGGACTCGGTCCGCTCCTTCGACCAGCAGGCCGCCACCGACCCGCCGCCGGCGGCGATCGTGCTGCTGTCGGACGGTGACAACACCTCCGGACGCTCCGTCAACGAGGCCATCGACGCCGCGCAGCAGGCACGCGTCCCGGTCTCGACGATCGCGTACGGCACGCAGGAGGGGACCGTGTCGATCGACGGCCGCCCGGTCAACGTACCGGTCAACAAGCAGACCCTGCAGTCGCTGTCGGAGGGCACCTCGGGCCGCGCCTACACCGCCGAGTCGGGCACCGAGCTGCGCGACGTCTACGACCAGATCGGCACCTCGCTCGGTTTCAAGCTGGTCAACCAGGAGATCACCCAGCTGTTCATCGTGGCGGCGATCGCGGTCGGGCTGCTGGTGGCCGGTGCTGCGGTCCTGTTCGGTTCCCGCATCCCGTAACGTTTTCCCACGTGGCCCACTATTTCTCCGAGCAGCCGCAGGCTTCCAGCAAGCCGGGTGCCGTCCAGCTGGTGCTGCCCGACCTGCACCTGAAGCTGGAGACCGACCGGGGCGTGTTCTCCCCCGACCGGATCGACCTGGGCACCAGGATCCTGCTCGAGACCGTGCCGCCGCCGCCCCAGGAGGGCGACCTGCTCGACCTGGGCTGCGGCTATGGGCCGATCGCGCTGACCATGGCTTCCCGGGCCCCCTCGGCGACGGTGTGGGCCGTCGACGTGAACCGGCGGAGCCTGGAGCTCACCGAGCGCAACGCGGCGGCCGCCCGCCTTTACAAAGTAAAACCGATTTATGTAGACGACGTCCCAGATGACGTGAAATTTCGAGCCATCTGGTCGAATCCGGCGATCAGGATCGGCAAGGCGGCGCTGCACGAGATGCTCACCCGCTGGCTGACCCGCCTGACCCCCGACGGCGTCGCCTACCTGGTCGTCCAGAAACACCTCGGCTCCGACTCCCTGCAGCGCTGGCTGGGCGAGCAGGGCTGGCAGGCTTCGCGCTTCGCCTCCAGGGCCGCCTACCGCATCCTGAAAGTGGAACGATGAGAAAGCAGCTGCGCCCCACCGACGTCAAGCGGCTCAACCGCACCTGGCGCCGCAACACGGAAAACCGGCTCGGGCTGATCCTGGAGTCGGTGACCGGCCCGTTCAACGTGGGCTCGATCTTCCGCAGCGCCGCCGCGTTCGGCGTCGACCAGATCTGGCTGGCGGGCAACGCCACCCCGCCCACCAACCCCAAGGCGGGCAAGACCGCGCTCGGCACCGAGCGCCTGGTCACCTGGCACGAGCCGATCCCTGCCGCCGACGCGGTCAAGGCGGCCAAGCAGGACGGCTACACGGTGCTGGCCATCGAGCTGACGGCGGAAGCCGTACCTCTGCATCTGGCCGACCTCGGCAGGGACGTGTGCCTGGTGGTGGGCAGCGAGGACCACGGCTGCTCCCCCGCGTTGCTCGAGGCCGTGGACGGCGTCTGCTACATCCCGCAGGTGGGCAGGGTCGGATCGTTCAACGTGGCCGTGGCGGCGGCGATCGCGCTGGCCGAGGCGCGACGCCAGGAATGGCAGTCTCTGGGTGATCCATCCGACTGAAAAAGAGGGCATACTCGGGTCGTGCTCAGCCGACGCTTCACTTTCCTCGACCATCCGGGGCCGCTGGCCTTCGCCCATCGCGGCGGCGCCCTGGAAGGTGCGGAGAACACCACCGCCGCCTTCGAGCGCGCGGTGGAGCTCGGCTACGCCTACCTCGAGACCGACGCGCACGCCACGGCCGACGGCGTGCTGCTCGCCTTCCACGACCACACCCTCGACCGGGTCACCGACCGCACGGGCCGCATCTCCGAGCTGCCCTACAGCGAGGTACGGCGGGCCCGCATCGGCGGCGTGCACGAGATCCCGCTGCTGGCCGACCTGCTGGGCAGCTGGCCGCGCGTGCGCTTCAACATCGACGTCAAGGAGACGGCCGCGATCGAGCCGCTGGCCGAGGCGGTCAAGCACACCAACGCCTACGACCGGATCTGCCTGACCTCCTTCTCCGACCAGCGCCTGCTCATGGCCAGGACGGCGATGGGCCGCGAGGTGTGCTCGGCGCTGGGGCCGCGCGGCGTGGCGGCGCTGCGCGCGGCCGCCACCACCTCGGGCTACGGCCGGCTGCTGACCGGTCTGGCCCGCTCGGGCGTGCCGTGCGCGCAGGTCCCGACGGGCCTGCGTGGGCTGCCCGTCACCACCCGTTCCTTCATCCGTACGGCTCACGCGGTAGGGATGCAGGTGCACGTGTGGACCATCAACGACCAGGCCCGCATGGAGCGCCTGCTCGACCTGGGCGTCGACGGCATCATGACCGACAACATCAGCGGCCTGCGCGACGTGCTGGAGCGCCGCGGGCAGTGGCATCCCTAGGAGCCCTCCTTGACCCTCACCGCACCCCCCGCGGCCCGTCGCCGTGAGCAGCGCGGCTGGTACTTCTACGACTGGGCCAACTCGGTCTTCTACACCACGATCATCTCGGTGTTCCTGGGGCCGTACCTGATCCCGGTGGCCAAGACCGCCGCCTGCGCCAAGGACTTCCCCACGATCCCGTCCGACCAGTGCGTGTCCGGCTTCGACAAGCTGGTCGAGACCCACCCCGGGCTGGGATACGTCGACGTGCTGGGCGCCGACATCCGGCCGGCCGCCTACTTCGGGCTCATCACGACCGTGGCGGTGCTGCTGCAGATCGTCTTCCTGCCGGTGGTGGGGGCGCTGGCCGACCACACCGGGCGCAAGAAGGAACTGCTCGGCGGCTTCGCCTACCTCGGCGCCCTGGCCACCATGGGCCTGTACTTCGTGGCCGGCGACCGCTACCTGCTCGGCGGCGTGCTGTTCATCGTGGCCAACCTCGCCTACGGCTCGTCGGTGGTCGTCTACGACTCCTTCCTTCCGCAGATCTCCACCCCCGAGGAGCGCAACGGCGTCTCCTCGCGCGGCTGGGCGATCGGCTACCTGGGCGGCGGGCTGCTGCTCGCGCTGAACCTGGTGCTGTACCTCAACCACGAAGGGCTCGGCCTGACCGAGGGCATGTCGGTGCGCATCAGCATGATGTCGGCCGGGCTCTGGTGGGCGATCTTCACGATCATCCCGCTGCTGGCGCTGCGCAACCGGCCCGTGGCCGCGCACGAGACCACCGCGATGCGCTCGGTCGGCGGCAGCTTCAGGCAGCTGTGGGGCACGCTGAGGGACCTGCGCCGCTACCCGTTGACGCTGCTGTTCCTGGTGGCCTACCTGATCTACAACGACGGCGTGCAGACCGTCATCGGCAACAGCGCCGCCTTCGCCTCCGAGGCGCTCAAGCTGAGCAAGACCGTGCAGATCAGCGCCATCCTCATGGTGCAGTTCGTGGCGTTCTTCGGCGCACTGCTGATGGGCTGGCTGGCGCACCGCTTCGGCGGCAAGCGCACCGTGCTGGGCAGCCTGGTCGTCTGGACGGCCATCGTGGCCGTCGCCTACTTCCTGCGCGAGGGGGCGGCGGTGCAGTTCTACCTGCTGGCCTTCGCCATCGCGGTGGTGCTCGGCGGCACGCAGGCCCTGTCGCGGTCGCTGTACTCTCAGGTGATCCCGCGCGGCAAGGAGGCCGAATACTTCAGCCTCCAGCAGATCAGCGACAAGGGGTCGGCCTTCATCGGCTCGCTGACGGTCTTCTCGGCCCTGCAGCTGACCAACAGCTACCGCATCGCCATCATCTCGATGGTCGTCTTCTTCATCGTCGGCTTCTTCCTGCTGGCGGCCGTCAACTTCCCCAAGGCCATCCGCGCCGCGGGCAACGAAGTCCCCGACCGCATCTAGCCTGCTTTCCGGTACGGCAGGCCGCGGCCACCGGCCGCCCGCCGTACTCCGGTCGCGGGCCCGCGACCGGCGCTTGCGGCGAGTCGATGACGGTGCCCCGCCGTCACGGCGCTCAGGACCCCAGCGACGCCGGCCCTGGGGAGGCGAGGAGCATCGTCCCCGGCCCCGGCGCCGCGCCGGGGCCGCCGATCACCCTGACCGTGTCGGCCGTCACCTCGCCGCCGCAGTGCGGGCAGTCGACGACGGGAGTGAAGCGCTCGCCGCAGGAGTGGACCAGCAGCGCGGGCGGCCCGCCGGGCGGGGTGGACCAGCGGTCGCCCCACGCCATCAGCGTCATCAACGCGGGCACGATGTCCCTGCCCGCCTCGGTCAGCACGTACTCGTGGCGCACGGGCCGTTCCTGGTACGGCCGGCGCTCCAGCACGCCCGTGGCCACCAGGTGATCGAGCCGCCGCGTCAGCAGGTTGCGTGAGATGCCCAGGTCCTCGGCCAGATCGTCGAACCTGCGCAGGCCGAGGAACACATCGCGCAGGATCAGCGGCGTCCACGGCTCTCCGATCACGCCCATGGTCTGGGCGATCGAGCAGTGCATCTCTCCGAACCTGTTCATGGACCCAGGATAGTGGGTTGATAAAGTGAACCCATGTCAGTTCACATTCAGGACTCACTGGCCCGCGCCTACCGCGAAGCGGGCGAGGCACACGACCTCGACGCCCTCCTGGCCACCCTCTCCCCCGACGTGGTGTTCCACTCGCCGCTCAGCGACCGGGCCCGCTTCGCGGGCCACGACCAGGTGGGCGAGCTGTACACCGCGGTCTTCTCCGTGCTGTCGGACATCCGCTACCACACCGACCTGGGCGACGAGACGACCCGCATGCTGGGCGCCACGGCCCGGCTCGGCCGCCAGCCCCTGGAGGAGGCGGCGCTGCTCCACTTCGACGACGACGGTCTCATCGCCGAGATCACCATGTGGTTCCGGCCGCTGCCGGCCCTGACCGCCCTGATGGCCGCACTCGGCCCGATCATGGCCCGCTCCATCGGCAAGCCCGGCCTCCCGCTCCTCGTCGCCGCCGCCGTGAAGCCCCTGGCCACCCTCACCCGTGTCGGCGACCGGACCCTGGTACCGCTCCTCACCCGCCCACGTCCCTGACGATCGGTCACACCTGACCCACGCCACGACGGCGCGGGCCGTACACCAGCGCCACCCGCCCGCGCGGGCCGTACATGAAGCGCCCGCGCGGGCCACACCTGAAGCGCCGCACAGAAAGGAGAGCGGTGCTCTTGACGCGTGCCGCTCTGTTGCGAGAGCATTGCTCTCACAACAGAGCAACGATCCCTCAGGAGACACCTGTGAAGCGCTCCCCCCTCACCGCGCTGGCATTCGGCCTTGCGGGCATCGCGTTCTTCATCTACCCGGCCATCCGCCCATCAGGTGACGACGCCGTGGCGATGGCCTCGGACAACTGGGTCAGCGGGCACCTGTCGGCCATGCTGGGATTCGTGCTGCTCGGGCTCGCCGTGCTGGGGTTGCACCAGCGGCTGGGCGACCGGCTGTCACTGCGGGCGGCCGTGGTCACCTGGATCGGCGCGGGGCTCACGCTGCCGTACTACGGCGCCGAGGACTTCGGGCTGCACGTCATCGCCCGCCACTACCCCGCGACGACCGCCGCCCTGGCGCAGGAGTTCCGTTTCGGGACCATTCCTGTCACCATGTTCGCCGGCGGCCTGGCGATGCTCGGGGTCGGCGCGATCATGGCGGCGGTGGCGGTCTGGCGCACCGGGGTGCTGACCAAGTGGAGCGCCGTGCCACTGGCCGCGGGATTTGCCCTGTTCATCCCGCAGTTCTTCGGCCCGTACTCGCTGCGGATCGCCCACGGAGTTCTCATCGCGGTGGGCGGATTGTGGCTGGCGTTCGAGATGTGGCGCTCGCGCGAAGCCTAACTCCTGCCGAAGAGCGCGATTGGATCACCTCGCAGGTGGGAATCCCATCACGGTACCAAGCGTTAAACACCGTGGGAGACAGACCCCCCATCTTCGGGGGCCCTGTAGGAGGCATTTAGACATGGGCGAGCGCGCGCTTCGTGGCACCCGGCTCGGGGCAACCAGCTACGAGAACGACCGTAACACGGACCTGGCCCCACGCCAGGAGGTGTCCTACACCTGTCCCAAGGGCCACATCTTCGAGGTCCCGCTTGCCGCCGAGGCCGAGATTCCCGCGACCTGGGAGTGCCGGATGTGCGGCGCGACAGCGGTCCGGCTGGACGGCGAGCAGCCGGAGTCCAAGAAGACCAAGCCCCCGCGGACCCACTGGGACATGCTCCTGGAGCGCAGGTCGATCGAAGACCTGGAAGAGGTGCTCAACGAGAGGCTGGCGGTCCTGAGGGCCCAGCGTCGCAAGAGCGCCTGACGATTTCTCACGGTGAAGACCCCGGGCACCCGTGCCCGGGGTCTTTTCACGCCCGTACGGCGAGCCGCCGATTCAGGCGCCGAACGCGGCAGCCGCGCCGACGCCGAGGAAAGCGAGCGCCGCCAAGCCGTTCAGCCAGGCCGTCTGCCTGTGACCGGCCCCGGCAGCGAGGCCGGCGAGCAGGCCACATCCCGTCCCGATCGCGAGGAAGGTCCCGCCGGCCATCGCCGGGTCCGCGGCCGCCGCGATGACGCCGAAGAACACCGCGGCGCCGATGGCCACCATCGAGAGACAGGCGCATCCCGCCCGAGCGGCGGGCGTCGGCGGTGCGTCGGGCTGGGATTGAGGTGCAGGGACCATCACCCGACGCTAACGACTGCTACACACAGTGGTCAGGCGCTTCGCTCGTTCGTGTTTATTAAGATGGAGACTGACCTAAACAGCGGGTGAGCGCAAGGGCTGGACCGGGGTGTCCTCCGAGCCGAGCAGCCGGTCGGCGAGGTAGCCGAGGGCGTGCCAGACCGCTCCGAGAGTGACCGCGTCCGAGCCGAAGGACGAGGCCACGACCCGCGGCGTGCGCATGCAGCGCAGGTCCATCTCCGCCTCGAGCACGGGAAGCATGAGGTCCGCCCGCGCGGCCATCGTGCCGGTGAGCACCACCATCTCCGGGTCGACGATGGAGACCGTGCTGGCCACCGCCTCCGCCACCACGCGGGAGTACCGGGTGAAGGCGGCGACCGCCTCCGGCCGCCCCTCCCCCGCGGCGGCCAGCACGTCCCTGGTTTGGTCGCCAGTCGCGCCGCCGCGCGGGACGGCCACGCACTCGTCGAGGTGGCCGATGGCGTGCTCGCAGCTCAGAGCGCTGAACCGGGACAGGTCGCCGGCGACTCCGCCGTGCCCGCGCCGCAGCTGGCCGTCGATGACGATACCGAGCCCGACCCTGCGTCCCGCCTGGACCACGATGACGTCACGCACGCCGCGCGCCGCCCCCAGCCGCTGCTCCGCGAGCGTCGCCAGCCGTACGTCGTTCTCCGCCATGACGACGCCCGGCACCCGGCCGGTCAGCCGTTCGACGAGGTTGACGCCGCGCCAGTCGGGAATCGCGGCGCAGGCCAGCACGGCGCCGTCCAGGTCGAGCGTGCCGGTGCTGGCGACGGCCGTCACCCACACGTCGTCCTCGGCGATCCCGGCCGTGGCCAGGCACTCCAGGACCGCCTCCCTGGCCATCGCGAGCCGTTCCCCGGCGGGCGTGGCGGGGGCCGGCAGCCGCACCGCTTCGCCGCGCAGGTCTCCGCGCAGGTCGGCGACCGCCGCCCTGATGGTGTAGGCGCCGATGTCCAGCCCCACCACGTTGCCCGCCTCGGCGCGGAAGCGGTACCGGTGCGCGGGACGCCCCCTGCCGGTCGCCACCGGCTCCTCCTCGGCGACCCAGCCCTTGGCCTGCAGCCCGCGGACCACCTCGCCGGCCGAGGCCCTCGCCAGGCCCGCACGCTCGGCGATCTCCGCCAGCCGCAGCTCTCCCGCGCTCCTGATGATCTCGAGCACGGCCTGCTCGTTGATCTGCCGCAGCCGGTTGAGATCGCCCGCGGGGAACAGCGTTCTGGCCTCAATCACCTATCGCCTCTTCCTGAAGGGGGCCTCGAAGGATTATCTTCAGTCTCCATCAATATTACCTCACAAGGACGGAGGAACAGTGACGGGATCGACTCTAGAGGCGTCGCTCGTCCGGATCCGGATGAGCGATCCTGGCACCGCGAGCAGACTGCCGATCCTGCACGGCACGGGCCCGCTCGCGTCCGCGGAGGGCACCGATCTCGACACCTCGTACGGCCGGCCGTACACGTTGCTGCCCTACCACGCGCAGGACGGCTACGCCCGGGCTCCGCGGGAGGTGGACTGCACGGCCGCGATCCTGAGCAACGAGTGGCTGGTCGCGACCTTCCTGCCCTGCCTCGGCGGCCGGCTGTGGTCCCTGGTGGACAGGGTCACCGGCGAGGACCTGCTGTACCGGCCGGACGTGCTCCAGCCGGGCAACCTGGCCCTGCGCAACGCCTGGTTCCCCGGTGGCGTCGAGTGGAATCTCGGGGCGACCGGGCACTGGCCGCTGACCTGCGCGCCGCTGTTCGCCGGGCGGGTGGAGGGCCCGGACGGCATGCCGGTGTTGCGAATGTGGGAGTTCGAGCGCATGCGCCGCCTGGTCTTCCGCGTCGACGCCTGGCTGCCGCCCGGCGAGAGGAGGCTGTTCGTCAGGCCGCTGCTGCACAACCCGCACGACGAGCCGGTTCCCGTCTACTGGTGGTCGAACATCGCGGTCCCGGAATCCGACGGGGTCCGGGTGCTCGCTCCGGGCGAGTCCGCCTACATGATCGACCACACCGGGCAGGTGCGCACAAGCGCCGTCCCCCGCCGGGACGACGGGTATCCGGCCAGGTCCACCCAGCCGACCGACACCTTCTTCGACATCGGCCGGGGACGGCATCCGTGGATCGCCGCCATCGGCGAGCACGGCACCGGCCTGCTGCACTCCTCTACCGCCCGGCTGCGCGGGCGCAAGCTGTTCCAGTGGGGCACGGGTCCCGGCGGGCGCCGCTGGCAGCAGTGGCTCGGTGGCGCGGGCGCCTACCTGGAGATCCAGGCAGGCCTGGCCAGGACCCAGCTGGAGCATCTCCCGCTGGCGCCCGGGCACACCTGGGCGTGGACGGAGAGCTACGGCCCCGTCGAAGTGGACCCGGCCGTGGCGCACGGCGCGTGGCCGCGGGCGGTGGAGGCCGTCGCCGCCCGGGTGGACGAGGCGCGTCTCGGCCGCGCCGACTCCGAGGCCGGCGGCTGGTCCGCGAGGGAACCGGCCGAACTGCTCACCACCGGTTCCGGCTGGGGAGCCCTCGAGGTTCTCGTGGGCGCTCTGCCGTACGACGCGGCCACGCCGTTCCCGCGCGAGACGCTCGGTCTCGAGCAGGAGCCGTGGTCGCGGCTGGTGCGAACGGGCAGGCTGCCCGTCAGCGACCCGCCGGCCGCCACCGTCACCGGGCCGATCTGGCGCAAGCTGCTGGAGGGCCAGGAAGCGGACTGGCACGCCCTGTTGCAGCTCGGCCTGGCGCGCCTCGCGGACGGCGACGAGGAAGGCGCGCGGCAGGCGTGGCAGGAGTCCGCGGACCTGCGGGAGACGCCGTGGAGCCTGCGCAACCTGGCCCACCTGGATCGTGACCGCGCGCCCGGCCTCCTGGCATGCGCGCACCGCCTGCTGCCGGGATACCGGCAGCTGACCGCCGAGACCCTGGCGGCCCTGATCGGCGCGGGGCGCGCCGCCGAGGCGCTCCACCTGGTCGACGAGCTGGACCCGGCCCAGCGGGCCAACGGCCGCATCAGGTACTACGAATGCCGCGCCGCCGTGGAGGCCGGTGAGATCGCGCGGGCGGCACGCCTGCTCGCCGAGGGAATCGAGATCGACGACCTGCGGGAAGGCGAGGACAGCCTGGACGCGCTGTGGTTCGCCTACCAGCACGCAGCTGACACCACCGAGCCGCTGCCCGAACGCTACGACTTTCGCATGCACCCCTAGAGAGGACTTGGGACCGTGAGACCACCCCTCAGACTCATCGCCGCGTTCCTCACCGTGCTGTTATCCCTGGCATCCCCGATCGTCCTGCCGGCCGGGCCGGCCCAGGCGGATGCTCGTCCCCTGACCGTCCCCGCGCTGCGGGAGTGGACCGCCGCCGCCGGCTCGTTCGGGTACGGCTCCGCGAGCCGGATCGTGCTCGATCCCGCCACGGCGTGGGGCACCACGGGCCAGACCGTCGCCGACGACCTGGCGGCGCTCACCGGAACCCGGCCGGCCGTCGTCAGCGGCACCAGGCCGGCCGCCCAGCCCGGCGACATCCACCTGGCGCTGGGCGCGACCGACACCGCGCTGGGCGAGGAGGGCTATCGCCTCGAATCGGGGCCCGTGCTGTCCATCAGCGCACGGACGATCGCGGGAGCCTTCAACGGCACCCGGTCGGTCCTGCAACTCCTGCGGCAGTCGCGGACGATCGCGGCCGGCGTGGCCCGCGACTGGCCGACCTCGCCCCAGCGGGGCATCTGGTTGGACACCACTGCCCGCCACTTCGACCCGCTCTGGTGGCACAACCTGATCAGGGACATGTCCTACCTCAAGCTGAACGAGCTGGGCATCCAGATGTACGGCGACGGCCAGCCCACCGAGGCAGACCTGTCCGACCTGGTGGCCATCGCCGACCGCTACCACATCAACGTCACCCCGCAGCGTCAGGTGGCCGGCCACGCCGACCTCGACATCCTGAAGGGCCACCCGGAGTACGCCGTCGGCACGAGCGGCCTGGCCGCGGGCGCCTTCGACTTCACCAAGCCGGGGGCGCTGGCCATCGCGCAGCAGGCCATCGAGGAGACCATCGCCAGGTTCCCTGGAAAGTACTTCCACGCCGGTGGCGACGAGGTCCTCGCCTATCCCGGGACGGGGATCACCTGGGACGACTACCCGCAGTTCGCCGCGTTCGCCAGGGCCAAGACCGGCAATCCCGCGGCGACCGGCGGTGACGCCTTCGACTGGTACTTCAACTGGATCAACGGCATCGTCAAGTCCCACGGCAAGACGCTCGCCATGTGGAACGACTTCCTCCAGCCGGACGGCGTACTCCGGATCGACCGCGACATCATGATCGACTACTGGGCCCACCCGACGGGGCACACCGGCTTCACCGCGCAGCAGCTCGCCGACGCGGGGAACAAGGTCTCCAACATGAACGCGCAAGGCCTCTACTACGACGTCGGCCAGAACCATCCCGACCCCCGCGGGATCTACGAGAACTTCGACGTCACCGCGTTCAACGGCGGCGCGGTCACCGGCTCGGCCGTCTCGTCCGTCCTGGGCGCCATGATCGCGGTGTGGACCTGGACTCCCCCCAACGCACCCGCGGAGAGCAACCAGGAGATCATCGGGCGGCTGTACGAGCCGATGCGGTCGCTGGCCCAGATCGACTGGGGCACGCCCAAGCTCTACCCGGCCTTCGCCGACTTCAACGCCCTGGTCCACCGCCTCGGCCGGGCGCCCGGATACCTGGTCACCCCGGCCACCCACGGCTCCGGGCCCGGCATCGGCGCGGGCTTCGAGATGAACGGCGAGCTGAGCGTCGTCCAGCGGATGCCCGACGGCACCGTCAGGCACGGCTGGCAGAAGGTGCCCGGCGGCGGCCCCTGGCAGTTCGAGACCTTCCCGACCGGGGTGCTGCACAACGTCGCCACCGACCCGGTACTCGCGCGCTACCCCGGTGGCGTCAAGACCCTGGTGACCCGGCGCTCCGACGGCATGCTCCTGCAGGCGACGCAGTACGTCGGCGACGCCGGACCGTGGCTCTACCGCGAGCTGGGCGTCTCGGCGACCGGCAGGCCCGCGATCCTGGTGGGCGCCGACGGGCGGCTCGCGCTCGCCGCCCGGCAGGCCGACGGGAGCCTGCTGGTGGGCCGGGAGAGCGCCGAGCGCGGCACGTGGACGTTCAGCAGCGCCGGGGCGGGCATCGCGGGTGATCCGAGCATGGCGCTGGACCGCGCCGGGAAGATCGCCATCGCGGCCAGGAGCACCTCCGGGCTGCTCGTCCTGCTCCGCGAGCGTCCCGACCTCGGATTCGACTCCACCACCATCGGGCAGCCGGGCGTCGCCGGCACCCCCGCGGTGGCGGTCAACACGCACGGCGAGCTGGTCTACTTCGCCAGGACCGGCGGCGGCCAGGTGCAGTACGGCAGGGAGTCGGCCCCCGGCCAGTGGCAGTACCAGAACGTGGGCCCTGGCGGCCTCGCGGGCGACCCCGCGGCCGAGGTCGACGTCAACGGCAGGCTCGTCTACTTCGCCCGCACCGCGAGCGGGCACCTGCAGCACGGCTGGGAGTCCACGCCCGGCAGCAGGACCGTCTTCACCATCGAGGATCTCGGCTCCGGCATCACCGGGGAGATCTCCACGAGCAACGACGTCTCCGGCAGGCTCGCCTACTTCGCCGCGGACTCCACGGGCCGTGTCCGGCACGGCTACCAGACCCGGCCGGGCAACGGCCCATGGGGCACGTGCCACCTCGAGCTCGACTGCTGACGACACCACTCACGGGACAGAAGATGAAACGATCAATCACGTCGGTCGCCGGTGTCCTCGCCCTCTGCGTGAGCCTGGCCGCCTGCGGTTCCGATGGCGGCCGGGCGGCCAAGGACGGCACGCCCCAGGAATTCACCATCAGCAGCCGACATCCTCGGCCATCGCCACTCCCTTACGAGGTTATCGCTGGATTCTGACGATAATCGGCCCCTGCAGGTTTGTGAAGTCCTCACCAGTACGGCGGGCGACCCGAGACCGTAGGTCCCGGGTCACGCAGCGCCGTGGCGGTGGGCAAGCGGCTCCGACTCGCCGGAAGCGCCGGTCACGGGCCCTCAGCCGAAGTATGGCGGGCGGCCGGTGGCGGCGGCCCTGCCGTACATCATGCAGATTTCGATAGGAGCCCATCTAAAACACTGCGATGGTCGTCTAACAGTGCCGTGGGCAAGCAGGAGCGGGAATCAGCGATCGGGGTTGCGGGGGATGACCTGGCCGGTGACAGGCGCGTCGTCGTGGATGACTTCGCCGTGGACGACCTGGCCGTCCGGCTCCGCGCGGCCCTGGAAGGGGTCGGCGAAGAGCCCGGCGTACGGCGACGACGCGGCCAGGCGCTTGACGCGGCGGTCGAAGAACCAGGCGCCCAGGCGGCGCATGAGGGGCCGGGTGAAGGGCAGGACGCAGGCGAAGCCGAAGATGTCGGTGATGAAGCCGGGAGTCAGCAGCAGAGCGCCGCCGACCAGGATCAGGCCGCCGTCGGCCAGTTCCCTGTCGGGCATCCGCCCGGACTGCAGCGCCTCCTGCAGAGCCCGCCACGCCCGGCGGCCCTCACGCCGCACCAGCCACGCCCCGAGCAGGCTGTCGGCGATCAGCAACGCCACCGTGGTCCAGCCGCCGATGACCGAGCCGACCTGGATCAGCACCCAGATCTCGAGCACGGGCACCACGAGGAAGGCCAGGAAAAGCAGCAGCCGCATCGTTTCTCATCTCCCACAAGCACGCCTACGAAAGAGTCAACGCCCGCGGCGCCCGAGACGTTCCTACCTACGCCGTAGTCGCCGCGGCAAACCTGTGAGTCCCCACAGGGTGACCCGCCACAGCGCCTCGGCGACCACCCGCCCGCTCATCTTGCTGGTGCCGATGGTCCGCTCGACGAAGGTGATCGGCACCTCGGCCACGCGCAGCCCGTCGCGCGCCGTACGCAGGGTGAGGTCGACCTGGAAGCAGTAGCCCTGCGACTCCACGTCCGACAGCCCGATCTTCTCCAGCGTGGCGGCCCGGTAGGCGCGGAAGCCGGCCGTGGCGTCGCGGACGGGCAGCCCGAGCATGAGCCGCACGTAGACGTTGGCCCCGCGGGACAGGAACTCGCGCCTGGCCGGCCAGTCGACCACCTTGCCGCCCGGCACCCAGCGCGAGCCGATGGCCAGGTCGGCGCCGTCGGCGACGGCCTCGAGCAGTTTGGGCAGCTCCTCCGGCTGGTGGGAGCCGTCGGCGTCCATCTCGACGAGCACCTCGTAGCCCTCGGCCAGCCCCCACCGGAACCCCGCGATGTAGGCGGCGCCCAGCCCCTGCTTGCCGGGCCGGTGCAGCACGTGGATGTGGTCGTCGGCGGCGGCCAGCCCGTCCGCGACCGCCCCGGTGCCGTCGGGGCTGTTGTCGTCGGCGACCAGCAGGTGCGCCTCGGGTACGGCGGCGCGGATCCGCTCGGCGATCATCGGCAGATTGTCGCGCTCGTTGTAGGTCGGGACCACCACGAGTACCCGGCCGATCGCTTCCATGCTCAGTCAGTCTCCATCCGCTCGTCCCCCGCCCCGTCGGCCCGGCGCCGGCCACGCCACCAGGCGTAACCCGCGGCGGCCGCGCCCAGCAGCGCCAGCGCCCACTCGGGCCACGGCCCCAGCCTGGTGGCGATCGTGGTCTGCGTGCGCACGGGCACCTTCACCACGTTCATGTCGGCGACCCGCTCGCGTGTCTGCCAGGCGACCTTGCCCTCCGGCGTCACGTACGCCGAGATACCGGTGGTGGCGGCGGTCACCACCGCCCGGTTGTGCTCGACGGCGCGCAGCTGCGACATGGCCAGCTGCTGCGGCGGCAGGTTGGACAGCGCGTAGCTGGCGTTGTTGGTCTGCACGACCAGCGGCGTGCCTCCGGCCTTGACCGTCTCGCGCACGGTGGGGTCGTAGGCCACCTCGTAGCAGTTCACCGCGCCGATCGTGACCGGCCCCAGGCGCAGGTCGCCCGGTTTGCCGCCCGGCACCGACTGCCGGCCGACCAGGTTGGCCCGCTCCCAGAACTTGAGCACGAGGTCCTTGAACGGGGTGTACTCCCCGAAGGGCACCAGGTTCTGTTTGTCGTAGTAGGCGCCGGGCCCCGTCTTCGGGTCCCACACCAGGCTGCGGGTGGCGCGGTTGGCGTCGCCGATGGCGACCACGGCGCCGACCAGCGTGGGCACGCCGACGCTCTTGACCGACTGGTCGATCGTGGCGCGCGCGAACTCGTCCCGGTAGGGGTCGATGTCGGTGGAGTTCTCCGGGAGCACGACCAGGTCGGGCTTGATGAACTTGCCATCCTGTACGGCTCGCGCCAGCCGTTCGGTCTCGGTGGCGTGATTCTTCAGCACGACGGCGGGTTCGTCGCCGAAGGCGTACATGCCCTTGCCCGGCACGTTTCCCTGGACGATGCCCACGTTGACGGTCCTGCTCTCACCGCCGGGCCTCGGGATGGCCACGGTGATGAGCGGCACGGCCAGCGCCACGGCGACCGGCACCGCCTTCCGCCCGAGCCCCGCCTCGCGCCGGAGCACCGCGCAGGCCAGGAGGGCGCCGGAAACGACGACCGCGAAGGAGACCAGCGGCGCCCCGCCCAGCGCGGCGTACTCGGTGAACAGCGACTCGCCCTGGCTGAAGGCCAGCCGGGCCCACGGGAAGCCGCCGATGGGGACCAGGCTGCGCGCCCACTCCATGGCCACCCACAGGCAGGCGAACCACAGCGGCCACCACCGCAGCCGGAACACCAGCGCCGCCAGTGCCGCCATCACGGCGTAGAACAGGCTCTCGACGCCGACCAGCATGACCCACACGTCGTCGCCGATGGACCGCACCCAGGCCAGCGTCGGCGTCAGGAACACCGCGGCGGCCAGGTATCCCAGCCAGGCGGCCCGGCGCGGGCGCGTGCCGTACAGCGAGCCCGCGATCAGCGCGATCCCCAGCGGCGCGCACACCCACCACCCGAGCGGCGGGAACGCCAGATACAGCACCACCCCGCCGACGGCGGCCGCGAGCACCCGGGCAGCCAGCACCAGGCGCGATTCCCGCACCGGCGCGCCCTCGGCGCTCGGCGTGGCATCCGCGGAGGCGGACGGCGGCACGGGGGCGTCGGGCAGCGGCGAGTCGGGGGTGGGCGGTAGGCCCGTCTTGTCCTGCACCACGCCGGGTTCTCCTCGCGAGTCGCGCACCGTCTCACGGCAACGCTACCGCCCCGCGGCCCCAGTCCGGACAGGCGATGACCGGCCGCAGGCAAAGATCGCTACACCGGCAGGGTGGCCCCGCGGCTGACGGTAGCCGCGCGACCACCCGGCGCTTGATGGTGGTCCTTGAGCACGGGAGCGGGAAGAGGGCCCGGAAACCCTTCGGACCGGACCCGTCTCGTCGGCGGCGAGCGCGGAATTCCGTTGTCTACTGGGCTACCGGGCCCGTCCCGGGTCCAACCCCCCGCCCGGTTGGGGTGCCCCGACTCGACGGACCGACGGCCCTGCACCTGGCTGTGTGGACAGAACCCGGAACAAGAAACCGGGCGCTGTCACGGACGCAGGATCCGTCGATGTCAGAGACGGCCAACCGGCCAAGTCCCGTGCTGGACTGCGCAGCAAACTACCGACTCCAACTCAGATGTCAACCGTGTCCCGATCAGCGGAAACATCAAGTTTCCGCAGGTAGGACATGCACGACCTACTGGATCAATGCCCATTAGTCGCCATTGAGGGGCACGCGGCGCAACCCCTGCAGCGCCGGTGCCAGCGGCCGGGAGTGGACCACGCCGAGCCGCTGCGTGGCGCGGGTCAGCGCCACGTACAGGTCGCTCAGCCCGCGCGGCGACTGCCCGGCGATGAGGTCCGGCTCGGCCACGATCACCGAGTCGAATTCCAGCCCCTTGGCGTCACTCACGCCCATCACCGCGACCGGCGCGTCCAGCGCGGCGGACGACACGCCGCGGTCTCCCCCGGCGGCGCCGACCACCACAGTGCCGTCCACGACCGCGGTGACCCGGGCGCCGAGGTCGGTGAGCAGCGCGTCCGGGACCACGACGGCCACCTTGCCGCCCTCGCCCACCTCGGCCTTGACCAGCTCGGGCAGCGCCTCCAGCGGCGCCTCCCACGGCTCGAACCCGGTCTCGCGCACCGAGGTGGGCGCCTCCAGCCCGGGATCGATGGAGGCCAGCACACGGGCCGCCACGGCCATCAGCTCGACCGGCGTGCGATAGTTGACGGTCAGCGACGCCTCACGCCACCGGCCGGCGACGTAGGGATCCATGACGGCGCGCCAGGAGCGCGCTCCGGCCGCCGAGCCGGTCTGCGCGATGTCGCCCACGATCGTCATCGACCGGTTCGGGACGCGCCGCATCACGACCCGCCAGGCCATCGCCGACAGCTCCTGCGCCTCGTCCACGATCACGTGCCCGTAGGCCCAGCTGCGGTCGGCCGCGGCCCGCTCGGCCGTGGTCAGGTAGGGCCCGTCGCCGCGCTGCCGCTCGGCGAGCCGTTCCGCCTCCATGACGTCCGACAGGCCGGTCAGCTCGAGCACCTCGCGGGCGTAGGCCAGCTCGGCCTCGCGCTGGAGCTCCTCCGACTGCCTGGAGGCGGCCAGTTCCTCCTCCGCCTGCGCGGCGGTGGCCCGCAGCACGTGCTCGTCAATCTCGCCGAGCAGCTCGGCCGCCTCGTCCAGCAGCGGCACGTCCGATTCGGTCCACTCGCCCCGCTCCCGCAGCAGCAGCGCGCGCTCACCGGCCGACAGCAGGTCCCCCGCGGCCGCGCCCAGGCGCTCGGCGGAGCCGTACAGGCCCAGCAGCAGGCCCTGCGGGGTGAGGTAGGGCCACAGCCGGTTGAGCGCGCTCTTGACGACGGGCTCGGTGCGCAGATCCTCGCGCAGGTCGGCCAGCTCGTCGTCGTCGATGAGGCCCCGGCCCAGCTTCTTGGCGGCCTGCCTGGCCAGCGCGTTGAGAAGGGACCGGACGAAGACGGTGCGCGCCTGGTTGTGCGGGCGGCGCGAGCGCACGGCCTTGTTCCTGGCCGACTCCAGCATGCCGCGATCGATGGTGAGCGCGTAGCGGCCGAGCCTGAGCTCGATCGGCTTGCGCGGCACGCGCTGCCTTTCGCGTACGGCTCGCGCCAGCACCTCGGCCATGCGCAGGTCGCCCTTGAGCGCGGCCACCTCGGCCCGCTCGCGGGCGGTGGCCGTCACGCCGGGGAACAGCTCGCCCACGGTGGACAGCAGCACGTCGGTCTCACCGAGGGAGGGCAGGACCTGCTCGATGTAGCGCAGGAAGGTCAGGTTCGGGCCAAGGATGAGCACGCCACGGCGCTCGAGCCGCTCGCGGTGGGTGTAGAGCAGGTAGGCCGCCCGGTGCAGGGCGACGACGGTCTTGCCGGTGCCTGGACCACCCTGCACGACCAGCACGCCGTTGAGGTCGGCCCGGATGACCTTGTCCTGTTCCGCCTGGATGGTGGCGACGATGTCGCGCATGCGGCCGGTGCGCCGCTCGTCCAGCGCGGCCAGCAGCGCGGCCTCGCCGTTGAGGGTGGCGCGGTCGTCGTCGCTGAGGGAGTCCAGGTCGAGCAGGTCGTCGTCGACGCCGACCACGGTCCTGCCCTTGGTCTGCAGATGCCGGCGCCGGGTGACGCCCATCGGCGCGGCCGGGGTGGCCCGGTAGAAGGGCTGGGCGACGGGCGCGCGCCAGTCGATCAGCAGGCGCTCCTGCTCGTCGTCGGTGAGCCCGAGCTTGCCTATATAGAGGCGGCCCTCGTCGACGTGGTCGAGCCTGCCGAAGACCAGGCCGCGCTCGACCGCCCACAGGCGGGCCAGGCGGGTGGCGTACATCTCGGCGAAGGTGTCGCGCTCGGACCTGTTCTGCATGGTGCCGATCGCTCCGGTGGCCAGGACCTCCTTCAGCTGGCGCTGTGTGCGCTCACGCAGGACGTCGAGCCTGTCGTAGAGGCGCGTGACGTAGTCCTGCTCTTTGGTGAGCTCCGTTTGACGAGTTGCTGTCGGACCACTACTGTGATTAATGGGACACTCCGGGCCATTCTGTCTCTTGTTACGACAAACGACGACGTTAGCACGCCTGTTGAGGCACTCCCATCATTCCTTTCCCTGGCTACGGTCACGGCTTGGTTTCACCTCTTGACCGGGCACTGCCCTACTCCGTACGTTCGCATCAAGTTAGGAAACTTTCCTAACTTCGGTCGAAGGAGTCGCAGTGAGCAGTCCGGTCCCGGGAACCCCCAGTCTGCTACGTGCGATCAACGATCGCGCGGCACTGCAGGCACTCCTGGATCGCGGCCCGCTCACCCGGCCCGAGATCGGGACGCTGACAGGTCTGTCCAAGCCCACAGCATCCCAGTTGCTGTCGCGGTTGCAAGAGGCCGGCCTCGTGGTGCTCGACGGCATCCGCGAGGGGCTGCCCGGCCGCACCGCCGAGGTGTACCGGATCAACCCGGCCGCTGCCTACGTGGCCGCGCTGGACGTGACGCCCGACCGGATCGAGGCCCGCATCGCCGACATCACCGGCGCGATCGTCGGTGAGTACACGCTGCCCACCTCGCGCAGGCCGGGCGGCGAACTGGTCGAGCGGCTGCGGGCCGCCATCGAGGGCGCCGAGCCGCCGGACAAGCTGCGCCGCGTCGTCATCGGCGTTCAGGCCGCCATCGACCCGTCCACGGGCCGGCTCGGCTACGCCACGGCCAAGGACATGCCCGGCTGGCACGTCGCCGACGTGGTGCCGACGCTGAGCGGCGGGCTGGACGTGCCGGTGGACGTGGAGAACAACGTCAACCTGGTGGCGCTGGCCGAGCAGGCACACGGCGCCGCCAAGGGGCACACCGACTTCGTGCTGCTGTGGGCCGACGAGGGCATCGGCTCGGCCATCGTGCTCGGCGGGCGCATGCACAGGGGCGCGACCGGCGGCGCGGGCGAGGTGGGTTACATGCCCACGCCTGGCGCCCCGACCGCCAGGGAGGCGGGCCGGTACGCCAACCACGGCTACCAGGCCCTCACCGGCGGCCCCGCCGTACTCAAGCTGCTGCGCTCCTACGGGGTGCGCGGCCAGGACTTCCGCCAGGCGATCGCGAACGCGGTGCACGCGGCGGAGGGCACGGGTCACAAGGCCGAGGACGCGCGCGCGGGACTGCGCGACATCGCGGCCAGGGTGGCGGTCGGCCTGGCCGCCATGACCTCGGTCATCGACCCGGGCCTGATCGTGCTGACCGGCGGCGTGGTGCTGTCCGGCGGTGAGACCCTGCGCGAGCTGATCGAACACGAGCTGCACGCGCTGACCATCCCGCGGCCACAGCTGCGTCTTTCCACTGTCGAAGGCAACCCCGTTCTCGCGGGCGCGCTCGACCTCGCCCTGGACACCGTCCGTGACGAGGTCTTCAGCTCCACGGTCCCCACGCCTTAAAGAGGAGGCACCCCCCGTGCGTTTCGTTCCATTGGCAGCCGCTGGGTTAGCTGTCCTGGCACTGGCCGCCTGTACCGCGGGCAAGGAGGCTGGTCCCTCCCTCGGTTCCCAGCCCAAGGCCTCCAACACGGCGCCTGCGGCGCTGCCCGCAGCCACGATCGAGCTGTGGCACGGCTTCTCCGCCGACTCGGAGGTCAAGGCGTTCACCGACGCCATCGCGGGCTTCAACCAGAAGTACCCGCAGATCAAGGTCAAGCTGGTCAAGGGCGTGCAGGACGAGCAGATCACCCAGGCGGTGCGCGGCGGGCACCCGCCGGACGTGGCCTCCTCCTTCACCACCGACTCGGTCGCGACATGGTGCAAGTCCGGCGTGTTCCAGGACCTCACCCCGGTGATCAAGCAGGACGGGATCGACCTGTCGATCTTCCCCAAGGTCGTCACCGACTACACCCAGTTCGAGGGCAAGCGGTGCGTGATGCCGCTGCTGACCGACGCCTACGGCCTCTACTACAACAAGGCCCTGATGAAGGGCAACCAGCCGCCCAAGACGCTGTCGGAGCTGACCAAACTGGCCAAGGAGCTGACGGTCAGGAACCCCGACGGCACGATCAAGGTGGCCGGCTTCATCCCCAGCGGCCAGTACTACGAGAACACCGCGGGACACTGGAGCGCCATGGTCGGCGCCAAGTGGACCAACTCCGACGGCACCTCCGCCATCGGGTCCGACCCCGCCTGGAAGACGCTGCTGACCTGGCAGAAGGACCTCATCGACTGGTACGGCTACGCCAACCTGGAGAAGTTCCGCAAGTCGCTGGGTGAGGAGTTCTCGGCCAAGAACCCGTTCTACGAGAACAAGGTCGCCATGGCCATCGACGGCGAGTGGCGCGTGGCGATGCTGGCCAACGAGGCGCCGAAGATCGACTACGGCACCGCGCCGATGCCCGTCGCCGACGACAAGCCCGACCTGTACGGCAGCGGCTTCACCGCCGGGACCGTGATCGGCGTGCCGAAGGGCGCCAAGAACCCGGAGGCCGCCTGGGCGCTGGTGAAGTACCTCACCACCGACACCAAGGCGCTCGTCACGCTGTCCAACGCCATCAGGAACGTTCCGACCACGACGGGCTCGCTGCAGTCGCCGGACCTGAAGAAGGACGAGCACTTCCAGACCTTCCTCGACGTCTTCGCCAACCCGCAGACCTCGACGATCCCCGCCCACGTCAACAGCCCCTTCAACCAGGAGGCGCTGCAGGGCTTCATCACCTCGTGGGAGAAGGGCTCGGTCAAGGACCTGGACTCCGGGCTCAAGGGCGTGGACAAGCTGATCAACGACAAGCTCAAGCTGTCGGGCGGCTGATCCCATGCTCGCGCGCCTGCGGCCGCTGCTGTGGATGGCTCCCTGGCTGGTGGGTTTCATGGTGTTCTTCGCCTACCCGCTGGTGGCCACCGTCTACTTCTCCTTCTTCAACTACGACCTGTTCACGCTGAAGTTCAACGGCCTGGACAACTGGCGGTACTTCTTCCAGGACGAACGGGCCTGGATCGCCATGAAGAACACCGCCTGGCTGGTGGTGGTCATGGTGCCGGCGACCGTGCTGTTCGCGCTCGGCATCGCCCAGCTGCTGACCAAGCTGAAGGCCGGCGTCGGGTTCTTCAGGACGCTGTTCTACCTGCCGTCACTGGTGCCGGTCACGGCCGGCACGGTGGCCTTCGTCTACCTGCTCAACCCGGCGACAGGGCCGGTCAACAACCTGCTGGCCAAGATCGGCATCAGCGGGCCCGACTGGTTCGGCGACAAGGACTGGTCCAAGCCCGGCCTGACGCTGCTGGCCATGTGGAGCTGCACCAACCTGATGGTGATCTTCCTGGCCGCGCTGCTGGACGTGCCCAAGCACCTGTACGAGGCGGCCGCCATCGACGGGGCCGGGGCGTGGCGGCAGTTCCGCAGCATCACGCTGCCCACGATCCGGCCGGTGCTGATGTTCACCGCGGTGACCGGGGTGATCTACACCCTGCAGTACTTCACCCAGGCGATGATCGCGGCGCGGGTGGCCTCGGGCGTCACCGACGCTCCCGGCAGCACGTTCGTCCCCGGGTATCCGGAGATGTCCACGCTGACGCTGCCGCAGTGGCTGTTCCAGGCGGGCTTCCGCGACTATGCGATGGGGTATGCGTGCGTGCTGGCGCTCGTGCTGTTCGCCGTGTCGATGGTGTTCACGCTGATCCTGCTGCGGCAGTTCCGCGGCTTCGAGGAGGTGTCCGGATGAGCGCGACTCTGGTGGCCGCGCCCAAGCGGGCCGCGCTCCATTCCGCGCAGGTACGGCGGAGCCGTGCCAGGAAGGTGCTGTACTGGATCGCCACGCACGCGCTGGCCGTGGCGCTGGCGATCGCCTTCGTCGGGCCCGTGGTGTTCGTGCTGTTCACCGCGGTGATGAGCGACAACCAGACGCTGACCGACGAGCTGCTCCCGCACACGTGGAACTGGGGCAACTTCGCCGAGGTGTTCGCCAAGTCGCCGATCCTGCTGTGGCTGCGCAACACGCTGGTGTACGCCGGGCTCGGCACCCTGTTCACGGTGGTGTCGTCGATCCCGGTGGCCTACGCGATGGCCCGATTCCGCTTCCGCGGGCGCAAGCTGGCGTTCCTGCTGGTCATCACGATGATGATGCTGCCGCCACAGGTCATCGCCGTGCCCGTCTACCTGATCTGGGCGCGCTTCGACCTGACCGGGACGCTGTGGCCGCTGATCCTGCCGATGCTGACCGGGGACGCGTTCTCCATCTTCCTGCTCCGGCAGTTCCTGGTCACGATTCCGCGCGACTACACCGACGCCGCCCGCGTCGACGGCTGCACGGACTTCAAGACGCTCATCCGGGTGATCCTGCCGATGGCCAAGCCGGGCATCGCCGCGATCGCGCTGTTCCAGTTCTTCTACTGCTGGAACGACTACTACGGGCCACTGTTGTACGCCTCCACCAATCTGGACAACTGGACGCTGTCGGTGGGGCTGGCCTCGTTCAAGGCGCTGCACCACGTGCAGTGGAACCTGACCATGGCGGCCACGCTGCTCGTCATGGCGCCGGTGATCATCGTGTTCTTCTTCGCCCAGAAGATCTTCATCGAGGGCGTCACGCTGACGGGAGTGAAGGGTTGAAACTGGCCGTGGTCGGGGGCGGCTCGACGTATACGCCGGAGCTGATCGACGGGTTCGCGCGGCTGCGAGATGAGCTGCCGGTCTCCGAGATCGCGCTGATAGATCCGGATATTTCGCGTCTTGAGCTGGTGGCCGGAATGGCGCGGCGGATGCTGGCCCACGCCGGGCATCCGGCGTCGGTGCTGGCCACGTCCTCTGTCGAGGAGGGGGTGGCCGGCGCCACCGCCGTGCTGTTCCAGCTGCGCGTGGGCGGGCAGGCCGCCCGCAACGTGGACGAGACGCTGCCGCTGCGGTGCGGCTGCGTGGGCCAGGAGACGACGGGCGCCGGCGGGCTGGCCAAGGCCCTGCGGACCGTGCCCGTCGTGCTGGAGATCGCCGAGGTGGTGCGGCGGCTCGCGCCGCAGGCGTGGATCGTCGACTTCACCAACCCGGTCGGCATCGTGACCCGGGCGCTGCTGGACGCCGGGCACCGGGCGATCGGGCTGTGCAACGTGGCGATCGGCTTCCAGCGCCACTTCGCGGCCGCGCTGGGCGTCGACCCCTCGCACATCTCCCTGGGCCACGTCGGCCTGAACCACCTGACCTGGGAGCGGGCCGTCTACCTGGACGGTCAGGACATCCTGCCCGAGGTGCTGGCCTCCGACCGGGGCCAGGAGATCGCCGGCAACCTGGGCCTGCGGGTCGAGCTGCTGCGCAGGCTCGGCGTCATCCCGTCCTACTACCTGCGCTACTTCTACGCCCACGACGTGGTCGTGGAGGAGCAGCGGACCAAGCCGTCACGGGCGGCCGAGGTGGCGGAGATGGAGGCGCGGCTGCTGGAGATGTACGCCGACCCGGCGGTCGTCACCAAGCCGGAGCTGCTGTCCGAGCGGGGCGGCGCCTTCTACTCCGAGGCGGCGGTCGCGCTGATCGCCTCGCTGCTCGGCGACCGGGGCGACATCCAGGTGGTCAACGTGCGCAACAACGGCACGCTGCCCTTCCTCGACGACGACGCCGTGATCGAGGTGCCGGCGCGGGTGGGCGCGGCGGGAGCCGTACCGCTGCCTCAGAAGCCGCTGGCGCCGCTGTACTCGGGGCTGATCGCGCACGTGTCGGCCTACGAGAGCCTCGCGCTGGAGGCCGCGCTGCACGGCGGGGCCGACAGGGTCCGCGACGCGCTGCTCGCCCATCCGCTCGTCGGCCAGGACGCGATCGCCGAGGAGCTGACCGGGCTGCTGCTCGAGGCCAACCGCGCGCACCTGCCGTGGACGGTGAGGTAGTGGAGCAGATCCTGCTGGCGGTCGACGGCGGCAACAGCAAGACCGACGTCGCGCTGGTGACCACGCGGGGCGAGGTCCTCGCGACGGGCCGTTCCGGCCCGTTCGCCCCGCAGAGCGAGGGCGTCCCCGCCGCGGTGGAGGTGGTGGTGCGCGCCGTACGGCAGGCGGTGGCGAACCTGCCCGAAGCCGTACGGCAGGCCGCGGCCAACCCGGCAGGAGGCGGGGACCTGCCCGCCTTGGCGCACGTGGCGGCCTACCTGGCGGGCGCCGACCTGCCGGTGGAGGAGGAGGCACTGGCCGGGGGGTTCACCGCCCGAGGCTTCGGCGACGACATCGTGGTGCGCAACGACACCTTCGCGTTGCTGCGGGCGGGCGCGTCCGGCCCGTGGGGCGTGGCGGTGGTCTGCGGCGCGGGCATCAACGCGGTCGGCGTCTCCCCCACCGGACAGCTCGCCCGCTTCCCCGCGCTCGGCCGTATCAGCGGCGACTGGGGCGGCGGCCTGGGCCTGGGTGAGGAGGCTCTGTGGCACGCCGTGCGCGCCGAGGACGGCCGCGGCCCGGTCACCGCGCTCGCCGGGCTGATCACGACGCACTTCGGCGCCTCCACCGTCGAGGACGTGGTGCTGGGGCTGCACTTCGGCCACCTGGCCGAGGCCGACCTGATGGACCTGGCCCCCGGCGTTCTGGCCACGGCGGCCGCGGGCGACGCCCTGGCGCGCTCGCTGGTCGAACGGCAGGCCGAGGAGATCACCGTGATGGCCGAGGTGTGCCTGCGCCGTCTGGACCTGCTTGAGACCCCCACGGAGGTGATCCTGGGCGGCGGCATCCTGGCGGCCAGGGATCCGCTGCTGACCTCGCTGCTGGACACCTCGTTCGCGCTGCGGGCCCCGCGCGCCAAGCTGGTGGTCGCGGACCTGCCCCCGGTGGTGGGTGCCGCGCTCAACGGCCTGGAGCATCTGGGCGCGTCCGAGGAGGCCAAAGCCCGCCTACGCTCCCACTATGAACATCAGCCACATCAACCCTGACGACGCGGTGGCCGCGGTCGCGTGATCCCCGTCGCCCGGCCTCCGGCTCGGCGGCCGGGCACGCGGCGGGGTCAGGACGCGCCGAGGATCCCGGTGACGCGGTCGCGGACGTCGGGGGTGTCCAGGCCGCGCACGGTGAGCGTGGTGCGCCGTCGTGCCACGTCGTCGACCGTGACGGCCCATTCGTGGTCGCGCGCGTAGACGACCTGGGCCCAGATGTCGGGACCGTCGGGGTGGATGCGCTCGCCCAGCGCGGGGTCGTCGCGGATGAGGCGGGCCAGGTCGAGCGCGATCGAGCCGTAGTGGGCGGCCAGGTGGCGCGCGACCAGCGGGTCCATGCGGTGGCCCGGCTCGCGGTCGCTCCACAGCCGCAGCGCCACCGCGTCGGGGCTGGCCAGGCCGGGCAGCGGCATCGCGGGCAGTATCGCGGCCAGGTCGTCGCCCAGCGGGCGTCCCGGCAGGTGGGCGAGGGTGTCCAGGACGAGCTTGCCGATGTGCCGGTAGGTGGTCCACTTGCCGCCGGCGACCGACAGCATGCCGCCCTTGCCGCGGCTCAGCAGCGTCTCGCGCTTGGCCGCCGCGACCGACCTCGGCCCGCCCGGTAGCACCCGCAGCCCGGCGAAGGCGTAGGTGAGGTCGTCCTTGTTCAGCCCCTGTACGGCGTGCCCTGCCTCGTCCAGGATCTGGGCGATGTCGGCGTCCGTGGCGCGTACCTGGGCGGGATCGCCCTCGTAGGCCTCGTCGGTGGTGCCGAGCAGCAGGTGGTCCTCCCACGGGATGGCGAACGACACCCGGTACTTGTCGATGGGAATCGTCAGGGCCGCCTTCCACGGCTCGCCGCGGCGCATCACCAGGTGGGCGCCCTTGGACAGGCGGATGCTGGGCGCGGCGTCCGGGTCCTCCATCCGGCGCAGGTGGTCCAGCCACGGGCCGGTGGCGTTGAGCACGAGGCGCGCGTCGATCCCGAACTCCGTGCCGTCGCAGCGGTCACGCAGGTCGGCGCCGGTCACCGTACCGGAGGTCAGGCGCAGGCCGACCACCTCGGCGTGGTTGAGCACGACCGCTCCCGCGTCGACGGCGGCGCGCACGGTCATGACGGCCACCCGGCTGTCGTTCATCTGGTGGTCGCCGTAGACGGCGGCCGCGCGCAGGCCCTCGGCGCGCAGCGCGGGCACCTTGGCCAGCGCCTGGTGCGGGGTGATGACGCGGCCCACGCCGTCGCCGAACACCGACAGCGCCGAGTACAGGAACACTCCCGCGCCCAGCTTGGCGGCGCCGTGCGGGCCGCCGCGGTAGATCGGCACGACGAAACTGAGCGGCTTGACCAGGTGCGGGGCGATGTCGGCGGCCAGGGCGCGGCGCTCGCGGTGGTTCTCGGCGACCAGTTTGACGTTGCCGGTCTGCAGGTAGCGCAGGCCGCCGTGGACGAGCTTGGAGGAGGCGCTCGAGGTGGCGCCGGCGAAGTCGCCGGCCTCCACCATGGCCACGCGCAGCCCCGCCTGGGCCGCCATCCAGGCGACCGACGTGCCGAGGATGCCGCCGCCGATGACGAGCAGATCGTAGGTGGTCCGCGTCAGTTCCTGGCGGGTGGCGGCCCGGTTGTCGAGGGTGGCGATCGTCATGTGGTGCTCCAGTCGAGGGTGCGTTCGACGGCCTTGCGCCAGTTGGCGTACTCCCTGTCCCTGGCTTCCGCGGTGATCTGCGGACGCCATTCCGCGGCCTTGTGCCAGTTGGCCCGCAGCGCCCCGGTGTCGGGCCAGTACCCGGTGGCCAGGCCCGCGGCGTAGGCGGCGCCCAGGCAGGTGGTCTCGGCCACCATCGGCCGCACCACGGGGACGTCGAGCACGTCGGCCAGCGTCTGCATGAGCAGGTTGTTGGCGGTCATGCCGCCGTCGGCGCGCAGCGAGGTCAGCGCGATGCCGGCGTCGGCGTTCATCGCGTCGACGACCTCCCGGGTCTGCCAGGCGGTGGCCTCCAGCACGGCCCGCGCGATGTGCCCCTTGGTGACGAACCCGGTCAGCCCGGCGATCACCCCTCGGGCGTCGCTGCGCCAGTGCGGCGCGAACAGACCGGAGAAGGCCGGCACGAAGTAGCAGCCGCCGTTGTCCTCCACGGTCCTGGCCAGCGTCTCGATCTCGGCCGCACTGGAGATCAGGCCCAGGTTGTCGCGCAGCCACTGCACCAGCGAGCCGGTCACCGCGATCGCGCCCTCCAGCGCGTAGGTGGCCGGGGCGTCACCGATCTGGTAGCCGACCGTGGTCAGCAGGCCGTGCTTGGACGTGACCGGCTCCGCGCCGGTGTTCATCAGCAGGAAACTGCCCGAACCGTAGGTGCTCTTGGTTTCGCCGGGCGCGAAGCAGGTCTGGCCGAACAGCGCCGCCTGCTGGTCGCCTAGCGCCGCCGCCACCGGCACTTTCGCGAAATGTCCATAGATTTCAGCCGAAGGCCGGATCTCGGGAAGCATCGCGCGCGGCACGCCCAGCACGTCGAGCAGGTCGTCGTCCCAGGCCAGGGTGTGGATGTTCATCAGCAGCGTGCGGCTGGCGTTGGTGACGTCGGTGACGTGCCGCCCGGTCAGCTTCCAGATCAGCCAGCTGTCCATGGTGCCGAACAGCACCTCGCCCCGTTCGGCCCGCTCGCGCAGCCCCGGCGTCTCCTCCAGCAGCCAGCGGATCTTCGGCCCGGAGAAGTAGGTGGCCAGCGGCAGCCCGGCCTTCTGCCGGAACAGCTGCTCGTGTCCTGCCAGGCCGCGCACGAGGGCGTCGGTGCGGGTGTCCTGCCACACGATCGCGTTGGCCACCGGCTCGCCGGTGTGCCGGTCCCACAGCACGGTGGTCTCGCGCTGGTTGGTGATGCCCAGCGCGGCGATCTGCCCGAAGTCGTCCACGGCCCGCCGCATGACGTCCTGGACGGCCTGCCAGATCTCGGCGGCGTCGTGCTCGACCCAGCCGGGACGGGGGAAGATCTGCCGGTGCTCGCGCTGCGCGACGGAGACGATACGGCCTGCCTGATCGAAGACCATGCACCGGCTGGACGTGGTGCCCTGGTCGATGGCGGCGACGTACTGCGGCACGGGAGGTGTCCTCACTTCACGCGGTTCGGGATTACCGAACCTAGCTGGTCTGTCAAGAGCGGGATAGGTCGCGGGTGATGGCCCTGGCCGCGTCGCGGACGAAGGAGACCACGTCCATGCGCGGCTCCCCTGCCGTGGTCAGGCGTTCGACGGCGCCGCGCACCCCGATGGCGCCCACGGTGACGGCTCGGCGGTCGCGGATCGGGGCGGCGATGGAGACCTCTCCCTCAACCAGTTCCTCCACGTCGGCGGCCCATCCCCGGCCGCGCACCAGCTCCAGCTCCTTGGCCAGGTCGTCGGCGGTGACCAGGGTGCGGGGGGTGTGGGCGGCCAGCGGGCGGGGCTCGGCCTCGCCGTACGGGTCGTAGGCCAGCAGCACCTTGCCCAGGGCGCTGGCGTGGACCGGCTGCAGCGTGCCGACCTGCAGGACCTGCATGCTGTCGTCGGGGCGGAAGACGTGGTGGACGACCAGCACCTCACCCTCGTGCAGGGTGCCGATCCACACGCTCTCCCTGCTGCGGCCGGCCAGCGCGTCGGCCCAGTTGAGCGAGCGGGTGCGCAGCTCGTTGACGTCGAGGTAGCTGCTGCCCAGGTGCAGCAGCGTGCCGCCGAGCCGGTACTTGCCGGTGATCTCGTCCTGCTCGACGAAGCCGACGTGGACCAGCGTGCGCAGGATGCCGTGCAGGGTGCCCTTGGGCAGTCCCATGGCCCTGGCCAGCTCGGCCACCCCCAGCTCGCGCGGCCCCGAGGCGAGCAGGCGCAGGATGCCCGCCGCCCGCTCCACCGACTGGATCGTCTCTCCCACGCCACCAACCTTAGCGGTGTTCGACAATCCCGAACACCCTTGGCTCGCCGGTAATGTGCCGGGAATGATCGGCTTACGGCTGGTACGGCTCGCGCTGCCCCTGATCCTGCTGGCCGGAGCGGCCACGGCGAGCGCGGCGGGGCACGCGGGGGGCAGCAAGGTGGTCATGTGCAGCTTCGGCGGAGGCGGCGACACGATCTCGATCGACTGCGGGGACCCGAAGGTCGATGCCGCGATGCAGGCCAGGATGCTCACTCCCGACCAGGCCAGGGCGGCCGGATGCAGACCCCTGACGGTCGAGCCCGAGAACGGCCCGCAGACGCCCGACCTCCAGCCCTCGTTCGACCCGACCCCGACCCCCTCGGTCTCCCCGCGCGCCCTGGACACGGCGGTGGCCGGGCGGGTGAACGCCGCCTGGGACCGGATCGACCGCTGGCTGGGCGCCCACGCCTCGGCCACCCTGCGCAAACTGCGCTTCCCCGCCGCCGGCACGGACCTGGACGGGCTGGAGAAGTATCGAAGCGCCAGGCTGCCCGACGACCTGTATGCCTCGCTGCTGCGCCACGACGGCGCGGACGGCAACTTCGGCGCCGCGTTCCAGCTGCCGTCCGGCGTAGGCCTGGCCGGCGCGCAGGACATCTGGTCGTTGACCGAGTCCCGGTGCATGAGCCTCGTCCTAGGCTGGACGGAGGCGGCCGATCCCGACCACGGCAGCCTGATCCCCGTCGGCTCCACCGGCAACGGCGCGGACCTGTTCATCGACCAGCGCACCGGCCAGGTGGGCGAGCAAAGCTACGGCAAGGCGCTCAGCTTCGACGGCCCGATGGGCTGGCCCTCGTACGCGGACATGCTGGAGGCCGTGGCCGGCTCGCTGGAGCGCGGCGCGAAGCTGCGCGAGTGGTATCCGGTCGTGCAGGGATGCGAGCTGCGCTGGGCCAAGGCGCCCGCCGCCCTGCCGGGCGGCTGCGCCGGAGGGCCGCGCCCGACTCCCACGCCGACCCCGACGCCCACGCCGACCGAGACGAAGCTGACCGCCAGGCAGGCTCGCGCCCTCGGCTGCCGTCCCGGCCATCAGGCCCCGGTGGTGCGGACGCCGGGCCGTACCGCGACCTCTCAGGTGGCGGCCGTGTGGCGGCGCATCGAGCGGTGGCTGGCGCGCAAGGCGCCCAAGACCTACCGGTCGCTGCCCGGACCGGCCCGAGCCATGGACATCGCCCGGATGGAGGCGGCCATGGGCGCCCGCTTCCCCGACGACCTGCGCGCCTCGCTGCTGCGCCACGACGGCGGCGGCGGGTTCGGCCCCGAGCCCTTCTACTCCTACATGTCCGCCAAGGCCGTCCACGACGACTGGAAGATGCTCTGCGGCATCATCATCGACGGCGGCGACGACAGCGGGAGCTGGTGGGACGGGCACCTGGTCCCGTTCGCCGACTCGGGCGACGGCGGCAACCTGTTCCTCGACCCGCGCACAGGCAGGACCGGCGAGTACTACAACGAGGAAGGGCTCACGACCAGCGGCGACGTGGTCTGGCCGTCCTACCTGGCGCTGCTGCGCGACACGGCCGCCGCGTTGGAGAGCGGCAAGCCGCTGCGCGGCTGGCGCGCCACGGTTTCTACAGGTCGCCTGGAGTGGGAAGAGGCTCCTCGCTGAGCTCGGGCGGACGATGCTCGTACGGCGTGCTCAGCACGACCGTGGTGCGGGTGGAGACGTTGGCCGACTCCCGGATCTGCTGCAGCAGCTCCTCCAGCGCGGCCGGCGAGCCGACCCGCACCTTGAGGATGTAGCTCTCGTCACCGGCCACGCTGTGGCAGGCCTCGATGGAGTGCAGGTGCGCCAGCCGGTCGGGGGCGTCGTCGGGCGCGGCGGGGTCGATCGGCTTGATCGACACGAACGCGGTCATCGGCAGCCCGACCGCGTCGTGGTCGATGATGGCGGCGTAGCCGCGCAGCACGCCGCGCTTCTCCAGGCGGCGCACCCGCTGGTGCACGGCCGAGACCGACAGGCCTGTCTCCTTGGCCAGATCGGTGAAGCTCATCCGGCCGTCCCTGGCCAGCAGCGTGACGATCCGGCGGTCGATCTCCTCCATCGGTCAAAGGTAACCGGTCGTGGTCACGACATGGTCCCGACGGGTTGGGCGCCTGTCCGCATGGCATGCTCCACGAGCGTGATCAGGACCTCCCGGCCCGAATCTCGCCTGCGGGCGTCGCAGAGCACGATCGGGATCTCGGGGTCCAGCTCCAGCGCCTTGCGCACCTCACCGACGGTGAACGGGCGGGCGCCGTCGAAGCAGTTGAGCGCGACCACGAACGGCGTCTCGCGGCGTTCGAAGTAGTCGATGGCGGGGAAGCAGTCGGCCAGGCGACGGGTGTCGGCCAGCACGATGGCGCCCAGCGCGCCCATGGCCAGCTCGTCCCAGACGAACCAGAAGCGTTCCTGGCCGGGCGTGCCGAACAGATACAGCATGTAGTCGTCGCGGATCGTGATGCGGCCGAAGTCCATGACCACCGTGGTGGTCGGCTTGCCCTCGACGCCGTACAGGTCGTCGACGTGGACGCCCGCATGCGTGAGCGCCTCCTCGGTGCGCAGGGGGCGAGTCTCCGACACGGCTCCCACCATGGTGGTCTTGCCCGCGCCGAACCCCCCAGCGACCAGAATCTTGATCGCGGTCGGCAACCGCCAGCGATCAGAGCGACCGAAGTCCATCGAGCACCGCCCTGTTCCCTTCGCGGTCGTGCCCGTAAGCCGTGCCGCGCGTGCGCATTCCGCCTTGAGTAGCCACGGTCAGTGGAACATGTCAAGGCGCAGAGAAAAGGTCAATCCACCTACCTGGCAACGAGACACCCTAGCAACGCCACAAATTCCACTCAAGCCGCAATTCATCCCAGGAAGCAATATGTCATAGTTTGTCATCCCGAGCACCCTTGTTCGCGCAGCTCCCACCGGATTGTCAAGCCTGCTGTCAACCTTCCGGCACTGTCCGTTACATGTCCTGCCAGTAGCCCGAAATCTCGTGATAGCCGGCGTTGAAGCCGATCTGACGGCGCAGGTAGGCGGCCGTCCGCGGGCTGCCTTCCCCCACCGGCGCGAGCAGCTCGCCCGCCTCGCGCGACAGGCGGGCCATCGTCTGGCCCACCTCGGCCCGGCTGACGCCCAGCATGAGCACGTTGAGGTCGCCCCAGCTCACCGCCCGCCGGTAGGTGGCGAGGTCGGCCAGCAGGTGCAGGTAGCGCTGCACGTGCGCGCTGACCTCCCGCAGCTCGGTCAGGTGCCGCCGGGCCCAGGAGTCGCCGGCGTAGATCCAGTGCGACAGGTCCACGAAGCACGTCCCGCGGCTGTCGGCGTTGTCCAGGTAACGGGTGAACGACGGCACCGCCCGGGTGTCGCGCCAGGACCAGGCGCGCGTCATGGCCTCCAGCATCCGGGCCAGCTGGTCGCGCCACAGCGGGCGCAGCGCCTCGAACTCCCTGACCGTGGCCAGCTCGTCGCGCAGGTCGGCCAGGAAACGGGTCACGGCCGCGTGCGGGGTGGCCCCGTCGGCCACGGCCAGGCACTCCTCCGCCAGCGCCGCCACGGTGCGCCGCCCGGTGGCGGTGCGATCGACCAGCCGCCCGACGGCCAGCACCCACAGCGCCGCCCGGTTGGCCACCCGCAGCCGCTGGGCCGTCGCCCACGGGGCACTGAAGGCGCCCGTGAGCGACAGCGTGGTGTAGAGCTCGGTGTCGAAGGCGCCCGGGGGGAACAGCTCGCCGTACATCTGGGCACATTGCCGCAGATCCCTGCCGCACTCGGCCGCCAGCGCGCACGTGCTGCCGAGTGCGAACGCCTCGGTCAGCTCGTCGTCCGGCATCCTAGGGCCGCTCGATCGGCTCGCGGACCATGGGCGACGCCCCCAAGTAACCCGAATATCCAGCTATTGCCGAATTCTCACATGATCACGTGGGTCCGATCAAGATCCCAGTCAGCCCGGAGACCGTCACTCCTTGGCCAGCGCCCGGCTGATCACCAAGCGCTGGATCTGGTTGGTGCCCTCCACGATCTGCAGCACCTTGGCCTCGCGCATGTACCGCTCCACGGGGAAGTCCTCGACGTAGCCGTAGCCGCCCAGCACCTGCACCGCGTCGGTGGTCACCTTCATGCACACGTCGGTGGCGAACAGCTTGGCCATCGCCGCCCGCGTGCTGTACGGCCTGCCTGCGTCCCGCAGCCGCGCCGCGTCCAGGTAGAGCGCCCGGGCGGCGGCGATCTGGGTGGCCATGTCGGCCAGCATGAACCCGATGCCCTGGAAGTCGACGATCCGGCTGCCGAACTGGCGCCGCTCGCGGGCGTAGGCGCCGGCCGCGTCGAGGGCCGCCTGCGCCACGCCGACCGCGCACGCGGCGATGCCGAGCCGCCCGCCGTCCAGCGCGGCCATGGCGATCCTGAAGCCCTCCCCCTCGGACCCGACGAGCGCCTGCGGCGCCAGCCGTACGCCGTCGAAGCGGACCTGTGCCGTCGGCGAGGAGCGCATGCCCATCTTGTGCTCGGGCGGGCCGAACGACAGCCCCTCCATGCCCGCGGGCACGTGGAAGCAGGAGATGCCGCGCGCGCCGGCCTCGCCGGTGCGGGCCATCAGCATGTAGTAGTCGGCCACGCCGCCGTGGGTGATCCACGCCTTGACGCCGTCGACGGCGTACCCGTCGGGGCCCGCCACGGCCTTGGTGGTCAGCGCGGCCGCGTCCGAGCCGGACTGCGGCTCCGACAGGCAGTAGGCGCCGAGCAGGTCACCGGCCAGCATGCCGGGCAGCAGCTCCTCGCGCTGCTCCGGCGAGCCGAAGCCGGCCACGGGAAAGCACGACAGCGTGTGCACCGACACCCCGAGGCCGACGGCCAGCCACCCGGCCGCCAGCTCCTCCACCACCTGCAGGTAGACCTCCTGCGGCTGGGCCGCCCCGCCGTACTCCTCGGCGTACGGCAGGCCGAGCAGCCCGGCGGCACCCAGCGTCGTGAAGATCTCGCGCGGGAACCGCCCGGCCGCCTCGTCGGCCGCGGCCCGGGGCGCGACCTCCTTGGCGACCAGCTCGCGGGTCAGGTCGATCAGGTCGTGCGCCTCTGGGGTAGGCAGGGCACGCTCAACAGTCATCGAGACAAACTCCTCATGAGAGTGTACGTGCCCCCGATTCTGCCTAAACGATCACCAATGTTCGAGGGGTGTTGTTCAGGCGCTCGCCACCGTTTTCGGTGCACACGACGATGTCCTCGATCCGGGCGCCGTGCTGTCCAGGATAGATGCCCGGCTCCACAGAGAAGGCGAAGCCCGCCTCCATCAGCTCGGAGTTGCCCTTGACGATGTAGGGCTCCTCGTGCGTCTCGATGCCGATGCCGTGTCCGGTGCGGTGGATGAAGTACTCGCCGTAGCCGGCCTCGGTGATGACGTCACGCGCCACCGCGTCGATCGACTCGCACGTCACGCCGGGCCGCACCGCATCGCACGCCGCCTCCTGGGCGCGCCGCAGCACCTCGAAGTAGGCCGCGTAGTCGGCGGGAGGCTCGCCGACGCAGTAGTTGCGGGTGGAGTCGGAGCAGTAGCCGCTGTGCATCTGGCCGCCGATGTCCACCACGACAGGCTCGCCCGCCTGGATCACCCGGTCGGAGACCTCGGCGTGCGGGCTGGCCCCGTTCGGGCCGGAGGCCACGATGACGAAGTCGACCGTGGCGTGCCCGGCCTGCAGGATCGCGTCGTGGATGTCACGGCCGACCTCGCGCTCCGTGCGGCCGGGACGCAGGAACTCCGGCACCAGCCGGTGCACCGCGTCGATCGCCTCCCCGGCCTCCCGCAGCGCCGCCACCTCGGCCGGCGACTTGCGCATGCGCAGCTCGCGCAGCACAGTGCCGGCCAGCACCTGCTCGGCGCCCGGCATCGCGTCGCGGAAGCGCAGCGAGGCCATCGCCCACATCCGGTCGGCCAGCCCCACCTTGCCCACCTGGCCAAGCCGCTTGGCCACGATCATGTAGGGGTCGTCAGTCTCGTCCCAGGCCACGAACTCCAGCCCCAGGCGCGAGGCGGGCGAGGCCTGCGCGGCCGGCAGCTCCAGCCTGGGCACCATCATGTAGGCCTCACCGGAGGCGGGCACCACCAGGCACGTCAGTCTTTCGAGCGGCAGGGCCTCGTAGCCGCTCACATAACGAAGATCGGGCCCGGGCGTCAGCAGCAGCGCGTCGAGCCCCGCCTTGGCGGTGGCCTCCTGCGCGGCGGCCAGCCGGGACACGGGGTAAAGGTCAGAGGACGTCACGGGCACAAATCTACTCTTAGCCGGTTACCTAAAATCCGCGAAAAGGACTCCCAACACCCAAGATATCGCTACACTCCGCTCAAGGCCGATCACTTAGTGTTTGGTGATTATCCCGATCCATCTGCAGGAGTGAATATGGTCGACGTCGCGGGCGGCCATCAGCCTCCCCTCCCAACACCGCCGATGAGCGCCGCCGAGCTCGTCCAGCATCTGGCGGAGCAGCAGACCGCCGAACGCGACGGCGAGATGCTGGCGGTGCGCCTCGCCCACGCCGAGCGCCTGGGCAACATGGGCTGGGCCGAGTGGAACCTGCACACCGGCGAGGCCGTCTGGTCCGACCACGTCTACGTCATCTTCGGCCGTGCCCGCGCCGACGGGCCCATCAGCCTGCCCGACCTGGCCGCCTACGTCGAGCCCGCCGACATCGGCGCCCTCGACCAGCTGCTGTGGACCGTCGTGCAGGGCGTCGAACCGGTGCAGGCCGAGTTCCGCATCCGCCGCGGCGGCGAGGCCCGCAACCTGCGCATCGTGCTCGAGCCGCTGATGGCGCCCGGCGGCCCCACCGGCGTGCACGGCGTCATCCAGGACATCACCGGCCGCCGCCGCGCCGAGCGCATCATGTCCGAGTCGCGCCGCCAGCTCCTGGAGGCCCGCGAGAAGGCCGCCGAGGAGCGCACCGTCATGCTGGCCCTGCGCGAGGCCATCCTGCCCGCGCCCGACGGCTACCTCGACCTGTACCAGACCCGCATCGCCGTGCGCTACGTGCCCGCCGAGAAGACCGCCAACCTGGGCGGCGACTGGTTCGAGGCGGCCGCGCTGCCCCACGGCAACGTGCTGCTGGCCATCGGCGACGTCTCCGGCCACGGCCTGGCCGCCATCGCCCACATGGCCCAGCTGCGGCACGCCCTCGTCGGGCTCACCATGACCGGCGAGCCGGCCAACCGGCTGCTGGTGTGGCTCAACGAGCTGGTCCTGCACCGGCTGCACGAGACCACCGCCACCTGCGTGGTCGGCTACCTCGACCCTGCCACGCTCGTGTTCACCTGGGGGCAGGCGGGCAACCTCGGGCCCATCCTGGTCCGCGACGGCAAGTCCAGCCAGCTGACGCAGCCGCGCGGCGTCATCCTCGGCGCCACCTGCGAACAGCCCTACCACCTGGCCAGCATCGAGCTGCGGGAGGGCGACCTGCTGCTGCTGTTCACCGACGGGCTGGTGGAACGCCGCACCCGCGACATCGACGAGGGCCTCGACCTGGCGCTCGCCGCCGCCCGCGAGCTGACGGGCCGCGACCTGGACGCCGGCCTCGACCGCCTCCTCACCGACATCGGCGGCCCCAACCCCGAAGACGACGCCTGCCTCCTCGCCATCGCCGTCCGCCCCTAGCCGACTCTTTCCCTTCCGATTTCCCTTGAACGGCTGTCCGCCGCCCCCTCTTTGCCGGAGCCTTCCTCTTTTGCCAGCGCCTTCCCTCGTACGGCAAGCCGCCGCCACCGCCACCCGCCGCACTCCGGCCGGGCCCCGTCCAGGGAGACGCTCCTCCGGCGATGACACGTCCCACCGCTACGCACTCCCGTAACCCCGCCACCACGGCCCCGCAGCCCGCCGTACCGACACGCCCCCAGTCCCCGCCATCCACGCCACTTCCCCCGCACCATCCCACCGCCTCGGCGTTGACGCGTCCCGCCGCTACACCGCTCCGTGATACCGGCACCACGGCCCCAGAAACCGGAGGGCAGTGGCGTTGCGGGAGAAGGGAAGATGTCGGGGGGACGTGGGAGTATGGCCGGGTGTTGATGATTCTCGATACGCCGTCGCTGTACTTCAGGGCGTTCTATGGTGTGCCGGAGTCGATGACCGCGCCCGATGGGATGCCGATCAACGCGGTGCGCGGGCTCATCGACATGATCGCCACGCTCGTCCGTAAGTACCGGCCCGACGAGCTGGTCGCGACGATGGACGCTGACTGGCGGCCGAAGTTCCGGGTCGAGGCGATCCCGACCTACAAGGCGCACCGGGTCGCCTACGGCAACACCGAGGTCGTGCCCGAGGCGCTGGTGCCGCAGCTCCCGGTGATCGAGCAGATGCTCGACGCCGTGGGCATCGCCAGGATGGAGTCGGCGGGCTACGAGGCCGACGACGTGATCGGCACGCTCACCCACCAAGCCGGTGGCGCGGTGGACATCGTGACCGGCGACCGCGACCTGTTCCAGCTGGTGGACGACTCCCGGCCGGTCCGCGTGCTCTACACGGCGCGCGGCATCCGCAACCTGCAGGTGGTGGACGAGGCGTTCGTGACCACCAAGTACGGCATTCCGGGCCGTGCCTACGCCGACTTCGCGACGCTGCGCGGCGACCCGAGCGATGGTTTGCCCGGCGTGTCCGGAGTGGGCGAGAAGACGGCCGCGTCGCTGATCACCCGGTTCGGGTCGCTGGAGGCCCTGCTGGCCGCGCTGGACGCGGGCGTCACCGACGGCTTCCCCGCCGGTGCCCGCACCAAGCTGGCCGCCGCCCGCGACTACCTGCGCGTCGCGCCGAAGGTGGTGGAGGTCGCCCCTGACGCGCCGCTGCCGGCCGCCGACCTCGCGCTGCCCGCCAAGCCTCGCGACCCCGAGGCCCTGGTACGGCTGGCCGACCACTACGACCTGGACAGCCCCCTCAACCGCCTCCTCGACACCCTCCCCAAGTAACCCCCGAACCAGCCCCCACCGGGGCCAGGCGTCGCGATGCTGAGCCGTGGGCACCTTCGGATCCGGCGTAGGAGCGATCGCGGTAGGTGCCGGGCGCCGTGGCGGTGGATGTGTAGGCCTTCGGACCAACGCGGGGCAGGCCGCGGTCAGGGCTGGGTATCGCGATGCTGGGCGTGGGGCCTTCGGAATCGGTGCGGGTCGGATCGCGGGCGGGGCCGGGCGCTGTGGTGGTGCTGGACCTGGTGGTGCGTTTGGCTGCGGTCTGCGGCGGATCGCGGCCTGGGCGGCGGTCGTGTTTGTGGGGTCGTGTTTCTGGCGAGCGGGGTGGGCTTTGGGGGGGTGCGGCGGGGTTGCTTTCGTGGCGTCGAGGAGGGGGCGGGGCGGGGTGGCGATAGGTTTGATCGGGTGACGACCAAGATTCGAGTGCCCGGCGGCGTCCCTGCGCGGCTGGACGACGGGTTCGAGCGGATCAGGCGCGAGCAGAGGCTGCCGGAGGAGTTCCCGCCGGCCGTGCTGGAGGAGGCGGCGAAGGTCGCCGAGGCCCCGCGGGAGCCCAGAGACCTGTCCGACCTGCCGTTCGTCACCATCGACCCGCCCGGCTCGATGGACCTCGACCAGGCCGTCCACCTGGAGCGCCTGCGCGGCGGTTACCGCGTCTGGTATGCCATCGCCGACGTCGCGGCCTTCGTACGGCCGGGCGGCGCGATAGACGCCGAGGCGCTGCACCGGGGCGAGACCGTCTACATGCCCGACGGCAGGGTGCCGCTGCACCCCAAGGTGCTGTCGGAGGGCGCGGCCAGCCTGCTGCCCGGCGCCGTGCGCCCGGCCGCGGTGTGGCGGATCGACCTGGACGCCGAAGGCCGCACCGTGGGCGCCGACGTGCACCGGGCGCTGGTGCGCAGCCGGGAGCGGCTCGACTACGACTACGTGCAGGCGGCCGTCGACACCGGCACCGCCGACGGCACGCTGGGACTGCTGGCCGAGATCGGGCGGCTACGGCTGGAGCTGGAGCGCGCCCGCGGCGGCGTCACGCTGCCCACGCCGGAGCAGGAGATCGTGCCGGACTCGGGCATGAGCAGCTACCGGCTGGAGTACCGGGTGCCGGTGCCGGCCGAGGCGTGGAACGCGCAGATCTCGCTGCTGACCGGGATGGCGGCCGCGTCGATGATGCTGGACGCCGAGATCGGGGTGCTGCGGGTGCTGCCGCCGCCGCAGCCGGGCGAGCTGGCCAAGGTGCGCCGGGTGGCGGCCGCGCTCGAGGTGCCCTGGCCCGACGGCGCCTCCTACGGCACGGTGGTGCACGACCTGGATCCGAAGAATCCCCGGCACGCGGCGTTCCTGCACGAGTCGAAGGTGCTGCTGCGGGGCGCCGGCTACGTGGCCTTCAACGGCGCGCCTCCGCCGCTGGCCGACCACGCCGCGGTGGCCGCGCCGTACGCGCACGTGACGGCGCCGCTGCGGCGGCTGGTGGACCGGTACGCCACGGAGGTGTGCCTGGCGATCGCGGACGGCGAGCCGGTGCCCGAGGCCGTGGAGGCGACGCTGCCGGGGCTGCCGGACATCATGTCGTCCTCGGGCCGGCGCGCCGGGGCGGTCGAGCGTGCCTGCGTGGACCTGGTGGAGGCGTTCCTGCTGCGCGAGCGGATCGGGCAGGCCTTCGACGCGATGGTCATCGACGCCGACCAGAAGGGCGACGGCGGCCAGGTTCAGGTCACCGATCCCGCCGTGATCGCCCGGTGCGACGGCCGTCTCCCGCTCGGCGAACGCATCACGGTCCGCCTGACCCAGGCCGACCCCGCCACCCGCGAAGTCCGCTTCAGCCTGGCGTGAAAAACGGCGGAGCCGCGCATCGGGCGCGGCTCCTGGGGGGGTGGGGTGTCAGGACTTCTTGAGCGGGCTCCAGCCGGTGCCCACGCCCATCAGGTGCAGGGCGAGGCAGAGCAGGCCCGCGGTGCCGAGGGTGGCGACCGTGACCACGCCGCCGACGGCGAGGCCGGCGATCTCGAAGATGAGCGCGAGGACGAACAGCAGGGCGGCTAGCAGGGCGAACATCTCAACCTCCGCGGGTGGGGCTTCCGCCATGGGGATTTCCGCTGCCCCACCTCGGAAAACTGGCCCGGAGGTTACGTTGCGTGAACCCGTGACGACACGACCTTGACCGGTCGGTCAGTTTGCGCGGCGCGCGGACCGCGGTGCCCGCTTTCCGAAGCGCCGTGACGGCGAGCAGCAGTCACCGACTCGCCGCCGGCGCCGCTCTCAGGCCATCAGCCGAAGAGCGGCGGTCGGCGGCTGCGGCAGCCTGCCGTACAGCAGGATCAGGAAAGGGATGAATATGCCACAACGCCCCGGCGCATGCCGTCGATGGCCTTGATGGCGTTCTGCCTGACCTTGCTGCCCTTGGGCGCGGCGATGGCCAGCTGCCCGAGCAGGTCCATCAGCTGCTTGATCCAGCGCACGAAGTCGCCCGCCGCCAGCTCGTTGCCGTTGATGCCGTCCATCAGGACCGCGTCCAGGTTGTGGCCCTTGGTCCAGCGGTAGGCGGCCCAGGCGAAGCCCAGGTCGATCTCGCGGATCGTGGACAGCCCGTGGTCGGACTCGATGGCCTCCAGCTCGCCCCACAGCCGCACCATCCGCGTGAGCGCGTCCTGCGCCCGCCCGGCCGGGATCTTCGGCCTGCGGGCGTCGTCGGCCGCGCGGGACTCGAAGACCAGCGCCGACACGCACGCGGCCAGCTCGCCCGGGTCGAGCTCCTCCCACATGCCGCTGCGCAGGCACTCGGCGGTCAGCAGGTCCAGCTCGGTGTACAGGCGGCCCAGGCGGCGGCCCTCGTCGGTGACGGTCTCGTCGTGCAGGTAGGCCAGCTGCTCGAGCACCGAGCAGATCCGGTCGAAGGTGCGCGAGATGACGTGCGAGCGGCCCTCGACGCGGCGGCGCAGCCCCTCGGTCTCGCGCAGCAGCTTGTAATAGCGCTCGGCCCAGCGGGCATGGTCCTCGCGCTCGTCGCAGCCGTGGCAGGGGTGCTGGCGGATCTGCCTGCGCAGCTCGTTGATCTCCTCGTCCTCGACCGTGTGGTCGCGGGCCCTGGCGGGCTTGCCCAGGTCACGGTCGCCGATCTTGGCCAGCAGCGTGGAGACGAGGTTGGCGCGCTCCTTGGGCGAGCGGCCGTTGAAGTTCTTCGGGATGCGCACGGTCTCGATCGGCTCGACCGGCACGGGGAAGTCGGCCGGGTCCAGCTTCTTGACCTGCTTGCCGATCGTCAGCACCAGCGGGCTGGGCCCCTGGCCGCGCGGGTTGCGCCCGGGATCCAGCACGATGGCCAGACCGGCGCGCCTGCCTCCCGGCACGCGGATCACGTCGCCGGGCTTCAGCTCCTCCAGTGAGCGTACGGCTGCCGCGCGGCGGGCGGCGCCGCGCTGCCTGGACAGCTCGGCCTCCCTGTCGGACAGGCGGCGGCGCAGCGCGGCGTACTCGGGGAAGTCGCCCAGGTGGCAGGTCATCGACTCCTGGTAGCCGGCCAGCGCCTCCTCCTGCTTGCGCAGCTGCTTGGCCAGCCCGACCACGGCCCGGTCGGCCTGGAACTGGGCGAAGGAGGCCTCGAGCAGCGTCTTGGCGCGCTCCCTGCCGAACTGGCCGACCAGGTTGACGGCCATGTTGTAGGAGGGCTGGAAGGACGAGCGCAGCGGGTAGGTGCGGGTGCCTGCCAGGCCGGCGACCGACAGCGGGTCCATGCCGGGCTGCCACAGGACGACCGCGTGGCCTTCCACGTCGATGCCGCGCCGCCCGGCCCGGCCGGTGAGCTGGGTGTACTCCCCCGGCGTCAGGTCGGCGTGCATCTCGCCGTTCCACTTGTCCAGCTTCTCGATCACCACGCTGCGGGCGGGCATGTTGATGCCCAGGGCCAGGGTCTCGGTGGCGAACACGGCCTTGACCAGGCCGAGGGTGAACAGCTCCTCCACGACCTCCTTGAAGGCGGGCAGCATCCCCGCGTGGTGGGCGGCCAGGCCGCGCTCCAGGCAGTCGCGCCACTCCAGGTAGCCCAGCACGGCCAGGTCCTCGTCCGGCAGGTGGGCGGTGCGCTCGTCGACGATCTGGCGGATCTCGTGCTGTTCCCGCTCGGTGGTCAGCCGGATCCCGGCGTACAGGCACGCCATGACGGCCGCGTCGCAGCCGGCCCTGGAGAAGATGAACGTGATGGCCGGCAGCAGCCCCTCGCCGTCCAGCTTCTCGATCACGGCGGCGCGGTCGGGCGGGCGGGAGCGCGACGGCCTGCCGTACCCTCTCCTGCCCTTGCCCGCGGTCAGGCGTTCGGCGTCGCGGGTGACGCGCATCAGGGTGGGGTTGATGCGCGGGGTGAGGTCGTCGTTGACGAACAGGTCGTAGATGCGGTTGCCGATCAGCATGTGCTGCCACAGCGGCACCGGGCGGTGCTCGTCGACGATGACCGTGGTGTCGCCGCGGACCTCGCCCAGCCACTCGCCGAACTCCTCGGCGTTGCTGACCGTGGCCGACAGCGCGGCCAGGCGGACCGACTCGGGCAGGTGGATGATGACCTCTTCCCAGACCGCGCCGCGGAAGCGGTCGGCCAGGTAGTGGACCTCGTCCATGACCACGAACCCGAGCCCGGCCAGGGTGCCCGACCCGGCGTAGAGCATGTTGCGCAGCACCTCGGTGGTCATGACCACGATCGGGGCCTCGCCGTTGACGCTGTTGTCGCCGGTCAGCAGGCCCACCTTGGCCGTGCCGTACCGTTTGACCAGGTCGTTGTACTTCTGGTTGGACAGCGCCTTGATCGGGGTGGTGTAGAAGCACTTCATGCCCTGCTCGAGGGCGAGGTGCACGGCGAACTCGCCGACGACCGTCTTGCCCGAGCCGGTGGGGGCGGCCACCAGGACCCCGTCTCCCGCCTCCAGCGCCCTGCAGGCGTCGATCTGGAAGTCGTCGAGCGCGAAGTCGTACAGCCCCCGGAACGATCTGAAGGCAGCCCCGTCGTCCGCGTACTTCTCACGGAAGGCCGCGTAGCGTTCCGCTGGCGTTGTCATAGTCGTCAGCCTACCGAAATCGCCATTCCGGTCCGTCCAGGAGGGCGGACGCCTTTACAAAGTAGATCTCAGGCGAGGACCCGCAGCGCGCCAGGACGCACCTCACAGGTGACGGGGACGGGCCCGATGCGCTCGCCGTCGGCGTAGACGACCACGTCGGGCGCCTCCAGGCGGACGCTGCGCACCCTGCGCTGCGACACCGCCGGGTGCACGACGTGGGCGCCGCGGTAGACGCTCGGGAACACGCGCAGGAACTCCCCCTTGCCGACCGCCGACAGGATCATCACGTCGAGCAGCCCGTCGTCGGGCCGGGCGTCGGGGCACACGCGCATGCCGGCGCCGTAGGAGCGGGTGTTGCCGACGGCCACCAGCATGGCCTCCTTCTCGATCACCTCGTCGTCGTCGAGGGTGATGCGGAAGGGGATCGGCCGGAACGAGGTCAGCTCCTGCACCGTGGCCACCAGGTACTTGCCCATGCCGGGCGGCCAAGTGAGCCGGTTGGCCCGCTCGTTGACCCGGGAGTCGAACCCGCAGCACACCACGCCGGCGAACAGCTCGTCGGCCTCTCCAGCGCGGATACGGGCGACGTCGATGACCCGGCTCTTCATCCGCAGCACGGTCCTGGCGGCGGCCATCGGATCCTTGTGCGGGATGCCGAGCGCGGCGGCGATGTCGTTGCCGGTGCCTGCCGGGATCACGCCGAGCGGCACGTCGGTGCCGGCCACCGCCTGGACGGCCAGGTGGACCAGGCCGTCGCCGCCGAAGGCGACCAGCGCGTCGGGGCGTTCGGCGACAGCCGTACAGGCCTGCTCGAGGGCGTCGGCGGCGGACAGGCCGGCGAGCACGCTCACCTCGGCGCCGCCCGTGCGCAGGCGGCGCACGACGGGCTCGAGCAGGCGCAGCGACCGGCCGCCGCGGGCGGCGGGGTTGACCAGCAGTGCGATTTGGGGGGCCACGCCCGGAATGTATCGCCTAACGGTCGCGCTCGGTATCCTCCGGCAGCGAGGAGGCCTGGTTGTCGTCAGGATCCTCGTCGAAGTTCAGCGGGGAGGCCTCGTCGTCGGACAGGCCGGCGAACTCGCTCTCGGGCTGCCGCTTCTCCCGCAGGTACATGAACAGCTCGGCGGCCAGGAACAGCACCACCATGGGCACGGCCAGCGCGGACATGGTGAACGGGTCGCCGCTGGGCGTGATGACGGCCGCGAAGACGAACATCAGGAAGATCGCCATCCGGCGGTGCTTGGCCACCAGCGAGCGCGGCAGGACGCCGATCAGGTTGAGGAAGACCATCAGCAGCGGCAGCTCGAACGACACCCCGAAGATCAACAACATGACCATGACGTAGTCGAGGTAGTCGTCGATCTGGATGGTCGCCACCGCGTCGGCGGGCGCGAAGCCGAGCAGCACCGCCAGGCTGGTGCCCATGAACAGGTAGGCCAGCACGGCACCGCAGGCGAACAGCGGGATCGCCAGGCCGAGGAAGCCGAAGGTGTAGCGACGCTCGCTGCGGTAGAGGGCGGGGGCCACGAACGCCCAGATCTGGTAGAGCCAGACCGGCGAGGCGACCACCAGGCCGACCATGAACGAGACCTTCAGCGTGATGAAGAAGGACTGGAAGATGCCGCCGTAGGTGAGGGCGCACTTGCCGTTGAGCTGGTGCGATTGGGGGAGGGCACAGTAGGGCGCCTTGAGCGCCGCCCACACCCAGTCGAACACCAGCCAGCCGACCACGGTCCCGACGACCAGGGCGAGTATTGAGATGACAACACGCTTACGCAGCTCACGGAGGTGCTCCATGAGCGGCATGCGGCCCTCGTCGTCGACCGGGGACTGGCCCTTCTTGCCCGGCCGCTTCAGCAGCGCCATCGTTCCGCGGTCAGGACTTCTTCTCGGCGGCGGCCTGGGCGCGCAGCTTGGCGGCCTGCTCCTCCAGCTGCCTGGCCTGCTCCTCCGCGCTCAAGGCGGGAGCGGTCGGCGGCAGCTGCGCGGGCTGCACCGGCGCCGCCTGAGCGGTCGTCGGCTGCTGCGTCACGACCGGCTCGTCCTCGTCTTCGTCGCGCAGCTTCGAAGTCTCCGCCTTGAACACTCGCATGGACCGGCCGACACCCCGGGCAAGGTCCGGAAGCTTTTTCGCGCCGAACAGCAATACGAGCACGACCAGGATCAGGATGATCTCCGGAGCTTGCAGGTTCATGAGGCTTCCTTAGACAGAGCGAGGTGCTATCTCAAGCCCGATCGTACGCTGCCGGGGGTGTGCTCTCACCACCCCCGCCGCGCAATCTTGCTCCGCGGGGTTCGATCTGCGCCCGAGCTTCAGTGATTTCCCTGTTCAGGGTACGCGCAGCGGCGATGACCCGAAAGCCCGCGACCACGAGCGCGGCCACTCCGGCGATGCCCAGGCCGGCCGACACGAGGATCCACGTCATGTCTGCCGAGAGTACAGGGCCAGGGCGCGTCCGGCCTCCTCGCGCACGTGCCCGGCCAGGGCCGGCGGCGAGATGACCCGGCCGGTGTCGCCGAGCCGCAACGCCAGCTTGAGCACGAAGTCCTCGTCGCGGGCGCGCAGAGTGACCCGCAGCCTCCCCTCCCCCAGCTCGGTGACCTCCTCGCACGGGTAGTACTCCGCCACCCAGCGCCCAGCCGCGGTGACCTCCAGCTCGACCAGCTCGTCGGTGGGCGAGGGGCGGAAGACGCCCTGGGTGAGGTCCATCGGCTCGGCCTCGGCGGGCGGGTCGGCGGCCACGTCGAGCACCTCGACGCCGAGCATCCTGTCCAGCCGGAACAGCCGCATGGCCTCGGCCCGGTAGCACCAGCCCTCCAGGTAGGTGCGCCCGTCGACCATGACCAGCCGCATCGGGTCGACCTCGCGCGGCGTCACCTCGTCGCGGCCGGGCACGTAGTAGCGCATCGACAGGCGCCGCTTGGCGGTCAGCGCCTGCCGCACCCGCGGCAGCGCGTCGGGCGAGGCGTCCACGTCGACGGCGACCTGGCTGCTGACCGCGGCGGCGCCCTCCCCCGCGGCGCGCTCCAGTTTGGCCACCACCCGGGGCAGCGCGTCGCCCTGGGCCTCGGCCAGCTCGGGCATGGCGGCCAGCATGCGCAGCGCCACCAGCAGGGCGCTGGCCTCGTCGATGCCCAGGCGCAGCGGCCTGGCGATGGTGTCGGCGTTGTCGATGATGATCTCGCCGCCGTCCCAGGACACGTCGATCAGGTCGCCCGGCGTGTGGCCCGGCAGCCCGCACATCCACACCAGCTGCAGGTCGTCGATGAGCTGCTTCTCGCTCAGCCCGAACACCTCGGCCACCTCGCCGACCTGCGCCCCGGGGTGGGACATCAGGTACGGCACGAGCGCCAGCAACCGCGGCAACCGATCAGCGGACCCGCTCACGTCAAAGCCCCCTTCAGTCGCCGGATGACCGCCTCGCGGGCGTCCGGCGGGCTCACCACCTGGACGTCGGCCCCCAGGCTCGCCATCCAGCCCGCGAGCCGTTCGGGGTCGGAGAAGACCAGCTCCGCCTCGTCCCAGCCGTCCTGTCCCTGTGTCACCGAGCGGGCCAGCTGCCGCAGCCCCTCGCACGTGCCCTGCCGCACGCGGATGGTGGCCGCCCGCTCCTCCATCGGCTCGTCAGGGAAGGCGGTCATGCCGCGCAGGTCCACCCCCGCGGGCACCTCGACCAGGCCCGGCCTGCCGAGCGTGGCCACCTCCCCGGTGATGCGGCTGACCCGGAAGGCGCGCGGCGCCTGCCTGTCGCGATCGAACCCGGCCAGGTACCACCTGCCGCGGCGGCTCACCACGCCCCACGGCTCGACGGTGCGGGTGCGCACGTTCTCGCTGCCGGCGCTGCGGTAGTCGAAGCGCACCACCCGCCGGTCGCGCACCGCCTCCCACAGCGAAGGGAAGGCGGGGTCGCGGGTGTCGACGCGCAGCTCGAGCGCGCCCACGTCCTGGTGGGTCTCGATGCCGCCGGCGCGCAGCTTCAGCAGCGCGCCCGAGGCCGCCTCGGCCAGGCTGGCCCGCTGCCACACCTGCGCCGCCAGCCCCAGCACGGCCGCCTCGTCGGCCTCCAGGGTGATCTCGGGCAGCTCGTAGGACTGGCGCTCGATGCGGTAGCCGGGCTCGTCCTCCCACGGGTCGCGCACCACGTCGATGGGGATGCCGATCTCGCGCAGCTCGTTCTTGTCGCGCTCGAACATCCGCTGGAAGGCCTCGTCGCCGTCGCGGTCGTAGCCGGGCACGGCCTGCCTGATCTGCTCGGCCGACAGCGGGCGGCGCGTCGCAAGCAGGCAGATCACGAGATTCAGCAACCGTTCCGTCTTACGGCGCGACATCTGCCTCTCCTCCTCCGAATTCGACGCTACCCTGCCCAGGTGATCAGATGGCGCAAGGGCGAGGTGCTGAAGATCCGCCGCGAGTGGCCGGGGGCGGTGGAGCTGGACGTCGCCGTCCCCGAGGGGCAGTGCAGGGCGCTGGCCTACCCTCCCCTGGTCGGCCACCCGCAGCCCGGCGACGAGGTGCTGCTCAACACGACGGCACTCGCGATGGGTCTCGGTACGGGAGGTTACGCCATGGTGGTGGCCGTGCCGAACCGTTTGCCGGAAGATCCCACCGGTCCCGGCCACCTGGTCAAGGCGAGGTACACGCCGCTGCAGGCGACGGTGCTCGGCGCGGACGAGCAGGGCTCGCCGTACCACGAGCTGCTGCGCGAGGCCGACTCGGTCGACGGGATGCCGGTGGTCGTGGCCGACCTGCACTCGGCGCTGCCGCCGATCCTGTGCGGGCTGTACGAGGCCAGGCCGCAGACCAGGGTCGCCTACGTGATGCTGGACGGCGGGGCGCTGCCCGCGTGGTTCTCCATGGCGTGCGCGCAGCTGCGCGAGATCGGCTGGCTGGCCGGTGTCGTCACGGTGGGCCAGGCGTTCGGCGGCGACGTCGAGGCGGTCACCACCCACACGGGGCTGCTGGCGGCCCGGCACGTGCTCCAGGCCGATCTGGCCGTCGTCACGCAGGGTCCCGGCAATCTGGGCACGGGCACCCGGTGGGGCTTTTCCGGGGTGTCGGCCGGCGAGGCGGTCAACGCCGCCGCGGTGCTGCTGGGCAGGCCGGTGGCGGCGCTGCGGATCAGCGAGGGCGACAAGCGGGAGCGGCACGTCGGCGTCTCACACCATTCGCTGACCGCCTACGGCAGGGTGGCGCTCTCACGCGCCCAGGTGGTGATGCCCGAGCTGCCGGGCGAGTTCGGCGAGCGGGTCCGCGACCAGGCCGGGCCGCTCGCCGTACGGCACGAGCTGGTGTCGGTGCCGGTCGACGGGCTGCACGAGGCGCTGCGCGCCGCGCCGGTGCGGCTGTCGACGATGGGGCGGGGGCTGGAGGAGGACCTGGCCTACTTCCTGGCCTCGGCGGCGGCGGGCAGGTTCGCGGCCTCGCTGCTGTCGTAGGAGTCCTTGAACGTGAACGCCTCCGGGCTCGGCCCGTGGGCCTTGAGGCGTTCCAGCCGCTCCATGCCCTGCGCGAGGGTCGGGATGTGACCCTCGGGGACCCACCACATCACCATGTACGGCTCGGCCATGCGCAGGAACCACTCCCTGCGGCGGCGCAGCACGCCCAGGTGGGCGCTGCGGTAGGCGTAGTTCCACAGCGTCTCAAGCGACTCCCACACCGAGAAGTTGACCAGCAGGTGATCGCCGTAGTCGTGGATGACGGTCGCCGTCGGGTCCTGCTGGCTCTCCTTCAGCCGCCAGACGAAGCCGGGCGCCTCGTCGGCGATGGTGTTGATGGGCTCGAGCAGGGCGACGAACTCGGCGAGCTCAGGACCGTCGATGGGGGCGCGCAGATGCGCGATGTTGAGCTGGGCCAGATGCATGACGCTCAGCGAACCATCCACCCCGCTTCTATGTCAATCCTCATTTGTTTTAGAGTCCTGGGTGAACGAGACGCAGCACTCTCCCGGTCTCGGGTCCAGCGCGGCCCTGCCGGGGTCGTCGCCGATGCCCTCGAGCAGGCCCTGGCACAGCGCCAGGTTGACGCCGCACACCAGCAACGGCTGGTCCTCGGCCAGCACGTGGAAGGGGCAGTTGCGCATGCGCAGCCGGCCGCCCTCCTGGTAGGGCTGGTAGCCGCGCTCGAGCAGCACCTGCTCCAGCGGACCGCCGCCTCTTCGTCCGATGCGCGCGCCCACCGCCCTGGCGGCCTTCTCGGCCTGCTCCTCGCCGCCCAGCAGATCCACGGTCTCGGCCAGGACCCCGGCCAGCGTCGCGTAGTCGCGCGGCGGCAGGCTCACGGACCGCTCCTGCGCCGCCCTCCTGTACACCTTCGCCGGCCGGCCGCTGCCCGGCCCCTTCTTGTCCGGCAGGCGGAACGCGCTCTCCAGCAGCCCCGCCTCGACCAGCCTGTCGAGGTGGTGCGCCGCCAGCGTCCTGGACACGCCCGCCGCCTCGGCCGCCTCTCCCCTGCCGACCTCGCCCCGCTGCGCCGCCACGAACTCATACAGCCGCCGCCGCACAGGATCCTGCAGCTGCCCCACTCTCTCGAGGTCGTCCACGGGGGGAGTCTATTTCCTCTCGTTACGGCGCTCGCTTCTGCCTGTACGGCGCTCGCTTCTTGTGCCTGTACGGCGCTTGCTCCTTGTGCCTTGTACGGCGGGCCGCCGCCACCGGCCACCCGCCGTACAGGCACAAGAAGCAAGTGCCGTAGGCACAAGAAGTAAGCGCCGTACAGGCACAAGAAGCAAGTGCCGTAGGCACAAGAAGTAAGCGCCGTACAGGCATGAGGAGCAAGTGCCGTACAGGCACAAAGGGAAGGCTGCCGTGGCAGGCACGGAGAGGAGGCGCTAGTACGCGGCGATGATGTCGACGATGAAGACCAGCGTGTCGGAGGGGCGGATGCCGTAGGTGGGGGCGCCGGTGGGGCCGTAGGCGTAGGCGGGCGGCGCGGTGATGAGGACGCGGCTGCCGACGGGGACGCCGGTGAGGGCGCGGTCCCAGGCCTTGATGACGCTGCCGTCGCCGATCTTGAAGGCCTTGGGCTGGCCCGTCGACCAGGTGGAGTCGAAGACGCGGCGGCTGGCCCAGGTGGCGCCCTGGTACTGCACGACCAGCAGCTGCCCGACGTGGGTGCGCGGCCCGGAGCCCCTGGCGATGACCTTGGCGTGGAAGGCGACGGGGGCGGGCCCGGCGGGCAGCGCCAGGCGGGGACGCTTGCCTCCGCTGACCCGGATGCCGCCGAGCGTGCCGCCGCGCCTGCCGGCCGAGACGCCCTTGGGGTAGGCGCCGAGGATGTCGATCACGTAGAACAGGTCGTCGTCGGGGCCGATGCCCTGCGGCGGGTTGGCGCCGAAGCCCTCCGCGGGCGGGATCGAGGCGATGACCCGGCTGCCGACCCGGCGCCCCTGCAGCGCCCTGTCCAGCCCCGGCAGCAGCTGCCCGACGGGGAACGCGGCGGGCGTGCCGCGGTTGAAGCTGGAGTCGACCAGGCGGTTCTCCTTGCCGTCCCAGACGTGCGCGGTGTACTGGACGATGGCCACGTCGTCCTTGCCGAGCTGCGCGCCCTTGCCCGCGGCCAGCTGGTCGACCTGCAGCTCGGCCGACGGCTTGCCGGCGGGGAAGACGACGGTGGGCTTGCCGCCGAACGCGCCGCCCACCTTCAGATCGGGGTCGCCGCCGCCCGTGGCCGTGCACGCCGCGACGAGCGGTACGAGCAGCAGCGCGGCCCAGCGGCGCATCGGCATGCCTCCCCAGCGAGCATCACGGCCCAGAGGCCGTGATGCTACCGGGTTACCTCAGTACGCGGCCAGGACATCGACCACGAACACCAGCGTGCTGTTGGCCGGGATGCCCTGCTGCTCCTGCGCTCCGTAGCCGAGCTCCGGCGGGATGCTCATGACCACGCGGCTGCCGACCGGCACCCCCGCCAGGCCCTTCTGCCAGCCCTGGACGACCTGGTTGAGCGGGAACGTGGCCGGCTGACCCTTGGTCCAGCTGGAGTCGAACTCCTTGTCGGTGCCCCAGATCTTGCCCGTGTAGTGGGCGACGATCGTGTTGGTCGGCTGGACCTTGTCGCCCTTGCCCTGGATGACGGTCTTGACGACCAGGTCCTTGGGCGCCTTCTCGTCGGTCTTCGTGGTGAGCACGGGCGCCTTGTCGCCGCCCGGGTTGACGACCTTGACGCCCTTGATGCTGTCGCCGGTCTCCTTGCCGGTGGCGGCGGCCAGCGGCTTGGGCGCGGCCTTGACCACGTCGATCACGAACACCTTGGTCGGCTGCGCCTGCTGCCCCTGCTGCGGCGGCTGCCCGCTGTCGGCGGCCAGCACGGCGAGCAGCCTGCCACCGTGCTTGACCTGCGCGAATCCGTCCTGGAGCACCTTGGGGATCTGCTGGTCGACCGGGATGGTCTCCGGCTGCTTGGTGTCGTAGGACGAGCCCTGCAGGGCGTTCTGCTTGCCGTCCCAGTTGTAGACGGTCAGGTTCACGATCAGCTTGTCGCCGCTCTTGACCGCCGGGCCCGTCCCGGGGTTGATCACCTCAACCGACGACTTGGTGGCCGGCGCTCCGGAGGGGAAGGTCACCGTGGGCTTGGCGCCCACGGCTCCGGTGACCTTCAGCTGGCCGGCCGCAGCCGCCGTCGGGCTGGCGGGGTTGCCGTTGGCTCCGGCGTCGGACGAGCCGCACGCGGCGGCGAAGAAGATCAATGGCACGGCGGCCAGAGCGGCCATAGCGCGGCGCATGGGGTTTCCCTCGGAAAAGACGGCAGATTCGCGTCACCCTATCCGACTTTCGAGTAGGCCCGAGGTAAACGGCCTCCCTACATTCCGGCTATGAGTTTGTCCACCCGCTCGTCCACGCTCCTGAACGGGTCCTTGCACAGCACGGTGCGCTGTGCCTGGTCATTCAGCTTGAGGTGGACCCAGTCGACGGTGAAGTCTCTCCTCTTCTCCTGGGCCTTGCGGATGAACTCGCCGCGCAGGCGCGCCCTGGTCGTCTGCGGCGGCACCGACTTGGCCTCGAAGATCTTCAGGTCGGAGGCCACCCGCTCCACCGAGCCGCGCTTCTGCAGCAGGTAGAACAGGCCGCGCTTGCGGTGCACGTCGTGGTAGGCCAGGTCCAGCTGGGCCACCCGCGGCGACGACAGCGGCAGGTCGTACTTCTTGCGGTAGCGCTCGATCAGCTGGTACTTCGTCACCCAGTCGATCTCGCGGGCGACCAGGTCGAGGTTGCCGGTGTCGACCGCGTGCAGCGTGCGCTCCCACAGCTCGAGCACGCGGTGGGCGATCGGGTCGCCGCCGCGCCGGTCGACGAAGTCCTTGGCCTTGGACAGGTATTCCTGCTGGATCTCCAGCGACGAGGCCTCCCGGCCGTTGGCCAGGCGCACCCGGCGGCGGCCCGTCATGTCGTGCGAGACCTCGCGGATGGCCCTGATCGGGTTCTCGAGCGACAGGTCGCGCATCACGGTGCCCGCCTCGATCATGCGCAGCACCAGGTCGGTCGCCCCCACCTTGAGCAGCATCGTGCTCTCGCTCATGTTGGAGTCGCCCACGATCACGTGCAGGCGGCGGAAGCGCTCGGCGTCGGCGTGCGGCTCGTCGCGGGTGTTGATGATCGGCCTGGACCTGGTCGTGGCGGACGAGACGCCCTCCCAGATGTGCTCGGCCCGCTGGGAGACGCAGTAGACGGCGCCGCGCGGCGTCTGCAGCACCTTGCCGGCGCCGCAGATGATCTGCCGCGTCACCAGGAACGGGATCAGCACGTCGGCCAGCCGCCCGAACTCGCCGTGCCGGCCGACCAGGTAGTTCTCGTGGCAGCCGTAGGAGTTGCCGGCGGAGTCGGTGTTGTTCTTGAACAGGTAGATGTCGCCGGCGATACCCTCTTCGCGCAGCCGCTTCTCGGCGTCCACGAGCAGGCCTTCGAGGATGCGCTCTCCGGCCTTGTCGTGGGTGACGAGTTCGACGACGTTGTCACACTCGGGGGTTGCGTACTCAGGATGGCTGCCCACGTCCAGGTAGAGACGCGCGCCGTTGCGGAGGAAGACGTTGCTCGATCGGCCCCAGGACACGACCCGCCGGAACAGGTAGCGGGCGACCTCGTCCGGTGACAGCCTGCGCTGCCCACGGAACGTGCAGGTCACGCCGTACTCGTTCTCCAGCCCGAAGATGCGACGATCCATCACCTCACACTATGCCCACCCGCCGACAAGCGGGAGAGATCTTTCCCGTGTGTTTTCCCGCGGGGCGGCCGGTTGCGGCCGCCCGGCGCCGCGTCAGGGGGTGTAGATCTCCTGGAGCTGCACGATCTGCCCCTTATAGACCGTGATGAGCGCGGGCTGCTTGTAGGACCTGGCCCGCTTGATCAGGGCGGCGCGCGTGCACTTCTTGGAGCCCAGGCCGGTGTTGCGGTCGACCGTCATGGCCGACGGAGTGGACTTGCAGCCGTAGGCCGACAGGAACAGCACGTCCTTGGCGACGGGCGAGGCGTAGGCCATCACATCGCCCTCGGGCGGGCCCTCGAAGTAGCCCTCGTCCTGGGTGCCCTTCTTCCACCGGATCGGGGTGTACTCGGCGGTGCCGCCGCTGACGTGGGTGATCCAGCCGCGCAGGATCCCGTTGTGGCGGGAGGAGATGTGCTTGGTGAAGTCGTGCTGCGGGTCCTTCTGGAAGGTGGTCCCGAAGACCTTGGGCGCCTTGTACTTGGGAGAGGAGGCCGCGTCGGCGGCGACGCCTCCGGCCAGGAGCACGGCCGCGGCCGCGCCGCCCGCGATGAGGGAACGCTTGAGAATCTGCACGATTCCTACGATCCCCCATCGCGTGCGGCGGTTCGCGACGATCGCCGTGACGTGGGTCACACGGCGATCGTCGCGGATCAGGCGCTGCCGTCGTCGATGTCGCCCGGGGGCGCCGTGGGAGGCTGGTCGTCGGCCTCGGGCTCCTCGGCGGGCGGCGGTGGCGGCGGAGTGGCCTCGGCCAGCAGGCGCTCCAGGCGCGCGCCCGTGAGGCGCAGGAACTTGCGGTGCTCGCGGTTGCGGTCGAGCACCGCCACCTCGAGCTGCGCCACCGGCGTCCGCTCGCCGCCCGGCTCGGTGAGCGCGGTCAGCGCCACCTCCAGCGCGTCGGCCAGCGGCATGCTCTCGCGGTAGCGCTCCTTGAGCCGGGTGGCGACCGCGTCGGCCTGGCCGCCCATCGCGGCGTAGCCGTGCTCGTCGAAGACCGAGCCGTCGAAGGTGAGCCGGTAGATCGCGTCGGCCTCGGGCGTGTCGCCCACCTCGGCGACCACGACCTCCACCTCCAGCGACTTGATCGACTCGGTGAAGATGCGGCCCAGGCTGGAGGCGTACAGGTTGGCCAGGCCGCGGCCGGTCACGTCGGAGCGGTCGTAGGTGTAGCCGTTGATGTCGGCGTAGCGGATGCCGCCCAGGCGCAGCTCTTCGAACTCGTTGTAGCGCCCGACCGCGGCGAACCCGATCCGGTCGTAGATCTCGCTGATCTTGTGCAGCGCCCGCGACGGGTTCGGGGCGACGAACACGATGCCGTCCGCGTACTGCAGGACGACGACGGAGCGGCCCCGCGCGATGCCCTTGCGCGCGTAGTCCGCCTTGTCCCGCATGATCTGCTCAGGGGACGCATATCCAAAAGGCATGGACACCGGAAGAAGGTCCTTTCTAGCGCAGCGGGGCGATCGGGCCGTCGGGCGAGATCAGGCGGGCCTCGAGCATCTGGTCGACGTACTCGGCCACCTGCTCGTTCGACAGCCGGCGGTAACCGTCGGCGTCGATCACCGACACGATGGGCCAGATCTTGCGCGTGACGTCGGGACCGCCGGTCGCCGAGTCGTCATCGGCCGCGTCGTACAGCGCCTGGATCAGGGTCATCGTCATGTCGTCGGCGCTGGCCTCGTCGCGGTAGAGCTTCTTCAGCGAACCGCGCGCGAAGATCGAGCCCGAGCCGATGCAGTCGAAGCGCTCACGCTCGTACGGCCCGCCCGCCACGTCGTAGCTGAAGATGCGCCCCTCGTTCTTGTCGGGGTCGTAGGCGGCGAACAGCGGCACCACGACCAGGCCCTGCATCGCCATGCCGAGGTTGCCGCGGATCATCGTCGCCAGCCGGTTGGCCTTGCCCGCCACCGACAGCGTCCGCCCCTCCATCTTCTCGTAGTGTTCCAGCTCCACCCGGTACAGCCGGGCCATCTCGATGCCCGTGCTGGCGGTGCCGGCGATGCCCATGCACGAGTAGTCGTCGGCGCGGAACACCTTCTCCACGTCGCGCTGCGAGATGATGTTGCCCGAAGTGGCCCGCCGGTCACCGGCCATGATCACACCGCCGTCGAACGTCGCGGCGACGATCGTCGTGGCGTGCGGAACCTGGTCGCCGATGGGCGTGGCCAGCGCCGTGTCACGGTGCGGCAGCAACTCGGGCGCATACGACCCGACAAACTCGGTGAACGAGGAACTCCCGGTGTTCTGGAAAAACTGTGTCACCAAGCCGGCGGGCAGATCCCTGTGCGATGCCACGCGACTCCCTCCCAAACGTCACTACTCCTAGGGCGACCCTACTCATGTTCACTTGATGCTTGCACTTCCCTCGATCAGCTCACGGCGAACCGGTTCACCAGATCGTTTCTTTACGCCCGGCACCACCCGTGCGATTGTCGGTATGTCTGCACGTCCTGAACAGGAGGCCGACATGCGGCGAGCCCTCATCGCCTTATCCACCGCCCTCGCGCTCACCTCCTGCGGCTCGGGCACCCCCGCACAGGAGTCCACCACGCTGCGCATCGCCGCCAACGCCATCTCCGGCGGCAAGAACTCCGAGTCAGCCGACTGGATCAAGCAGTACGTCATCCCGGAGTTCCAGAAGAGCCATCCCAACGTGCACGTGCTGTTCGAGCCGAGCGGCGTCGACGACGAGCAGTACAAGACCAAGATCGCGCTCGACCTGAAGTCCAAGCGCGGCGCCGACGTCATCGACATCGACGGCATCTGGGTGGGCGAGTTCGCCCAGGCGGGCTACATCAAGCCGCTGGCGGAGGTGGGCGGGCCCGCCGTCGACAGCTGGGAGGGCTGGTCCCAGATCCCGCAGGCCGTGCAGGGGCTGGGCATCTTCGACGGCAAGAAGTACGGCATGCCGCAGGGCACCGACGGCCGCGTCCTGTTCTACAACAGGACCCTGTTCAAGAAGGCCGGCCTGCCCGAGCCGTGGCAGCCCAAGAGCTGGCAGGAGATCATCGACGCCGGCACCAAGCTGAAGGCCGCGGGCGTCCCCGTGCCGATCCAGATCAACGCCGGCACCGCCATGGGCGAGGCCACCACCATGCAGGGCGTGCTCCCCCTGCTGGCCGGCGCGGGCGCCGAGGTCTACTCCGGCGGAAAGTGGACCGGCGCCTCCCAGGCGATGAAGGACGTGCTCGGCTTCTACCAGCAGATCTACGGCGGCAGCGGCCTCGGCGACCCCAGGCTGCAGCAGGAGGCCAAGGGCCGCGACAAGTCCTTCGCCGAGTTCGCCTCCGGCAAGATCGGCATCCTGGCCGAAAGCGACTACTTCTGGCGCTCGGTCATCGAGCCCAAGGCGGGCGTGGCCCCCATGCAGGACCGCGACACCGTCGTCGGCTACGCCAAGATCCCCGCCAAGCAGCCCGGCGCCGGGATCCGCGGCCAGGACTTCGTCAGTATGTCCGGCGGCGCGGTACGGGTGCTCAACCCCTTCTCCACGAACCCCAAGCTGGCCTGGGACCTGCTGGCGTTCATGCACTCGGCCGCCGCCACCAAGTCGCAGCTGAACGGGCAGGCACGCATCAGCTCCCGCACCGACGTCAACAACGAGGTCCTCGGCGTCGACCCGATGCTGAAGTTCGTGGCCGACCAGGTGCTGCCCATCACCGCCTACCGTCCAGGCCTGGCCGTCTACCCGCAGGTCTCCACCGCCCTGCAGGAGGCCACCGCCGAGGTGGTCAGCGGCAAGAGCGCCGACCAGGCGGCCGCCGCCTACCAGACCAAGCTGGAGGGACTGGTCGGTGGCGCGGCCAACGTCAGCGGCTGACGCCGCCGGGCTGGGCAGGACGCGGGCCGCCGCCTTCGTCCTGCCCGCCCTGGTGCTCATCGGCGTCTTCCTGGTCATCCCCGGCCTCTGGACGATCTATCTCGGGCTCACCGACTACCGGCTCACCGGGCTGGCCGCGGCCAACCCGTCCTTCGTCGGAGCCGGCAACTACGCCACCGCGCTGACCGATCCACGCTTCCTGAGCTCGCTGTGGCTGACCGTCGTCTACGTCGGCGGCTCGGCCATCATCGGCCAGGCCGGGCTCGGCTTCGCCCTGGCCTGGCTGCTGCGCGAGCGCCGCGGCTGGTTCAAGAGCGCGGTCGAGGGCGTGATCCTGCTGTCGTGGATCCTGCCCAGCACCGTCGTGGGCTTCCTGTGGTACGCGCTGCTCGACTCCGACGACGGCACGGTCAACGCCGTGTTCCCCGGCCTGGACATGCTGATCGAGCATCCGCTGCTGTCGATCGTCGTCTTCAACGTCTGGCGCGGCACCGCCTTCTCGATGATGCTCTACGCCGCCGCGCTGCAGAACGTGCCGCCCTCCCACCTGGAAACCGCCCGCCTGGCCGGCGCGAGCACCCCGCAGCAGCTGCGCGACGTGGTCTTCCCCTTCATCAGGCGGCACGTGCTGACGAACCTGCTGCTCATCAGCCTGTGGACGTTCAACGACTTCACGCCGTTCGTGCTGACCGCGGGCGGGCCGGAGAACCGCTCGGAGATCCTGCCCATCTACGTCTACGACATCGCGCTCAAGGCGGGCGGCGGGCAGCTCGGGCTCGGAGCCGCCATCTCCTTCCTCATCCTGCTCATCAACCTCGTCTTCGCCCTGGCCTACCTGCGGTTGCTGCGCGGGCAGCGAGGAGGACGCCTCACATGATCAGGCACACCCTCGGCCGCCTGGCCTCCACCACCGTCCTGGCCCTCGTGCTCGGGCTGGCCGCCCTGCCCATGCTCTGGCTGGCCACCGCGCCCTTCGACGACAGCCCCGGCATGTCGCTGTCGGTGCCGGAGTTCACGCTGCGCAACTTCGCCGCCATCCTCGACAACCCCTACGCGCTCAGCTCCATCCGCAACTCCCTCATCCAGGCGGGCGGCGCCGCCGCGCTGGTGGTCGTGCTGGCCGCGCTGGCGGCGTACGCGCTGTCGCGCGTCCGCGTGCCCGGCCGCGACGTGCTGCTCTACGTGCTCCTGCTGCTGTCGTCCGTGGTGACCGGCACGGCGGCGATGGTGCCGATCTTCGAGCTGGCCACCCGGCTCGACCTGGTCGACACCCACCTCGGCGTCATCCTGGTCGTCTCCAGCGGCCTGCTGCCCGCCGCGATCTTCATCCTCAAGGACTTCATGGACGAGACGCCGACCAGCTACGAGGAGTCGGCCCGCGTCTTCGGCGCCTCGCCGCTGCAGATCCTGCTGCACATCGCGGTGCCGCTGGTACGGCCCGGCCTGGCCACGATCGCGGTGTGGTCGCTGGCCAGCGTCTGGGGCGGGTTCCTGTTCCAGTTCATCCTGCTGCGCGACCCGGACAAGCTGCCCGGCTCGGTCATCATCTACACCCTCTACACCGAGGGCGGCTCGCCCAAGCTGGACCTCATCTCGACGTTCTCGCTGCTGTACTCGCTGCCGGTGGTGCTGATGTACCTGTTCGTCTCCAAGCGGTACGGCTTCCGCTTCCACGGAGGGATAAAGGCATGATCGCCTTGGACGGGTTGACCAAGGTGTTCCCCGGCGGGGTCCGCGCGCTCGACGGGATCGACCTGACGATCGGCGACGGGGAGTTCTTCGCCCTGCTGGGGCCGTCCGGGTGCGGGAAGACCACGCTGCTGCGGACGATCGCGGGCCTCGAGACCCCCACCTCCGGACGCATCGCGATAAATGGTGATGATGTGACCGGGTTGCCGCCCGGGCGCCGCGACCTCGCCATGGTCTTCCAGGACTACGCGATCTTCCCGCACATGGACGTCACCGACAACATCGCCTACCCGCTGCGCATCAAGAAGGTCCCTCGCGCCGACCGCGTCGCCAAGGCCCGCGAGGTCGCCGGGACGCTGTCGCTCGCCGAACTCCTCGACCGCCGCCCCAACCAGCTGTCCGGCGGCCAGCAGCAGCGCGTCGCCCTGGCCCGCGCCATCGCCTGCCACCCGGCCGCGTTCCTGTTCGACGAGCCGCTGTCCAACCTCGACGCCCGGCTCCGCCTCGAGGCCCGCACCTTCCTCAAACGCCTGCAGCGCGACCTGGCCGTCACCACCGTCTTCGTCACCCACGACCAGGCCGAGGCGCTCGCCCTGGCCCACCGCATCGCCGTCATGTCCCACGGCCGCATGATCCAGGTCGGCAGCCCCGCCGAGATCTTCCAACGCCCCGCCACCACGTTCGTCGCCTCCTTCATCGGCTCGACGCCCATGAACCTCCTGCCCGGCAAGGCCGTCTCGGGACACCTCCAGGTCGCCGGCGCCGTCCTGCCCTCCCCCGCCGCCGTCACCGACGGCGACGAGATCGTGTACGGCGTGCGCCCCGAATACATGACCCTGTCCACGGCCGAACGCGAGGACGCCTTCCCCGGCACGGTCTCCGTCCTGGAGAACCTCGGCACCAGCACCCTCGTCACCCTCGAAACCGACCACATCTTCATCCAGGTGGTCGTCCCCGAAGGCGAGGAACCCACCATCGGGACACGCGGCTGGGCCGTCCCCCGCCGCTCCCTCATCTACCGCGACGACACCCTCCTCCCCTGACGCACAGCGATGCGCCCGGGGAGCGGTGCGTGATACTGGGGGCGTGTGGATCCTGCATCTGGATCTCGACTCCTTCATGGCCTCCGTCGAGATCCTGCGGCACCCGGAGCTGGCCGGCCAGCCGGTCATCGTCGGCGGCAACGGCGATCCCACCCAGCCACGGACCGTCGTGGCCACCGCCTCCTACGCCGCGCGCGAGCACGGAGTCCACTCCGGCATGCCGATGCGGACCGCGCTGCGCAAATGCCCGGACGCCGTCTTCCTGCCCAGCGACATGCCCGCCTACGAGGCCGCCTCCGCCCAGGTCATGGACGTGCTGCGGGACTTCCCCGTCACCTTGGAGGTCTGGGGGCTGGACGAGGCGTTCATCGGCGCCGACACCGACGATCCCGTCGCCCTCGCACGGAAGCTGCAGCAGGCCGTACTCGACAAGACCGGGCTGACCTGCTCCATCGGCATCGGCGACAACAAGCACCAGGCCAAGCTGGCCGCCCAGTTCCGCAAGCCGGCCGGCGTCTCGACACTCACCAGCGCCGACTGGGTGCAGGTCATGGGCGAGCGCCCCACCTCCGCCCTGTGGGGCATCGGCGCCAAAACCACCAAGAAGCTGGCAGACATGGGCCTGCACACCGTCAACCAGCTGGCCGCCGCCGACCCCACCGAGCTCGCCGGGCGGTTCGGCCCCACCAACGGCCCCTGGCTGCGCTACCTCGCGCTCGGCAAGGGCGAGGCCACCGTCACCGACACCCCGTGGGTCCCGCGCGGCCACAGCCACGAGACCACGTTCCCCAGGAACATCTCCGACCCCGTGATCATGGCCGACCACGTGCGCACGTTCGCCCGCCGCCTCGCCTCCGAGGCCGTCGACGCGGGCCGCACGGTCATCCGGGTCACGGTCAAGGTGCGCTTCGTCCCCTTCATCACGCAAACCCGCCAGACCAGGCTCGAAGCCCCCACCACCGACCCGGACCCCATCGAATCGGCCGCCCTCGCAGCCCTGGCCCGCTTCACCCTCGACCGCCCCATCCGCCTGCTCGGCGTGGGCGTCGAATACACCATGCCTAGATCGGCATAGCCCCCGCCATCAGGGCCGAACACCTCGCGTCCTCGACCCGGCCCAGCGCCACCAGCTCGTCCTCGGACAGCGCGTCCTCCTCGCAGACAGGCTCGAGGTACGACAGAGCCCGCCACACCACATCAGGGTCGTCCCTGAACTGACCGCTCCCCGTGTTGCACGGCAAGCAGAGCGCCTTGCGCACCGCGCCGGTGTCGTGACAGTGATCGACGTGCTCGGGCGGCCTCGACCAGCACACCGCACACAGCCCGTGCTGTTCGTCGATCATCCTGTCGACGTCCGCCTCACGGATCCGGTAGCGCTGCGACAGGTGGTAGCGCCGGGACGGCGCTTCTGACTTGGTCCGCTGCTCTGGCACGATCACGAAGTCCGGACGATAGGGCTCGCCCATCAGATACAGAGCTGCCAGCTGCAGGTCGGCCTCGTTGTCGCGGAAGTGGCCGAGCCCGTTGTTGCAGTTGAAACAGAGGATGCCACGGACCTTTCCTGTGTCGTGGCAGTGATCCACGAAGGTGCCCGGGACGACACGGCAGATCGCGCAGAGGCCGCCCTGGATGGCGAGCATGCGCTCGAAGTCCTCCTCGGTGATGCCATAGCGGTGTTTCAGCAGGTAGTTGCGCTCGCTACCGTGATTCTTGATCTTGATTTCGCGCATGACCACCGTGTGGCAGGGCTTGCAGTAGCTGGTCAGCCCATCCTTGGTCGCACGATTTCGGCCGAACTCCTCGCGAGGCTTGATCTCCGCACATCGCGGACAGAACTTCTGCCCCTCTGGCACCTCAAGGCGCTCGCGAACCACCTTCCCCGCTGCGGCAGCTCGCCGCCGATAGCTCTTGGCATGCCGCCCCTGGAAGCATGCCTTGCAGTAGCGAGCGAGGCCATCGGCCAGTCGTTTGTTACGCCCGAACTCGGAGACGTCCTTGACCTCTCCGCAGTCCGGGCACCGCTTCAACCCCTCCGGCGTTTCCACCCGTTTAGTCCGCTTTTAGTGTCCGTTTTGCCCTACTCTCCGCCCTTTTGGACGTAAGACCTGACAAATTCCTCTGCGTTCTCTTCGAGAACTTCGTCTATTTCGTCCAGGATCGAGTCGACGTCGTCGGTGAGCTTCTCCTGCCGCTCCTGGACGTCTGACGTCGTCGACGCCTCGGTCTCTTCAACGTCGGCGTCGCGGCGGCCGGCCTGCTTCTGGCCGCCCGTGTCCTTGGTTGCCATGTGAACCTCCGCTTCGGGGGACTGCCCTCTAGGGATATCTTCCCCGAACCGAGCGACATTTCGCGCCGATCATCCTGCGATCTCGGCCACTTAACTGGATAGCACCACTATCCAATATTGGAGCCCCGGCCACGCAGGAGACTCCGGTGTCGTTGCATACCGAGGGTGTGCTGCTCATCACAGTCCCGCTGGCCGCCTATGACGCTCCTGGCGCAGCTCCGCAGCTACTTGTCCGGCGCGAGCTCTGGCGGGCGTGCTGGCGCGGTTCAGCCCTCGCCGCCGCCACGCTCAGCCTGGGCATCGCGCGGGCGGCTGGTGGCCGTGGCCTGCCGTACAGCGGGGCGACCGTATCGCACTCGCGCGATTGCCTTTACATTGTAGATTTCCTTCGTACGGCAAGCAGGGGTACCGCCCTGGGCCTCTCACGTGTTGCAGGCGGGGCACATGGGCTTGGTCACGCGGTAGTAGGCGGCCGAGGCGAAGGCGATGCCGAGGCCCCACAGGACGTAGGCGGGCACGGCCGTCCACATGAAGACGGGCATCTCGAGCGTCCCGGCGATCGTCTCCCGGATCATCTGGCCCAGGCCGGCACCGAAGTAGGCCAGCAGCGCGGCGGCCACGGCGAACCCGGGCCCGACCACGAGCCAGCGCGGCACCCGGCGCCCGGCCAGCGGTAGCACCCAGCGTGGCCACACCTTGCCCCACCCGTGCACGAGGGCCAGAGGCAGCAGCACCCCGCCGAGCCCGAACCCGACCTCGAACACCAGCGTCTGCGGCCCCGCCTCGAACGGGACGGGCCCGAAGAGCGCCGCCTGGGCGAAGATCCGCAGCGCGAACCCGGCCACGGCGGCGTAGGCGGCCACGTAGGCCCAGCGCGGGGTCGCGGCCAGCCTCGGGATGCGGCTGCAGCGGGCGCATCCGCGCAGCTCCCGCTGGTAGGACAGCGCGGTCACAGCCGAGCAGGCGGCCACGGCCAGGCAGGCGACCCGGCTGGCGAGCCCGGCCGGGTCGTGCGGGATGCCGAGGCCGGGCAGGATCCCGCCCACGAAGTCGAGCAGGATCATCGCGGCCGAGCAGGTCAGCAGCAGGCTCAGCGCCCAGGCGGCCACCACGAGCGGCCACCGGCCGCCGACGACCTTCAGCGCGACGACCACCGCGATGACGGCCAGGCAGGCTCCGATCACCAGCTCTCGGGGTGTGGTGAGGTCGCTGTGGCTCAGTACCCAGGTCGGCGTGCCCGTGAGCAGCCAGGTGACCTGCAGGATCGCATACGCCGCTGCCAGCACCACGGCCAGCGGTGGCGCCCAACTCCGTCTCATGCGCCCCAGCCTGCCGAAATCACCCCACCCACCCCTCACCAGAACGAGTGAACCCCCTCCCCCACACGGGGGACCCCGCCATGAACCCCGGTCGCGGTCTCACCACCGGCCACGCCCCTCGTGCCGCGTTACGGCGGGCCCGCGACCCACCCATGCGTACCGTCCCCGCAGGACGCGCTCCCAGGTCGGCGGGTGGCGGCTGCACGGCTCGCCGTACCAGAAGACAAGGGAAAGCCCCGCGAGACGAGCACGACCCACACGTCAGGAGAAAGACGGCAGCTTCCACGGCGAGAAGGCCGCGCGCGACCGGCATCGCCCCGCACAGCGCGTCGAGTAAGGATCCCGTCACTCTCGCCGCCTGCCTGGCGTCGCTCTGTCATGGCCGCAAGAAGGTCACGACTGGCGGCGGGGCTGCGCGGCGGGTTAGGAGTCGCCGGTTAGGGCGGCTACCAGGTCGGCGGCGGTGCGGCAGCGGTCGAAGAGTTCGCCGACGTGGGCCTTGGTGCCGCGCAGCGGCTCCAGAGTGGGGACGCGCTGGAGCGACTCGCGGCCGGGGATGTCGAAGATGACCGAGTCCCAGGAGGCGGCGGCGACCGACTCGCTGTACTGGCGCAGGCAACGGCCGCGGAAGTAGGCGCGCGTGTCCGATGGCGGGTTCTCGACGGCCCGCTGCACCTGCTCCTCGGTGACCAGGCGCTGCATGCGGCCGCGGGCGACGAGGCGGTTGTACAGGCCGCGGTCGGGGCGGATGTCGGAGTACTGCAGGTCGACGAGCTGCAGGCGCGGGTGGCTCCAGGACAGGCCGTCGCGGGTGCGGTAGCCCTCGAGGAGTTCGAGCTTGGCGACCCAGTCGAGCTCGCGCGAGAGCTGCATGGGGTCTTCGGCGAGGCGGGTGAGGACGGACTCCCAGCGGTCGAGGATGTCCTTGTTCAGCTCCTCCTGGGCGGTGCCGCGCTCCTCGACGTACTTGCGGGCCTGCTCCAGGTACTCCATCTGGAGCTGGATGGCGGTGAGCTTACGGCCGTCGCGCATGGCGATCTCGTAGCGGCAGGTGGGGTCGTGGGAGACGGCCCTGAGCGCCTGGACGGGGTTCTCGACGGCGAGGTCGCGCGTCAGGAAGCCGTCTTCGATCATGGCGAGGACGAGCGCGGTCGACCCGAGCTTCAAGTATGTGGAAATTTCCGACATGTTGGCGTCGCCGATGATGACGTGGAGGCGCCGGTACTTCTCGGGGTCGGCGTGCGGTTCGTCGCGGGTGTTGATGATCGGGCGCTTCAGCGTCGTCTCGAGGCCCACCTCGACCTCGAAGAAGTCGGCCCGCTGGGAGATCTGGAAGCCCTCGCCGCGCGAGTCCTGCCCGATCCCGACCTTGCCCGCGCCGACGACGACCTGCCGCGACACGAAGAACGGCGTCAGGTGACGCACGATGTCGGCGAAGGGCGTGGCCCGCCGCATCAGGTAGTTCTCGTGGCAGCCGTAGGAGGCGCCCTTGGCGTCGGTGTTGTTCTTGTAGAGCTGGATGGGTGCGTTCGAGGGGACGGCGGAGGCTCGCTGGGCGGCGTCGTACATGACGCGCTCGCCGGCCTTGTCCCAGATGACGGCCGCGCGGGGGTTGGTGCACTCGGGCGTGGAGTACTCGGGGTGGGCGTGGTCGACGTAGAGGCGGGCGCCGTTGGTGAGGATGACGTTGGCCAGGCCGAGGTCCTCGTCGGTCAGCTGGCTGGGGTCGGCGACCTCGCGGGCGAGGTCGAAGCCTCGGGCGTCGCGGAGCGGGTTCTCCTCTTCGAAGTCCCATCGGGCCCTGCGGGCCCGGGCCGCGGAGGCAGCCAGGTAGGCGTTCACGACCTGTGATGAGGTCACCATCGCGTTGGCGCCTGGCTGACCTGGTACGGAAATGCCGTACTCGGTCTCGATGCCCATCACCCGACGCACCGTCATGCGCACCTCTCGTCGTCCCGCCGGGAACAGTCCGGCCGAACAGTCCGGTTCTGTCTATCCGCCGTTTATATGCCCGAGCCTATGCCCTTCACAGCGCCTCAAGGCCACAGAGTTATGGCACCGACGCCTTTTGAACCTGTACGGCGGACGTTGCGGGTGTTTGTTGGCGTCTGCGCGGACGGAGTATCCGCTGGATGGGACGCTCGGCGAGCGCGTAGACAAGGTAGGACAGGACGATCGCGGTCAGAACGGTCACGAGGGCGACGGCCCACGCGGGCAAAGTCTTGGTCAGGAGGGGGATGAGGGCCACCGCGACGACGGAGTGGAACAGGTACAGCGGGTAGGTCGTGCCGCCCAGCGCGGTGAGCAGCCTGGAGGGGCGCATCCGCAGCACGCCGAGGGCGACGAGCGACATGGCGGCGAAGATCAGCGTGATGGTCACGATGACGCTGACGTCGCCGACGGGCATGTTGGCGAATCCGGCCACCTTGATCCTGCTGTGCACGCGCTCGAGCGCGGAGTGCAGGGAGATGGCCCAGCCGGCGACGACGTAGAGCCAGGGCAGCCAGCGGGATCCGTGCTTGTGGATCAGGTAGAGCGACATGCCGGCGATGAAGTAGGGCGCGTAGCGGGGCATGACGATCTCGTTGAGCACCGGGTTGCCCAGGAGTTCGGCGCCGATCGCGGCCGCCAGCCAGATGCCGGCGAAGACCAGGACGCGCCCGTAGGTGACGCCGATGACGACCAGGATCGCCATCAGCAGGTAGAAGCGGAGTTCGGCCCAGAGCGACCAGTAGACGCCGTTGGCGTCGGTGACCTTGAACAGGCGCTGGAGCATGGTGGCGTTGACGGCGTACTCGCCGCCGGTCAGCTTGGGGTCGAGCGCCTTGGCCCCCATCACGCCGTAGAGCGCGGCCACCGCGGCCAGGCTCAGCCAGTACGCGGGATACAACCGGACGAACCTGGACCAGGCGAACGCCCCCAGCCCCTTCCCCCACACGGTCATCAGGATGACGAACCCGCTGATGACGAAGAAGAGCTCGACCCCGAGGATGCCTAACCCCGCCACCGGCGCCAGCCCGGGGAACAGGGCGGCGGGCCGTGCGCCCCAGACGGAGGCGAAGGCGACGAGGAGGTGGAAGGCGACCACGCTCAGCGCGGCGATGAACCGCAGCAGGTCGAGTTCGGCCAGCCGGCCGTCACTCCGCGCGCGCCGCGATCGAGAGGGGGAGTGCACGGGTATTGGACGCCACTCCTTTACCTTTGGTTCCCTCCCATCACTCCCGTTTCACCCCGAAACCACCCATCCGTACGGCTATCGCCACCTTCCCACCCCCACCAACGCCCCGCCCGCATAACGACTCACTTGGCATACATGGGCGCACTCCCAGGCGCCGCGTCGGCGAGGAGATGTACGGCGAAAGTCGGCGTCCGGTACGGCGGGCCAGGGGGTCCGTGGTGCCCGCGGAACGAAGCGCCGTGACGGCGAGCAACAGTCACCGACTCGCCGGAAGCGCCGGGCGCGGGCCCTCAGCCGGAGTGCGGCGGGCGGCCGTGAGCGGCGGCCCGCCGTACAAGAAGCTCAGGCGTGAAGCCGAGCAGCGGCCCGCCGTACAGGAAAAGTCATACGTAAAGCCGCAGAAGATCGGATTCCGTCTCTCGACGGACGATTTCCCTGCTGACCCCCTCGTGGACGGCGATGACCGGCGGGCGGGGCACATGGTTGTAGTTGCTGGCCATCGAGCGCTGGTAGGCCCCCGAGACGGGCACCGCGATCAGGTCCCCCGGCGCGAGGTCGGCGGGCAGGGGCAGGTCGCGGACGAGGATGTCGCCGCTCTCGCAGTGCTTGCCGACGACCGTGACCTCCCGCGGCGGCGCGTCCGAGTGCCGGGAGGCGAGGGCGGCGGTGTACGGCGAGCCGTACATGGCCGGGCGGGGGTTGTCGCTCATGCCGCCGTCGACGCTGACGTAGGCGTCCTTGATCGTGCCGATCCGGTAGAGGGCGACCGTGGTGGGCGCTGCGATGGAGCGGCCGGGTTCGACGGCCAAGTGCAGGTCGCCGATCTCCTTGCGCAGGGCGGTGACGACGTCGAAGGGCGTGGGCGGCTCGGGGTCGCCGGGCCGGTAGGCGACGCCGAGCCCGCCGCCGAGGTCGAGCCGGTCGACGCCCACCTCGCCGGCGAATGCCGCCATCTTCGCGGCGGCCTGGGCGAACCCGGTGGTGTCGAAGATCTGGGATCCGATGTGGGAGTGCAGGCCGTACAGCTCGAGCCCGGGGGTGTCCTGCACCCGGCGGGCGGCCTGGAGCGCGTCGCCGCGTGCCAGCGAGAAGCCGAACTTGGAGTCCTCGCCGCCGGTGGCGATGGCCTTGTGGGTGGCGGCGTCGACGCCGGGCGTGACGCGGATCATGACGCGCTGGGTCGTGGTGCCGCCGACGAGTTCGGCGAGCCGGTCCAGCTCGGCGAAGGAGTCGACGACGATGCAGCCGATGCCCCACTCGACCGCGCGGCGCAGCTCTTCGGCGGACTTGTTGTTGCCGTGGAAGACGACGCGTTCCGGGGGCATCCCGCCGGCTTGGGCGACGGCCAGCTCGCCGCCGGTGCACACGTCGAGCGACAGCCCGAGGCGGGAGATCCAGCGGACGATCTCCGGGCACAGGAACGCCTTGCCGCCGTAGTGGACGTCCCCGTCGGGCAGGGCGTCGAGCCAGGCCTGGCAGCGGGCCTCGAAGTCGGCCTGGTCCAGCAGGTAGGCGGGGGTGCCGTGGCGTTCGGCGAGCTCCCGCACGCCCAGGCCGCCGATCGACAGCTCTCCCCCGGTCCAGGTGGCGGTACGTGGCCAGAGATTCTCCATGACGGCCCACCCTAAGAACGGAGATGTCGCGGTTTTCACGAGCATCGACGGATTCGAGGGTCAGAGCCGTAAGCGTTCACGTTCGTTGGGCTGCCGAGACGGGTCCGGTCAGCATGTCGGCCATGCGAAAACACCTGGTCATCGCGGTCGCCGCGATCTGCGCGCTGAGCGCCGGCTGCGGCAGGTCCAACTCGGGCACGGCCGCACACGTGGACGCGTCGTCGGCGGGCAAGAGCGCCAAGGAGCTCGTGCCCGATCAGGTCCGCCAGTCGGGCGAGCTGCGGATGGCGACCTCGGAAGGCTATCCGCCGATGGAGATGTACAAGCCGGGTACACAGGAGCTGACCGGCGTCGACATCGACCTCGCCGCGGCCATCGCGGGCCGGCTCGGGCTGACGGTCAAGACGACCAACGCCGCCTTCGACGGCCTGATCCCGGGCCTGCAGGGCGGGCGGTGGGATGTCGCGATGTCCTCGCTCAGTGACACCGAGCAGCGCCGCAAGGCGGTCGACTTCGTCGACTACTTCAACGCCGGCGGCTCGATCATGGTCAAGAAGGGCAACCCCGAGGGCATCAAGACTCTCGAGGACCTGTGCGGCAAGAAGGTCGTGCTGGCCAAGGGCAGCTCGAACCTGGACATCGGCATGCGGCAGAACGAGAAGTGCGCGCAGAAGATGCAGATCATGCAGAGCGAGGACGCCCCGACCGGCCTGCTCACGATCGACTCGGGCCGCACCGTGGCCACGATCGTCGACTCCCCCGTCGGCCACATGTACGCCAAGGACACCGGCAAGTACGACGTGCTGTCCGAGCAGTACGACGCCGGCCCGTGGGGCATCGCGATCGACAAGCGCAACCCGGCGCTGCGCGACGCGGTGGCCAAGGCGCTGCAGGAGCTGGTCGACAGCGGCGAGTACAAGAAGATCCTCGACAAGTACGGCACGGCCGCCAACGCGGTGCCGAAGGTCACGATCAACACCGGCGCGTCATGACCGAATTGCCGATCGACGCGGTCAAGCCGCGGCGGCCGGGCCGCATGGTGGCCGCCGCGGTGGCCGGGCTGGTGCTGATCTGGCTGGCCTACACGATCATCGTCAACGAGAACCTGCACTGGGACGTGATCGTCGACTACCTGTTCGATCCCAGGATCCTGGGCGGGCTGCTGGTGACGATCGCGCTGACGCTGCTGTCGATGGTGCTCGGGGTGGCGCTCGGCGTGCTGGCCGCGGTGATGCAGCTGTCGGACAGCCCGGTGCTGCGCGGCGCGTCCGCCCTGTACACGTGGTTCTTCCGCGGCACGCCGCTGCTGGTGCAGCTGATCTTCTGGTTCAACATCGGGCTGGTGTTCCCGGTGATCGGTATCGGCGTGCCGTTCGGCGGGCCGATGTTCGTGCACTGGCAGGCCAACATGGTCATCACGCCGTTCGTGGCGGCGGCCCTCGGCCTGACGATCAACGAGGGTGCCTACATGGCCGAGATCGTCAGGGCGGGCATCCGCTCGGTCGACCCGGGCCAGCGGGAGGCGGCCGAGTCGCTGGGCATGTCGCACAGGAAGATCCTGCGGCGGGTGGTGCTGCCGCAGGCGATGCGGGTGATCATCCCGCCGACGGGCAACCAGTTCATCTCGATGCTGAAGACCACGTCGATGGTGTCGGTGATCGCGGGCGCGGAGCTGCTGACCGTGTCGCAGCGCATCTATCTGGGGAACTTCGAGGTGATCGCGCTGCTGATCGTGGCGTCCGTCTGGTACGTGGTGCTGACCAGCGTGGCCAGCGTGGGCCAGCACTTCCTGGAGAAGCGGTTCAGCCGGGGTGAGGCGTCATGACCATGGTGAGGATCCAGTCGGTCCGCAAGCGGTTCGGGCCGGTCGAGGTGCTCAAGGGCGTCAGCCTGGAGGTGCCCGAGGGCGGCGTGGTGTGCGTGGTGGGCCCGTCGGGCTCGGGCAAGTCGACGCTGCTGCGCTGCGTCAACCGGCTCGAGACGATCGACTCGGGCAGGATCTGGGTGGACGGCGAGCTGATCGGCTACCGCGAGCAGGGCGACAAGCTGCACCTGCTGCGGCCTGAGGAGCTGTGCCTCCAGCGCAGGAAGATCGGTATGGTGTTCCAGCGCTTCCACCTGTTCCCCCACATGACTGCGCTGGAGAACGTGATCGAGGGTCCCTGCTCGGTGCTGCGCACCCCGCGCGCCCAGGCGACCCAGCGGGCGCGCGAGCTGCTGGACCGGGTCGGGCTGGCCGACCGCGCCCACCACTACCCGGCGCAGCTGTCGGGCGGCCAGCAGCAGCGGGTGGCCATCGCCCGCAGCCTGGCCATGGACCCCAAGGTGATGCTGTTCGACGAGCCGACCAGCGCCCTCGACCCGGAGCTGGTGCAGGAGGTACTGACTGTCATGCGCGACCTGGCCACCAGCGGCATCACGATGATCGTGGTGACGCACGAGATGGGCTTCGCCAGGGAGGCGGGTGATCACCTGGTGTTCGTCGACGACGGTGTGATCGTCGAGGAGGGCCCGCCCCGCGAGGTCCTGTCCAGCCCGCGCCACGAGCGCACCCGCGCCTTCCTGGGGCAGGTGCTTTGAACCTCGACCTGTTGATACGCGGTGCCCTGCTCGCCGACGGCACCGGCTCTCCCCTGCGTCCCGCCGACGTGGGCGTGCGCGAGGGCCGCGTGGTGCTGCTTCCCCCGCGGGCCGACCTGGTACGGCGGACCGCGGCGGAGACCGTCGAGGCCGAGGGGCTGGTCGTGGCGCCCGGGTTCATCGACGTGCACACGCACTCCGACGCGGTGACGCTGCTGGGTCCCGACGCGTGGGAGCTGGCCGTGGCGCCGGTCCGGATGGGCGTGACCGTGGAGATCTGCGGCAACTGCGGGTCCGGGCTGTTTCCCGCGCTACCGGAGCGGATTCCGGACATGCGCGGGTCCAGCCGGGCAGGCTTCGGCGGCGACGTCCCGATTTTTCGCGACTTTTCGGGGTTTGCGGCGGCTCATGGGAGCGCTCCCCGGTCGAACCATCTGGCCTCGCTCGTCGGGCACGGCACGCTCCGCGCGGGCGTGGTGGGCTACGAGGATCGGGCGGCCTCGCCGTACGAGCTGGACATGATGTGCTCGCTGCTCGACGAGGCGCTGGCGCAGGGCGCGGCCGGGCTGTCGACCGGGCTCATCTACACGCCGGGCACGTACGGCGGCACGGACGAGGTGGTCGCGCTGGCGAAGGTGGCGGCGCGGCACGGCAAGCCGTACGTGACGCACCTGCGCGACGAGATGGCGCGCGTGGAGGAGGCGCTGGAGGAGGCGGTGCAGATCGCCCGCAGGAGCGGCGCGGCGCTGCACGTCTCGCACCACAAGACGGCGGGCAAGCACGCCTGGGGCCGTACCGAGCGGACGCTGGTCACGATCGCCTCGCTGCGCTCCTCGGGCATGGACCTCACCTGCGACGTCTACCCCTACACGGAGGCGTCGACGTCGCTGTCGGCGATGCTCCCGCCCTGGGCCAACTCCGGCGGCACCCAGGCCCTGCTGCGCCGCCTGCGTTCGGCCGCCGAGCGGGACCGCATGCGTCAGGCGATCTCGGACGGTGTCCCCGGCTGGGAGAACACGGTGGGCAACGGCGGCTGGGACCGGATCTCGGTGGCCTGCGCCGTACGGAACCCGTCGGTGGAGGGCCGCACGATCGCCTCGCTGGGCGGCGACCCTCTGGACGCCGCGGCGGACCTGCTGCTCGCGGAGGACGGCGAGGTGACCATCATCAGCCACTCGATGCGCGAGGACGACGTGCGGCGGGTGCTGGCCAGCGACTTCTCCATGATCGGTTCGGACGGCGTGCCCAAGCCCGGCCATCCGCACCCGCGTCTGGCGGGGACCTTCCCGCGGGTGCTCGGGCGCTACGTCAGGGAGCAGTCCCTGATCTCGCTCGAAACGGCGATCCACAAGATGACCGGCATGGCCGCTGACCGCTTCGGCCTCACGGACCGCGGCGTCCTCAGGGACGGGGCGCACGCGGATCTCGTCCTCTTCGACCCTCGCACGATCGCCGACGGCGCCACGTACGCTGAGCCGCTGCTGCCGCCGGTCGGGCTGCACACGGTCGTGGTCGCGGGCCGGATCGCCGTCCAGGACGGCACGGTCACCCCCGCCCGCCCTGGAACCGTGGTGACCCCATGAGGATCGGTGGAGGTCTCTGAGGTGGAAGGAAAGGGGGCGCTACGAACGGAGGCAGGGTACGTGGATGCGGTGGCGCGGATCGCGGAGGTCGCGGCCGAGTGCCCGGGGACGCTGGCGGTAGCCGTACGGGCCGTGGGCGAGCCGGGCGGGCTGCTCCTTGGCGTACATGAAGATGTGGAGTTGCCGCTGGCGAGCGTGGGCAAGCTGCTGCTGCTGGCCGAGGTGGCGATGAGCCTCGAGGGCGGCATCCTGGACGCCGAGGAGCGCGTGGCGCTGGAGGACGACGACTACTGCGGCGGCTCGGGGCTGCTGCTGGGGCTGTCGCAGCGGCAGTGGACGGTGGGCGACCTGGCCCTGCTGACGGCTGCCGTCAGCGACAACACCGCCACGAACGCGCTGCTCCGCCGCGTGGGCCTGGACCGCGTCAACGCCGCCGCGGCCGCTCTGGGCCTGACCTGTACCCGCCTGCTCGACCGCATCAGGGAGCCCCGCACGGACGCCGACCCGCCGACGTTCGCGCTCGGCACGGCGTCGGAGCTGGCGGGCCTGGCGGCCCTGGTGGCGGGCGGGCAGGGCTGGCAGGTGCAGTTGCGCGAGTGGATGCTCGCCAACACCGACCACGGCCTGGTCCCCGCCCTGGTACGCCACGACCAGGAGGCGGCCTGGATAGCCAACAAGACGGGCACGGATGACGGCATCCGCACGGACGTCGGCATCATGGGCGGCCTGGCCTACGCGGTCCTCGCCTCGGGCCCACCCGGCTCAGACCAGTCCCTCGTCGCAGCAGTACGCCAAGCCGGCCTAACCCTCTCCCACCTCCCCCAACCCCCCAACCCCTAGCCACCCAAAACGCCAACCCGGCGCGGTATACCCGCAACGCGCTCCGGTCGCCCGCCGTACGGGGCGCCGGACACCGGCGTACCACGTCTCGCCGACGCGGCGCCTTGGGTGGACCCCACCAGGGCGAAGAGCGCCACCGCCACGCCTGGAGAAACCACCTAGCCGCAGCTCCCGTCGCTCTGCCAGCCCTCCTGAACCGCGCGCTGGTCGCCCGGCCGTACGGGGCGCGTGGGCGTGCCTGGAGGGGCGTCGGTTCAGGGGGATGTCGCGGCTGGGATGCGTGGCGGGGCGTTGTTTGGTGGTGGCAGGGTGGGTTAGCGGAGGTCGGGGGCCAAGGAGTTGCGGAGTTGGGCGGCGGCGGTGCGGAGGTAGGCGAGGAAGGATCTGGCGGCGGGGTTGGGGTTGGTGGGTCGGCGGGCCACGCCGATGCGGCGGAAGAGTTGCGGGGTGACCAAGCGGCAGATCCCGACGCCCGTGACGCCCTGGAGGCCGAGGCTGGGGACCAGGGCGACGCCGAGGCCGGCGCGGACGAGGCCGATGGTGACCTCGTAGTGGTCGCTGCGGCAGCGGATCTGCGGAGTGAAGCCCTCCAGCGTGCTGGCACGCTCCAGGATCGACACCGGGTGCTCGGCGCCGAAGGTGGTGATCCAGGGTTCGGCGGCCAGGTCGGCCAGCCGTACCCGGGGGCGGAGGCTGGCCTGGTGGCCCGTGGGGACGACCAGCAGCTGCGGCTCGTCGAACAGGTGCAGCACCTCGACCCCTTCGGGGCACTGCCACGGGTCGAGCGCGTGCTCGAAGACGACCAGCACGTCGAGCGCGCCCCGCTCCAGGTCGGGCAGCAGCTCGTACGGCTGGCCCTCCACCAGGTCGAGCGCGACGCTGGGGTAGCGGGCGGCGAAGCGTGACAGCGCGAGCGGCAGCAGCCGGTAACCGGCCGAGGCGAAGAAGCCGATCCGCAGCTGCCCCGCGTCGACCCGGGCCTGGGCGAGCAGGTCCTTCTCGGCGGCCTCGATGATGTCGACGACCTCCTGGGCCCGGATGGCCAGGCGCCGCCCCGCCTCGGTCAGGCGCAGGCTCTGGGCGTTGCGTTCCACCAGGCCGACGCCGGCCTCGTCCTCCAGTTTGGACAGCTGGTGGGAGACGGCCGACGGCGACAGTTTCAGTATCCGGGCGGCGCCGGCGATGCTGCCGGTCCTGAACACCTCGAGCAGGATGCGGAGCCTGTTGCTGCTGAGCACATCGCCAGCCTAGAAGGCCCGCCGTACCAGCAGCGCCATGGCCGGCAAGGGGAAAAGCAGCAGGTAGAGGTTGGGGATCCACCACTGGAGCGTGAAGTCGCCGCGCAGGGTCCAGAACGCGACCGCCATCAGCCCGGAGGCCATGGTGAGCGCGAGCGAGACGAGCATCAGCGGCGGGCCGCTGGTCGAGCGCCTGCGCATCAGCCACAGGCTGGTCAGCCCGGTGGCGGAGGCGAGCAGGTCGATCCAGAGGAAGGACCAGTTCCACGCCACCATGAGCGGGTCGCCGTAGTCGGCGAACGCCCACGCGGCCGGGACGAGGCCTAACCCGGTGACCAGGAAGTAGGCGACGAACCCCAGGTCGGTGGCGAGCATCAGCGCCTTAGTCGTTCTGAGCACGCTCGATCAGCTCCAGCAGGTAGCGGCGGGTGCGGGCGTGCAGTTCGGGCCCGGGCTCGCCGAGCCCGAACATGCGGACCGCCCACCAGCCGTCCACGGCCAGCCGGATCGCGGTGGCGGCGGCGGGGTCGAGTCCGTCGCGGGTGAGGCGGTCCTGCCAGGCGGCGAACCGCTGACGGAGCGGCTCCAGGCCCGCCGGGTCGACCAGGATCCCGGCCAGGAGCGCCGCGGTGAGCCGGTCGGCGGGCACGGCGGTGTGCTCCTCCGGGATAGTGGCGTCCAGGTAGGAGCGCAGGTAGTCGCCCGGTCTGTCCCCCGCCTGGGCCAGCGCGGCGTCGAACGCCTCGGTGAGGCGGCGCACCAGCCCGTCGACGAGGGCCTGTTTGGTGGGGAAGTGGTAGAACAGGCCGCCCTTGGACACTCCTGCCCGCTGGGCGACGGCTTCCAGCGTCAACGCGCCGGCGCCCTGGGTCAGCAGCACTTCCCCGGCTGCGTCGAGGAGGCGTTCACGCGAACTCGGTCTCGGCACACCTGAAACTATACCGGCTGACCGGTACAGTTACACCACTCGCTGGAGGGCGCGTTCGCGGCGGGCGGCCACGACGGATCCCGACTCGCGCCTGGCCATCCTGCGCAGCACGATCGGCGCCAGCACCAGCCCGAGGACCGCCCACGCGCCCAGTACGGCGACGGTCTCCAGGTGCCGCCACGACTGCCCGATCTCCACGGCTACCGCGGCATCGGGCAGCAGCGCCGAGCGCATGCCCAGGCCGAGCCAGTAGAACGGGAACGCCTGGGCGACGGCCTGCACCCACTCCGGCAGCGCGGTGACCGGGTAGAAGATGCCGGAGATCGCGATCAGGCTGAAGATCGGCAGCTGGAGCAGCCCCTGGCTGCGCACGCTGGTGAACGCCGATCCCAGCACCGCGCCCAGCGGCAGGCTCGCGACCAGCCCGAGCACCAGCACCCAGCCCAGCGCCACGACGTCGAAGCGGAGCCCGTCGACGAGGAACGTGCCCGGGATCAGGAAGATCGCCAGATCGGCCAGGACGCTCCCTGCCACCAGGACGACCTTGCCGACGAGGTAGGCGCGCATGCCGCCCGGGGTGGCCTTGGCCCGCAGCAGCGTGCCGTCCTCACGGTCGGCGGTCAGGTACTGGCTCATGCTCACCATGCCCATGGCCGCGTTCAGCCCGAGGATGCTGGGCAGCGCCAGCGTGCCGAGCGGCAGCCCGGTGGCGCGGAAGCCGGTGTCGCGCAGGAAGTAGACGGCGGCCAGCGTCATCACGGGCCACAGCAGGTGGTTGAGCACGTCGCCCACGTTGGTGAACGACTGCCTCAGCTCGATCAGGCCGCGCCGGAAGGCATTCATCGCCTCGTCCCCTCGTTCTCGGCCTGGCGGACCAGCGCCAGGTAGGTCTGCTCCAGGGAGGCCCGATGGACCTCCAGTTCCCTGACCCGCTCGCCGTACTGGGCGAACAGCTCGCGGACGAAGGCGGTGGAGTCCGGCGTCGACTCGGCACGGCGCCGCCCGTCGAGCGTCCAGCGGACCTCGTCCTGCCCGGCGATCTGGCGGGCCAGCTCGGCGGCGGTGCCGTCGGCGATGATGCGGCCGCCGTCGAGGATGACGATGCGGTCGGCCAGTTTCTCGGCCTCGTCCAGGTCGTGCGTGGTCAGCAGGATCGTGGTGTCCAGGCTCCGTACGACGTCGTGGAAGTCGCTGCGCGCCACCGGGTCGAAGGCGGCGGTCGGCTCGTCGAGGAACAGCACCTCGGGCCGTCCCACGATCCCGATCGCCACGTCGAGCCGCCTGCGCTGCCCGCCGGACAGGGTGCGGATCTTCTTGCCCGCGTGCTCGGTGAGCCCGACCGCGTCGATGAGCCTGTCCGGGTCCCACGGGTCGGGGTAGTAGCGGGCCTGGTGGGCCAGCAGCTCGCGTACGCGCCACTTGCCGTGGTCGCGCCACGACTGCAGCACGATCCCCAGCCTGGCGCGCCACCGCTCGTCTCCCCTGGCCGGGTCTGTGCCCAGCACCTGGATACGGCCGGCCGAGCGCATCCGGAAGCCCTCCAGGATCTCGATCGTGGTGGTCTTCCCCGCGCCGTTCGGGCCCAGGAGTGCCAGGACTTCGCCTTGGCGGGCCCGGAAGGTCACCTCGTGCAGGACGTCGGTGGAGCCGTAGCGCATCCGCAGTCCTGCGACGTCCAGCGCTAGCTGGTCGCTCGTCATCACTTCACCTTTCTCTGGCGGTACTTGGGGGGTGAGAAGCCGGGCATGCCCGGGACCCGGCTCCTCCGTTTCGGGGCAGGAGCCATCGCGACCGCGCCGCATCCACGGCGGGTCGTCTTGGTTGGTCAGCGCAAGAGCCTTGCCTGCGGCGCACGAAGCACTACGGCTCGCAGCGGAGGCCTGAAGGTCGGCGTCCCAGGCCCGATGGACGGGGGTGGCGTCCCGGGCCCGATGGACGGGGGTGGCGTCCTGAGCACGCAAGCCGCCCCCCGCTTCCGGCCCAGCGCCCTGGCCAGGCTGAGGTTGTTGCCTGGGTGCGGCTGTGAGCGCCATCGGCGGCTGCGCCCGAGATTCCGCCCGCGACGGCAGGTGCCACGCGTGCATGAGCCGCCGAAGGACCGGCCAATACTTGAAGTGCCGGCCCGCGCGAAGTGCGAGAGCCAGCCAAGCGCGACAACGCGAGGGCCAGCATGCAACGCGCGAATGCCTGCCTGCCGCTGCGCGAAGCGCCAGCCCGTACGAAGTGCGAGACCAGCCAGGCGCGACAGCGCGAGGGTCAGCGGCCGACGGGCGAGTGACCGCCTGCCGCTGCGTGAAGCGCAGGCTTCCAGCGCGGACGCATTGCGGGCGGCATCCAGGCGCGACAGCGCAAGAGATAGCGGCCCAAGCGCGAAGCTAGACCACCCGCCCACACCCCACTCCCCACACCCGACGCCCGAGGCGCGAGCCGCGAGGGTGTGGCCGCGCGACAGGTCGCGCTCAGCGGGAGGCGGGCGGGAGCGCTGGTCGGAGGGCGAGGGGGCAGGCCGACGGGCTGGGCTTGAGGGTTAGGGGGTGGGGCTTGTGAGGGTTTGGTGGACCTCGTCGAGGAGGGCGGTGCGGTCGGTACCGGCTAGGGCCAGGGCTCGGGGAACAGTGCCCACCTCGGCCTGCAGGATACCGAGGAGCAGGTGGCCCGAGCGCAGGTCCCGCTTGCGGGAGGCCGAGGCGAAGCCACGCTCGAGGGCGAGCTTGGCCGAAGCGCCCAGGTCCGGGTCGCGGGTGTGGTCGGGGGTGGCGGGCGGCAGGTCGAAGGCGGCGCGCGACACCCCGGCCACGGCCAGGCTGTGGTCGAACTCGCGCGCCAGCGCGTCCCTGATGGCCCGCTCGTCCAGCCCCGCCCCGGCCAGGACCCGCTGGGCCGAACTCCCGGAGTTGGCGGCGATCGCCAGCAGCAGGTGCTGCGCCTCGACCGTCGCCGACCCCTCCTTCTGTGCCTCGGCCCCCGCTTGGACGATGATCGTGTGGAGGTACTTGTCGAACGCGCTCACTGTCGTCTCCTCAGCGTGACGCCCGCGGCGATGAGCCGCTTGGCGTGCTTCTTGTGCACTGCCTGGCGCGTGATGCCGAGCGCCTCGGCGACCAGTGGCCAGCTCCATCCCGCACGCATCGCCTGCTCGACGGCGGCGTCCTCCAGCTGGTCGGCCAGGCGCCGCAACGCCACCACGGCCGCCAGCCCGTCACCGGGGTCCTGCGATGCGGGATTCTCAACCTCGGGCATACAAGCAACCATAGTTGACTACACCTCCGATAGTCAACTCAGGTTGCTAGCCGGTACGGCAAGCCGCCCCACCGGCCGCCCGCCGTCGTGCGCTGACGGCCCGCGACCGGCGCTACCGGCGAGTCGGTGACGCTTGCTCACCGCCACGGCGCTCCATGACCCGGGCACCACGGTCTTCCTCACCCGCCGTAGGACTTTCGGCGTATCCGGCTCGTGGGAGGGCCTTCGTGGGTGCCTGGGTCCGGCCCAGGCCGGTTCCGTGCGTCGTGGCGGCGCGCAACCCCGCATCACCGGAGGAGCGTCTCCCTGGACAGGGCCCAGCCGAAGTACGGCGGTTGGCGGTGGGGCGGCTTGCCGTACAGCAGCAGCGCGACAGAACACCGGAGGAGCGTCTCCCTGGACAAGGCCTGGCCGAAGTGCAGCGGGTGGCGGTGGGGCGGCTTGCCGTACAGCAGCAGCGCGACAGAACGGCAGGACAAGCGAAGGGGCGCCGGCGGCCCAAGCGAAAGGGCCGTGCGGGAGAGGATCCCGCACGGCCCTTCGATGAAACGGCTACAGGTACTGGCCGGTGTTGGCGACCGTGTCGATGGAGCGACCCGCCTCGGTGCCCTGCTTTCCGGAGACCAGCGTGCGGATGTAGACGATCCGCTCGCCCTTCTTGCCGGAGATGCGGGCCCAGTCGTCGGGGTTGGTGGTGTTGGGCAGGTCCTCGTTCTCGGAGAACTCGTCGACGCAGGCCGTCAGCAGGTGCTGCACCCGCAGACCCTTCTGCCCGCTTTCGAGGAACTGCTTGATGGCCATCTTCTTGCCCCGGTCGACGATGTTCTGGATCATCGCTCCGGAGTTGAAGTCCTTGAAGTACAGGACTTCCTTGTCGCCGTTGGCGTAGGTCACCTCGAGGAAGCGGTTCTCCTCGCTCTCGGTGTACATGCGCTCGACGACCGACTGGATCATGCCGTGGATGGTGGCCGCGCGCGAGTCGCTGTGCTCGGCCAGGTCGTCCGGGTGCAGCGGGAGCTCGGTGATGAGGTACTTGGAGAAGATGTCCTTGGCCGCTTCGGCGTCCGGCCGCTCGATCTTGATCTTGACGTCCAGGCGGCCGGGCCGCAGGATCGCCGGGTCGATCATGTCCTCGCGGTTGGAGGCACCGATGACGATGACGTTCTCCAGGCCCTCCACGCCGTCGATCTCCGACAGCAGCTGGGGCACGATGGTGTTCTCGACGTCGGACGACACGCCCGATCCTCGGGTCCGGAAGATCGAGTCCATCTCGTCGAAGAACACGATCACCGGGGTGCCCTCGGAGGCCTTCTCGCGCGCCCGCTGGAAGACCAGCCGGATGTGCCGCTCGGTCTCACCGACGTACTTGTTGAGCAGCTCCGGGCCCTTGATGTTGAGGAAGAAGCTCTTGCCTTCCTGGCCGGTGCGCTCGGCGACCTGCTTGGCCAGCGAGTTGGCGACGGCCTTGGCGATGAGCGTCTTGCCGCAACCGGGAGGCCCGTACAGCAGCACGCCCTTGGGGGGACGGAGCTTGTGCTCGCGGAAGAGGTCGGCGTGCAGGTAGGGCAGCTCGATGGCGTCCCTGATCTGCTCGATCTGCCGACTGAGGCCGCCGATCTCCTCGTAGGAGATGTCCGGCACCTCCTCCAGCACCAGCTCTTCCACTTCGGACTTGGGGATGCGCTCGTAGACGTAGCCGGAGCGCGGCTCCAGCAGCAGCGAGTCGCCCGCCCTAATCGGCTGGCCGACCAGTGATTCGGCCAGGCGGACGATGCGTTCCTCGTCCGCGTGCGAGATGACGAGGGCGCGTTGGCCGTCCTCCAGCATCTCCTTGAGCATCACGATCTCGCCGACGGACTCGTAGCCGAGCGCTTCGACCACGTTGAGCGCCTCGTTCAGCATGACCTCCTGGCCACGCCTGAGCGAGTCGACGTCGACGGCGGGGCTGACGTTCACCCGCAGCTTGCGTCCGCCGGTGAACACCTCGATCGTGCCGTCTTCTCTGGCCTCCAGGAAGGTGCCGAAACCGGATGGCGGCTGCGCCAGCCGGTCGACCTCCTCCTTGAGGGCGACGATCTGGTCCCTGGCCTCCTTGAGTGTTGCCACCAGGCGCTCGTTCTGGCCTGTCACGGCCGCGAGATTCGCCTGTGCCTCGTGGAGACGTTCTTCGAGGACTCTGGCCTGACGGGGTGACTCGGCCAGCTTCCGCCTCAGCGCGGTGATCTCCTCTTGGAGGAAGGAGACCTGTGTTGTGAGATCAGCGACCTCCCGTTCGCGCTGCGCGGCTCGAGCCTCAGCATCATCGCGAGCTGCCACGCCCCGTCACCTCCTTCCCAGTCGAGGGCGACTACTAAGGACCTTACCTATCTCGGGCCCCTCCGTAACCTGGCCGGGCAGTGTTCGTAGAGTGACAATCAGTACTCGGCGAATAATCCCTAATAGTGCGTTTAATACACCCAGCATATGAACACGGCGATCTGTTCCCGTGTCACGCACCAACGCACCCTCGTGGCCAAATTGTCATAGTTCTTCCGTGGTCCCCTTCGGTCGTCGACGCCGCGGCGGCGCCGTGACGCCGTCCGCCATGCGCCTGGCGGTGACGAGGAACCCCGTGTGCCCGATCATCCGATGGTCGGGTCGTACGGCGAGCTGTTCGACATGCCAGTCGCGAAGGAGGGTCTCCCACGCGTGCGGCTCGGTGAAACTCCCGTGATCGCGAATCGTCTCCACCGTCTTGGACAGCTGGGTGGTCGTGGCGACGTAACAGCAGATCACGCCGCCGGGCGTCAGGGCCTTGGCGGCGGCGTCCACGCACTCCCAGGGGGCGAGCATGTCCAGGATCACGCGGTCGACGTCGATCTCGTCGATGGCCTCGACCAGGTCGCCGACCACCAGGCGCCAGCTGTCCGTCTCGCCGCCGAAGAACTTCTCCACGTTCTTGCGCGCGATGTCGGCGAAGTCGTCACGCCGCTCGTAGGAGGTGACGTGGCCCTCGGGCCCGACGGCGCGCAGCAGGAAGCAGGTCAGCGCGCCGGACCCGACGCCGGCCTCGATGACCCGGGCGCCGGGGAAGATGTCGGCCATGCCGACGATCATCGAGGCGTCCTTGGGGTAGACCACGGCGGCGCCGCGCGGCATGGCCAGGGTGTAGTCCTGCAGCAGGTGGCGGAAGGCCAGGTACTGGGTGCCGCCGGAGGAGCGCACCACGGAGCCTTCAGGCAGCCCGATCAAGTCGCTGTGCGGGATGGCGCCCTTGTGCGTGTGGTAGACGCCGTCCTGCTTGAGCGTGATCGTGTGGCGCTTGTTCTTGGGGTCGGTGAGCTGCACCTGATCCCCCACCTGAAACGGCCCATGCCTGCGGAAACCCATGGCGGCAAGGTTAATGGCTTTCGGACGTGCCCTGACGCGCGATATCTATGGAGGATGCTCCCGCGCCAAGTGCTCTCCGCCGGCCCGCTCGTGCTGCGGCCGCCGTCCGCCGAGGACCTCGATGCGATCGTGCGGACCTGCAACGACCCCGAGATTCAGCGTTTCCTGCCGCTGCTGCCCTCCCCGTACGGCAGGCAGGACGCCGAGGCGTATCTGAAGATCGCGGCGGACAAGTGCGCGGAGTTCACGATCACCCGCGACGGCGCCTACGTGGGCGCGATCGGCCTGCGGTCGCCCGACGCCCACGGTTCCGCCGAGATGGGCTATCTGGTCGCGCCGTGGGCGCGCGGCCAGGACGTGGCCGGCACGGCCGCGAGGGCGGTGGCCGAGTGGGCGCTCGACCACGGCCTGCAGCGGGTGGAGCTCCAGACGGAGGTGGAGAACGTGGCCGGCCTCCGGGTGGCCCTCAAGGCGGGTTTCCACGAGGAGGGCCGCAGGCGGGACGCCAAGCGGCTGCGCGACGGCCGCCTGGCCGATTTGGTGACCTTCGGGCGCGTCCCGCGCGACTCCGGTGAGCCGGCCGAGCCGTATCTGCCGTTCTTCCCGGGCGGCGAGCTGAGCGACGGCGTGGTACGGCTGACGCCGATCGGCATCGAGGACGCCGCCGACTACCACCGGATGATGAACGAACCGAGCGTGGCCGCTTACACCGTGGGCCGGGAGTCGACGCTGGAGGACGACGAGCGCCGCATGCGCTACACCGGCTACTGGTGGGCGTCGGGCCAGCGGATCGAGCTGGCCGTCAGAGACGCCGCGTCCGGCGCGTTCGCCGGGCACCTGCAGCTGGCGCAGGTGACGCAGGTGCTCGGGCAGGGCATGGTCGGCTACTCGCTGGTCCCGGAGTTCCGCGGCCGCGGTTTCATGACGCGGGCGGTGAACCTGCTGGTGGAGTGGGTCTTCGCCAACACCGCGGTGCGCAGGATCGTGGCCGGCACCGAAGTGGCGAACACCGCCTCCCAGATGGTGCTGACGCGGGCGGGCTTCAGCCGTGAGGGCCTGCAGCGCGAGCTGTTCCCCGCCCAGGACGGCACGTACGCCGACGACGTGGAATGGCTCCGCCTTCGTCCCAAGAACATGTGAAAAATCCGACTTTCCGGTTGAGGTCTGGTCAAGCGCCGTCGGCGGAGTGATACTCCGAGTCACCGCCCATGCGCGCTCTCGCATCGAGGATTCCCATGCCTTCAGCCAGGATCGAGTTCATCGCGGCCTTTTCCCGCCTGGACGGCGCCGAGCTGATGTCGGAGCTGACCGCCTTCGCGGCGGCCGTGCTGGCCGTGGACTACGCCGGATTCGTCCGGATCGATCGGCTGCGGGAGGCCGCACACCCGCTGCACGTCCTCGCGCCGCCAGGCGATCCGCTGCGGGTGCGCGCGTGGCTGGCCGAGTCCGGGGTGCTCAAGGAGCTGGCACTGTCCTCCGATCCGGTACGGCTGGCGCGCGACCCGTCGGTGGGCGAGCCCGGCTTCCTGGCCACGCCGGTGCCGATGGCCACGCTCGACCACGGCTACCTGTGGGCGGCCGGGCGCGGCTTCTGCGAGCGCGACGAGCACCTGCTCGGCCGGTTGTCGGCCGCGGCGGGACGGGCGCTGGAGGCGGCCTGCGAGCTGGAGGCGGCCGCCCGGATGCTGCGCGGGGTGCAGGCCTTCAGCCGTCTCGGATCGCCTGCCTGATCAGCGTGTCGACCTGGCGCAGGACCAGGTCGAGGTCCACGTCGCCGCGCAGGTCCAGCTCGGTCACGCGGGGGCCCACGCGGAACTTGAGCGTCACCTCGCCGCCGCGCATCCGCAGCCACAGCTCCACCGTCCGCGTGAGCGCGGCCCGCTGCCGGTCGGACTCGACCGTCACCAGCAGCGCCGGGTCGGCGCCCATCCGCCCGGGCGCGGGCGCGCGCTGCTCGAGCCTGACCCGGCCGCGCAGCGCGTCGACGTCGCGCAGCCACTCCTCCAGGGAGTACAGCAGGTCGGGCTCGCCTTCCAGGCTCACGTCGGGCACGGGCGTCCTCATTTCACGATGGCGGCGGTCCTGGCCGACGTCAGCCGGATCAGGTCGGCGGGGGCCAGCTCCAGCTCCAGGCCGTGCCTGCCGCTGGCGACGTAGACGCTCTCCTGGCCGGCCACGGCGCTCTCCATGACCGACGGCAGGTACGGCAGGGCCAGCGGGCTGAGCACGTCGGCGGCCACGGCGTCGCCGAAGCGGGCCACATCGGCGCGTTCCGCGAGCCTGGCCTGCCTGGCGCCGAACGCCGCGGCCAGGGCGTGCTCGTCGACGCGGCCCTCGATGGGGGCGATGGCCTGGACGGCGTGCTCGCCGAGGTAGAGGATCACGGCCTTGAGCATCCGGGGGGCGGGCACGCCGAGCGCCTCGGCGACCGCGCCACGGGATTTGGTATGGGCCGGATCGTGGGAATACGGATGGGCGACGAATGGGGTCCGGGTTCTGCGGAGAAGCCTCGTGGCCGCCGTTTCCATGGCCATGCTTTTCTGGAGGTTTTTCGGGGGTTTTGCCCGCCGTACCTGAAATTCCCGAAATTTCGGGGAAAAGAGGTAAAGGTAATCGATGAGTGCTTCTGCGAGTTCGACCGCGCCGGCGGCCTCGCCCCTGCCGAGGCTGTGGCCACCCAGGTGGGCGGCGGCGTTGCCGAGTTCGCGCAGTTCCTCGGCCCAGTTCAGCAGCCAGCCGTCGATCACGCCGCGTCTGCGCAGTTCGCGCAGGGCGTGGAAGAGCGTGCGCCCGGTGACGCCGTGCTCGGCGCAGACCGCCTCGAGCAGGCGCCTGACGTGCACCACGGCCGCCGCGGGCGACCCGGCGCGCAGGCAGGTCCTGGCGTGCACGAGCTCCTCGCGGATCGCGGACGGCACGTCCTGGCCGATCTCGCGGCCGGGGCTGGGCCACAACACGCGGGCGGGCCTGGCGGGCAGATCCTCGGGGTCGGCGTCCGGCGCGGGCTCGCTCGACAACAGCAGGAGCACCTGCCTGCAGCTCTGGCAGACGGCCAGCGAATACGGCCGTAATTCGGCGGGCAGGAATGACTTGTGCGGGCCGTCCGGTTCACGCGCCAGAGTGTGACGATCGCATCCCGGGCAATCGACGTCGAATTTCGCCCCCCACCGCGCCACAGAACGCAAGATATTCGATCACATACGGAGCATCAAGGGCGTAACCTCCGATTATGAGGACCTGGCCGTTCGCCGGTCGCAAGCAGGAGCTGGAGCACCTCGTACGGCTGGCGCGCGACCCCACCGCGCAGGGCGTGCTCATCGCGGGCCCCGCCGGGGTGGGCAAGAGCCGGCTTTCCGGGCAGGTACTCGGCGCCTTCCGCCCGGAGAAGGTGCGGCTGCTGCCGATCCGGGCGACCAAGGCGGCCAGTGCCATCCCCAACGGCGCGCTGGCCGACCTGATCCCCCGCGACCACCCTCCGCACCTGGTCAACACGCTGCGCTGGGCGGGCGAGGAACTGCTGCGGCACGCCCAGGGCAGGGTGCTGGTGCTGGCCGTGGACGACGCGCACCTGCTCGACGGCCACTCGGCCGAGGTGATCAGCGCGCTGGTGCGGGCGGGGCAGGCCCGGCTGGTGGCCACGGTCAGGACCGGGGAGCCCGCGCCCGACTCGGTGACCGGGCTGTGGCGCGACGGGCACGTGCGGCGCTTCGACGTGGAGCCGCTCAGCGAGGGTGACCTGGCGGCCGTGCTGGCCGCCGTGCTCGGCGGGCCGCCCGACGACGCGACCGTGAAGCGGCTGGCCGAGATCACCGAGGGCAACGCGCTGTTCCTGGTCGAGGCGGTGGCGGCGGCGCGCGCCTCTGGAGCGCTCCACCCCATCCAGGGCGTGTGGAAGCTGACCGGCGACCCGCCGATGGCGCCGCGGCTGGCCGACCTGATCCACGAGCGGATCGGCGCGCTGTCGGTGGAGCTGAAGGCGGCGCTGGAGTACGTGTCGTTCGCCGAGCCGATCGGGGTGCGGCCCCTGTCGGAGCTCTGCACGGAAGAGGTGGTGCTCGAGGCGGAGGAACGCGGGCTGGTCAGGGTGGGCGTGGAGGGGCGGCGCGAGGTCGTGCGGCTGGGCCACCCGCTGTATGGGGAGGTGTCGCGGGAACGGTGCCCGCCGCTGCGCCGGCGTCGCCGGCACGCGGATCTCGTGGCGGCGCTGGAGCCGACCGGGCTGCGGCGCGGGGAGGACCTGCTGCGGATCACGGTGTGGCGGCTGGCCGCGGGGCTCGGCGCGGCGCCCGAGCCGCTGCTGGCCGCCTGCCGGCTGGCGTGGGCGGCGCACGACTACCCGACGGCGATCCGGCTCGGCCAGGCCGCTCTTGACGCGGGCGGCGGCACGGCGGCCGCCATCCAGCTGGCGACCGTTCTGGACTACGCGCAGCAGCCGGACCGGGCGCGCGCCGTCCTGGACGCCACGCCCGAGCCCGCCGACGAGCCCACCCGGGCAAGGCTCGTCCTGGCGCGGGCCAGCAACCTGGCCTGGGGCGTGGACCGGCTCGGCGACGCGCTCGAACTGCTGGCGACCTCCGGGGAGTCGCTCACCTCGCCCGCGCTGCGCGCCGAGCTCGCGGTCCGCCGCCTGTCCCTGACGGCTTCGGCCGCCCGCCCCGCCGCCGCGCTCCGCCTCAGCGACACCCTCCTCGCGGCCAGGTCTCCTGAGGCCTCCGCCACCCCGTCTGAGGCCGGATCCCTGACCGGTGCGGCTGGACGTGCCCGTGTCAGGTCTGGGGCCGGGTCGCGGGCGCAGGTGCTGAGTTCGCGGGCGCTGGCGCTCTGCTACGCCGGCCGTACCACCGAGGCGGTCGAACTGGTGCGGGAGGCGCTGGACGGGGCCGCGGCGTGGCGGGACGAGATCCCGGCGCTGGTGTCGCCGCTGCACTCGACGTGGGCGATGTGCGGCTACTTCGCCGGCGAGCTGAACGTGGCCGACGAGGCGATCGCCTCCATGCGGGCCGAGCTGGCCGGGCAGCGGGGCTGGTCGCGCGGCGAGGGCAGCCTGGCGCTGTCACGCGGGCACGCGGCCACGCTGCGCGGCGAGCTGGGCGCGGCGCTGCTGATCCTGCACGCGCCCGCCAACCACGAGACCGCGCTGACCGTGGGCGGGTGCATGGGCGCCTACGCGCTGGTGCTCGCCCTGCGCGGCGAGGCGGCGGCCGCCCGGCACAGCCTGGAGGAGGCGCTGGCGCGCAACCGTGCCACGTGGACCGGGTTCGTGCGCTGGGTGGCGCTGACCCGGGTGTGGATCGCGGCCGCCTCCGGCGAGGTGGACCGGGCGGTCGAGCTGGCGCTGGCGGCGGCCGCGGATTGCCGGGAGGCGGGGCTGGCCTCGTTCGAGTCGGTGGCGCTGCACGACGCGGTCCGGCTCGGGTCTCCGGTCTCGGCGCTGCCCCGGCTGGAGGAGCTGACCGCCGTCCAGGACGGTCCCCGGGTACGGCTGGCCGCCCGGCACGCGCGCGCCCTGGCCGCCGGGGACGCGGCGGGGCTCATGGAGGTGTCGGCCGGGTTCGAGTCCCTGGGGATGCGCCTGTTCGCCGCCGAGGCGGCCGCCCAGGCCGCTGCACTCCTCACCGGCGCCGGGTCGGGCCGCGCGGCGCGCTCGGCGGCCACCGAGGCGTGGTCGCTGGCGGGCGCCTGCCAGAGCCCCGACACGCCCGCCCTACGCGGCCTCGCGGCCCCCACGCTCACGGGCAGGGAACTCCAGGTGGCCAAGCTCACGGCCGCCGGCCTCTCCCACCGGGAGATCGCCGACCGCCTCGGCATCGCCCTCCGCACCGCCATGAACCACCGCAACCAGGCCTACTGGAAACTCGGCGTCAACTCCCCCACCGACCTCGCCCGAGCCCTCACCCGCTTCACCTAGCCCCCATCCCCGGCACACCCCAGACACCCACCCCTGAGCCCTGACGCCCCCCAGAACCCACGACCACACTCCTACGGGACCCCCGGCACCCACCACCGCACTGCCACGACGCCTGGACCCCCACAGCCGCACCCCCACAACCCCTGCCCACCCCGGTAGCGCCCCAGGGCGGCACCCCCAGCTCCACTCCCGGACACCCACGACTCCGCTCCTGCCGAGACACCCACGGTCCCGCCTCCGGGCACCCACGGCTGCGCTCCTGCGGGCGTACCCGCGGCTCGGCTTCCGGGCGGCGGGACGTGGGTCGGCGAAGGTCGGCGCCCTATGCGGCGGCCCGCCAGAGACCATGGTGCCCGGATCACGCATCGCCGTGACGGCGAGCAACAGTCATCGACTCGCCGGAAGCGCCGGGCTCGGGCCCTCAGCCGGAGTACGGCGGGCGGCCGTGAGCGGCGGCTCGCCGTACAAGCGAACCAAGAACTGGCCGTACAAGCGCACCAAGGACTCGTCGCACAAGCGCACAAAAGGCTACGGCGGGCCGAGGAAAGAAGTCGGCCCGCCGTGAGAGAAGAAGTTAGCCCCGGTGGCCCTCGAAGCGCATCGTGCGGGAGACGCCGACGCGGACGGTGGTGCCGGGGGCGATGGTGACGTCCTCGTTGGGCGGGATGTCGTAGAAGTTCGGGTCGCCCGGGGGCTGGATCTGGGTGCCGTTGACCGAGCCGAGGTCGACCAGGTTGACGTCCCAGCCGTTGAGGCGGACCCGCAGGTGGCGGCGCGACACCGAGCCGTCGGGGCTGGTCACCTTGGCCGGGCGGGCCGAGCCGTCGGCCACCTCGGGCGCGCGCTCGGGGTCGCGGCCGAGCAGGTAGTCGGTCTCCAGCGGCAGCGCCGTGCCGTCGTCGAGGATGAGCACGCCGAGCGAGGGCCGCGGCCCCCGGTACGGCACGAGCGTGCGCTGCACCAGGGCGATGCCGCAGACGGCGCAGTAGGGCGCGCGCGGGTCGTTGAAGTGGTCGTTCTTGCAGTCGACGCCGTAGACCAGGGGCCGGTCGCCCTGCTGCTCCTGCTCGATCGGGGGCGGCCCGGGCTGCTCGAAGTGCTCCTGCGGGCCCATCGGACCCTGCTCGGGCGGGCCCATCGGCGGCTGGTCGAAGTGCTGCTCCATCGGCGGCGGCTGCGCGGGCTCGTACTGGTCGGGCACGGTGCCGTTGCCCACCGCCGGCTGGTCGTCGTAGGAGGGGAAGTGGCCCGGCTGCTGCGGCAGCGGCGGCGGCTCCTGGGGCGGCAGGAACGGCGGGTGGTCCTGCGGGATCAGCGGCTGCGGCCCCGACGGCGGGCCCGCGACGAAGTCCTGACTCGGCGGCCCCGAGACGAAGTCCTGCGACGGGGGGCCTGCGGCGAAGTCCTGCGACGGGGGACCCGCGGCGAAGTCCTGCGGCGGAGGGCCCTGCACGCTGATCGGCGGCTCGGGCATCGGGTACGGTGCCGGCTGTGGCGGCGGGCTCGGCTGGAACAGCTCGGGGTCTTCGAAGCGGGCCGTGTTGGGCAGGTCGACCGTGGCCGGGCGCGAGGGGGCGGGACCCGCGTCGGACAGGTCGCAGACGATGCCTCCGCCGGGCACGACGCCGCCGTCCAGCCGCACCGCCGGGTGCGGCTCGCCGGCGTCGGGCAAGCTCAGTCGCACGCTGTGCACCGGCCCGTTGATCAGGCGGTCGGCCCACGTCATGGAGTCGCTGCCGGCCAGGCGCGTCTCCCCATCGGCGGTGGTGACGGTCGCGGCCGCCGATCCGCTCACCAGTACGGCGAAGCCGCTGCCCACCGGTCCCGCCACGGCGCACGTGACGGGGTCGTCGGCCATGTTCGCGGCGAGCACCTGGGCGGCCCTGCGGGCCAGCACCCTGCCGTCTCCGCCGGAGGCCACGGTCTCGCGCAACGCCTCGAGCAGGTCAGTGCCGGCGGCCTCCGTCTCGTCACACACGAGCAGCAGCCCGCCCGTGTGGGCGACCAGCCCTTTCCCCGGAAGCGGACGCACCACCCCGAAGCCCTGGTCCGTCACTGAACTCTCCTCCCCGGAAGCCGGCGATGTCACGGCGCCACCAGCCATACGCATACCCAGACGGCGGCGGGCTGTCGCCCGTTCACCGTCTCGATTCGATGAACCGCTGGATCACGCCCTAAGTGTGCCAAGCGTGACTAAACCGAACACTATCGGTCAGGCCACGGATCCTCGAATCGTGGTAATCAGCCGATCACTCGATACGACACTAGCCGGGGCTCGTCCCTTAGACGAGTGGGACAATTCAGACGCCGCTGAAAACCCGGTTCACGTCTGCAGTGGCCAGCACGCCGTAGATCTCACCGCTCCGCTCGACGAGCAGGTACTCGGCGGAGGGCGTCTCGCGCATCGCGTCGATGAGCGGCTCTCCCGACAGGTCGGCCGACAGCACCATCGCGGGCTCCAGCGACTTGGCCAGCGAGCCCACGTTCACCCATGGGCGGCGGTGCTCGGGCGTGGCCTGGACGGAGGCCTCGTTGACGATGGCCACCGGACGGCCCTCGTGGTCGATCACGACCATGGCGCCCGCCCCGCGTTCCGCCGCCTGGCGCAGCGCCTCCGACAGCGGCGTCTCGGCCGTGACCGGGATCGCCCTGCGGGCCAGGCTGCGCGCCTGCACCCGCGGGATGCGCGCCCTGATGCGCGCCACGCGCAGCGACTGGCTGGCGCCCATCCAGATGAAGGAGGCCAGGATCAGCGGCCAGATCAGGCTGGTGAACTCGGCGTTGCGCCCGCGGGCCATCGTCATGGCCAGCGGCACCACGACCAGCGCCACCGCCAGCGCCCTGCCCACCCAGGCGGCCGCTACGGTGCCGGCGCCCGGGCTGCGGGTGAGCTTCCACACCCCGGCCCGCAGCATCCGCCCGCCGTCCAGCGGAAGACCGGGCAGGATGTTGAACACGCCGACGATGAGGTTCGACACCCACAGCTGCCTGACGAGCACCTCGGGGATGCCGCCACCGTTGACGAGCAGGAGGTCGGCCAGCCCGCCCAGCCCCGCCAGTCCCAGGCTCAGCGCGGGCCCCGCGGCCGCCACCATGAACTCCTTGCCCGGCGTCGGCGGCTCCTTCTCGATCTCGGACACGCCGCCGAGCAGGTAGAGCGTGATGCGGCGCACCGGCAGGCCGTACCACTTGGCAACCACGCTGTGCGCCAGCTCGTGCAGCAGCACTGACACGTACAGCAGCACCGCGAAAACGAACGCGATCGCGTAGACGGCCGTCACATCGAGGTCGGGCAGCATGTGCCGCCACTGCTCGCCGAAGCTCCACGTGATCAGAGCCGCCACGATGAACCACGTCCACGACACGTAGACCGGGATGCCGAAGGGCTTGCCCATACGGAAGCCGGAGAATTCCTGCCGCGGGTCCTGCTCGCTCACACTGCTCCTGACGTCGCCTCTGCCCTTGATGCTACGCGCCCGATCACGTGATCCTCGTTTCGTGCCCCCTATTCTGTCGGGCTCTTGACCTAGAGTGCGGTGCATGACGTTGACCGAGCCCGAGATCATCGGAGCCCTCTCCCCATCCCGGGCGGGCGACTTCATGACCTGCCCCCTGCTCTACCGCTTCCGGGTGATCGACCAACTGCCGGAGAAGCCCTCCCAGGCGGCCGTGCGGGGCACGGTGGTCCACGCGGTGCTCGAGCGGCTCTACGATCTGCCGGCGCCGCGCCGCTCAGTCGAGGCGGCACTGGAGTTGCTGGAGCCGCAGTGGCAGCGGCTGCTGGGTGAGGAGCCGGCCTTCGGCGAGATGTTCGCCGACGCCGAGGAGCAGGCCGCGTGGCTGGCGCAGGCGCGCGACATGCTGCGCCGCTACTTCACGCTGGAGGACCCGACCCGGCTCGAGCCCGCCGAGCGCGAGCTCTACGTCGAGGCCGTGCTCGACAGCGGCCTGATGCTGCGCGGCTACGTCGACCGGCTCGACGTGGCGCCCACCGGCGAGGTCCGCGTCGTCGACTACAAGACGGGCAGCGCGCCGGGGCCCGATTTCGAGGCCAAGGCGCTGTTCCAGATGAAGTTCTACGCGCTGGTTCTGTGGCGCCTGCGCGGCGAGGTGCCCCGGCTGCTGCAGCTGGTCTACCTGGGCGGCGGCGGCGAGGTGCTGCGCTACGCGCCCGACGAGGCCGACCTGCGCGCCACGGAGCGCAAGGTGCAGGCCCTCTGGGTGGCCATCCAGCGCGCCCTCGAGACGGGCGAGTGGCGCGCCCGCCCATCCCGCCTGTGCGACTGGTGCGACCACCAGTCCCTCTGCCCCGAATACGGCGGCACCCCGCCCCCGGTCCCCGACCGCCAGCCCGGCGACACCGTCCGCACCCGCCGCTCCGCCACCGACGAGCTCTAACCCTTCCCTGCTACGGCCGGCCACCCCGGCGCCGCATACGGCGAGCGAGGTGGGTTCGGGGGCGCGGGGTGCGGTAGGTGCGTCGATTCGCCGGGAGCGCCGGCGGCAGGCCCTCAGCCGGAGTGCGGTCGGCGGCCTGTCGTACAGCAGGCCGCCTGCCTCATGGCAGAAGGGGGAAGATCGCCGCAGGGAGGGGGATTCCTCCCCTGGGAGGAGGCTTGGGGCTCTTACCTGGTCTTACAGTGGGGCCGTGCGCATCGACCGGGCTTTGCTGAACGACACGGTCCTGGCCGTGGCGGCGTCGGCGGTGTCCGTGGCGATGTTCGTCTACTACCAGCCGCCGCAGCTCAAGGCCCCGGACGTGTTCGGCGGCGTGCTGGTCGGGCTGGGGTGCGCGCCGGTGGCCGTGCGCAGGCTGTGGCCGCTGGCCGCGTTCTGCGCGGGGCTGGTGCCCGGGTGGCTGCTGGCTGTGATGGGGTACGGCTCTGGCCAGGCAGGCTTGGGCGGGTTGATCCTGATCTATTCGGTGTCCGCCTACCGGGGGCTGGCGGTGGCGCTGGGGGCGCTGCTGCTGACCGTCTTGGTCTACGTGGCGGGCGCCAGGTTCGGCGAGGCGGCGGAGAGCCCGAGCAAGCATCTGGTCGTACTGCTGCTGGTGGTGGCCGTCTGGGGCGCGGGCCGCAGCATCCGGCTGCGGCGGGCCTACCTGGACGAGCTGAAGGACAGGGCCGCGCGGCTGGAGCGGGCGCACGCCGCCGACACGCGGGCGGCACGGGCCGAGGAACGGTCCCGGATCGCGCGCGAGCTGCACGACGTGGTCGCCCACCACGTGAGCGTGATGACCGTGCAGGCCGCGGCGGCGCGCAAGGTGCTGGCCGCCGATCCGGACCTGGCACGCGAGGCGCTGTCGGCGATCGAGCACACCGGCCGGATGGCGATGAACGAGATGCGCAACATCGTGGGCGTCCTGCGCACCGACTCCCCCGCCGAGCTGGGCCCCCAGCCGGGCATGCAGGACCTGCCCAGGCTGGTGGAGCAGATGCGTGAGGCGGGCCTGCCCACCCGGCTGGAGATCGAGGGCGAGCCCGGCGCGATCCCGGCCGGCGTCGACCTGGCCGCCTACCGCCTCATCCAGGAGGGCCTGACCAACAGCCTGCGGCACGCCGGTCCCGGCGCCAAGGCGGTGGTGACCGTACGGCATGCCGAACGGGAACTCGACGTGCGGGTTGAGGACGACGGCACGGGAACCGCTACCCTGTCCGAGCGGCAAGGTCACGGTTTGGTGGGCATCCGCGAGCGGGTCGCCCTCTATGGTGGAGTTCTGAACATCGGTCCGCGATCAGGGGGCGGTTTCGAGGTGCGGGCGAGGTTCCCGTTGAAGGACGGACAATGACGATCAGAGTGCTGCTGGTGGACGACCAGCCGCTGCTGCGTACCGGTTTCCGCCTGATACTCGAGGCCGAGCCCGACATCACGGTGGTGGGCCAGGCCGGCGACGGCAAGGACGCGCAGGAGCAGACCAGGGCGCTGCTGCCCGACGTGGTGCTGATGGACATCCGGATGCCGGGCGTCGACGGCATCGAGGCGACCCGCAGGATCGTGCGGGAGGCCGCCTCGGGGGCGCACGTGCCGAAGGTGCTCGTGCTGACCACGTTCGACCTGGACGAGTACATCGTGGAGGCGCTGCGCTCGGGCGCGTCCGGGTTCCTGCTGAAGGACGTGCCGCCGGACGAGCTGGTGCAGGCGATCCGGGTGGTGGCGGCCGGCGACGCGATCGTGGCGCCGTCGGTGACGCGGCGGTTGCTCGACCGTTTCGCGACCCGGCTGCCGTCGGCCTACGAGCAGGCCACGCCGGCGCGGCTCGACCGGCTGACGGAGCGGGAGCTTGAGGTGCTCCGCCTGATCGCCAAGGGCATGTCGAATGCCGAGATCGCCGCCAAGCTCGTGGTCAGCGAGACCACGGTCAAGACGCACGTCGGCAACGTCCTGACCAAGCTCGGCCTCCGCGACCGCGTCCAGGCGGTCGTCCTGGCCTACGAGACCGGCCTGATCACCCCGGGCGCGCTTTCCTGACATCCCGGGTACGGCGGGCCAGGGGGACCGTGGTGCCCGCATACCGAATCGCCGTGACGGCGAGCAACAGTCACCGACTCGCCGGAAGCGCCGGCCGCGGGCCCTCAGCCGAAGTACGGCAGGCGGCCGGTAGCGGCGGCCCGCCGTACAAGATCACACCGAAGATCGGGCCCGAAGCCGAAGTACGGCGGGCGGCTGGAGGCGGCGGCCCGCCGTACAAGATCACACTGAAGACCGGGCCCGAAGCCCTGCCGTACTAGAAGATCACGCCGAGGCGGCAGCCGGCTTCGCGACGTCTGCGGCGTTCTCCGGGAAGTGACAAGCCACCCGGTGGCCGCTGGCGAGCTCCTCGAGCGGCGGCTCGACGGTCTTGCAGATCTCCTGCGCCTTCCAGCAGCGGGTGTGGAAGCGGCACGCGGGCGGCGGGTTGAGCGGGCTGGGCACGTCGCCGGTGAGGCGGATGCGCTCGCGTCCCTCGCGGCGCGCCTTGGGGTCGGGGATCGGCACCGCCGACAGCAGGGCGGTGGTGTAGGGATGCATGGGCGAGCTGTAGAGCTGCTTGCGGTCGGCGATCTCGACGATCTTGCCGAGGTACATGACCGCGACCCGGTCGCTGATGTGGCGGACCACCGACAGGTCGTGGGCGATCACCACGTAGGTGAGGTCCAGCTCGTTCTGCAGGTCTTCGAGAAGGTTGACCACCTGCGCCTGGATCGACACGTCGAGCGCGGAGACCGGCTCGTCGGCGATGATCAGCTTGGGCTTGAGCGCGAGCGTGCGGGCGATGCCGATGCGCTGCCGCTGGCCGCCGGAGAACTCGTGCGGGTAGCGGTTGTAGTGCTCGGGGTTGAGGCCGACCAGCTCCAGGATGTCCTGCACGGCCTTCTTGACGCCGTGCTCGGTCTGCACGCCTTGGATGCGGAACGGGGCGCCGACGATGGTGCCGACGGTGTGGCGGGGGTTCAGCGACGAGAACGGATCCTGGAAGATCATCTGCATGTCGCGGCGGAGCGGGCGCAGCCGGCCCTGGCCCATGTGGGTGATGTCCGCACCCTCGAAGATCACCTTGCCGCCGGTCGGCTCGAGCAGCCTTGTCACCAGGCGGCCGGTGGTCGACTTGCCGCAGCCGGACTCGCCCACCAGGCCCAGGGTCTCGCCCTTGAAGACGTCGAAACTGATCCCGTCGACCGCCTTGACGGCGCCGACCTGCTTTTTGAGCAGGCCCTTGGTCACCGGGAAGTGCTTCTCCATGTTCTGCACGGAAAGAAGCGGCTCGTTCTGGCTAGTCACTGCGTCTCCAGCACTGGCTTGATCTCGGTCTCCCACAGCCTGTGCCGCTCCTGGCGGCTCAGGTGGCAGCGCACCAGGTGGCCGCCCTCGGTCTCGAGCAGGGCGGGGACCTCGGACTTCGACCTGCCCTCGGTCTGGTCGGAGTACGGGCAGCGGGGGTGGAAGGCGCAGCCCTTGGGCACGTTGATCAGCGAAGGCGGCGAGCCCTTGATGGGCAGCAGCCGTTCGGTGCGCTCGCGGTCGAGGCGGGGCATCGACCCCAGTAGACCCCATGTGTAGGGGTGCTCGGGACGGTAGAAGATGTCGTCGGTCGTGCCGTACTCGATGCACTTGCCGCCGTACATCACCAGGATGTCGTCGGACAGCTCGGCGACCACGCCCAGGTCGTGGGTGATGATGATCAGTGCGGAGTTGAACTCGCGCTGCAGGTCGCGCATGAGGTCGAGGATCTGGGCCTGCACGGTCACGTCGAGCGCCGTGGTGGGCTCGTCGGCGATGAGCAGCTCAGGGTCGCACGACAGCGCCATCGCGATCATGGCGCGCTGCCGCATGCCGCCGGAGAACTCGTGCGGGAAGGAGTCGACGCGGCGGCCCGGCTCGGGGATGCCGACCCGCTCCAGCATGTCGATGGCGTGCTTGCGGGCGACGGCCTTGGTGACCTTGTGGTGGATCCGGTAGGCCTCGATGATCTGGTCGCCGACCGAGTAGAAGGGGTGCATGGCCGACAGCGGATCCTGGAAGATCATCGCCATCCGCTTGCCGCGCAGGCCGCGCACGTGCTCCTCGGAGGCGCCGACGAGCTCCTCGCCGTCGAGCCAGATCTCGCCGGAGATCTTGGCCCCGCCCCGCTTGTGCAGGCCGAGGACGCCGAGGCTGGTGACGGACTTGCCGGATCCGGACTCGCCGACGATGCCGAGCGTCTTGCCGCGCTCCACGGAGAACGACAGCCCGTCGACGGACTTGACCAGGCCGTCGTCAGTCGGAAAGTGGATCTTCAGGTCCTTGACGTCGAGAAAGGGGTTCTCGGTCACGCGAGCCTCACCCTCGGGTCCACGACCGCGTAGAGCAGGTCGACGACCAGGTTGGCCAGGATGATGAAGGTGGCCGCGACCAGCGTCACGCCCATCACCTGGGGCAGGTCGTTGTTGTTGATGGCGTCCACGGCGTACTTGCCGATACCGGGCAGCGAGAACGTGCTCTCGGTCAGTACGGCGCCGCCGAGCAGGAGGCCGAGGTCGAGGCCGAACATGGTCAGCACGGGCGTGAGCGTGGCGCGCAACCCGTGTTTGATCACTACGGTCCGCTCGTTGAGGCCCTTGGCCCTGGCGGTGCGGATGTAGTCCTCTGACATGGTTTCCAGCATGCCCGCTCTGGTGAGGCGGGCGTAACCGGCCGCGTACAGGAACGCCAGCGTGATCCAGGGCATCAGCATGACGCCCATCCAGGTGACCGGGTCGGCGCCTTCGAGTTCGGAGACGTCGGGCACCAGGCCGAGCTGGTCACGGAAGATCGCCAGCGAGACGATGCCGGTGAAGAAGATGGGCAGCGACACGCCTGCCAGGGCGATGCCCATGGAGAAGCGGTCGAAGAAGCTGCCTCGCCGTAGCGCCGACAGCACGCCGGTCGCCACGCCGAACAGCACCCAGATCACCGCCGCGCCCAGCGCCAGCCCGAGTGTGGTGGGCAGGCGGTCGAGCAGGTCCGGCAGGACCGGGTTCTGGTTGACGTAGGAGAAGCCCAGGCAGGGCGCGGGGCAGTGCTCCACGCCCGGCCCGTAGTTCCGGTCGATGCCGGTGAAGATGCCCTTCACGAAGCGCCCGTACTGGACGACGAGCGGGTCGTTGAAGCCCAGCCTGATCGCGGTGTCGTGAATGACCTGCGCGTTGGCCGCCTTACCCACGTACCGGGAGGCCAGGTCGTCTGACGACATGCCCGCCATGCGCGGTACCAGGAAGAAGATGGCGAACGTCGCGATGCTCACCACGAACAGCAGCATGACGGCCGCAATCAACCGTCTGATGATGTATGTGACCACTGATCTCGGCCTTGACGGCCGGGCCTTGTGAGCCCGGCCGTCGAGCCTTCACCTGCTTTCGACGTACGAACTGGCTTTCTTACTGGGTACCGAGGGTGAGGAACTCGTACATGCCCCAGTTCTGGCTGACGAAGATGTTCTTCACTGTCGGCGGCCGGTAGAACAGGCCGTGCGCCCAGACGTAGGGCAGGATGAACGCGTCGTCCATGACCTTCGCGTCGACCTGCGCCCAGGTGTCGTTGCGCTTGGTCTCGTCCAGCTCGGCAGCCGCCTGGTCGACGAGCTTGTCGATCTCGGGGTCCTTGACGCTGAGGTTGGTGTTACCAGCGGCGCGGATGACCCGGCTGTCGACGATCTGCTGGAAGAAGCCGAAGCTCTCCGGCCAGTCGGCACCCCAGCCGTAGACCATCAGGCCCAGGCCGTTCTTCTTGGCGTAGTCCGGCTTGCCGGCGTACAGCTTGAAGTAGTCACCCTGCGGGAAGCCCTTGAGCTCCAGCTTGATGCCCACGCGGCCGAGCGACTGCTGCAGCGCCTCGGCGGTCTGCTTCTCGGCGGAACGCTCGTTGCGGAAGGAGATGGTGGTGCTGAAGCCGTTGGGCTGGCCGCAGGCCTGCAGTTCCTTCTTGGCGTTCTCGATGTCGCCGGTCGGCTGCGCCTTGACGTTGTAGGGGTCGATCGGCTTGTAGCCCGGCATCATCGGCGGCATCAGGCTGGTCGCGACGTCGCCACCGGCCTCGGGGCCACCGTAGACACCCTGGATGGCCGACTTGTCCGCGGCGAACATCACGGCCTTGCGGCAGTGGATGTTGTCGAACGGCGGCACGTCACCGTTGATGTTGGTGAACCAGGTACGGGAGAGCGGCGCGGAGTCGGCGTACTGCTTGCGCTTCGGGTCGGTCAGGACCGTCTTGCGGGCGTTGGCCGCCACACCGGTGCTGTTGATCTTGATGTCGATCTTGCCGGACAGCAGACGCTGGTCCAGGTCGTCCTCGTTCTGGCCGAGGAGCACCTCGACGGAGTCGTTCAGCTGCTTGCGGTTGGGGTCGGTCGAGGCGTCCCAGGTGGGGTTCTTGACCAGCTCGATCCGCTTGCCCAGCTCATGCGCCTTGAACATGTACGGGCCGGTGGAGACGGGGTGCTCCTTGTACTTGGCGCCCGTGTCCTTGGCCTCGGGAACCGGGGCCGTCTGCGGCAGCATCGCCAGGTAGTCGAACCCACCGAACGGCTTCTTCAGGTGGAAGACGATCGTGCTGTCGTCGGGGGTCTCGACGCCCTTCCAGCTGTCCAGCTTGCCCTTCATCTTGTAAGGGCCGGTGTAGCCGTCGGTCACGAGCATGTCGCCAAAGTACGTGGGGCCGCTGGGCAGGATGTCCTTGTCCAGCTCGCGGGCCACGGCGTACTTCACGTCCTTGGAGGTCACCGGGGTGCCGTCCTCGAACTTGATGCCCTGACGCAGCTTGTAGGTCCAGGTCTTACCGCCGTCGGAAGGCTTGCCGACGTCCTCGGCCAGGTCACCGACGAGCTGCAGACCCTCCTTGCCCGGGACCGCCTTGAACATCGTCAGCGCCCGGGTGTAGAGCCGGGCGAAGTTCCAGGCGTAGCCGTAGTACATGTCGCCCGGGTCGACCGAGTCGAAGTCACCGGGCATACCCATGTGCAGGGTGCCGCCCGTCTTGTCGGATGGGTTGACGACCTGCTCCACGCCGGCGTTGAACTGGCTCGTGGGCTCCTTGCCGCCACCACCCGTGTTCTTGTTACCGCCGCCACCGCCACACGCGGAGACGACCAGGGCGAGAGCAGCGGTCAGTGCGACCGCAGACGCCGTGGATCTCATCTTCATCGACCTTGCACACCCCTTGAATGTAGGAGTCCTGAACATTTCGGAAAACTCACGAGGTCATCGGGCCTTCGGGTCGAACGCGTCCCGAAGACCGTCACCGAGCAGGTTGAAGGCCAGCACGGTAATGAAGATCGCGAGGCCGGGGAAGAGCATGAAGTTCGGCGCCACGTCGTAGTTGTGGACGGCCTCGGCCAGCATGCCTCCCCACGTCGGAGTGGGCGGGCGCACGCCCACGCCCAGGAAGGACAGCGCGGCCTCGAACAGCACGTTGGAGGGAATCAGCAACGTGGAGTAGACGAGGATCGGCGCCAGCAGGTTGGGCAGGATCTCCTTGAACAGGATGACGTGGCTGCGCGCGCCCAGGCTCCGCGAGGCGTCGACGAACTCCCGTTCGCGCAGGGAGAGCGTTTGACCGCGGATTATTCGGCCGATGTAGGGCCAGTTGAAGAAGCCGATGATGAACACCAGCAGGCTGATCCGCAGCGAGTCTCCCGACAGGCCGAAGGCCTTGTCCGGGATCACCCCCGCCAGCGCCAGCGCGAACACCAGCAGCGGGAAGGCCAGGAAGATGTCCATGGCCCGGCTGATCACCGTGTCGATCCAGCCGCCGAAGAAACCGGCGATCATCCCGAACACGGTGCCGAGCACCACGCACAGCAGCGTGGCCAGGAACGCGATCAGCAGCGACACGCGCGCCCCGTAGAGGATGCGGCTGAACAGGTCGCGTCCGGTGGTCGGCTCGACGCCGAGCAGGAAGTCGTGGCTGATACCGCCGAAACTGCCCAGCGGCGCCCCGATGCTCGGGTCGACCTGATCACGGTGCCATTCGGCGGGCGGGTGGCCGAGCCATGACACCAGCAGCGGCGCGAAGACGGCCACCAGGATCAGCAGGATGATCACGACGCCACCGATCATCGCGATCCGGTCACGCTTGAGCCTCATCCACGCGATCTGTCCAAGGGAACGCCCTCGGATGGCTGTGGTTTCCGCCCCCTCCAGAACGGTCTCCGGACCAGCCTCGATGGCTGAGCCCGGAACATCGAGCGGTGCGGTCATACCAATTGCCCCCTGGATTCCAGACGACGTCGTCCGAATGCGGCACGAGTCCGGTCAGGATAGTGCGCCAAAGATTGCCAAGACCGCGCGTCGCGGTCTCCGTGGGCAGAATCTATGGCCTGAGCTGGAGTGACCAGTCCCTGAGGGCACGATGTGGCTTAACTGTGATTGACGCGAAACGCATTCGTATCGATCTTGAAGTGAATGTCTACGGCCAGTCCCGGTTCAGTCTCGGAACTGTGACAGTCACGGAATCAACTGATACCGCGGCGTTTGAGAATGTCCTCGATGTCGGAAAAATCATCATCCTTCTTCGGAGCCTGTACGGCGGGCCGCCCTGCCGGCGTGGCTGGTTTCGCTGAGGGCTGAACCGCCTCGGCCTGCTTCGGCTGCTTGCCCCCGTCGGTGCGGCGCAGCTTCCTGCCGCGCATCACGCCGGAGACCACGAACAGCACCACCGACAGCCCGGTTACCGCGACGCCCGCCCACACCAAGGGGTTGAAGATCAGGCTGGTCACGAACGAGACGACCGTGGCGCCGATCGTCCAGATGGACTGCAGCGCGCCCGTGAGGTAGGCGGCCATCGGCAGCAGCGACCACGCCGCCATCCGCAGCCCCGCCGCCACGCCCCTGCGGCGCAACGCCAGGTAGCTGAACACCAGTCCCACGGCGGTCACAGCGACGCACAACGGCAGCCACGCGATCTGATTGAAACCCATGACTCCATCCTGGCACGCCGTCTCCCGCCTGCTCCTCCTCCACGAGAACGGCTTTCCCCCTAGGGGTCGAAACCCCGAGAATCCGACGCCGTCAACCGTCCTGCGCCACTCGACAGTCCCCCCGGCCATCGCGTGCCCACCGACCGGCTTAGCTCACCCGGGGAGCCGACCAGCGCCTTCCGAGATCGCATGCCTACTCCCGAGCTCCTCCTTCCGGTCACCATCGGACCGCATGCCACCTCCCGAGGTCGGTTCACACGCCGAATCAGAACCGACGGTCATCCCACCGGCCTGCACGAGGACGCAGCCCGCGACAGCGGGATCCGGGCCTGTACGGGGATGGAGCCCGTGTACGCGACCGGGTTCGGGTCAGCGGGTGGGGTCGGCGACCAGGGCGCGGAGGTCGTCGGTGGTGATCTCGGTCAGGGAGTCGATCACCAGGCGGCCGGGGGCAGGCTCGATCGGCAGGAGGCTCGGCACGGCCACCACCGCGCAACCGGCGGCGGTCCCGGCGGCGACCCCGTTGGGCGAGTCCTCCAGGATCACGCACCGCACAGGCTGGACACCCAGCAGGCTGCAGGCGGTCAGGTACGGTTCGGGGTCCGGCTTGGTGCGCTCGACGTCGTCGGCGGTGACGATCACGTCGAACCTGTCCCGCCCGACGGACGTCAGCACCGCCTCGGCGATCTCCTTCAGCGACGAGGTGACCAGCGCTACGGGCACGCCTTCGGCACGCAGCGCGTCCAGCAGCTCGGACGCGCCCGGCATGACCCGCACCCCGCGCGCCAGGCGGGCCACCATGCCGTCGACCATCCACTGCCGCAGCGTCTGCGGGTGCACGTCGGAGCCCGAGACGGCCAGCATGTAGGCGACCGTACGCTCCATCGACCCGCCGACCAGATGCGACTGGTGCTCGGGGGTCCACTCGCCGCCCAGCGTGGCCATCACTTCGGTCTCGAGCTCCAGCCACACCTTCTCGGTGTCGACCAGCAGCCCGTCCATGTCGAAGAAGACCGCTTCCATCCGTCCCCCGCTTTCCCTAGGGCAAGATTTAACAACCGCCCACGCCTGAGCCATTCCCACCACCCACCCCACATTCACCTACCACCCCACCTCACCCCGATTCTCGCCCCCCACAAAGAACCCACCCTCTCCCCCGCCCCAACCCCGCCCAAACACCTCCTATCCCCCAGCACCGGATCCCCCACTCGAGGAGCCCGGCCCGCTTCCCGCCGCAACGCCCCACACCACGGGCACCCAAACCACGGGTCCCCGCCACCCAAGCCGCCGACTTTCACCGCCCCACGTCCCGCCGCCCAGGCCCCCGAGAGACCGCGCGCGGCCCCACGACGCCCTGATACGGCGGGCTCGCCAACACACCCGGCAACCACGCTCGACGGTCACCCACCACACAAAGCGCCAACCTGCAACCCGCCGACCCGGCGCCAGAAAGACCGCGCGCGGTGCCACGACACCCTGATACTGCGGGCTCCCGACCCGACCCGCAGGCACGGCAGGCGTCGGTCCGGCGGGCCCCGGACGCGACCGCAAGCATGGCAGGCGGGCACGCGCGGGCGCCGAGTCGGTGAGACTGGGGACGGCGGAAGTCGGCGCCCCGTGCGGCCGGCCAGCCCCGTTTCCGTACATGACGCTTCGTCGCAAATCAGCTTCTATAACTGATCCAGCACTGGTGTAATCGGGCGCAGCTCAGAAAAAGGGACGTGCGGAAAACGGGGCTAGCAGACCTTCCGGTATGGAACGTCCTTCAAGTAGCGGTTCCAGTCGGACTCACTCAGCCCATGACCGACGCGTCCGCACACCGCCGCCGCGACCTGCTCCGGCCCGACGGGGAACTCCAGGATGGCGCCGTCGCCCGAGTAGTACAGCCGGGTTCCGTCGGCGCTGAAGGTCAGCGAGTCGATGTCCTGGACCGTCTGGGTGGCGAAGGAGCCGCCGATCCGCCGCCTGTTGACGGGATCCCAGAGCTGGACGCTGTCCCCGCCGCCCGACGCGAGCAGGTCACCGCCCGGTGAAAAGACCAGGGCGCCGTTCGCGCCATCCGATCTGGCCAGCATGGGCCGCACCGCCGTCGGCCCGGTGGGGTCCCAGAGCGAGATGCGTCCCATCTCGTCATAGGCGACGGCCATGAGGCCGCGGCTGCTCAGGGCGACGCCCGCGCCTCCCATCCAGGACGTGTCGTAGCCCGTCCCGACCGGCTTGCCGGTGGCGACGTCCACGAACCTGCCGGAGCCGGTGGCGAGCCGCTTGCCGTCGGGCAGGTACGGGCCGCCGTCGCCGATCGTGCGGCTGTCGTGCAGGACGCGGCCGGTGGCGGCGTCGAGCACCGCCAGCCGGTAGTCATCGACCTGGCCGCGCGGGCCGAGTGCGAGGGCGATGGTCCGGCCGTCGGGGCTGAACGCGGCCCGTGACGGCATCTGGCTGTCGGCGTGCGGCGAGAGGATCGACCAGATCCGCTTGCGGGTGCCGACGTCGATGAGCTCGATCCTGCCCGACTCCTGCCCGATGATGAGCCGCCTTCCTGCCGGGTCGAAGACCAGCAGCTGGGATGCGCCGCCGGCCTCGATGGGGAACCGGGCGACCTCCTTATGCCCGCGCACGTCCCACAGCCGGACGTTCTTGGCTTCGAAGCCCCCGATCGCGGCCCACTGGCTGCCGGGGCTGAGGACGGCGCTGCCTCCCACCTTGGTCGAGGCCGCGCGTGAGGCGAGGTCCACGCTGATGACGGTGTCGTCCACCAGGTAGCGCAGAGTCGTGCCGTCGAACCTGACGTCGGACAGCTCGCCCTCGGCCTGGTAGGAAAGCAGCTCGTGCTCGTGGTCGGCGACCTTCCAGACCCGGATGTTCCGCTTGCTGAACGCGGCGAGGTAACGGCCGTCGGGGCTGAAGCGGAGCTGCGAGAGGGAGTCGCCGCAGACGTCGCAGGTCCAGTCGCGCGTGTCGCGGCGGTGCCCGGTGGCCGCGTCCACGAGCACCATGTCGCTACCCACGCAAGCCAGGGTGGCGCCATCAGGCGAGAACGCGACCAGATGGGCTCTGTGGCAGCCGGGGTAGCGGTGCTCCGGGGTCCAACCTGGCAGCGCGCGCTCGGCGAGGCCGTCATCGTCGGGGAGCAACAGGTGCCTGCCGGTCCGGTCGATCAGCGGGGCCCAGCTGGGCAGGTCGGCGCCCTTGCCGAACGTCCGGCCTGTACGGATGTCCACCAGGTGGTCGAGGGTGCTGTCGTAGCTGACGGCGAGGGTGGCCTCGTCCTCGCCCATCGTGACGTGCATGTCCGCGGTGCCCGGCGGGAAGCTCTGCTTGAGCAGCCGCTTGCCGGTGGCGAGGTCCCAGACGCCGAACTCCTCGTACGTGGCCAGCATGAGAAGCCGGCCGGTCCTGCTCAGCACCGGGTCCTGACGCATGCGCCCGTTCAGCCCCGGCCCCTGCCAGCCGCCCGTGCGCCTGTGGGTGCGGACGTCGTACACGTTGACGCCGCCCTCGCTGACGCTGACCAGCGTGCGGCCGTCGCGGCTGAGCGCCCTGCTGGCCACGCCCTTGACCTGCGGGTCGCGGAAGGCAGCGGTTTCGCGCTGCTGGAACGAGGCCGTCAGCGCGGAGCGGGCCTCGCTCTGCGGGGAGACGCGCCAGGCGGCCACGCTGAGCAGCATGGCCAGGACCGGGTCGGTGGTGCGCGTCCGATCCGCCTCCGCGGCCACCTGCTTGGCGGTGAGAACATCACGCTGCTTCGTCGCCTCTTGGCGCTGCCACAGCGCCAGCCCGCCCGCCACGAGCGACACCACCAGCAGTCCTGCCAGCGCCGTGATGGTCAGGGTTCTGCGCCTGGCGCGTTTCCTGGCCAGCGCGGTGCCCGCCTGAAGGAAGTCGCGCTCGCGCGGGGTGAGCGTCACATGGCGGCGGCCCGTGGCGGCCCAACTGAGCGCCTCTTCCAGACGGCTGCCCTGCAGCAGGTCGCCGTCGCGCCTGCCGTACTCGATCCAGTGCCCCGCCGCAGCGGTGATCTGGCTCAGTACGGCGAGCCCCTCGCGGTCGGCGTCCACCCACATGCGTAGGCGCGGCCAGGCGCGCAGAAGCGCCGGACGTGATAGCGCGACCGACTCGTTCTCCACGGCGACCACGTACGCGAACGCGCGCAGGACGCGCCGGACGGCGGCGGCCTCATGCTCGGGACGTCCGCCGAACAACTCCTCATGGGAGGCCGACCTACCGGTCTCATGGCCGTGCTCGTCGACGGCGACCAGGCGCAGGAACACCTCGGCGGCCAGGTCGCGCTCCTGCGGGCCGAGCGCGGTGTAGGCGTCCTCGGCGATGGTGCCGAGCTCCGGGTCGCCCTCGCCCTGCCCGCGCACGCCCTCGGCAGCGCGACTGCCCTGGGTCAGGAGCCCCCGGGTGTCGGCGCCGTTGCCGGTGACCAGCGCGAGCAGCAGGTCGCGGGAGGTCGGCCTGGTCGCCGGGTCCTTGCGCAGCGCGACCGAGACCAGCTCGGCCAAACGGGGCGGCAGCGCGCTGAGGTCGGGCTGCTGCGACAGCACCCGGTGCATGACGCCGCCCAGGTTGTCGGCCTCGAACGGATCCTTGCCGGTGGCGGCGAACACCATGATCGCGCCCCACGCGAACACGTCCGCGGGAGCGCCCGCCCGCTGCCCGGTGTACACCTCGGGCGCCATGTAGCTGGGCGTGCCCGACACCTCGCCAGTCCTGGTCAGCGACATGTCGAGGGTCCGCGCGATGCCGAAGTCGATCACTCGCGGGCCGTCGGGGCCCAGCAGAACGTTGCCGGGTTTGAGGTCGCGGTGGATGACGCCCGCTTCGTGGATCGCTGTCAGGGCGGTCGCAACGGCCGTGGCCAGCCGGTGCAGGTCGTCACCGGTGAACCTGCGTCCGTCGCGCACCGCCTGTCCCAGGCTCGGCCCCGCCACGTACTCCGAGACGATGTACGGCCTGGGCCCGTCCAGGTCGGAAGTCAGCACCCTGGCCGTGCAGAACGACGCCACCCTGCCGGCGGCCGTCGCCTCCTTGGCGAAGCGCTCGCGGCTGCCGTCAGCGCCGGTCGCGTGCAGCATCTTGAGTGCCACCCGGCGGCCGTCGGCGTCGTACGCCTCGTAGACCACGCCCTGACCGCCCGAGCCGAGCCGTCCTGCCAGCCAGTACTCACCGATGTGCTGCGGATCCCCCGAGTTCAGCGATTCCACGGCCGGTTAGACGCAGATCGTTGTCCTGGAGTTGCCATGCCGCTGGAGAACAAGCTTCCGCACGTCCCAAGTCCCAGCACCTCCAGGCGCCGGGATGTGGGGGCGGCGTCGTGTACGGCGGGCAACCCGGGACCTCGGTGCCCGGGTTGCGTAGCGTCGTGACGACGGCCCGCCACGGCCTGCTGGCGTGGCGTCTCCCTGGACAGAGGCGGCCGAAGTGCGGCGGGTGGCGGCAGGGCTGCTTGCCGTACGGCAGCACACTGCCTGAGCAGAGAAACCCGCCGCAGACCGGGTCAGACGTTGAAGTACTTGGCCTCGGGGTGGTGGGCGACCAGGGCGGAGGTGGACTGTTCGGGGTGGAGCTGGAACTCCTCCGACAGCGACACCCCGATGCGCTCAGGCTCGAGCAGTTGGAAGAGCTGCACCTGGTCCTCAAGGTTGGGGCAGGCGGGGTAGCCGAAGGAGTAGCGGCAGCCCTGGATGTTGACCTTGAGCATGTCGTCCAGGGACTCCCCGCCGCCGATGCTCCATTCCGAGCGAACCCGGGCGTGCCAGTACTCGGCCAGGGCCTCGGTGAGCTGGACCGACAGGCCGTGCAGCTCGAGGTAGTCGCGGTAGGCGTCCTTGGCGAACAGCTCGCCGGTGGCCTGGGCGATCTTGCCGCCCATGGTGACGACCTGGAAGGCGACCACGTCGGTCTCCCCCGACTCGCGGGTGCGGAAGAAGTCCGACAGGCACAGGTGCCGGTCGCGGCGCTGGCGCGGGAAGGTGAAGCGGGTCCGCTCGCCCCCGGACTCGTCGAGGATGATCAGCGAGTCGCCGTCGCTGACGCACGGGAAGTAGCCGTAGACGACGGCCGCCTCCAGCAGGCCCTCGGTCTGGATGCGGTCAAGCCACATGCGCAGCCGCGGGCGTCCCTCGGTCTCCACCAGCTCCTCGTAGCCGGGGCCGTCACCGCCGCGGGTGGGCTTGAGGCCCCACTGTCCCAGGAAGAGCGCGCGCTCGTCGAGGAAAGCGGAGTAGTCGGCCAGGGAGATGCCCTTGACGATGCGGTCGCCGTGGAAAGGCGCCGCCGGTACGGCGTTGTCGAGAGCCACGTCGGAGCGGGCGGGCAGCTCCTCGACCGGGGTGCGCTGCAGCACGGCGCCGGTCTTGACGCGGCGCTCGCGCAGCGCGGGCAGCGGGACGCCGTCGCGCTTGTGCGACATGAAGGCGTCCATCAGGCGCAGGCCCTCGAAGGCGTCGCGGGCGTAGCGCACCTCGCCCGAGAACAGCTCGGCCAGGTCCTGCTCGACGTAGGCGCGGGTGAGCGCGGCGCCGCCGAGCAGCACGGGGTACTTCTCGGAGATGCCCCTGGAGTTCATCTCCTCCAGGTTCTCCTTCATCACCACCGTGGACTTCACCAGCAGGCCCGACATGCCGATGACGTCGGCCTTCTGCTCGTCGGCCGCTTCGAGGATGGCGCTGACGGGCTGCTTGATGCCCAGGTTGACGACCTGGTAGCCGTTGTTGGACAGGATGATGTCGACCAGGTTCTTGCCGATGTCGTGGACGTCGCCCTTGACCGTGGCCAGCACGATGCGGCCCTTGGTCTCGCCCTCGAGGCGGTCCATGTGCGGCTCGAGGTAGGCGACGGCGGCCTTCATCACCTCGGCCGACTGCAGCACGAACGGCAGCTGCATCTCCCCGGAGCCGAACAGCTCGCCGACGGTCTTCATGCCGTCGAGCAGCACGTCGTTGATGATCTCCAGGGCGGGCCGCTGGTCGAGCGCGGAGTCGAGGTCGGCCTCGAGGCCCTTGCGCTCGCCGTCGATGATGCGCCGCTTGAGCCGCTCCCACAGCGGCAGCGCGGCCAGCTCCTCGGCCTTGCCCGCGCGCATGGCGGCGGCGTCGACGCCCTCGAACAGGTCCATGAAGCGCTGCAGCGGGTCGTAGCCGTCGCGGCGGCGGTCGTAGATCATGTCGAGCGCGACCTGGCGCTGCTCGTCGGGGATGCGCGCCATCGGCAGGATCTTGGAGGCGTGCACGATCGCCGAGTCGAGCCCCGCGTTGACGCACTCGTTGAGGAACACCGAGTTGAGCACCATGCGGGCGGCCGGGTTGAGACCGAAGGAGATGTTGGACAAACCCAGCGTGGTCTGCACGCTCGGGTAGCGGCGCTTGAGCTCCCGGATGGCCTCGATGGTCTCCAGGCCGTCGCGCCTGGTCTCCTCCTGGCCGGTGGCGATGGGGAAGGTCAGGCAGTCGACGATGATGTCCTCGACCCGCTTGCCCCAGTTGGTGGTGAGGTCCTCGATCAGACGGGTGGCCACCCGCACCTTCCAGTCGGCGGTGCGGGCCTGGCCCTCCTCGTCGATGGTGAGCGCGACCACGGCCGAGCCGTGCTCCCTGACCAGACGCATGATCTTCTGGAAGCGGGAGTCGGGGCCGTCGCCGTCCTCGTAGTTGACCGAGTTCACGGCCGCGCGACCGCCCAGCATCTCCAGTCCTGCCTGCAGTACGGCGGGCTCGGTGGAGTCGAGCATGATGGGCAGGGTCGAGGCCGTGGCGAAGCGGAAGGCCAGCTCCTTCATGTCGGCCACGCCGTCGCGGCCCACGTAGTCGATGCACAGGTCGAGCATGTGGGCGCCGCCGCGGGCCTGGTCGCGGGCCATCTCCACGCAGTCGTCCCAGTGGCCCTCCAGCATGGCCTCGCGGAAGGCCTTGGAGCCGTTGGTGTTGCAGCGCTCGCCGATGGCCAGGTAGGAGGTGTCCTGCCGGAACGGGACGGTCTGGTAGAGCGAGGAGGCGCCGGGCTCGGGGTGCGGGCGCCTGGCGGCGGGCGCGCGGCCGTTGACCCGCTCGACCACCTGGCGCAGGTGCTCGGGGGTGGTGCCGCAGCAGCCGCCGACCAGCGACAGGCCGTAGTCGCGGGTGAAGGTCTCGTGCGCGTCGGCCAGCTCCTGCGGCGACAGCGGGTAGTAGGCGCCGTCGGAGGTCAGCACCGGCAGGCCCGCGTTCGGCATGCACGACAGCGGCAGCCGGGCGTGGCGCGCCAGGTAGCGCAGGTGCTCGCTCATCTCGGCGGGGCCGGTGGCGCAGTTGAGGCCGATGAGGTCGACGCCGAGCGGCTCGATCGCGGTCAGTGCGGCGCCGATCTCGGAGCCGAGCAGCATCGCGCCGTTGGTCTCGATGGTGACCTGGGCGATGATCGGCACGTCCTTGCCGGCCGCCTCGATGGCCCGCTTGGCGCCGATGACAGCGGCCTTGACCTGGAGCAGGTCCTGGCAGGTCTCGATGATCAGCGCGTCGGCGCCGCCGGCGATCAGGCCGGCCGCGTTGTCGCGGTAGGAGTCCCTGAGGTTGGCGTACGGCAGGTGCCCGAGGGTGGGCAGCTTGGTGCCGGGGCCCATCGAGCCGAGCACGAAGCGCGGCTTGTCGGGGGTGGACCAGTGGTCGGCGCGCTCGCGGGCGATGCGGGCGCCCGCCTCGGAGTACTCGTAGACGCGGTCGGACAGGTCGTATTCGCCGAGCGCGGCGAAGTTGGCGCCGAAGGTGTTGGTCTCGACGCAGTCGACGCCTACCTCGAAGTAGGCGTCGTGGACACCGCGGACGATGTCGGGGCGGGTGACGTTGAGCACCTCGTTGCAGCCCTCGTGACCGTGGAAGTCGTCCAGCGTCGGGTCCTGAGCCTGCAGCATCGTCCCCATGGCCCCATCGGCGACGATCACTCGCTGGGACAGCACTTCTCTGAAGGTCGGGACGTTGCTCATGGGGGCAAGCTTATCGGGTGCTCTTGGGCCGCTATTCTGCTGGACGAGCAATTGAACATCACGTCCAATTGGGGTTCCCGATGGCCTACAGCACCGTACTTGTCGGCACCGACGGTTCCACCTCCTCCTTCCGTGCCGTCTCCGCGGCGGCAGGCCTGGCCGCGGCGACGGGGGCCACGCTGGTCCTGGCCTGCGCGTATGTGCCCATGCGCGAGAGCGAGCGCACGGCGGCCGCGGACCGGCTCGGCGACCTGGCCTACAAGGTCAGCGGCTCGACCCCGGCCGACGACGCGCTGCGGGCGGCCAGGGAGCACGCGGTGGCGGCGGGGGCACAGGACATCGTGCTGGCCGCCGAGCAGGGAGACGCGGTCGACGTTCTGGTCCGGCTGGCGGGCGAGGTCGAGGCGGACCTGCTCGTGGTGGGCAACAGAGGGCTCAACAGCCTGGCGGGGCGGCTGCTCGGCTCGGTGCCCTCCAACGTCTCGCACCGCGCCGGATGCGACGTTCTCATCGTGCACACGACCCCTGGCGGGCGCTGAGGCCAGCCGTACTCCTTGCCGTGTCTTGCCCGTGTCATGGGCGGCAGGCCGTGGTGAGCTAGATCGGTGACACGGACCACTCCTCACCGCATAGGCTTAGCGCGATGGCGAGGAGAGGAGGCGACACGTGACCGAGCTCGAAGGGCTCCCCGAGCTCGTCGACCCGGTGCTCATAGCCGCGTTCGAGGGGTGGAACGACGCCGGCGAGGCATCCAGCGGTGTGATCGCCCACCTCGAGTCCGCCTGGAAGGCCGAGCCGCTGATCGCGCTCGACCCTGACGACTACTACGACTTCCAGGTCACGCGGCCCGTCGTGGAGATGGGCGACGGGCTGACCCGGTCGATCGTGTGGCCGACAACGCGGCTGCTGCACGCCAGGCCGCCGGGCGTCGAGCGGGACGTGGTGCTGCTGCGTGGCATCGAGCCGAACATGCGCTGGCGCTCGTTCTGCGCCGAGATCATCGAGATCGCCCGCGAGCTGGGCGTCGGGATGGCGGTGATGCTGGGCGCGCTGCTCAACGACTCGCCGCACACGCGGCCCGTGCCGATCCTGGGCGGTGCCACCGACGAGGCGCTCGCGCGTTCGACCGGGCTCGAGCTGAGCCGTTACGAGGGCCCCACGGGGATCGTGGGGGTGCTGCAGCACGCCTTCGGCGAGGCGGGGCTGAGCGCGGTTTCGCTGTGGGCGTCGGTGCCGCACTACGTGGCGCAGCCGCCCAACCCGAAGGCGACGCTGGCGCTGCTACACCGCCTGGAGGACGTGCTGGCGATCCCGATGCCGCTGGGCGACCTGGAGGAGGAGGCGCGTGCCTGGGAGCACGGCGTCGACGAGCTGGCGTCCCAGGACAGCGAGGTCGCCGAGTACGTCAAGGAGCTGGAGGAGCGCAAGGACGCCGCGGAGCTGCCCGAGGCCAGCGGCGACGCGATCGCCGCCGAGTTCGAGCGGTACCTGCGCCACCGCGACCCCGATACTGACAGCTAACCTTCAGGCGCGATATTCAGCATTTTCCCGAGATTTCGGGTAATAATCGGTGACTATCCAACTTTGCACCAAGTTGGATCGCCAGCCCGCAACGATTCCATCACCGGGAGAAACACGGCTCGATAAACCTCGGCGATTCGCCGAAGTGCCACGTTGAACCTACCCATGTGACTGCGCACGTTAGGCCAACCATGGCGACTTCCCATGTAGACCCGCACCAGAGAAGTCAGGACACGCGGCGGCGCGTCCTGGAGATGGCCCTCTCGCTGCGGGAAGACCGCAACGGCGGATCGGTGGACCATTTCCTCGCCCTGCTCCAGGACCGGCTGCCGCTCTGGCTCCGCATTCTGCACGACCTCTCGCACCGCGCCGGAAAAGGGCGGGTAAGCGATAATCTGCTGCCTGTCATCCGGTATGGCATTGATTACTACCTCGAAGTGCAATCCGCCGCCCTGCCGGCGTTCACCTCCCCCAACGTGACGGTGCGCTTCAGGGAGGTGGTGCGCGGCCTGGAACTGGGGCCCCGGTCGGAGACCCTGCCGCTGTCGGCCTACCTCAAGGCGGAGCAGCGGCTCGGACGGGTCGCCGAGCGCGTCGACCCGGAGGCCAGCGCCCGGCTGCTGCTCGCGGGCTGCTTCCGCCACGCCTACAACGAACTGTTCTTCGGCGCCGACTCGGTCCCGCCGCGCGACACGAGCGCCGAGGAGATCGTCCGCGAACTCCGCCTGGAGTCGTAACTCCCACCCTGAGCGCGAATCTCCCAATTCATGCGGTCCCTGCTCTTTGGACAGATCTTGCGCTCTGTGCGCACCTTGCTCGACTGTGGACGTTGCGCCTTTTGCAGATCTTGCACTTAGTGCGGACCTGGCTCGGGTGCGGACTTTGCGCCTTTTGCAGATCTTGCGCTTAGTGCGGACCTGGCTCGGGTGCGGACTTTGCGCCTTTTGCGGACCTTGCGCTTAGTGCGGATCTTTCGCTTGTACGGCAAGCCGCCCTACCGCCAGTCGCCGCACTTCGGCCGGGGTCTGTCCAGGGAGACGCTCCTCCGGTGATGCGGGCTGCCCGCCGACACGACGCACGGAAACCGGCTTTCACCAGCCTGCGGGACCCGGTTCCCGGCTTCACAAGCCCGGTCGGCGGGTTCAGGCGGCGGAGCGGTTTCCCAGGGACTCGTCGTAGCGGTGCCAGACCAGGCCGGCGAGGGACGCATCGGGGCCGAGGGGCGGGCTGACGAGGTCGGCCCCGGCGGCTTCGAGGCGGGAGTGGAAGTATCCCGGCGCCAGCAGGTAGGACGCGATCACCACCCGAGCAGCGGGACCCGAGCGGGCTCGCTCCATGGCTTCGGCCAGGGTTGGCGTGCCCGCGGAGGCGAAGGCCGCCGTCACGGGACGCGCCAGCCGTACGGCCAGCATGCGGGCGGCAGCACGCACCTCGGCCAGCGCGCCCGGGTCGGAGGAGCCGGCCGCCCCGAGAATGACGGCATCGGCGGGCTGCAAGGTGGCCAGCCGCCGCACCAGGGCAGAGGTCAGGAGCGGGTGCGGCCCGAGGTGTCGGGCGACGATGGCGCCCGTGTCCGCGACGATGCCCGGGATGTCCTGATGAATGTGATACCCCCCGGCCAACAGCAGCGGCACCACGACCGCGGGCCCCGCCATCGACGCCAGCACGTCGGCCAGGCGAGGACGGCTGATCTCCAGATAGGCCAGCTCGACCCGCCGCCCCGGCCGCTGCCCCCGCACCAACGCCGCCAGCCCCTCCAGCGTCGCCTCACCCGCCGCACTCCGCGTGCCATGCGCCGCCAACACCAGGGCAGGCCATACCCCCCGCCGCACCACCCCAGTCACACGAATTCCCCGAGCAGCCAGACCGACCACCGCACCACCCCAGTCACACGACCTCCCCAAGCAGCCAGACCGACCACCGCACCACCCCAGTCACACGACCTCCCCAAGCACCCTGACCAACCACCGCACCACCCCAGTCACAGGACCCAACACGGGCTCCATGCCGGGGTGGGAGGTGGGAGTGGGGTCATGGGAGGGGGCGTTGGCAGGCGAGGCGGTAGCCGCGTTTGACGACCGTCTCGACGATGCCGGCGGGGCCGAGAGCGCGGCGCAGGCGGGTGATGGCCATCTCGACCGCGTGCTCAGCCGAGTCGCGGTTCGGCCCGCCGGGCAGGACTGTGCGGAGGTCGGCCCGGGGGACGACGTGGCCGGGCTTGTCGGCCAGGCGCTTGAGCACCGCCATGGGAGCGGGCGGGAGCGGCTTGAGCTCGCCGTCCACGACGACGGCGTGGCCGCGGATCTCCAGGCGGTGCCCACCCGCGACGAGGCGGGTCACGCCGAACTCGGGCAGGTGGCGGGCGAGCGCGCGGGCCAGGGCGCCGAGGCGGGCGCGTTCCGGCTGCAGCGTGCGGATCCCGCGCGAGGTGAGTGGCTCGCCCGTGACTGGGCCCACGCAGGCCGCCACGACGGCGCCGGAGAAGGCCGCGAGCAGCGAGTCCTCCAGCCCGTCCGCGCGGGCCGAGCGGAGCATGGCATGCACGGCGGGCGCGCTGGTGAAGGCGACGGCGTCCACCGCTCCGGTGATCGTCTGCGTGACCAGGCGGCGCAGCGGCGAGGCGTCACGGTAGGGCAGCCACCGGTAGACCGGGATCTCGATCACCTCGGCTCCCGCCTCCCGCAGTGCCGCGACGAAGTCCGTGAGCGGCTCGCCGTGCTGCTGCACCGCGATGCGGCGGCCGCGCAGGTCCTGGTCGAGCAGGTACTGCTTGACCTCCCCGCACGACTCGGTGGCCGGGGTCCAGTGGTCGTTAAGCCCGGCGGCCCGTACAGCGCCCCTGGCCTTGGGCCCGCGGGTGAGCAGCCGCGACCTGGCCAGGTGCTCGGCCAGGTCGGCCGACAACCCCCACCCCTCGGCGGCCGCCATCCACCCGCGGAACCCGACACCCGTGGTGATCACCACGTCGTCGATGGGCCCCGCCAGGCTGTCGCGGGTGGCGGCCAGCAGGTCGGTGTCCTCCTCCAACGGCACGAGCCGGATCGCGGGCGCACTCACCACCCGGGCGCCACGCCGCTCCAACAACGCGCAGAACTCCTCACGCCGCCGCGTCGCCGTCACCCCCACGGTGAACCCCGACAACGAGTCCTGCGCCGTCTCCACCCCCTCAACAGGCATCGCGCTCATACGCTCGCCTCCACCTCCATAAACCACTCGTTCCAGGCAAACCCACGACCGTGCGCCTCGCTCACGCGACCACCGCCACCGCGGGCTCAGCCGCTCCACGTGACTGGTCCCACGAGCACCCGCGCGGCCGCCCTTCGATTCCGCCGCCCCGGCACTCGCTCAGGCGACCACCGCCACCGCGGACTCGACCGCCAGACAGGTCACTGGTCCCACGAGCACCCACGCGGCCGCCCTTCCGATACCGCCGTCGGCCAGGGCTCGGCATCTCGCAAGCTCGACGCCCGCGTTTCCCCGAGGCTCTCGCCTTCCAGCGCCCTGCCGGCTCTCAGACTCATGCGAGGACCTCCACCTCTCCCCCGTTCACGCGGGCCGGATACGTCGGTACGGCTATCGCCGGGTTGTCCAGGCAGGCACCGCTGGACAGGGAGAAGACCTGTTTGTGCATGGGTGAGGCGACCGTGGGCTCCGCGCCGCGGGTGCCGACGATGCCGCGTGAGAGGACCTGGGCCCCGGAGAAGGGGTCGAGGTTGCCGAGGGCGTAGACACCGCCACCGAAGTCCCGAAAAATCGCGATCTGGTGGCCGTGAACGAGGGCGCAAACCCCGCGTTCCGGAAGGAGGTCGGCGAATCCGCACACGGACACCCACTCCTGCACAGCACTCATGGACTTATCACCTCCAGAGGGATGGGTTTGATCTGGTCGCGGACGGTTTCGAAGGTGATGCTCGGATCGGGCACCTCGGGCGCGTTCACGAACGTCACGAACCGCCGCAGTTTGTCGGGGTCGTCGAGCGTGGCCCGCCACTCGTCGGCGTAGCCCTCCACGTGCGCGGCCATCTGCGCGTCCAGGTCGGCGCAGAGCCCGAGCGCGTCGTCGACGATCACCGACCGCAGGTAGTCGAGCCCACCGTCCAGCTCCTCCAGCCAGGCGGCGGTGCGCTGGAGCCGGTCGGCGGTGCGGATGTAGAACATCAGGAACCGGTCGATGGTCCGCACCAGTTCCTCGGTGGTCAGGTCGGTGGCCAGCAGGTCGGCGTGGCGCGGCTTGAAGCCGCCGTTGCCACCGACGTAGAGGTTCCAGCCGTGCTCGGTGGCGATCACGCCGAAGTCCTTGGACCTGGCCTCGGCACATTCGCGGGCGCAGCCGGACACCGCCGACTTGAGCTTGTGCGGCGAGCGCAGCCCCCGGTAGCGCAGCTCCAGCGCGATGGCCAGCCCGACGGAGTCCTGGACGCCGTAGCGGCACCAGGTGGAGCCCACGCACGACTTGACGGTCCGCAGCGCCTTGCCGTAGGCGTGGCCCGACTCGAATCCGGCGTCGACGAGGCGGCGCCAGATGTGCGGCAGCTGCTCGACGCGGGCGCCGAACAGGTCGATGCGCTGCCCGCCGGTGATCTTGGTGTAGAGGCCGAAGTCGCGGGCGACCTCGCCGATCACGATGAGCTTGTCGGGGGTGATCTCCCCGCCGGGAATGCGCGGGACGACCGAGTAGGTGCCGTTGCGCTGGAGGTTGGCCAGGAAGTGGTCGTTGGTGTCCTGCAGCGCGGCCTGCTCGCCGTCCAGGACGTGGCCGTTGCCGAGCGAGGCCAGGATGGAGGCGACGGCGGGCTTGCACAGCTCGCAGCCCCTGCCGCGGCCGTGGGATGCGATCAGCTCGGAGAAGGTGGTGATGCCGCGGACCCGGACGATGTCGTACAGCTCCGCCCGGCTCTGGTCGAAGTGCTCGCACAGCGCCTTGCCCACGTTGACGCCGCCCTCGACCAGCAGCCGCTTCAGCATCGGCACGCAGCTGCCGCACGAGGTGCCCGCGCCGGTGCAGGCCTTGACCGCCGGGACGTCCGTCAGCCCCTGCGCCGTGATGGCCTCGACGATGTCGTCCTTGGTCACGTTGTTGCACGAGCAGATCAGCTCGCCGGGCGCGGAGGCGAACAGCAGCTCGCTGGGGTTGGCGGGCAGCGGCTTGCCGACGAGCGGCTTGAGCGTCTGGTACGGCGTGGCGTCGCCGACGCAGATCCCGCCGAGCAACGTCCTGGCGTCGTCGGAGACGAACAGCTTCTGGTAGACGCCGCCCACCGGGTCGAGGTAGGTCACGTCCAGCGCCCCCGACATGGCGCCGAACTGCGCGACGTCCACCCCGAGCAGCTTGAGCTTGGTCGACAGGTCGGCCCCGGCGAACGAGGCGTGCCCGCCCATGATCCGGTCGGCGGCGATCTCGGCCATGGCGTAGCACGGCGCGGCCAGGCCGTACACCATGCCCTGGAACAGCGCGCACTCGCCGATGGCGTAGACGCGCGGATCGGAGGTGCGCAAGCCGGAGTCGACGGCGATGCCGCCGCGCTCGCCGACGTCGAGCCCGGCCGCCCTGGCCAGCTCGTCGCGCGGCCTGACGCCCGCGGAGAACACCACGACCTGGGCCTCGATGGCGGTGCCGTCGTCGAGCACGACCTGGCCGGGTTCGACGCGGTCCAGGCCGCGGCCGGTGTGCACGCTCAGGCCGAGCGTCTCGATGAGGCCCTTGAGCACGGCGCCGCCGCCCTGGTCGACCTGGCGCGGCATCAGCCAGGGGCTCAGCTCGACGATGTGCGTCTTGAGGCCGAGGCCGCGCAGCGCGTCGGCGGCCTCCAGCCCGAGCAGCCCGCCGCCGACCACGACCCCGGCCGTCGAGCCGTGCGCGGCCGCCTTGATGGCGTCCAGGTCGTCGATGGTCCGGTAGACGAACGCGGTTGAGGCCCCCGGCACGGGTGGCACGAACGGCGCCGACCCGGTCGCCAGGACGAGGACGTCATACGGCACGGCCGCGCTCTCGGTGCGCACCTCCCGGGCATCTCTGTCAATCCCCACCACGCGGGCACCGAGGCGGACATCGGCCCGTATTTCGGAGAACGTCAGCTCCGACACCGGCGTCCCGGTCAGGTACGAGGTGAGCGCCACCCGATCGTAGGCGGGGCGCGGCTCCTCCCCCAGCACCGTGATCGAACCCTCGAAGCCCTTCGACTCCAGGGTCGAGACCAGCCGGTGCGCCGCGGGTCCGTTTCCGACGACGACGACGCGGGTCATGCCGACACCCCTTCCTGATCACACAGCCAGCCGACGATGCCCTCGACCGCGTCGCGACAGGTGCCGCAGCCGGTCGTGGCCCTGGTCGCGGCCGCTACGGCGGCCACGTCCCTGGCGCCCGCCTCCCAGCAGGCGCGGATCTCTCCCTTGGTGACGTTGTTGCAGTGGCACACCTTGGCCGCGTCGGGCATCCGGACCGGCGTGTCGGCCTCCGCCGCTCCCGCGAGGCCGGGGAACAGCAGGCCCGCTCTGTCGCCCGGCAGGCTGAGGCCGCGGTCGTAGAGCTGGGTGAGCGTGCCGACGGCGTCGCTCTCGCCCAGCAGGATCGCGCCGACCAGGCGGTCGTCGCGGATGACGAGCTTGCGGTAGGTGCCGGCGGCGCGGTGGGTGAAGCGGACGACCTCGGCGTGCTCGTCGCCCAGGTGGGTCTCGCCCATCGCGGCCAGCTCCACGCTGCGGGCCTTGAGCCGGGTGACCAGGCGTGATCCGCGGTAGCGCGCCGGGCGGCCGGTGATGACGTCGGCGACCACGGCGGCCTGCTCCCAGGCGGGCGCGACCAGGCCGTAGACGGTGCCGTCGTGCTCGGCGCACTCGCCGATCGCGAAGACGGCCGGGTCGTCGGTGCGCAGCTCGTCGTCGACGACGACGCCCCGCCGTACCTCGAGTCCCGCGTCGGCCGCCAGTCCGGTGAGGGGCCGCACGCCGCAGGCGAGCACGACGACCTCGGCGGGGACCAGGTCCCCGTCCGCCAGCGCAACGCCTTCCTGGAGCACATCGGTGACCTTGACGCGGGTTCGGACCTCGATGCCGACGCCTGCCAGTGTCTCGCCGAGCACGACGCCCGCCTCCGGGTCGAGCTGGCGCTCCATCAGGTGGTCGGCCAGGTGCAGCAGCGTGACGGGCAGGCCGCGCCCGGCCAGGCCGCGGGCGGCCTCGATGCCGAGCAGGCCGCCTCCGATGACCGCCGCCCGGCGGCCGGGGAGCGCCTGGGCGAGGATGCGGTGGCAGTCGTCCAGCGTCCTGAACGGCAGCGCGCGCTCGACGCCGTGGATCGGCGGCACCATGGGCTCGCTGCCTGTGGCGAGGACGAGCACGTCGTACGGCTCGCGCCGCCCGTTCTCGGCGACGACGGTGCGCGTGTCCCTGTCGATCTGGGTGACGCGGACCCCGGTGACCGCCTCGACGCCGTGCTCGGCGTACCAGGAGGGATCGAGGAGGCGTACCTGGGCGGGCCCCGAGCTCCCGGCCAGGACGTTGGACAGCAGCACCCTGTTGTACGGCGGAGCGGTCTCGGCGCCGAACACGGTGATGCGCACGTCCCGGTCCCTGGCGCGTACCTCCGTCACCAGGCGCGCCCCGGCCATGCCGTTGCCGACCACGACGAGCCTCATCCGGCCTCCACTCCGCTCGCCGCGTCGTCGCGCCGCTCCAGGCGGACGGCGCACACCTTGAACTCGGGCATGCGGGAGACCGGGTCGAGGGCGGGGTTGGTGAGCCGGTTGGCGCCCTCCCAGTGGAAGGGCATGAAGACGGTGTCGCGCCGGATGGCGTCGGTGACGCGGGCCACGCACTCGACGGCGCCGCGGCGGCTCGACGCGCGCACCAGGTCGCCGTTCGCGATGCCCAGCTGCTCGGCCAGGTCGGGGTGGAGCTCGACGAACGGCTCGGGCGCGGCGTCGACCAGCGGCCCGATCCTGCGCGTCTGGGCACCCGACTGGTAGTGCGCCAGCAGCCGGCCCGTGGTCAGGTAGATCGGATACTCCTCGTCCGGCTCCTCCACCGCGGGCCGATGCTCGACCGGCACGAACCGCGCCCTGCCGTCGGGGGTGGCGAAGCGGTCGAGCATGGGACGCGGCGTGCCCGCCAGGTCCTCGCCGGGGCACGGCCAGAAGACGCCGCCCTCGGCTTCGATCCGCTCGTAGGTGATGCCCGCGTAGTCGGCGACGCCGCCCGCGCTGGCCCGCCGCAGCTCGTCGAAGACAGCGCCGGGTTCCGACGGGAAGTCGTGCCCGAGCCGTCGCGCCAGCCCGGCGATGACCTCCAGGTCGCTGCGTACCTGTGCGGGCCGTGACAGTGCCTGGCGGCGCAGGATGACCCGGCCCTCCAGGTTCGTCATCGTGCCGGTCTCCTCGGCCCACTGCGTCACGGGAAGCACCACGTCGGCCAGCGCCGCGGTCTCCGACCGCACCACGTCGGCCACGACCAGCAGGTCCAGCGACCGCAGCCGCTCGGCGATCCGGGAGGAGGCGGGCGCCGACACCACCGGGTTCGACCCGAACACCAGCAGCGCCCGCGGCCCGCCCGCGGTCCCCAGCGACTCCAGCAGTTCGTAGGCCGACCGGCCGGGCCCCGGCAGCTCGTCCGGCTCGACGCCCCAGACCGCCGCCACGTGCGCGCGGGCGGCCGGATCGTCGATGCGCCGGTAGCCGGGCAGCTGGTCGGCCTTCTGGCCGTGCTCGCGCCCGCCCTGCCCGTTGCCCTGCCCTGTCACGCACCCGTACCCGGACCCGGTGCGCCCCGGCAGCCCCAGGGCCAGTGCCAGGTTGATGAAGGCCGAGACGGTGTCGCTGCCCTTGGCGTGCTGCTCGGCCCCCCGCCCGGTCAAGATGTACGCCTTATCAGCATTTTTCAGGAGCTGTACGGCTTCGCGCATGCGGGACACGGGCACCCCGGTGATCCGCTCGACCCGCTCGGGCCACCACGAGGACACCGACGTGGCCACCGCCTCGAATCCGGACGTGCGCTGTTCGATGTAGGCCGAGTCGGCGAGGCCTTCGGCCACCACCAGGTGCAGCAGCCCCAGCGCCAGCGCCAGGTCGGTGCCGGGGGTCGGCTGCAGGTGCAGCTCCGCCAGCCGGGCGGTCGGAGTGCGCCTGGGGTCCACCACGATCAGCCGCGGCAGCCTGCGCACGAACGGCGGCATGGTCTCGGCCACGTTCGCGCCCGCGAGCAGCGCCACGTCGGCCCCGGCCAGGTCGGAGGTCGGGAACGGCATCCCCCGGTCCATGCCGAACGCGCGGATCGAGGCCGCCGCGGCCGACGACATGCAGAAGCGGCCGTTGTAGTCGATCTGGCTCGTACCCAGCGCGACCCGGGCGAACTTGCCGAGCAGGTAGGCCTTCTCGTTGGTGAGCCCGCCCCCGCCGAACACCGCGACGGCGTCGGGCCCGTGCTCGGCCCGCAGTTCCCTCACCCGGTCCGCGACGTGGTCCAACACTGCGGACCACGGGGCGGCCCGGCCGTACAGCAGGGGCGTGGTCAGGCGCGAGCCGTTGGTCAGTAACTCCCCCGCGGTCCAGCCTTTCTGGCACAGTCCCTGGTCCGAGGTGATCTCCACGTGGCCGTCCCGCAGGGCGACGCCCATGGCGCACTGCAGGGCGCAGTACGGGCAGTGCGTCATCACAGGCGCGGTGCCGGGCGGTGAAGTCACGCCCTCGATAGTGCTTTCGGGTGGTTTCACCCCTGGGTCCCTTCTGTTACCGCTGTGTTAGACCCGTGCGTGGGCCAGGCGGGGCGCGCCGGCCGTGCGGACGTAGCACCACCAGGTGATCGCGAAGCAGGCGACGTAGAACGCGCCGAAGGCCAGCAGCGCCGTGGCAGGGCCGCCGGTCGCGGCGAAGGACATGCCGAAGCCGCGGTTGATGAGGAAGCCGCCGAACGCGCCGATCGCCGAGATGATCCCGACGGCGGCGGCGGCCTGCCGCTTGCCGTCCTCGACCCGGTCGGGCCCGGCCAGCGCGAGGAAGATGGCGGGGATCATGCGGTAGGTGGAGCCGTTGCCGACGCCCGCGGTCAGGAACAGCACCTGGAAGGCCAGGAAGAAGATCCAGAAGCTCCCGGACGTGGTGGCGGCTCCGGCGAGTACCACTCCCACGGCCATCAGCGCGAAGTTCCACAGCGTCACGCGCGCCCCGCCGAGCCGGTCGGACAGCCAGCCGCCCAGCGGCCTGATCAGCGATCCCAGCAGCGGCCCCGCGAAGGCCACCGCCTGCCAGGGCGCCCCGGGGAACAGCGACTTGGCCAGCAGCGGGAACGCGGTGGAGTAGCCGATGAACGAGCCGAACGTCCCGACGTACAGCAGCGACATGATCCAGGTCTGCGCGTTGCCCGCCACCGCGAGCTGCTCGCGCGGCCGGGCACGCGCCGCGGACAGGTTGTCCATGAACAGCCACGCGCACGCGGCGGCCACCACGATGAACGGCACCCAGAACCAGCCCGCCCAGGCCAGCCCGAACGCCCCGATCACCAGCGGCAGCACCAGCTGCACCGAGCTGACCCCGATGTTGCCTCCCGCCGCGTTCAGCCCGAGCGCCGAGCCCTGCCGATCCCGCGGGTAGAAGTAGGTGATGTTGGCCATGCTGGAGGCGAAGTTGCCGCCGCCCACCCCGGCCGTCGCCGCGATCACCAGGAACATCCAGTACGGCGTGCCGGGACCGCTGACCGCCACGCCCAGCAGCACGGCGGGCACGAGCAGCAGCAGCGCGCTGACCACGGTGAAGTTGCGCCCGCCGAACCTGGCGGGCCCGAAGGTGTAGGGGATGCGCAGCGCCGAGCCCACCAGGTTGGGCACCGCCACGAGCCAGAACAGCTGGTCGGTGGAGAAGGAGTACGAGCCGAGCTTGGCGGCCACGATGCTCCACAGCGTCCACACGGTGAAGCCGAGATGCTCGGCCAGGATGGAGAACAGGAGGTTACGCCTGGCCACGGACCTGCCCGTGGTCTGCCAGAAGGCCGGGTCGTCGGGGTGCCACTGCGCTATCCATCTGGTCATGGCGCCGACCGTAGACAGGGCCCGTTACGCACACTGACGATCTGTGACCGTGCGGGCGTTACATCCGTCTCACCGGTGTAACAGGCAATGCATGTGTTTCACCGCGGCAACATGAATTTAACGATTGCGATCGCGGAGCCCGGGAAACCTTTCCGTGATGACGCGTCGTGACGTTTCGGGGAGTTGCGTGTGACGGTCCGGCAGATCCGTGTGTTCGGCGATCCGGTCCTCCGCTCGGTGGCGGAGCCGGTCAAGGAGTTCGATCGGGAACTGCGGGGGCTGGTGAAGTCCCTGACCGCGACGATCCGCGCGGGCGGCGGCCGCGCCGGGCTGGCCGCGCCGCAGCTGGGCGAGCCGGTGCGGGTGGTCGTCTACTCCTGCGACGGCAAGTCGGGGCATCTGGTGAACCCGCGCCTGGAGCTGTCGGAGCGGCGGATCATCGCCGACGAGGCGTGCCTGTCGGCGCCGGGCGTGTGGTGGCCGCTGGAACGTTCCTTCATGGTGATGGCCCGCGGCTGGGACATGTTCGGCAAGCCCGTCAAGGTGCGGGCGCTCGGCGTGCTCGCCAGGGTGCTGCAGCACGAGGTGGACCATCTGGACGGCGTGCTGTTCAGCGACCACCTCGACGCCGCCGAGCGTGAGCGCTTCCTGGCCGCCGCCCTCCCCGCCGGATAGGCGCGGGGAGGAGGGGCAGGCCGTACGGCTTGCTCAGAGTGCGACGCCCAGCAGGGCGTCGGCCAGGTCGCGCACCAGGTCAGGGGCCGACGTGTCGGAGCCGCCTGCGGCGAGCGCGCGGTCGGCCCAGGCGTCGATCGCGGCCAGGGCGCCGGGTGCGTCCAGGTCGTCGGCGAGGCGTTCGCGGACGGTGGCCAGCACGTCCTCGGCGTCGGGTCCGGCTTCGAGCGCGACGGCCGAGCGCCAGCGGGCCAGGCGGGCCTCGGCGGCGGCCAGGTGGTCCGGGGTGTACTCCCAGTCCGCGCGGTAGTGGTGGGCGAGCAGCACCAGCCGGATCGCCATCGGGTCGTGCGCGCCCCGCAGCTTGGAGACGAAGACCAGGTTGCCCTTGGACTTCGACATCTTCTCGCCGTCCAGCGCGACCATGCCCGCGTGGGTGTAGAAGCGGGCGAAGGGCCACTCGCCGGTGGCCGCGTGCCCCTCGGAGGCGCCGCACTCGTGGTGCGGGAAGATCAGGTCCGAGCCGCCGCCCGCCACGTCGAAGCCCGGGCCCAGGTTGGCCAGCGCGATCTGCGTGCACTCGACGTGCCAGCCGGGACGCCCCCGGCCGAGCGTGGAGTCCCAGGCCGGCTCGCCGGGCCGCTCGGCCCGCCACAGCAGCCAGTCGAGCGGGTCGCGCTTGCCCGGCCTGTCGGGATCGCCGCCGCGCTCGGCGAACAGCCCCAGCATCTCGGCCTGCGAGTAGCCCGACACCTGGCCGAACTTGGGCGCGTCGGAGACGCTGAAGTACACGTCGCCGTCCAGCTCGTAGGTCACGCCCTTGGCCGACAGCTGCGCGATCAGGTCGGCGACCTCGCCCACGACCTCGGTCACGCCGACGTACTCGCGCGGCGGCAGGATGCGCAGGGCCTCCATGTCGGTACGGAAGAGCTCGATCTCCCGCTCAGCCAGCGCCTGCCAGTCGATGCCGGTCTGCTCGGCCCGCTCCAGCAGCGGGTCGTCCACGTCGGTGGCGTTCTGGGTGTAGTGCACCTCGTGGCCGCCGTCGCGCCAGACCCGGCCCACCAGATCGAAGGCCAGGTAGGTGTTGGCGTGGCCCAGGTGGGTGGCGTCGTAGGGCGTGATGCCGCAGACGTACATCTTCGCGGTCGGCCCCGGATCGGTCCGCCTGACCTGCTTGGCCGACGTGTCGTAGAGCCGCAGCGGGACGCTCTGACCGGGGAGCTTGGGAACGTTCGGGGCGGGCCACGATCTCATGCTTGGAGCCTATCCAGCTCGGCGAAGTCGTATGACATGCCCTCTTCGTCCATCGTGATCAGCGTGGCCGACAGTGAGGCGTAGATCCGGCCGTCGGGCAGCTCGTGCCTGACGATCAGCGCCGCGGGGTCGTCGCGGGGCTCGACCCTGGCCTGCGCCAGCCAGTCGGCGGACGTCTCGAAGACCGGGTCGACCGGCACGATTCCATCGTTGACGATCTTGGTGAGGCCCGGCGGGAGGTCCTGGCGGCTGAGCCGTACCCCGTCCCAGGAGAAGAGGCTTGCCTGGGACCGGTCCGCAATGAGCAGATGGAACGGGTCGTAGCGGGAGAGCTCGACCTCGGGCATGGTCCCCGTGGCGGCGGCCAGTAGCGGCAGGCCGCCGCGGGAGATCTTGGTGGCCTCGGGCGCGGGGGTTCCCCGCCCGTTGAGCACGGCGGCCACGCGCCTGGCCGCGGAGTCGACGGCCAGCCACGTGCCGCCCGCCTTCAGATCACGCCCGCCCAGGATCCCGGGATGCTCGGGCCAGTACTGGCCCGGGCCCTCCCACGGCCGGTCGGTGAGCTCGTCACGCACCGCCAGGAGGGTCAGCGGCCCTCCGGTCCTCACGATCACCGTACACACAAGGCAAAGAGTACTTAACGCCCTCAGATGGGTGGCCACGGGATGGCCGGCCAGTCCTCGGACGGGTAGGGGTGGACGCCGGTGTCGAGCAGCCGCCTGACGCGCGACCAGGTGGCCTCGACCTCCGCCAGGGTGAGCAGCTCCCGCAGCCGGCGGCCGAGCGCGCCATCCTCGATCTCGCGCTCGAGCTTGGCCAGCATGGTCACCGCCTCGCGCGCCAGCGGCTTGCCCCGCCACTGCCACAGCACGGTGCGCAGCTTGTCCTCCGCCGAGAAGCACACGCCGTGGTCGACGCCGTAGACGTGGCCGCTGGGCATCGGCAGCAGGTGGCCGCCCTTGCGGTCGGCGTTGTTGACCACCGCGTCGAAGACCGCCATCCGGCGCACGACCGGGTTGCGGCTGCGCACCAGGCGCATCAGGTCGATCTCGCGCTCGGTGTCGATCCACAGCTGGCACATGCCGGGGCCGAAGGGGCCGTCGCGGTAGACGGTGGGCGGCACGATGCCCCAGCCGGTCGCCTCCGACACCTCGAACGCGGCCACCTCGCGGGCGGCCAGGGTGCCGTCGGGGAAGTCCCACAGCGGACGCTCGCCGCGCACCGGCTTGTACACGCAGGCGGCGGTGCGCTCGCCGAGCGCGATGGAGCAGTAGAGCGTCATGTTGGTGGCCTCGACCAGCCGGCCCGCCACCTCGAGGCGGCCGTCGCGCAGCAACTCGAGCGCCCCGTCGTGCACGACGGACGGGGGCGACGGCCGGACTGCGGGCTCGCTCTCGGGGGCGCTCACGAGGCCACTTCACCTCCGCGGTAACCGTTGAGTCGCACGCACACGTGACCCTCGGCGTCCAGGGGCTGGCCGCACAGCGGGCACGGCGGCCGTCCCGCGGCCACGATCCGCAGCGCACGCTGGGTGAAGGCCCTGGCGGCCCCCGCGGTGATGCGCACGCGCAGCACGGCGGGCTCGGGCGCTTCCTCGTCCTCTTCGTCGATGATCTCCTGGGCCTCGATGACCACCTTCGAGGATTCCTCGTCCCAGGCGAGTGCCATCGTGCCCACCCTGAACTCCTCGTCGACGGGCGCGTCGAGGGGCGCGTCGTCGGTGAGGTCGGTGGGCGCCATCGCGGGCACGTGGGCGGTGCCTCCGCTCAGGCGCAGCACCTCGTCGAGCAGCTCGTCGAGCCTGCCCGCGAGCGCCGCCACCTGCAGCTTCTCCAGCGCAACCGTGGTCACTCTGCCCTCGGCCCTGGCCTGCAGAAAGAAGGCTCGCGCCCCCGGTTGCCCCAAGGCACCGGCCACGAACCTCTCCGGTGGGTCGTAGTCGAAGACCGGCATAGCCTGACCTTACGTGGTTCCTGCGCCTCCGCCGACAGCGGCATCGCTCCCGGTGATGTTTTCTCCCCCGTCTTTCTCCTCCGAACCCTCGGGGAACCGCAATTCCCCCATATCGTTGAGTTTGAGAACAAAGGGACGCAAGGGGGCATAGCGAATCACCGTGAGGGCCGCAGGATCGGCGGTTATCCGCTGAAATTGATCGAGGTGGAGCCCAAGAGCGTCCGCCACGATGGCCTTGATCACGTCGCCGTGACTGCAGGCCAGGTAGACAGCCTTCTCCCCCAGGCGTTGATTCCAGTCCCTGACGGCGGCCACGGCCCGGTGCTGCATATCGGACAGGGACTCCCCTTCCGGAAATGTCACGGCACTGGGATGGGCCTGGACGACCGGCCAGAGCGGATCCTCCGCCAGCTCCTTCAGCGGGCGGCCGGTCCAGGCGCCGTAGCCGCACTCGACGAGACGCTCGTCGGTCTCCACGGCCATGCCCCTGGTCGCCGCCACCGCCTGCGCGGTCTCCTGGCAGCGCTCCAGCGGGCTGGACACGACGGCGTCGAGCCGCACGCCCTTGATCCTCTCGGCCAGCGCCTCGGCCTGGGCCTGTCCCGCCTCGCTCAGATGCACTCCAGGGGTACGGCCTGCCAGCACGGGACCCGTCAGATGGGTGAGGCCGTGCCGGACGAGCAGCAAGGTGGTCATCACGTAAGTGTCGCAGGCGTCGATCACGGCGTTTCAGCGGCCCGGGCGGTACCCTGGCGGGATCATGGAGCAGCGCTATGTCGGCCGGAGCGGACTGTCGGTGTCCCGACTCGGACTCGGCACGATGACCTGGGGGCGTGACACCGACGCGGACGAGGCGGCGGCCCAGCTGCGCACGTTCGTGGAAGCGGGCGGCACGCTCGTCGACACGGCCGACGTCTACACCGCCGGTGACGCGGAGCGGCTGCTCGGGCGGATGCTGCGCGACTCGGTGCCGCGCTCGGAACTGGTCGTCTCGACCAAGGCGGTGGTGACGCCCGCGGGGCGCAGGCCGCGCGACGCCTCCCGGCGCCACCTGATCGCGGCGGTGGACGCCTCGCTGGCCCGGCTCGGGCTCGACTACGTCGACCTGTGGCAGCTGCACACCTACGACGCCGAGGTGCCGCTGGAGGAGACGCTCGCGGCGCTGGACGCCATCGTGACCTCCGGCCGCGCCGTCTACGCCGGGGTGTGCGACTACTCCGGCTGGCAACTGGCCGCGGCCGCGATCACCCAGCAGTCCGGACCCGGGCGGGTGCCGATCATCTCCGCCCAGGTGGAGTACTCGCTGCTGGCCAGGGAGCCGGAGCGGGAGCTGCTGCCGGCCGCCGCCCACGTCGGCGCGGGCGTCATGGCCTGGTCGCCGCTGGGGCGCGGGGTGCTGACCGGCAAGTACCGCACCGGGATCCCGGCCGACTCGCGCGCGGCCACGCCGCACTTCTCCGACTTCGTCCGGCCGTACCTGGACGAGCGCAGCCGCCGTGTCGTCGAGTCGGTGATGACGGCCGCCGACGGGCTGGGCGTCTCGCCGCTGGCGGTGGCCCTGTCATGGGTGCGCGACCAGCCGGGCGTGGCCTCGGCGATCGTCGGCGCCCGCACGCATGCCCAGCTCAGCGGCGCCCTCCTGGCCGAGGACTTGGTGCTCCCGATCGAGATTCGCGAGGCCCTGGATGACGTGTCCTCACTCGACTGACACCGAACGAGAGTCCAACTCGCGTATCACTAGTCGATACCGAATCGCAACTTTGGCCGGAAAACCCCTGCGTTCCCCCCGGGATGTCCATAAAGATTCTCTCCTGAAGCGATGTGGGAGAGGACGGAGACGGATGCGGAGCAGGACCGCGATCTCGGCCGGAGTTCTCGCCATGGCGCTGTCGGCGATCCCGGCACTCGCCACGGCGGCCGGCGCCGAGGCCCGCGACTGCAGCCGGGGCGGCGGGCTGCTCTCAGGCGTGACCAACGGCCTGTGTGACGTGGTGGGCGCGGTCACGGGCACGGTCGACAACCTCACCGGCGACTCGCTCAAACCCGTCACCAAGGGCGTCGACGGCGCCACGGACGGCCTGCTCGGCACGGTCGGCCAGGTCGCGCCCACCGCCACGGCCAAGCCCACGCCCTCGGCGCGCAAGAGCGAACTGCTGCCCGACGCCATCAGCGAGGTGTGCCTGCCGGTGCTGGCCTGCGGCGACCAGAGCGTGCTCGCCACCCTGACGCCCAGGCCGACCAGCTCGCAGCCGGCCACCGTCAAGCCCACGCCGACGGCCTCGCCCCGGCGGACGCACCGCCAGAACACGCCGGTGCTGCCCACCGAGGCGCCCACGATGCCGCAGAATGAGCCGTACCTGCTGGACACGACCGAGAAGCCGGTCACGGACGACCCGACGGCCGACACCGACCAGCCGCGCATCGACCTGCTGTGGCCCAACCCCAACGTGCAGGAGCTCACCTCGCCGCTCAACGACCAGCGCGTGGTGCGGCCCGTCACGCCGGCCTCGGACGTCATCGGGACGTCCCTCACGATCGCCCTCCTGCTGTCGGCGGTCGCGGCCACCCGCATCGTCCAGCAGCGCCGCCAGCGCGGCGAATCCATCCCCTTCGAACGCCGCTCCACCACCGGCCGCCACCGCCTCGCCCAACGACTCTCTTAGCAGCCTCTCCTAGGCTCGCTCTCCTAGGCTCTCCTAGGCTCTGTGCGGCTTTCCTAGACTTTCGCGTACGGCGAGGCCGCCGCGACCGGCCGCCCGCCGCACTCCGGCTGAGGGCCCGCACGCGGCGCTTCCGGCGAGTCGGTGACACTTGCCCGCCGCCACGGCGCTCCTGACGCGGGCACCACGGTCTCCGCTCCCCGCCGCACATGGCGCCGCCCCCGCCATACGCCTCCTCACCGACCCGGCGCCTGAAAACCCCCACCGCCCCGAGCCCCTGGAAGCTCCACACCCGTCTCTGCGCCCAGAAGCACCACCGCAGGACGCCTGTGCCAAGCCGCGAGCGCCTGAGACGAGCTTGGGGGCGTGAGACGAGCACTTAGGTGCGTGAGACAAGCCCGGGGGCGTGAGACGAACCCCTGGGGACGTGGGTTGGGTGCGGGGCGCACCGTGGGGCCGGGTCGGCGAGGTGTGGGACGGCGGAGGTCGGCGCCCTTGTACGGCGGCCGACGGAGGGCCTCGGTGAACGGGTTGTGGGCGCCGTGGCGGCGGGGCAGTGTCACCGACTCGCCGGAAGCGCCGCCAGCGGGCCCTCAGCCGGAGTACGGCGGGCGGCCGGTGGGGGCGGCCCGCCGTACAGAAGCACGCAGAAAAAGGTCAGTACGGGGACTGCCCGCCGTACAGAAGTACTCAGAAAAGGTCTGTACGACGGTGGCCCGCCGTACAGAAGACAACTAGAAACGCGGTCAGGCGCCGATTGCGTGGACGCCGCCGTCGACGTGGAGGATTTCGCCCGTGGTGGCGGGGAACCAGTCGGACATGAGCGCGACGCAGGCCTTGGCGGCGGGGACCGTGTCGGACAGGTCCCAGCCGAGCGGCGCCTTGGCGGGCCAGCTGTCCTCGAACTCCTTGAAGCCGGGGATCGACTTGGCGGCCATCGTGCGCAGCGGCCCGGCGGCGACCAGGTTGACGCGGATGCCCTGCTTGCCCAGGTCGCGGGCCAGGTAGCGGTTGGCGGACTCGAGCCCGGCCTTGGCCACGCCCATCCAGTCGTAGACCGGCCAGGCCTTGCTGGCGTCGAAGTCGAGGCCGACGACCGAGCCGCCCTCCTTCATCAGCGGCAGGCAGGCCACCGCGAGCGACTTGAAGGAGTACGTCGAGACGTGCAGGGCCGTGGCGACGTCCTCCCAGGTGGTGTTGAGGAAGTTGCCGCCCAGGGCGGTCTGCGGGGCGAACCCGATGGAGTGCACGACGCCGTCGAGGCCGTCTACGTGCTCGCCCACGCGGGCGGCCAGGGTGTCCAGGTGCTCGGTGTTCTGCACGTCGAGCTCGATGACCGGCGGCGGCGCCGGCAGCCGCTTGGCGATGCGCTCGACGAGACTGAGGCGGCCGAAGCCGGTCAGCACGACCGTGGCGCCCTGCTCCTGGGCCAGCTTGGCCACGGAGAAGGCGATCGAGGCGTCGGTGAGCACGCCCGTGACGAGGATGCGCTTGCCTTCGAGGATTCCCATGCTCAGTGCCCCATTCCCAGTCCGCCGTCGACGGGGATCACTGCCCCGGTGATGTAGGAGGCGTCGTCGCCGGCCAGGAAGCGGACGACGTGTGCGATCTCGTCGGGCGAGGCCTGCCGCCCGAGCGGGATGTTCTTGATGATGGCCGCCGAGTCGAGCTCGGCCGTCATGTCGGTCTCGACGAAGCCGGGCGCCACGATGTTGACCGTGATGCCGCGCGAGCCGTACTCGCGGGCCAGGGAGCGGCCGAAGCCGACCAGGCCGGCCTTGGAGGCGGCGTAGTTGGCCTGGCCCGCCTGACCGGAGAGGCCGACGACCGAGGAGATGAGGATGATCCGGCCGCGCTTGAGCTTCATCATGGGCCGGATGGCGCGCTTGGCGACGCGGTAGGCGCCGGTGAGGTTGGCGTCGATGACGTCGGTGAAGGTCTCCTCCTTCATCATCGCCAGCAGCGTGTCCTTGGTGATGCCCGCGTTGGAGACGAGCACCTCGACCGGGCCGTGCTCGGCCTCGACCTTGGCGAAGGCCGCGTCGACGTCGTCGCTGCTCGTCACGTCGCAGCGGACGCCGAACAGGCCCTCGGGCGGCTCTCCCGATCGGTAGGTGACCGCGACGGCGTCGCCTGACGCGGCGAGTTCACGGGCGATCGCGAGGCCTATGCCGCGATTGCCCCCGGTGACGAGTACAGAGCGTGCCATGGCACCAGACGCTATCTGCTACCCGCCGGTAGCCACTTGTCCGGGGGGTACAAGATCACAGGGTTAGGATCGTGGACATGCGCCAGATCGATCCCGATTTCCTGGAGCTGCCGCTGCGGCAGCTGGCGGATGCCGCCCTGCAACGTGCCCGTGAACTGGGGGCGGAGCACGCGGACTTCCGGCTCGAACGCGTCAGAGCGGAGACGCTGTCTCTCTACGACACCCGGCTCGAGGGCGCCATGGACGCCGACGATCTGGGTTACGCGGTGCGCGTGGTCAAGGGTGGCACCTGGGGGTTCGCCGCCGGGATCCACCTGACGCCGGAGGCCGCCGCGACCGTGGCCGAGCAGGCCGTCCGGGTGGCAGAGGTGAGCTCGCCGATCAACAGGGAGCCCATCGAGCTGGCGCCCGAGCCGTCCTACGCCGAGACCGTGTGGGTGTCGTCCTACGAGGTCGACCCGTTCGAGGTGCCGTCGGCGGAGAAGGTGGCGCTGCTGGCCGAGTGGTCGGCCGGGCTACTCAAGGGCGCCGACCACGTCTCCGCCCGCCTCATGCAGGTCAAGGAACAGAAGTTCTACGCCGACACGGCCGGTACGGTGACCACGCAGCAGCGGGTCCGCCTGCATCCCAAGCTGAACGCGATGAAGGCCTCGGCCTCCGGGTTCGACGACATGTCCACGATCGCGCCGCCGGTCGGCCGCGGGTATGAGTACCTGACGGGCACCGGCTGGGACTGGGCCGCCGAGCTGGCCCGGCTGCCCGAGCTGCTGGCCGAGAAGCTGGCCGCGCCGTCGATCGAGGCGGGCGACCACGATCTGGTGGTCGACCCGTCGAACCTGTGGCTGACGATTCACGAGTCGATCGGCCACGCCACCGAGCTCGACCGGGCCCTCGGCTACGAGGCCGCCTACGCCGGGACCAGCTTCGCCACGTTCGACCAGCTCAACGAGCTGGTGTACGGCTCGCCGGTGATGAACGTGACGGGCGACAGGACCGTGGAGCACGGGCTTGCCACCATCGGCTACGACGACGAGGGCGTGGCGGGGCAGAGCTTCGACATCGTGCGCGACGGCGTCCTGGTCGGTTACCAGCTGGACAGGCGGATGGCGCTGATGAAGGGGTTCGGCCGCTCGAACGGGTGCGCGTTCGCCGACTCGCCGGAGCACATGCCGATCCAGCGGATGGCCAACGTGTCACTGCGGCCCGCCCCCGACGGCCCGTCGACCGAGGAGCTGATCTCGCGGGTGGAGCACGGGCTCTACATCGTGGGCGACAAGTCCTGGTCGATCGATATGCAGCGGTACAACTTCCAGTTCACCGGGCAGCGTGCCTACCGGATCGTGAACGGCGAGCTCTCCGGGCAGGTCAGGGACTTCGCCTACCAGGCGACGACGACCGACTTCTGGCGGTCGATGGAGGCCGTGGGCGGGCCGCAGACCTACGTGCTCGGCGGCGCCTTCAACTGCGGCAAGGGCCAGCCGGGCCAGGTCGCGCCGGTCAGCCATGGCTGCCCGTCGGCGCTGTTCCGCGGCGTCCGGATCCTCAACACCGTGCAGGAGGGTGGGAAGTGAGCGAGCGTAGCGAGCGAACAAGTCAGTCCGGCTTGCCGGTCCAGATCTCTCCTCAGGAGCTGGTGGAGAAGGCGCTCGAGCTGTCGGGTAACGACGGCTGCGTGGTGCTGGCCGACGAGGGCTCGACGGCCAACCTGCGCTTCGCGGGCAACACGCTCACCACGAACGGCGTGGCCCGCACGGCCCGGCTCACCGTGATCTCGATCGCGGGCGAGGGCGTGGGGGTGGTGTCCCGCGCCGCCGTACGGCCCGAGCAGGTGGCCGGCGTGGTGGCCGAGGCAGACGCCGCCGCCCGTGCCGCGCAGCCCGCCGAGGACGCCAGGCCGCTCGTCTCGGGCGTGCCGCGGTCGCCCTCGTGGGACGCTCCCGTGACGCCGACCGACATCGGGGTGTTCGAGAGGTTCGCGCCCGCGCTCGGCGAGGCGTTCGCCGCCGCGGAGGCAGGCGGCAGGAAGTTGTACGGCTTCGCGGAGCACTCGCTGACCTCCACCTTCCTGGGCACGTCGACCGGGCTCAGGCTCCGGCACGACCAGCCCACGGGACGGCTGGAGCTGAACGCCAAGTCGGCCGATCTGAAGCGCTCGGCGTGGACGGGCGTGGCCACCCGCGACTTCTCCGACGTCGACGTGGCCGCGCTCGACTCCGCGCTGGCCCAGCGCCTCGAGTGGGCCAAGACGCGCATCGACCTGCCCGCGGGCCGCTACGAGACGCTGGTGCCGCCGAGCGCCGTGGCCGACCTGATGATCTACCTGGCCTGGTCGGCGGGCGCCAGGGACGCCCTGGACGGCCGCTCGGTCTTCGCCAAGCCCGGCGGTGGCACCCGGGTGGGCGAACGGCTGGCCACCCTGCCCGTCACGCTGTCCAGCGATCCCGCGGCCCAGGGGATCGAGTGCGCGCCGTTCGTGATCGCGCACGCCTCCAGCCGCGACAACTCCGTCTTCGACAACGGGCTGCCGCTGCCGGCCACGGACTGGATCTCCGAGGGCAGTCTGGCCGCGCTCACCCAGACGCGGTACTCGGCAGAGCTCAGCGGGCTACCGGTGACACCGGGCATCGACAATCTGCTCATGCACGGCCCCTCAGGGGGCCGCACGCTGGAGGAGATGATCGCCTCGACCGAGCGCGGCCTGCTGCTGACCTGCCTGTGGTACATCCGCGAGGTGGACCCGCAGACGCTGCTTGTCACCGGGCTCACCCGCGACGGCGTCTACCTGGTCGAGCACGGCGAGGTGGTGGGCGAGGTGAACAACTTCCGCTTCAACGAGAGCCCGGTGGACCTGCTGGGGCGCCTGTCGGAGGTGGGCGCGAGCGAGCAGACGCTGCCACGGGAGTGGAACGACTACTTCACCAGGACCGTGATGCCGGCCGTACGGGTTCCGGACTTCAACATGTCGACGGTGAGCCAGGCCAGCTGAGCGCCGTCACCCGATGACCACGGCCTCGCGCGTCCCCCCACGGTGACGGGCGGGGCCGTGGTCCATCGTCAGGCGTCCTCCAGCCGGAACCCGACCTTCATGCCGACCTGGAAGTGCGCCACCTCCCCGCCTTCGATGTAGCCGCGTACCTCCGTGACCTCGAACCAGTCCAGGTGGCGCAGCGTCTGCGAGGCTCGCGCGACGCCGTTGCGGATGGCCTGGTCAACGCTCTCCCCCGAAGTCCCGACTATCTCGGTGACCCGATACGTTCGATCTGTCATCTCCGCATCCTCCTTACTTGAAGGCCATGATCGCATGACCCCTCCCGCCGCCACGGAGCGCCGTCGCGCCCTGCTCGTCCGAGGTCTACGGTGGACCATATGAAGGGGTGGCGCAGGAAGCCAGACGTCCACCGCGTAACGGACGCCAAGCCTTCCCTGAGTGCGGACATCCACAAGCGTGAGATCAGCTACCTCATCAAGATGGGCATCCGCACGATCTGCCTGATCCTGGCCGTGGTGGTGCCCTTGCCGTGGCCCTATCGGCTGCTCTTCATCGCGGGCGCGGTCTTTTTGCCATACATAGCCGTAATCGGGGCCAATGAGAGGGGGAAGGATGCCCCCGCCCCGACCTTTGATAGCCCTGCAGCTAACCAAAGCGAGATACCGCACCACCGACGCGAGATCGGGTCGTGACTAAGTCTTGACGCATCCCATGGGTTGTAGGTGTACGCTTTAGCCATAGCGCTCCGGTCCCCCGTCGGAGTGCTGGTGCCGGCGTTCCGGGCCCCCGTCGGAACGCCGATGAAGCGACGCCGGGTGGTTTGCCCCCGTAACCACCCGGCGTCGCCCTTTTCCCAGGAACATCATTCTTTGGACTCCAGGTCCGATAGCTCTCCCTCAGTTGGATAGGGCCGCTTTCCCGAAATCGTTTACATGGCGTTCCATCCGAAATTCACAGGAAATCTTCAGGATTGGACGCCTGGGTTGACAACAGGAGTTCGTACGGGTGTCAGTCGTCCGTCAACGTCTCGGTCGTCGCGCGCTCCCAGTTGGCCGCGAGCCTGGTCAGGCGGGCGATGGCGTCCTCGGGCGCGGTGCCGGCGCCCTGGGCCAGGCCCAGCAGGTAGGCGGTGAGCGGCGCGGCGGGGCGCGCCACGCCGTGGGCGACCTCCTTGGTGAGGTCCAGGATCGCGTCCCTGTCCACGCGGGCGGGGTCGATGCCCAGTTCCTCGCAGGCCAGCGCGGTCCACTCGGCCAGCACGTTCATGTGAGCCTCCTCCAGATCGTCTTCAGTGTCGCAGTCGAACCACGGCCTGCCCGCCAGCGCCACCCGCGCGGGTTCCAGCGGCCCCAGCAGGCCGCGCAGGGACTCACCGGCATACCCGTCCAGCGCCCGGCGCAGCGCCTCGGCCCGCCACACGCCTGCCAGCCACTGCTCGCGTCCGTCGTCGTCCACGAGTACGGCTCCCGCCCCGGCGTGAGCCGCCTCCCGCAGCGCCGCCACGTGCGCGGGGCGCAGGAACGGCAGGTCGCCGGCCAGCAGCGCCACCCACTCGGCCGCCACCTCGGCCATGGCCGCCCGCAGCGCGGGCACGGGTCCCGAGCCCGGCGGGTCCTCGCGGACGAAGCGGACGGCGGGCAGGTCCCGTTCGGGCCCCGCCACGATCACGCGCCGGGCGCCGGGCACGGCGGCCACCACCCGTTCCACCAGTGACCGCGCGCCGACCGTCAGGCCGGGCTTGTCCAGCCCGCCCAGCCGCCGGGCCCGTCCCCCGGCCAGGATCACCGCGTCATACGCCACGCCGCCCACCCTAGACACCTTCCGGGTACACCCGGCGTGCACGGCGCGTCTTCCCAGCTCAACCAGGGTCCGGCATGTCATCGTCGGAATGTGCTCAGGTACTGGGTGTGCGCGGAGGACGGCGTGCGGGAGGCGGACGGCCGCCAGAGCCCGCCCGCCGGCGGCTTCCTCTGGATCGAGGCCGTCGACCCGAGCCCACAGGAACTTGCCGCGCTGCCGATCGACCCCTTCATCGCGGTCAACCTGGGGCCCCAGCAGCGCGCCCGCTTCGACCAGTACGGCGAGCAGACCGTCTTCGTGGTCAAGACGCTCTGGTACCTGAGCGAGACCTCGGCCGTCGAGACCGGGGACGTGATCATGGTGGTCGACGAGACGCTGCTGATCAGCGTCAGGCACGGGCAGGGGGACCCGATCACGCCCGCCCGGCAGGGCCTGTCCGCCAGGCCGCTGCTGCTCTCGCACGGCGTCTGGGGCGCCGTCCACGTGATCACGGAGCAGGTGATCGAGGACTACCTGGGCGTCGCCGACGAGATCACGGGAGACGTGACCGAGCTGGAGCGCAAGGTGCTGTCGGGGCCGCGCGTGAACGCCATCGCGGGCATCTACTCACTCAAGCGGGAGGTGCTGGAGTTCCGCGACGCCGTCGAGCCCATCGAGGGCGTGTCGGACTACCTGATGAGCCGCCCGCTGTTCCGCGAGGTGGCGCACCGGTTCAACCGCGTGACCCAGTCCGTCCGATCAAGTGACGACCTGCTCGACGCCATCCTGAACGCGCACCTGGGCCAGATCAGCATGTGGCAGAACGAGGACATGCGGAAGATCTCCGCCTGGGCCGCGATCATCACGGTGCCCACGATGATCGCCGGGATCTACAGCATGAACTTCATCGGCATGCCCGAACTGCGCTGGACGTTCGGCTACCCCGCGGTGCTGGGACTGATGGCCGTGCTGTGCGTGGTGCTGTTCCGATCGTTTCGCCGCAACAACTGGTTGTGATCACAGGGGGATCCGTCATGGACGAACGCACGCAGGACGTGCTGCGCGGGCTCAACGCCCACCTGCGCGCCGACCTGGAGGACTGCTACCGCGACCTGCACGCCAATCCGGAGCTGTCCTTCACCGAGACCCAGACCGCGGACAAGGTCGCCAAGCGGCTGGCGGTCCTCGGCGTGGAGGTCGCCACCGGGATCGGCCGTACGGGCGTCGTCGGACTGATGCGCAACGGGCCCGGGCCCACGGTGCTGCTGCGGGCCGACATGGACGCGCTGCCGGTCAGGGAACGCACCGGCCTGCCGTACGCGAGCATGGTGACGGCGCTCGACCAGCACGGCAACGAGGCTCCGGTGATGCACGCCTGCGGGCACGACATGCACGTGACCTGCCTGCTGGGGGCGCTGACGCTGCTGGCGGGGCGCAGAGACCTGTGGTCGGGCACGGTCATGGCCGTCTTCCAGCCGGGCCAGGAGGCCGGCGCGGGCGCCAAGGCCATGGTCGCCGACGGGCTCTACGACCGGTTCGGCAAGCCCGAGGTGGTGCTGGGGCAGCACGTGACGCCGATCCCCGCGGGGAGGGTGGCCTACTGCCCCGGCGACGCGCTGGCGGCCACCGACGCGCTGCGGGTGCGGCTGTTCGGGCGGGGCGGCCACGCTTCGATGCCCGAGCGGACGGTGGACCCTGTCGTCATGGCGGCCGCGATCGTGATGCGGCTGCAGACGGTGGTCTCGCGGGAGATCGCCGGGACCGACACCGCGGTGGTGACCGTCGGGGCGCTCAACGCGGGCGGCAAGGACAACGTCATCCCCGACGAGGCGGAGCTCCTCGTCACCATCCGTACGTACGCCGAGGACGTGCGGTCGCGGGTGCTGGCGGCGGTCCGCCGCATCGTCGAAGCCGAGGCCTTCGCCTCCGGCGCCACCCTCAAGCCCGACATCTCCACCGTCGACACCTTTCCCGTGCTCCGCAACGACCCCGAGGCGATCTCCCGCACGGCCGACGTCTTCCGCTCGGTCCTCGGCCCGGCCAACGTCGCCCAGGCGCCTCCGTCCATGGCCAGCGAGGACATCGGCGACCTGGCCACGCCGCTGGGGATACCGCTGGTCTACTGGTACTTCGGCGGCGCCGACCCTGCCGCGTACGCGGCCGCCTCTGAGAAGGGCACCGTCGCGGACGACATCCCCACCAACCACTCCCCCGCCTTCGCGCCCGTCATCTCGCCCACCCTGGAGGTGGGCACCACTACCATGACCACCGCCGCCCTGCACTGGCTCCGCACCCCGTGAAGGGCGGTCTCCCGTAGAACAAGTACACTTCGAACGCCCGGTCGAGTCTGCTGCCAGGTCGAGATCGTCGTAGGCTGGCATCACGGGTGAAAAGGAGGTGACCCCCGGTGTTGAAGGACGCGTTTGGCAGGGTGGCGACCGATCTTCGGGTGTCCCTCACCGACAAGTGCAATCTGCGCTGCACGTACTGCATGCCGCCGGAGGGTCTCGACTGGCTGCCCAACGCGCAGCTGCTGACCGCCGACGAGATCGTGCGCCTGGTGACGATCGGCGTCGAGCGGCTGGGCATCACCGAGGTCCGCTACACCGGCGGCGAGCCGCTGCTGCGCCGTGAGCTGGTCGACATCGTCGCCCGCACCGCGGCGCTCGCCCCGCGCCCGCAGATCTCGCTCACCACGAACGGTATCGGCCTGGCCCGCCTGGCCGAGCCGCTGGCCGCCGCGGGGCTCGACCGGGTCAACGTCTCGCTCGACACGCTGGAGCAGGAGACGTTCAAGCGCCTGGCCCATCGCGACCGCTTCACCGACGTGATCGAGGGCCTGGCCGCCGCCGACCGCACCGGGCTGAGTCCCGTCAAGGTCAACGCGGTGCTGATGCGCGACGTCAACGACCACGAGGCGGTCTCCCTGCTGCGCTTCTGCCTGGAGCACGGCTACGAGCTGCGCTTCATCGAGCAGATGCCGCTCGACGCGCAGCACGGCTGGGACCGCGCCACGATGATCACCGCGGACGAGATCCTGGACCTGCTGTCGTCGGCGTTCGACCTGTCGCCCGACGACCTGGAGGAGCGCGGCAGCGCGCCCGCGGAGCGCTTCCTGGTCGACGGCGGTCCCGCGCGCGTGGGCGTCATCGGCTCGGTGACGCGGCCGTTCTGCGGCGCCTGCGACCGGGTCCGGCTGACGGCCGACGGCCAGATCCGCAACTGCCTGTTCGCCACGGAGGAGTCTGACCTCAAGTCGGCGCTCCGCTCGGGCGCCACGGACGAGGAGCTCGCGGCCCGCTGGGTCGCCGCGGTCGCCCGCAAGCGCGCCGGCCACGGCATCGACGACCCGTCCTTCCTCCAGCCGGCCCGCCCGATGTCCGCCATCGGCGGCTGATCTTGTACGGCGGGCCGCCCTTCCGCCACCCGCCGCACTCCGGCCGGCCCCTGTCCGGGGAGACGCTCCTCCGGCGATGCGGGGCTGCTCGCCGTTACGCCGTTGCGTGATCCGGGCACACCGGATCACGCTCGCTCGCCGTACAGGGCTCCTAGTACCGCGCGGCGATGCGGCCGGTGATGGCGTCGACGGTGACCGTGCCTCCGTACGGAACGACCAGCTGTGGGTCCGTGTGCCCGATGTCCACGTTGAGGACGAGCGGAATGTCCGGGTTGTACTCGGCGAAAGCCCTGAGCACGGCATCGCGCTGGGCGGCGATGAACTCCGTTTTCTCAGGCGCGGAGAGTGGTCTGTCCATCGACCACGCCTTGGGCCGCCCCACGATGGCGGCGCCGAACCGGCCAAGCAGGCCACGCTCGCCCATGCACATCAGCACGCGATACACATAGCTCGCGTCGGGGAGCTCTTCGGAGGTCTCCAGAAACAGCACGCAGCCGTCATAGGTGGCGGGATCCTGAATGTGGGTGCCGACGCGCAGATTCCAGTCGACGATCTCCAGGCAGCCACCCCAGGACGGACCGGTCACGGTACGACGTGGGCCGTGCCACTGCCAGCCTTCGCCGGTGAACATGTCCGGCTCACTTTCCAGCAACGCTGGAGTGTTCCAGTCTCGGTCCACGTCGGTATAGGACTCGGCAGGGTGCAGGTCGTACTCGTCATGGGTGAACAGAGCGGCCCGTAGCGCCTCGGCGGCCCGCGGGTTCGTCCGGCCGCCACGGCCGAAGACCGTCATGACGGTGCCGCCGTAGTACGACACGATGCCGAGATTCCACAGGTAGTTGCACAGGTTGGTGTTGTCGCTGATCCCGAAGAACGGCTTCGCGTTGGCCTGGAGTATGGCCGGGTCGAGGTGACGCAACACCTTGATCTGGTCCTCGCCGCCGATGGAGGTGAGGACGGCCTTGATCTCCGGATCGGCGAACGCGGCGTTGACGTCGGCGGCCCGGGCGGCCGCCGATGACCCAAGCCTGCGGGTGGTCGGGTACTCCACCGGCTCGAGCCCGAAATCTTCGCGGAGGCGGGTGAGGCCCAGTTCATACGGTGCCGGGAAGATCTCGGGCAGGGCCGCGCCGGGGGACAGGATCGCCACTTTGTCGCCGGGTTTCGGCTTGTCGGGGTAGGCAAGCATGTGGATCAAGCTACCGCAGGGCGGTGCTCACGGTCGCGCCGATTATGCGGGCACGCTGAACGCCACGAACGGCTCCAACCGACTTCGATACAGGCTTAGTGGCCCCGGGTCGGAACCCACGCCGAAGCTTGGGGCCGGGCGAGGCAGCACCCTGCGGCCAACCCGAAGTGGACGCGTTCGGCATGTGTGAGCTGGGCACTTGATGAGCTTGCTGCTGGCGATGGGGGTGACCGCAGCTGTGCGCCGAATCTGGTGGCGCGGCACTCGATGAGCACCTCTTGGTTCACCACGACATAACTGTGCATGCAAATGCGGCTCTTGGACTTAGTGGTCCCGCCCGTAAGTTTGTCGAGGGTCAGTAGTTGAGGTAGAGGGCGCAGGCGCAGTCGAGGGCTTCTTGGGCGGTGCCGATGGGTAGTCCGGTCGGCAGGATCTGGTTCTCGTACTTACCGCTGCTGGCGAGGTAGAGGCCGAAGCCCCAGGTGGAGGCCGACCCGCCGTAGCGGAGCCGGAGCAGAGGCAACTGGTCTCCGCCGGCCAGTTCTCCCTCGACGTAGGCGAACTGGCCGTGGTAGCGGACGTACAGGGCGGCCAATTGGGGCCACTGGTCGCGGGCGTGCTGGCGCAACCGCTGGGCCAGGGAGGTCTTGGTCGAGTCGGGGATGGCAGCCATGAGGCCCATTTTTCCGTCCCCGGCGTGTCGATTATGGCGGGAGCGGGCGATCCGGGGTAAGGTCGCCGGGCCCCGGTCAACGATCTCCAGAGAGCCCTCCGTGCCCGTTCCCCGTGCCCGCCAGATCGTGCTGAAAGACCGGCCCCGCCCGGGCAGGCCACCCCACCTCACCCCCGCTCCAGCGAGCCGGAATCAAAGCTCTGGCCTGCCAGCTGCCGGCCGCGACCGGGATCCCCCTGTCGCGATGGAGCAGCACCGACCTGGCCACCGAGGCGGTCAAGCAGGCCATCGTGCCGGCGATCTCGGCATCGACCGTCCGCCGGATTCTGTCCACCGCCGCGCTCAAACCCTGGCAGCACCAGTCATGGGTGTTCGTCCGCGACGCGGACTTCACCACCAAGGCCGCCCGGGTACTCAATCTCTACCAGCGCATCTGGGACGGGCACCCACTCGGCGATGACGAGTACGTGATCTCCTCCGACGAGAAGACCTCCATCCAGGCCCGCTGCCGCTGTCACCCGACCCTGCCGCCCGGCATCGCCCGCACGATGCGGGTCAACCACGAATACGAACGGGGCGGATCGCTGGCCTACCTGGCCGCATACGACGCCCACCACGCCCAAGTTACCGGGCATTGTGCGGCCAAGACCGGGATCATGCCGTTCATGACTCTGGTCGAAAAGGTCATGAACGTCGAGCCTTACGCCTCCGCCAAACGCGTCTTCTGGGTCGTCGACAACGGCTCCTCCCACCGCGGCAAGACGGCCGCCGACCGGCTCACCACACGGTTCCCCAACGCGGTGATGGTGCACACCCCCGTGCACGCGTCATGGCTGAACCAAACAGAGATCTTCTTCTCCATCGTGCAGCGCAAGGTCGTCACACCCAACGACTTCACCCATCTTGACCAGGTCGAAGACCGGCTGATCGCCTTCGAGCGTCGCTACAACGAGACCGCCCGGCCCTTCAGATGGGAGTTCACTCCGGCCGACCTCGAGGACCTGATGGCCCGGATCGAGCGACACGAACAGAACGAGCGCCACTCCCAGCAGCACCCCGGCTGCGACCACCAGCCTGCCGCACTACCAACAGCCGGGTGAACCCCCGAAGGACTTACGGCCGGGACCACTTAGCTTGCACTCGGTGGCGGCGTGGGTGCGGAGGGACACGTTCCTGATTGCTCTTGTGACGCCAGGTAAAGCTGGGATAAAAGTAGGGGCCATTGTCCGAAACCTGTCAATTGGGGTGATAAGTGAGCAAGTTATTACGCAATGCGAGACCACGTGCGGGGAACAAGGGTCTCGCTGCTGCAGTGGTGCTGTCGGTGTCAGCATCACTGCTCGTCGCTGGAACCAGCATCGCCCAGGCCGAACCAAAGCCGGCCGCACCCTCCAAGGGCTCAACGCACACCGCCACTACCTTCCCGAAGAGGAAAGATCCCGACCAGCCTCTGCGAGATGCGATCGCGGAAGCCCAGAAGCAGAACAAGCCCGTACCGGTCGAGGCGGCTTACACCGAATCCTCACGTACCTGGGCTTATCCTGACGCCCACCTGACCACGGAAACCTACGACGGGCCGACCCAGCTGAAGCAGGCCGACGGCTCGTGGGCGTGGATCGACACCACGCTGGTGGAGTCCGGCGGTAGCCTCAAACCCAAACTGTCCAAGGCCGATGTGACGCTGTCGCTTGGCGGCGGTGCGCCTTTCGTCACCATGGAACGTGACAAGGGACAGAAACTGGCCCTGTCGTGGCTGAAGGACCTGCCTAAGCCGGACGTGCAGGGTAACGTCGCCACCTACAGAGACGCGGCAGGCCCCGGCGCAGATCTGGTGGTGACAGCGCTGCCGACCGGCTTCCAGCACAACGTGGTGCTCCGCCAGAAGCCGACCGGACCGGTCGAGTTCCGCATCCCCGTGCAGGCCGACAAGCTGAAGCTGGACGTCACCAAGACCGGCGGCTTGGCCCTCACAAACGACAAGGGCAAGACAGTCCTGTCGGCTCCCACCCCGCAGATGTGGGACGCGGCTACCGAGCACCCAAACAAGGAAGCGCCGGGCCGCCAGGCTGCGGTGAAGACGTCAGTGGAGTTTAAGGGCGGCACGACCACGCTCGTCTTGAAGCCAGACACCAAGTGGCTGGCCGACCCGGCCACCGCCTATCCCGTCACGGTGGACCCCACCACGACGCTCGGGGTGACCAAAGAGGTCGGAATTCGCTCCCCCAACGGCCAGACCGGCTCCGGGACGGCGTCTCGGTGGAACTCGACGTCGTCGGGGGATGTTGTCACCCGCACGCTGATGGCCTTCGACACCTCCCCTGTCGCCGGGCGCCAGGTGGTCAAGTCCACCATGCAGCTGATGCTGCGCACGAACGGCACCGACTGTGTGAGCCTGCAAAGCGTCGTCGCCCAGCAGATCACCTCCGCATGGGTGGCCGACAACACCTTCTGGAGCAACCAGCCCAGCACCACCGCCGAGGGGCGCTCCGTCGTCGACGCCTGCGCGATGCCGCACACGGCCGGATCGGTGTGGAGCTGGGACCTGACCAAGATGACCCAGGCATGGGCGTCCGGGACGGCCAACAACGGGCTCATGCTGAGCCTGGGTTCCGAGTTCCCCGCCCCCAAGTACTACACCGACAGCTACAGCTTCTGGCCGCAACTGTTCGGCCAGAACGTGCCCAAGCTCAGCGTGGACTGGGTGCTGCCACCGGAGATCCCCACCGTGACGGCCGAGTCGATCGACTCGATGACCGGCAACGACGCCATCGCGCGCAGCACCAACGTCAAGGTGACCTATAAGTCGAGCGTGCCGGAGACGGCCAACCTCGACTACACGGTGACGGTCAACGACTCCACCATGGCGCCCCCGGCCCCCCAACTGCCCGCGGGCGAGGCGGCCTACTGGAAGCTCGATGAGACCAGCGGCGCCACCGCGGCAGACTCCTCCGGCAAGAACCTGCCGCTGACGCTGAACGGTACCTACAACCACGTGCCCGGCCAGCTTGGCCAAGCCCTCAAAGTATCGGGCGGCGGGTACGGGACCACCACCAAGCCGGTACTCAACACCGACCAGAGCTACACGGTGGCCGGCTGGGTGAAACTCAACAGCAGCACCGACCCGCAGACCGTCTTCTCCCAGATGGGCGTCAACCAGCCCGGCTTCTCCCTGAAGCTGGAAGCCTCCAGCGTGGTCAGCAACGTCGACAAGCACTGGTGGCTGAGCCTGCTCACCCAGGACACCGCAAACGAGATCCACGAAGTCGCGGTCATCTCCAACAACGCGGTGAAGATCGGCGAATGGACCCACGTCGCCATCCAGTACGACCAGGCGGCTCACAAGGCCCGCCTCTACATGGACGGCGCACTGGCCGGGGAACACGACTACACACCCACCTGGAACGCCCGAGGCAACTTCGAGATCGGCCGCGGACGGGTTATCGCCAAGGACCTGGACGGCACCGTGGACGACATCCACGTCTACCAGCGCGTCCTGACCGCCGACGAAATCCGCACCATCGTCGGCGTGCCCGGCACCACCACCAACAACAACATCCCCTCCGGCCAGGTCCTGGACAAGATCTTCACCCTGGACAACCCGGCCAGCTTCAAGTTCGTCGTCAAAGCATGCCGCAGCGGCATCACTCCACCTTCATGCACTGAGAGTCCTGCCTACCGGATCACTTCGGATGCACCGATGCTGCCGACGGGCATGGAGACGCTGCTCGATGATCCCGGCCAACCGGTTCTTTCGGCGTTGATTACGCGCCCGTCGGGCAAGCCAGTCACCGGAAAGTTCTACCTCTACGACGAAGCTGGAAATCCCGTTGGGGCCACTCCCCTTGGGTATGGCACGGTAGACGGAGATCAGCGCATTAACATGCGGGTCCCACCCAATACTGTGAGATCAGGTTCGAAATATTCCTGGCAGATACAAGCATGCTCGGCCGAAGTCTGTACTTCAAAGACGCCTGCGCAAACCTTCTCAGTCCCTGGGCCTGTCCAATTGCCGGATCCGGGGGCTCTGCAGAATATAGTCTTGAGGCAAGAAAACCTCTCGATCAAGACCGGATACGCTAGCTCAGAGGCATGCTCAACGCAATCCTGCGCGTTAGTCGATGACTCTAAAATAAAGGTAGGCGGAACCGGGGCGGACGCTCGACTCTCGGTGATCAAAATAAGCTTGGCCGATATTCCGCCGGGTTCCATACCGGTTCAGGCCAATCTGCGTCTAGGTAACGCATCCTGTACGCCCTCTCCGTGTCCAACAGATGCAACAGTGGGAATCACGTCCTTGTCGGGACAGGTAACATCGACGTCGACCTCGACGGATGTGCTGGGTGCCCTTCGATCTCAACCTGATAGATCGGCCACCATCACGTCACCAAACCTGGACGTGTCGACTGCGGTATCCGACTGGCTGATTCTAACTTCCAACAGTGCTCAGCAGATCGAGTTCGGCACCCAGTCGAATATCGACGTAGCGTTGAGCTATCGAACGCCAACGCCTCCAAGCGCTGTGCAGAACCTACATGTTAGCGGCGCTGCCGAAGGCTTGCTGGCGTCATGGGCCGATCCTGTCGATCGTGGCTCTATGGCCGCGATCGATTCTTATGACGTACGCGTTTTGTCGGATACTTCCGTGGTAGTTAAAACGCAGTCGACACAGAATCCGTTCATAGCAGTCAGCGGCCTCGCGGGGGGAAGTAAATACAGGACAGAAGTAAGGGCTGTAACGCAATTTGGTGCTGGCCCTTGGGAAGGCGCTGAGGTAACGGTTCCCCTTCCTCCTGCCGCTACCTGCACAGATAAGGCGCAGTTTACCGGCGCAATCAAGGCCTACGAAGAATCCCGCAATACGATTCTGGAGCGTAAGGCCGCGTCAGTAGATGAGGCGTTGAACGGTCATGTAGAAGCAAGTTCGCTCAAAGCCATTCTCTATACTCAGCAACCCAATCTATCCACTTGGGCCTCCAAGTCTGCAGCGAAGGGAATCCAGCAAACCGGATCCTCAGTTTCTGTCGACAATGCCCTGATCTTCTACGAGTCCGACGGTCACACGGCATCGGTCCATGCGGAAGTATCACTTGCTTACACCTATGCAGGAATGAATGGAGAGGATCCGGGCACTGATCAAACTCAAACAGTTCACACGTATCGTTTCTCCGTTCACGGTTGTAGCGATATCCAGGTGACAGATTCGTGGCAAGGAAGCCGTCTCGTCTCGGTTTCGCCTGATCTGAATGCCTATCCCGACGGAACTCCTGGCCAAATACCAGGGGACGGGATGGAATTGCCGACCGATGGCGACGGCTTCCCTGATTACGGGGACGGAGCTGGCGGCGGAAGCGGCGGTGCAGGCTGGGTAAACCGCGAGGCAGCGGCCGCGTGGGCGGTTCGCCACTACAACGACGACACCGACTTCCACGACGACTGCACGAACTTCGTCTCGAAGGCCTTGCACTACGGAGGCGGGGCAGCGATGCTTGCTGCCGAGGTTCCTGACCCATCGCAACGGGGTGACCTGAGGTGGTGGTGGCAGGCTTGGCCACCAGGCTTGAGCCGCACGTACTCCTGGTCAGGAGCGACTCCTTTCTTCCAGCACTTCATGCAGGTGCGAAAGCGAGCGTTCTGGGTCACATCCTGGAAGAATGTCAAGGTCGGCGATATCCTCCTCTGGGACTGGGATGGAGGGAGTCTAGACTTCGGTCACGCGGCGGTAGTCAGTCGAGTGACGTCGGGATCATGGAATGGTGTTGAATATGCTCAACATTCAGACCCGTACCAGTACCGGAAACTCGCTGTCTCATTCCCGGGTGTGAAAATCAAGCATCCTAACGCGAAGGTGTACGCGATCAGGGTAATGTACTAGATCGCCCTACACGCATGGGCTCCTCCGCAATGGCACTGCGGAGGAGCCCATGCGCCCACACGAACATTCTTCTCGATTGGACTCTGTTGGTGCGCGTGATAATTAGGTCGAATTGGCTGCTTCGCGTAACTCTTGCGCTGACCCTCATCGGATGCGTGCCGGTTATATCGGGCTGTGGCGGATGTAGCCGCATCACCAAGGGGCCAGCGGTTTCTGCCCCGGCCGCCAATGCGTCCGCCGATGTCGTTGTAAAAACATTTCTTGCCGCGATCATCGCGCGCGATACAAACACGATCCAGAAATTAACATTCCCCAAATACTGGGAGCGAATGCAGAATGATGCCGACAACCCGCTGACGAACTGGATTAATATTACAGACGTTAGTATCGGCAAGCCTATGCTGGACACCTATGATCCCGAAAAATACAAATACGTGGTGAGGGTGTATGTTGACTTTAAGCTTGAGCAATGCGAAGAGATGAGCTTCCGGAATGGGGCCAATGCTTGGGGCTATCTTCTCGCGAGGAATACGGAGCGCGAACGGTGGCGCATCATTTCGGCCGGGATGGGATAGAGGTGGGCGCACGTTTGGTGCCCAGGTATGGGCGACTGCCACAGTATCTGGATGCCCAGTGCGCGCCCAAGTTGATCCGGCGGACGGGAAGCCGCACGCCGAACCATGCCTCCGCAGGTCTGTAAAGGCCCTGCTGGTGCTGGTCTACCTGCGCAAGGGCGAGACGTTCGCCGAGCTCGGAGCGGGATTCGGGGTCTCAACCACCACCGCATGGCCGCCTGCTTGCGCGCGATCCAGGACGCCTGCGTAACTACTATCAGCAGTCGCACTTACCCTACGGTTTGGCCCTTGTGGTGATCGTCGCCGTGCTTGCCGGGATCTTGGCCAGCCCAGTCGTTCCACTGCTGGTCACCAGGTGGGGTCGCCTCGGCGAGGACACCCGCCGGGCGGTGCCGTATCTGGAAGTTGGGCTCACGGTGGCGGCCGGAGCGCTGGCGTGGCGGACCTGCTCGGCCGCCTTTACTTATCTCGGGATCGCGGCTCTTCGAAGTTAGTCGGGGTTGAGCGGTGAGGGGTGGCCGACGACGGCGGGTGTGGTCGGCGTCTTGAGGGAGCTCGTGGCTGTCAGTGATCATTCATTCCTGTTGTCGAGACAGAGGATCACAATAGAAGAGCCTCGAGCGTGGTCAACGATACGAATCTGCCCCACCGCTTAACTGACCTTGGGGTCTTCAACGGATTTGTCGGCTTCTGTCGGGAGGTGCTCGCGTGCACTCACCGGCGTGCGGTGTGACCTGATAGGAGCCTGGCCAGAGGCCCCGTCACTGTTGTATCCGTCCGCTCGGCCGGTGCGTGCCGACCTGCCCCATGGTCACGAGCGACAGGACGACAATGCCTGCTATTTACACCACATGACGTGCCCGTTCTCGAGGTTGTCGGTGGCGTCGACACCCACCAGGAGACCCACACCGCCACCGTCATCGATGCGGTGGGCGGGTTCTGGGCACCGAGCAGTTCCCCCGCCACCCCGGCCGGATATGCGGCGCTGCTGGCGTGGGTGCACTCGTTCGGGCGGCTGTTGCGGGTCGGGGTAGAAGGCACCGGCGCCTATGGCGCCGGACTGGCTCGTGTTCTCGACGATGAAGGCGTCGAGATCGTCGAGGTCGACCGTCCAGACCGCAGAACCCGTCGCTTCCAGGGCAAGTCCGATCCGATCGATGCCGTCCAAGCGGCTAAGACCGCCCTGGCCGGGCAGCGAACCGGCAT
>NZ_JBITHD010000014.1:0-10526 GCF_044457685.1 Nonomuraea sp. NPDC050536
CGGCGCGGCGCGGGGGGCCCGGGGGCGGGGGGGGGGGCGGGGGGCGGCCCCCCCCACACGGTGGGGGCTTTTGGGCCGCGGGGGCGCGGGGCGCCCCCCCCCCCCCCCCCACGACCGGATTTTCCGGCAGGATGCGGCTATGCCCTTCTGGCTCTCCCCCATCTCCACCACCGACGTGGCCCGATCGAGGGTCAGGCTGGCCTGGCCGCAGGCGCGGAGCGGCCAGGTGTGGTGGACCGAGGACCGTCCCGACGAGGACGGCCGCACCACGATCATGCATCGCGCCGCGGACGGTTCCCGCCGCGAGCTGCTTGCGGCGCCGTGGAGCGCCCGCACGAGAGTCCACGAGTACGGCGGGCGTTCCTACGCCGTGACCGAGTCCGGCGACGTGGTCTTCGCCAACCTGGCCGACCAGCGCCTGTACCGGCTGCCGGAGCTGGAGCCGCTGACCCCCGAGGGCGGCGACCGCTACGCCGACCTGCTGGTCCGAGACGGCCAGGTGTGGTGCGTCAGGGAGCGGCACGGCGACGACGGCAAGGTCACCCGGGCCATCGTCTCGGTCCCGCTCGACGGCGGCGAGATCCGCGAATGGGTCACCGGCTCCGACTTCTACGCCTATCCCGAAATTTCGCCTGACGGGCGGCATGTCGCCTACATCTGCTGGAACCATCCGCGCATGCCGTGGAACGGCACCGAACTGCGCATCACCCGCCTGGAGGACGGCAACTCCTGGACCGTGAAGGGCGGCACGTCGGAGTCGGTGCTGGCGCCCCAGTGGAAGGACGACACCCACCTCTACCTGGTCTCCGACTGGTCCGGCTGGTGGAACCTCTACCAGATCGGCATCTACGGCACCTCCTCGCAGGCGCTCCACCCGGCCGAGGAGGAGTTCGCCGGGCCGCTGTGGAACCTGGGCGGCCTGCCGTACCTCGTCATGGACGACGGTCGGCTGGCGGTGCTGCACGGGCGCGGCGACCAGCGGCTGGGGCTGCTCGATCCGGACACGGGCACGCTCACCGACCTCGACGTGCCCTATGACGGCTGGAGCGGCGCGCTGGCCGCCGACGGGACGTCGGTGATCGGGGTCGGGTACGGTTCGCGGATCCCCGGCTCGCTGGTCAGGATCGACACCGTGACGAGCCGGGTCGAGGCGCTCAAGCGCGACATCGAGGAACTGCCCGACGTCGCCTACCTGCCGGTGCCGCGCGCGGTGGAACTGGAGAGCCGCCTCGGCAGACACGTGCACGCCTACCTGTATCCGCCGTCCAACCCCGGCCAGCCCGAGGGGCCGAGGCCGTACGTGGTGTTCGTGCACGGCGGGCCGTCCGGGCACGCCACGACGGCGCTGGACCTGGAGAAGGCGTTCTTCACCTCGCGCGGCATCGGCGTGCTCGACGTCAACTACGGCGGTTCGACCGGGTACGGCAGGGCCTACCGGGAGCGGCTGAAGGGCCAGTGGGGCGTGGTCGACGTGGAGGACACGATCGTGGCCGCGCAGTGGCTGGCCGCCGAGGGGCTGGCCGATCCCGACAGGATCGCGGTGCGCGGCGGCAGCGCCGGCGGGTGGACGGTGATGGCGGCCTGCTGCACCTCCGGCCTGTTCGCCGGGGGTGTGTCGTACTACGGCGTCAGCGCGCTCGGCCCGCTGATGGCCACCACGCACGACTTCGAGTCCCGCTACGTGGAGTGGCTGGTCGGGCCTGAGGATCCGCAACTGTACGCCTCGCGCGAGCCGCTGTCGCTCGTCGCGGGCGTCACCAAGCCGATGCTGCTGCTGCAGGGGCTGGACGATCCCGCCGTGCCGCCGGAGCAGTCGGAGGCCTTCGCCGACGCGCTGTCGGAGCGGGGTGTGCCGTGCACGTACCTAGCCTTCGAAGGGGAGTCGCACGGGTTCCGCCGCAGCGAGACCAAGGCGACCGCGCTCGCCGCGGAACTGGCCTTCTACCAGCAGATCTTCCTGATGTCCTGATCTGTTCACACAGTTCGCACGAAAACGGCATCACTGTGCCGTCGCTACTCGGAAACAGTTGAATATCCGCTCCTCGACACCGCCCTCGGCAAGTGGGTTGCTCTTGGCAGGAAAACGGTAGGGCGCGCCCCGCGGCCACGGAGCGCGCCCCATCTCGCCAGCCATTCACGTAACCCCATCTCGGCACGAGGGAGGGCCAGATGGCCAGCATGCGCCATCTCAGCATTGTCGCGGTCGCCGCGGCAAGTCTGATCGCCACCGCATGTGCGACCCAGACCGGAAACCAGACTTCGACCTCGGCGCCCAGCGCCGGCCAGGAGGCGGGAAAGCCCGTCTCCGGCGGCACCCTGAGGTTCGTGGGCGGCGGCGACGTCGACCACCTGGACCCCACCAGCGCCTACTACACCGTCACGAGCGGTCTCATGCGGGGCTATGCCCGGCAACTGTTCACCTTCGGCTCGGTGGCGACGGAGGCCGACACGACCAAGGCGTTCGCGCCGGTCGCCGACATCGCCACGGAGATCCCCACGCAGGCCAACGGCGGCATCAGCGCCGACAACCTGACCTACACCATCAAGCTGCGCGACGGCGTGCAGTGGGACACCCAGCCGCCGCGCGCGGTGACGGCCTCCGACGTCGTCCGCGGCATGAAGCGGATCTGCAACCCGGTCGCCGGTTCCGGCGCGCCCGGCTACTACACCAGCACGATCAAGGGCATGAAGGAGTACTGCGACGCCTACGCCAAGGCGTTCGAGAAGGCCAAGCCCACCGCTCAGGCGCTGGCGCAGTTCCAGAACTCCCAGGACATCGCGGGCGTCCAGGCCAAGGACGACAAGACCGTCGTCTTCACGCTGACCCAGCCGGCCAGCGACTTCCTCAACATCATGTCGCTGAACTTCGCCGCACCCGCGCCGCAGGAGTACGACCAGTACGTGCCCGACGACGCGACGTTCCGCCAGCACGTGATCTCCGACGGCCCGTACAAGATCACCAGCTACCAGGCCACGAAGTCGATCAAGCTGGAGAAGAACCCGGCCTGGAAGCAGGAGTCGGACCCGATCCGTCACCAGTACGTCAACGCCATCGAGGTCAAGATGGGCGTGACGGAGCCCGACGCCGTCCAGCAGCAGATGGAGGCCGGCACCGCCGACCTGTCGTGGGACCTGCCGGTACCCACGTCGGCGATCCCGCGGCTGAAGGGCAGCGACCCCAACTTCAAGATCTTCCCCGGCTCCGTCACGAACCCGTATCTCGTCTTCAACCTGCAGAGCAAGAACGAGAACGGGGCCATGAGCAAGCTCAAGGTCCGCCAGGCCATCGAGTACGCGATCAACAAGACGGCCATCGCCAAGGTGTACGGCGGAGCCGACATCGCGGTCGCGATCCACACGGCGATCCCGCCGGGCAACATCGGCTACCAGGAGTACAACCCGTACCCGACCCCCGGTGACCAGGGCGACCCGGCCAAGTGCAAGCAACTGCTCACCGAGGCCGGCTACCCCAACGGCCTGAACCTGATCGGCGCGTTCCGCAACGCCGGCAACCACCCGGCCAACTTCCAGTCGTACTCCGCCGACCTGAAGAAGTGCGGGATCAACGTCAAGGGCCTGCCAGTGCGCCAGGGCGACTACTACGGCGCGTTCCTGCAGAACCCGACGATCGCCAAGGACAGCAAGTGGGACGTCTCGGCCCCCGGCTGGATCCCCGACTGGTACGGCAACAACGGCCGGGCCGTGGCCCAGCCGCTGTTCCAGACCAACTGCACCCCCGGCACCACCAACTTCGGCTGCTACAGCAACCCGAAGGTGGACGACCTGATCAAGCAGGCTCTCGGCGAGTCGGACCAGACCAAGGCGGCCGCGCTGTGGCACCAGGTCGACCAGACGGTGATGGATGACGCGGTCATCGTGCCGCTGAACAACCAGAACTACCCCATCTACAAGAGCAAGCGGGTGAAGAACCCCCTCTACCTGCCCAACTGGCAGTTCTACGACATCACCAACCTCTGGCTAGACCCCAACACGCCATGACGCTGCGGTAGCCGTGCCCGCGTGGCCGCGCGGGCACGGATTCCGTGAGGGAGGCACATGAGCCTGCTCGAGGTGACGAATCTGCACGTCTCCTTTCCCACTTCAGACGGCGTGGTCCAGGCGGTGCGCGGGCTGTCGCTCGCCGTCGACCGGGGCCAGACGCTGGCGATCGTCGGCGAGTCCGGCAGCGGCAAGACGGTCAGCACCCAGGCCATCCTCGGACTGACCCCGGACGCGGACATCTCAGGGACCGCCATGTTCGAGGGCGTCGACCTGCTCAAGCTCGACGGCGAGCAGCTGCGCCGCATCCGCGGCGCGGAGATCAGCGTGGTCTTCCAGGACCCGCTGACCAGCCTGCACCCGCTCTACAAGGTCGGCTGGCAGATCGAGGAGCTCTTCCGCGTACACCAGCCGGGCACCGGCCGCGCCGCGGCCAGGAAACGGGCGGTGGAGCTGCTCGGCCTGGTCGGCATCCCGCGACCCGACCGGCGGGTCGACGACTACCCGCACCAGTTCTCCGGAGGCATGCGGCAGCGCGCGATGATCGCGATGGCGCTGGCTCTCAACCCCAAGCTGATCGTCGCCGACGAGCCGACCACCGCGCTCGACGCGACGGTCCAGGCGCAGATCCTCGAGCTCATCGCCAAGGTGCAGGCGGAGTTCGACATCGCGCTCATCCTCATCACCCACGACCTCGGCGTGGTGGCCGGCATCGCCGACGAGGTCATGGTCATGTACGCGGGCCTGGTCGTGGAGCGCGCCGACCGGCGCACCCTCTACTACCGGCCGCACCACCCCTACACCAAGGGCCTGCTCGAGTCGATCCCCGGCAGTACCGGCGCCCGCGAGGGCCGGCTCAGGCCCATCCCCGGCTCGCCGCCGAGCCTCATCGCGATCCCGTCCGGCTGCGCCTTCCATCCGCGCTGCCCCTACGCCATGCCGGTCTGCCCGGCCGAGGTGCCGCCGCTGACCAGGGTGACGGGTGATACCGGGCACTCGTCAGCCTGCTGGCTGCCGCACGAGGCGGTGGGTCTGACGGAAGAGGCCGAGGCGCTGCGCCTGCACGCCAAGGAGGGATCGTGACGCTGCTCGAGGTAGACAACGTCGTCAAGCACTTCCCGATCACCACGGGAACCCTGATCAGGCACGCGGTCGGCCAGGTCAGGGCCGTCGACGGGGTCAGCCTGGAACTGGCCGCCGGCGAGACGCTCGGGCTGGTCGGCGAGACCGGCTGCGGCAAGTCCACGCTCGCCCGCTGCATCGCAGGACTGCACCCGGTGACCTCCGGCAAGGTCCGCTTCGACGGCGAGGACATCACCAACCTGCCGCGCTCCCAGATGCGCCGCTACCGGCGCGACATCCAGGTCATCTTCCAGGACCCGTACGGCTCGCTGAACCCGCGCCGCCGGGTGGGGTCCATCATCGCGGACCCGCTGGTCGTGCACCGGATCCAGCGGGGCGAGCAGCTGCGCCGTACCGTCCAGGAGCTCATGGCGCGCGTCGGGCTGAACCCCGAGCACTACAACCGCTTCCCCGCCGAGTTCTCCGGCGGGCAGCGGCAGCGCATCGGGGTGGCCAGGGCGCTGGCGCTGAAGCCGCGGCTGATCATCTGCGACGAGCCGGTGTCGGCGCTGGACGTGTCGATCCAGGCGCAGATCCTCAACCTGCTCAAGGACCTGCAGGACGACTTCGGGCTGACGTACCTGTTCATCGCGCACGACCTGTCGGTCGTGCGGCACGTCAGCGACAGGATCGCGGTGATGTATCTCGGCAAGGTCGTCGAACTCGCGGGGGCCGACGACCTGCACGAGATACCGCGCCACCCCTACACCAACGCGCTGCTGTCGGCCACCGCGGTGGCCGATCCCGACGAGGCGGAGCGGCGGCAGCGCATCATCCTGACCGGCGACGTGCCCTCGCCGATCGACCCGCCCTCCGGCTGCCGCTTCCATCCGCGCTGTCCCAAGGCCCGCGAGCGCTGCTCGGCCGAGGAGCCGCCGCTGGAGGCCAAGCCTCACCCGGTGGCCTGCCACTTCCCCGTCGAGGTGGGCGAGGACCTCACCGCGAGGAGTACCGCATGACCCTTACCGAGATCCGGCCAGAGGCCGTCACCGACCGCGGCATCGCCGGGCGCAGCCCGTGGCAGCTGGCCTGGGCCAGGATCAAGACCGACAAGGTGGCGCTGGTCTCCGGCGTGGTCATCGTGCTGCTGGCCGTGCTCGCCCTGACCGCGCCGCTGATCGCCGCGTGGAACGGGCACGATCCCGACGACCAGTTCCGCGACACCGGCATCACGCCGCAGGGGCTGCCCGTGGCGCCCAACGGCACGTTCTGGTTCGGCACCGACAGGCTCGGGCGCGACCTGTTCATCAGGGTGCTCTACGGGGCGCGCGTCTCACTGCTGGTCGGCGTCGTGGCCACCGGGATCGCGGCGCTGGTGGGCGTCGTGATCGGGCTGCTCGCGGGCTACTACGGCGGCGTCATCGACACGATCCTGTCGCGGACGATGGACGTCGTCCTCTCCTTCCCGTACCTGATCTTCGCGATCGCGGTCGTGTCCATCGCCGGGCCGTCGCTGTCGGCCACGATCGGGGTGATCTCCTTCTATTCCTGGGCGGCGATCGCGCGAGTCGTGCGCGGCCAGACACTGTCGATCAAGGAACGCGAGTACGTGGAGGCCGCCAGGTCCATCGGCGCGGGCGACTTCCGGATCATGTTCGTGGACATCCTGCCGAACCTGCTCGCGCCCGTCATCGTGCTCACCACGCTGCTCGTCCCGGCGGCCATCGTGTTCGAGTCGACGCTGTCGTACCTGGGGCTGGGCATCGTGCCGCCCACGCCGTCGTGGGGCAACCTGCTCAGCGAGGCCCAGGGCTTCTACCGCGTCGCCTACTGGTACCTGGGGTTCCCCGCGGTCACCCTGCTGATCACCACGCTCGCCTTCAACCTGGTGGGCGACGGCATCAGGGACGCCATCGACCCGCGCATGGAACGCCTGTTCAGCCGCCGCCGGCGGCGCCGTCGTCCTCGCGGTAAGGGGTAGCCGATGCTGCGCAGATTCCTCGTCCGCCGGATCCTGCTCGGCCTGCTGGTGCTGTGGCTGGTCACGCTGGGCACGTTCCTGCTGTTCTTCGTCGCGCCCAGCGACCCCGCCAGGACACTGGCCGGCAGGCAGGCCACACCCGAGCAGGTGGAACTGATCCGCCGCAACCTCGGCATGGACCGGCCGATCCTGGTCCAGTACCTGGACTACGCCAACCGGCTCGTCCACGGCGACCTCGGCACCTCGTACTTCTCCAACGAATCCGTCGGCAAGCTGCTCGCCGAGGACTTCCCACCCACGTTCTCCCTGGTCGTGGGCGGGGCGGTGATCTGGTTCACGCTCGGCGTGGGGGCCGGCGTACTCAGCGCCACCAGGGCCCGCTCGCTGCTCGACCGCGGGCTCACGCTGCTGGCGCTGGCCGGGGTGTCGATGCCCACGTTCGTCGTCGGGCTGATCCTGCTGTACTTCCTGTTCTTCCAGCTGACGATGGCAGGGATGCCGGTCCTGCCACCCGACTCCTACGTGTCCTTCTCCGACAGCCCCGGCGAATGGGCGCGCCACCTGATCCTGCCGTGGATCACGCTCGCCACCGTCCAGGCGGCCACCTACTTACGGCTGACCCGCGGGTCGATGCTGGACGTCCTCGGCGAGGACTACATCCGCACCGCCCGTGCCAAGGGCGTGCCCGAGCAGCGGGTCATCTACCGGCACGGTCTCCGCTCGGCCCTGACTCCCGTGGTGACGCAACTCGGCGTCGACGTGGGCACGCTGATCGGCGGCGTGGTGGTCACCGAGTCGGTGTTCGGCCTCGGCGGTATCGGGCAGGCGGTGGTACAGGCGTTCATCAGCGGTGACCTGCCGGTCATCATGGGCGTCGTCGTCCTGGCCACCACCGCGGTCGTCGTCGCCAACCTGCTGGTCGACATCGCCTACGGCTTCCTGGATCCCCGGATCCGGCTCGCCTGACACTTCCTCGAGCGCGGGTGTGGCCGCCCGCGGACCCTCCCTCCCGCGCCGGCCGCACCCGCCCTTCCACCGCAACGTCGTACGGTCAGCCGCCGCACCCGCCTTTCCACAGCGACGTTGTACGGCCAGCCGCCGCCACCGACCGCCCACACCACTCCGCCTGAGGACCCCTTGCCCGGCACTTCCGGCGAGTCGGCGCCCCTCCCCCACCGCCACGACGCCGTGTCGAGCGTCTACCCCGGCCGTGGCTGGGCACTTTCGGGATCTGTACGGCCAGCCGCCGCCACCGTCCGCCCGCCCCACTCCGGCTGAGGACCCGTAACCGGCGCTTCCGGCGAGTCGGCGCACCTTGCTCGCCGCCACGGCGCCGCGATCGGGCGTCTACCTCGGCCATGGCTGCGCACCGCACTTGGCGCCGAGTTCCTCCGCCCACCGTCCCGCCGCCCCCCCGCGCCCGGTCGTACACCCTGCTCCCCGCCATCTCGGCGCCATGCTCCACACCCTGATCCCCAGCGCGCTCCCCTACACCCCGCTTCCCACCAACCCAGCGCCAGTCACACACCCTGGCCCCCTGGCGCCCGGTCCCTGGAGATCCGGTGCCTTGCCACTCACGCTGCTTCCCACCGACACGGCGCCGGTCACACGCCCCTTGTCCCTGGAGACCCAGTGCCTATACCTGGCCGTCCACCTGGTCTCTGGCGGGCCGGCGCCTTGCCGTACTCGGCTGGTTCGCGCCAGCCCTGTGCCTAGGGTCTCTGCCGGGCCGCGCCCTGCCGTACGCCTTGGGCCATGGGCGTTGCCGGCGTCGGGGTGTGGGGCCGTGGCTACCAGGTCTTGTCGAGGAAGGTGGCGATCAGGGGGGCTATCTCGGGGAGGTGTTCTTCGAGGGCGAAGTGGCCCGTTTCGAAGAGGTGGAGGTCGGCGTCGGGGAGGTCGCGAAGGTAGCCGTGGGCGCCGGGCTCCGGGAAGAACAGGTCGTTGACGCCCCAGGTGACCAGCGCGGGCGGCTGGTGCTCGCGCATCCAGGTCTGCCAGCGGTCGTACTGCTCCACATTGGAGCGGTAGTCGTAGGCCAGCGCGACCTGCGCCTCCTTGCGGCCGGGCAGGTCGAGGTAGTGCTGGTCGAGCGTCCACCCCTCCGGCGCCACCGACTCGGGATCGGCGGTGCCGCCCACGTACTGTCCGCGCGTGCTCTCCAGGGTCAGCAGCCCCCTGATCTGGTCCTCCTGCGCGTTCCAGATGAAGTCCCTGGCCATCGCGGACAAGCCCTCCTCGTAGGCATTGCCGTTCTGCACCACCAGCCCGGCGATCCACTCCGGATGCCGCACCGCCAGCCGGAACCCGACCGGCGCCCCGAAGTCGAACACGTACATCGCGAACCGCGTCAGCCCGAGCCCGCGCACGAACCCCTCGACCACGTCGGCCAGCCGATCAAAGGAGTACTCGAACCCCTCCGGCACCACGGTCTGCCCGAACCCGGGGTAATCAGGCGCGATCAGCCGGTACCGCGCTCCCAGGGCGTCGATCAGCCGCCTGAACTGGTGCGAGGCCGACGGAAACCCGTGCAACAGCAACAACACCGGAGCGTCGTCCCTCTCGGGCACCGACTCGCGATAGAAGACCCGGACACCGTCGACGTCGAGATACCGGTGCACGACCCGCGCGACTGTCACCATGACTAATGCCTTCCTTCATCAGAGATGCATTAGTTATAGCGATGCCACCCCTAATGCGTCAACCCACCGATGTACCATTAGGCGCATGATCGAGAGGCCACCCCACAACGACGAGCCCCTGACCGGCGAGCACCTGGCGCTGGACTTCATCAACACCCTCTACGCCACCGGCGACCACCTGGCCACCCTCCCCGCCCTCCACCACTGGCTCACCCTCGAAGCCCCACGCCTCTCATCCGCCCTCCCCCAATCCGCCACCCCACCACAGCCCACCCACCCACCAGAGCCCGACACCCACCGTACGAAAACCAACACGCCGAGCTCAGTGAGCGCCCACCGCACAAAGACCGACACCCACCACGCGGAGGCCAATGCCCACCGCACGGAGAACGACGCCCACCGCGCGGAGGCCGACGCCCGCACGGAGAGCGACGGCGTGTCGGGTCTCACTGAGGCGGACGCGGAGGTGATCCGCGGGCTGCGCGCCCACGTTTCCACCACGCTGGCCCACGTGCGTCAGGGCGCGCCTCCCCCGCCTGAGTCTCTGGAGGCCATCACCGAGGCCCAGCACGCCGCCCCTACCCACGCGACCCTGACCTGGGCCAACGGCCACCTGACCGCCACCACCCAGCGCCAGGGCACCCCTGGGGCCCGCCTGGCGGCCCAGCTGGCGGACGCCGCCATCGACCTCCTGACAGGCGACGTCACGCGCATCCGCCAATGCGAGGGCCACGACTGCGTCATGCTCTTCATCCCCGCCCACCCTCGCCGCAGATGGTGCTCCACCACCACGTGCGGCAACCGGGCCCGCGTAGCCCGCCACTACGCCCGCCACAAATCCG
>NZ_JBITHD010000014.1:10624-284507 GCF_044457685.1 Nonomuraea sp. NPDC050536
CGCCTGACCCAAGGGGTGCCTCTCACCTGTCCGCCTGACCCAAGGGGTGCCTCTCACCTGTCCGCCTGACCCAAGGGGTGCCTCTCACCTGTCCGCCTGACCCAAGGGGTGCCTCTCACCTGTCCGCTTGATCCAAGGGGCATCATGCCTCTCACTTGGGCGGCTCCAAGGTCCCCGCGCCGGTCCGCTGGGCGGTCCCTCCCCGGGTTCGGTATCTCTGCCCCCAGGTGGATCCCTCCAGGCGCCGGGTCGGCGGGATGGTGTGCGGCAAGAGTCGGCGCCCTGTACGGCGAGCAGCCACGACCGTGGCAAACGCCCAACGAAGCGCCGTAACGGCGAGCAACCGTCACCGACTCGCCGGCAGCGCCGCCCACAGGCCCTCAACCCGCAACGGCGGCCGGCGGTCGCGGCGGCCCGCCGTACAGGAGCCAAGCCCCAAAGAGGCCGCACACGAGCCGAACCCCAAAGAGGACGTACAAGAGCCAAACCCCAAACAGGCCGCACACGATCCAAAGCTCGCAGCGGCCGCACAAAGAGCTGAATCCCAGGGAGGCGGGCGTAAGAGCTTCTAGCGGGCGAACTCGGTCGCGCGGGACTCGCGGACGACCGTGATCCGGATCTGGCCCGGGTAGGTGAGCTCCTCCTCGACCTGCTTGGCCACGTCGCGCGCGATCACCTGCGCCTGGATGTCGTCGACCGCGTCCGGCTTGACCATGACCCGGATCTCCCGCCCGGCCTGCATGGCGAAGACCTTCTCGACGCCGTCGTAAGACTGCGCGATCTCCTCCAGCCGCTCCAGCCGCTTCACGTACGCCTCGAGCGACTCCCGCCGCGCCCCCGGACGGCTGCCGCTGATCGCGTCGGCGGCCTGGGTGAGGACGGCTTCGACGGTACGGACCTCGACCTCGTTGTGGTGCGCCTCGATGGCGTGCACCACGTCCTCCTCCTCGCCGTAGCGCCGGGCGATCTCCGCCCCGATCAGCGCGTGGCTGCCCTCGACCTCGTGCGTGAGCGCCTTGCCGATGTCGTGCAACAGCGCGCAGCGCTTCATGAGCTGCTGGCTCATCTTGAGCTCGGCGGCCATGATCCCGGCGATGTGCGCCGACTCGATGAGGTGCTTGAGGACGTTCTGCCCGTACGAGGTGCGATAGCGCAGCTGGCCCAGCAACAGCGTGAGTTCGGGGTGCATGTCCGTGATGCCCAGCTCGACCAGCGCATCCTCGCCCGCGCGGGCGCACAGGTCGGCGACTTCGGCGCGGCTGCGGTCGTGGGCCTCCTCGATGCGCTGCGGGTGGATGCGCCCGTCGAGGACGAGCTTCTCCAGCGTCAGCCGCGCCGTCTCCCGGCGTACCGGGTCGAAACACGACAGCAGCACCGCTTCCGGGGTGTCGTCGATGATGAGGTTCACACCGGTCGTCGACTCGAACGCCCGGATATTTCGCCCCTCGCGGCCGATGATGCGGCCCTTCATCTCATCGCCGGGCAGATGCAGCACGCTGACGACCGACTCCGCCGTCTGCTCCGCCGCGACTCGCTGTACGGCGAGCGTCACGATCTTCGTGGCGCGCTTCTCGCCCTCCTTGCGCGCGTCCCCCTCGATCTCCCTGACGATCAGCGCGGCCTCGCGCTTGGCCTGGTTCTCGATCTCCTTGACCAGCTCGGTCTTGGCCTGATCGCCGGTGAGCCCGGCGACGCGTTCCAGGATGCGGCGGCGCTCCCCCTCGACCTGCAGCAGCTCCACTCGACGGTCGGCCAGCTCGACCTCGGTCTCGGCCAGCTTGCGGTCGCGCTCGGTCTGCCTACGGGCCTCCTCGTCCAGGCGCTGCTCGCGTTCGGCCAGGCGGCCCTCGCGGCGTTCGAGGTCGGCGCGGAGCTCCTTGAGCTCGGACTTCAGTATCCGGCTCTCTTCCTCCACCTCGCGGCGCATCTGCGCGGCGCTTTCGGCGAGGCCCTCCGACCTGCGCAGGATCTCCTCGGCGTCGGACTCGGCCTTGTCTCGGATCTGCCCCGCCTCCTGGCGGGCCTGCTCCAGCTCATGGTGGACGGCGGCTACCTGTTCGGGCGTGGGCTTGGCCGCGCGTGGAGCGTTACCGGAGGTGCGGCGTACGACGAGGACAAGCGTGGCGATCATCCCGATCGCGAGCAGGAGCACAGCCACCGACAGCACCACGACTAGCGGCCCCATGTGCGCCCCGCCCTCCTCGTATCGTCACGACTCGCGGCCTCGAAACGGGAGGGGTCACATGCGCGGCACGGAATGCGGCTGGACCGATTTCTGCCCAAGGCCGACCGGGCGTCGACTGCTGTAGCCGACACCTCGCCCGCCTCGGTCAATCGAGCTCGTACGTCCGTCGTTCACCGGTATGGCAATCCGCGCTGCGCGGAGTAACTCCTCACTGCCGTCGAGGTTATGCGTCGAACAAGTCACGAGCAAGCAAACGCGTCATCAAGCGTGTCTTACTAGCTGCCCCTTCGCGATTCGGGCAGATATCGCCCGAATCGCACCACTCCCCCGGCGCCCCAAGATCGCCCCCTTCGGCATCCCCGGCAAGGAGAACATCCACTTCGTCGACATACTCGACGATCCCCCTCATGCGCCCCGTACGCCGCGGTTGCGGTGGGCGGAGACTACGCCGCGGTTCCGGTGGGTGAGGACTACGCCGCGGTTCCGGTGGGTGAGGACTGCGCAAGCAACGCGGCCGCAACGGCGGTCGGCCACTCGGCTTTGACCGCGCCCTCTACAACGCGCCCTCTACAAGCGGCGCAACGTGGTCGAACGCTGCTTCAACCGACTCAAGCAGCTCCGCGGCCTGGCCACCGGCTACGACCAGACCGCAACCTCCTACACCGTCACCATCGCATCACTACTGCTCTGGCGATGATCATTTGAGGACACGCCCTACGCCGTGGTTCGGCTGAGTGGGGGCTAGAAGGGGTCTTCTTCGATTTCGATGCCTTCTTGTTCGAGGGCTTCGCGGACTACGCGGTAGGAGAGGCCGGGTGGGTAGCCCTTGCGGGCCAGCATGCCGGCCAGGCGGCGGGTGCGGGCCTGGGGGTCGAGGCCTCGGGTGGCGGAGAGCTTGCGGTCGACCAGGCGGCGGGCGGTTTCGAGCTCCTGGTCAGGGTCCAGGCGTTCGACGGCTTCGTTGACGGTTTCCGAGTCGACGCCGCGGTGGCGGAGCTCGGCGGCCAGGGCGCGCTTGGCCAGGCCGCGGCCGTGGTGGCGCGAGTCGACCCACGCCTCGGCGAACGCTTCGTCGTTGATCAGCCCCAGCTCGGAGAACCGGTCGAGCACCGTCTCGGCGGCCTCATCGGGGATGTCCCGCTTGCGCAGCGCCTCGGCCAGCTGTGCCCTCGTCTTCGGCGCCATGGTCAGCAACCGCAGCACCACCGCCCGCGCCACCGACTCCGGATCCGCCGGCGCCCCGGACGCGGCCACCGAACCCTCATCAGGCCCTTCAGGCAGCCACCCCCCACGCCCACCAGACCGACGCCCACGACGCCGTCCACCACGGGATCGTCCGCCAGCCCCCGTAACGCCACCAGACTCCGACCCACGCCCCGACGCAGCGGCACCGCCAGCCCCCGAGGCATCGTCACGTCCGCCCCACCCGCTAGCCCCCGAAGCGGCACCATCTCCTCCGCCCCACCGGCCAGCCCCCGAAGCGGCACCGTCTTCTCTGCTCCGTCGGCCGGCGGGAGAGGGGGCGTCGTTCTGTTCGTTCTGCAGGATCGCGGTTGCGGGGTTGGCCCAGCCGATGGACTCTCGGTCGGCGGAGTCCGTAGTGGCATGTGTCCAGCCACCGGGATCCGAGGTCGCGGGATCCGAGGTTCCGGGATCAGAGGTTCCGGGATCAGAGGTTCCGGGATCAGAGGTTCCGGGATCAGAGGTCGCGGAATCCAAGGTCGCGAGATCCGCGTTGGCGGGGTCCGGGCTGTTGGTGTGGTTGGGCGAGTCGGAGCGGGGCTTGCGGCGGCGGCGAGAGGGGCGGCGGGAGGGCTCGTCGGGGTCGGCCATCGGGGGCTGCCACCAGGCGGCTGGCGCTGGATCGTCGGGCGCGTTCTTGGTCGCCTCGCCTATCTCGCGAACGCCGAACGTGGGCGTGGCAGGCCCGGATGTACCTGTTGCGAACAGGCCGTTCCAGGGGTCGTCGTGGGTATCCGCTCCGGACGAGTCATCCGCGGGAATGGCATAACCCGGCCCCCACGCCTCACGCCCTGAACCCGAGCCCGCGGAACCCGCCCCTGGGGCTCCGCTCCCCCAGGCGCCAGAACCCGAATCCACGGCCCCACTAATCCAAGTGCCAGAACCCGATTCCTCGACGCCACGTCCCCAGGTGCCAGAGCCGGCTTCCTCGGCCGTATGACCCCAGTCGCGTGAACCGGAGCCGTCGCCACCCTCGGCACCGTGACTCGTCGCGTCACCACGCCAAGAACCCATGGAGCCCGGCGCGTCCTCATTCCACGACCCCTTGGAACCTGAACCGCCAGACCATCGACCCGGCGCACCCATATCCCACGGACCCGCGGAACCCGAGCCACCAGACCACCGACCCGGCGCACCCCCGTCCCCCAGACCCACGGAGCCGGGCGCGCCCGCATCCCGCGGAGCCGCGGTACGTGAGTCCGGCGGGTCCGTGGGGGGCGGGGTCGGGTTGGCGGGTTGTGGACCCGTGGTGTCCTGGGGCGTCCCGGACCCGCGGTGGGGGCGGGGTGGAAGGGAGGCTGGCCAGGCGCCCCGGTCGGGGGGTGGGTCCGCGTCGCGCATGGGGATCAGACGTCGCCAGGCTTGGGCGTGGCGGCGGCCTTGGCGGCTCGGCCTGTGGCGGCCGGGGCGGCGGCGGGCGCGGGAGCCTCGGCGGGCGCAGGAGCCTCGGCGGGCGCGTCGAGGCGGGGGCCGACGCCGAGCTTGTCCTTGATCTTCTTCTCGATCTCGTTGGCCATGTCGGGGTGGTTCTTCAGGAAGTTGCGCGCGTTCTCCTTGCCCTGGCCGAGCTGGTCGCCCTCGTAGGTGTACCAGGCGCCGGACTTGCGGACGAACCCATGCTCCACACCCATGTCGATGAGGCCACCCTCACGCGAGACGCCCACGCCGTACAGGATGTCGAAGTCGGCCACGCGGAAGGGCGGGGCCATCTTGTTCTTGACGACCTTGACGCGGGTGCGGTTGCCGACCGCCTCCGTGCCGTCCTTCAGCGTCTCGATGCGGCGGATGTCGAGGCGGACCGAGGCGTAGAACTTCAGCGCCTTACCACCGGTCGTGGTCTCCGGCGAGCCGAACATGACGCCGATCTTCTCGCGCAGCTGGTTGATGAAGATGGCGGTGGTGTTGGTGTTGTTCAGAGCACCCGCCACCTTGCGCAGGGCCTGGGACATCAGGCGGGCCTGGAGGCCGACGTGGCTGTCGCCCATCTCGCCCTCGATCTCGGCCTTGGGCACCAGAGCGGCCACCGAGTCGATGACGATGATGTCGACCGCGCCCGACCTGATCAGCATGTCGGCGATCTCCAGCGCCTGCTCACCGGTGTCGGGCTGGGAGACCAGGAGGGCGTCGGTGTCGACGCCGAGCTTCTTGGCGTATTCGGGGTCGAGGGCGTGTTCAGCGTCGATGAAGGCCGCGATGCCGCCGGCGCGCTGGGCGTTGGCCACGGCGTGCAGGGCGACCGTGGTCTTACCCGACGACTCGGGGCCGTAGACCTCGACGATCCTGCCGCGCGGCAGGCCGCCGATGCCGAGCGCCACGTCCAGGGCGATCGACCCGGTGGGGATCACCTCGATGGGAGCTCGGGCGTCATCGCCGAGGCGCATGACGGAGCCCTTGCCGAACTGCCGCTCGATCTGAGCGAGGGCAGTCTCAAGGGCCTTCTCGCGGTCGTTGATAGCCATGGGAACTCCCCTGGAGGGTGTCGTGGTCGGTCCAGTCGAGTGAAAGCTACGGGCTCCCACCGACATTTTCCGGAGAAGCCAAGTTTCATCGTAGCCGAACGACTGTTCGATCACATCTCTAACACGCCGTTACACCGCCTGCTGTACGGCAGGCCGCCGCCACCGCCGCCCGCCGTCGTGAGCTGGGGACCTGCGACCGAGCGCCACCGGCGAGTCGATGACGCTCGCCCGCCGTTACGGCGCTTCGCCGGGCGTGTGCCGCGGTCGCGGTGGCTCGCCGTACAAGACGCGCGGTGACATTAGAGTCATGCGCCGATTTGGGGCCCTCACATACGTGGGCAATACGACAGGCGTGTTGTCGCAGGCCAGCAGGTGGGGAAACCCTGAGGTGTGGCGAGCTCGTACACGAGTGAACGGCGCATCCATCTCGAGGCCCTGGCCGGACTCCTGCCCGATCACGGGCTGGTGAGCCGGCTGGTCGGTAACGACGATCCGGTGCTGTGGGTCTGGCACCCGCGCACGGGCAGACAGACGATCATCTTCGCCACGCCGACGCACGACGGCTGGCTCTACCTGTGGTCGGCGGGCGGTCAGGGCGCCGCCGACGACCTGGAGCGCACGGTGCTCACGCTGAAGGAGGCGCTAGCGCAGCCGGGATGAGACGTTCTCGACCTGGCAGACAGCGCGCCACACGGTCTTGGCGCTCTCGCCCTCGGCCAGCGCCTGCTGCACGGTGCGCCCGCCCAGCGGGGCCACGACGTAGTCCGCGGCCCACGACTCGGCGTAGCTGTCGCCGAAGTGGGCGCGCATCCGTCTCCAGAACTCGGTGAGGCGCATCTTCCAAGTATGGGGTGGGTAGGACAGTGCCATGCCAAAGACCCCCAAGGCTTCACCCCCGAAGACCGCCAAGATCAAGGCCAATCGCGCCAGGCGCCGCCGCCTGCAGTCTCTCCAGCGGCTGGCCGTACAGAAGGAGAGAGCCGACCGCTCCGAACGGCACGCGGGCATCAGGCAGGATCCGCGCGCGGGCACGCCGCGCACGCGCAGGGCGTCGCGGCGTTAGTCACATCACGCGCGAGCCGTACATCTCACCCAGATGGTCGGCGAGCAGCTCCAATCTGGCGCCGTCGGGGTCCCTGAAGTAGATGGAGGCGCCGCTCTCGATCTGGTGCGGCACGCCGGCCATCTCCAGCTTGCCCCGCAGCCGCTCCCAGGTGACGGGGTCGACGGAGATCGCGATGTGGTGCAGCCCGCCGAGGACCTCCTGGTAGGGCCCCAAGTCGAGTCCGGGGAAGTCGAAGAAGGCAAGGAGGTTTCCGTTGCCCACGTCGAAGAAGAAGTGGTTCGAACCCTTGAAGTCGCGGTTCTCGATGATCTCCGTGAGCGGGAACTCCAGCAGATCCTGGTAGAACCGGATCGTTCGCTCCACGTCCGAAGAAAGCAGCGCGAAGTGGTGCAGTCCCCGCGCACTGCTCGGAGGCCGGCGCACTAAGAGGTGGCGCGCCCTGATCTCCTCGCGCTTGGCCTCTATGGCTGCGTAATCAATGGTCACGGTCGCTCTATGTCCCCTCGAGGGCCCCCTCAACCACTCGCCGTGGGGACGCTTTCGTTTTCTGTCGGTACGGCGAGGCACTATGTGAACGTGAGCGAGCTTGTCGAGCGAACCAATCAAACACAGCACTTCGGCGATGTCGCGCGGGCGGAGCCCGCGTGACATCGCTGGACCACTTCAGCCCGCTGACCAGGCAATGGTTCGAGGGCGCCTTCGCCGCGCCCACGTCGGCCCAGGAGGGGGCGTGGGACTCGATCGCGCGGGGTGACAACACTCTGGTCGTCGCGCCCACCGGGTCCGGCAAGACTCTGGCAGCCTTCCTCTGGTCGCTGGACCGGCTTTCGCTGGAGGCTGACAGGAAGGGCACGAAGGTGCTCTACGTGTCGCCGCTGAAGGCGCTGGCCGTCGACGTGGAGCGCAACCTGCGGGCGCCGCTGGCCGGGATGAAGCAGACCGCGCGGCGGCTCGGGCTGCCGGTGCCCGAGATCTCGGTGTCCATCCGCTCGGGCGACACGCCCGCCGAGGACCGCAGGCGGTTCGCCGCCAAGCCGTCCGACATCCTCATCACCACCCCGGAGTCGCTGTTCCTGCTGCTCACCAGCCAGGCACGGGAGGCGCTGAGCGGCGTCGAGACCGTGATCGTGGACGAGGTGCACGCGGTGGCCGCCACCAAGCGCGGCGCCCACCTGGCGCTGAGCCTGGAGCGGCTGGACGCGCTGCTGGACAAGCCGGCGCAGCGGATCGGGCTCTCGGCGACCGTGCGGCCCGTGAGCGAGGTCGCCGCCTTCCTGGGCGGGGCGCGCCCGGCGTCCGTGGTGCAGCCCCCGTCGGACAAGCGGATCGAGGTCGAGGTCGTCGTCCCCGTCGAGGACATGGCCGAGATGGAGACCAGGCCCAATGAGGAGGAGCCGGTCAGCAGGTCGATCTGGCCGCACGTCGAGGAGCACCTGTTCGACCTGATCGGCGCGCACAGCTCGACGATCGTGTTCGCCAACTCCCGCCGCCTGGCCGAACGGCTGTGCTCACGGCTGAACGAGCTGGCCTACGAGCGCGAGTCTGGCCTCGACCTGTCGGCGTGGGACGTGCCCGCCGAGATGATGGCGCAGGCGGGCTCGAGCAAGGGCGCGGTGCCGGAGATCGTGCGGGCCCACCACGGCTCGGTGTCGAAGGAGGAGCGCGCCCAGATCGAGGAGGCGCTCAAGTCCGGCCGGCTGCCCGCCGTGGTCGCCACTTCCAGCCTGGAGCTGGGCATCGACATGGGCTCCGTCGACCTCGTGGCGTGCGTGGAGGCACCGCCGAGCGTGGCCAGCGGGCTGCAGCGCATCGGCAGGGCGGGCCACCAGGTGGGCGCGGTGTCCAAGGGCGTGATCTTCCCGAAGTACCGCGGCGACCTGGTGCAGACGGCCGTGGTGGCCGAGCGGATGAAGAGCGGCCAGATCGAGGAGCTGCGCTACCCGCGCAACCCGCTCGACGTGCTGGCCCAGCAGATCGTGGCGATGACCGCGATGGACGAGTGGACGGTCGACGAGCTGGAGAGCGTGGTCAAGCGGGCCGCGCCGTACACCACGCTGCCCAGGAGCGCGCTCGAGGCCACGCTCGACATGCTGGCCGGGCGCTATCCCAGCGAGGAGTTCGCCGAGCTGCGCCCGCGCATCGTGTGGGACAGGGTGAAGGGCACGCTCCAGGGCCGTCCTGGTGCGCAGCGGCTGGCGGTGACCAACGGCGGCACGATCCCCGACCGCGGGCTGTTCGGCGTGTTCCTCGTCGGCGAGAAGGCGTCCAGGGTGGGCGAGCTGGACGAGGAGATGGTCTACGAGTCGCGCGTCGGCGACGTGTTCGTGCTGGGCGCGACCTCGTGGCGGATAGAGGACATCACGCCCGACCGGGTGCTGGTCTCCCCCGCGCCGGGTCTGCCGGGCAAGCTGCCGTTCTGGCACGGCGACGCGCCCGGCAGGCCGGCCGAGCTGGGGCGGGCGATCGGCCAGTTCCTGCGTTCGCCCGAGGAGAAGCGGCTGCGGGAGGCGGGTCTGGACGCCTTCGCCTCGGAAAACCTGCTCGCCTACCTGAAGGAGCAGCGCGAGGCCACCGGCTACGTGCCCGACGACCGCACGCTGCTGGTCGAGCGCTTCCACGACGAGCTGGGCGACTGGCGGGTGGTCATCCACTCGCCGTACGGCGCGCGGGTGCACGCGCCGTGGGCGCTGGCGATCAACCGGCGCCTGCGCGAGCGGTACGGCATCGACGTGCAGGCCGTGCACTCCGACGACGGGATCGTGCTGCGCATCCCCGACACGCTGGCCGAGCCGCCCTCCGACGTGGCCGCCTTCGACGCCGAGGAGATCGAGCAGATCGTCACCGAGGAGCTGGGCGGGTCCGCGATGTTCGCCTCCCGCTTCCGTGAGTGTGCCGGGCGGGCTCTGCTGCTGCCCCGCCGTACTCCCGGCAAGCGCAGCCCGCTGTGGCAGCAGCGGCAGCGAGCCGCGCACCTGCTGGGGGTGGCCTCGCAGTACGCCTCGTTCCCGATCGTGCTCGAGACGATGCGCGAGTGCCTGCAGGACGTCTTCGACGTGCCCGGGCTCGTGCAGCTGATGCGCGACATCGCCGCGCGCAAGGTGCGCGTGGTGGAGGTGGAGACCTCGCAGGCCTCGCCGTTCGCCGCCTCGCTGCTGTTCCACTACGTGGGCGCGTTCATGTACGAGGGCGACGCGCCGCTGGCCGAGCGGCGGGCCCAGGCGCTGGCGCTGGACACCTCGCTGCTGGCCGAGCTGCTCGGCCAGGCCGACCTGCGCGAGCTGCTCGACCCCGACGTGATCGTGGAGGCCGAACGCGAGCTGGCGCGGCTCGACCGGCCGCTGCGCGACGCCGAAGACCTGGCCGACCTGCTGCGCACCCACGGGCCGCTGGTGGCCGACGACGTCAGCGTGCGGGGCGGCGACCCCGCCTGGCTCACCGACCTGGAGAACGCGCGGCGGGCGCTGCGGGTCCGCATCGCGGGCGAGGAGCGGTGGGCGGCCATCGAGGACGCCGCGCGGCTGCGCGACGCGCTGGGCGCGCCGCTGCCCGTCGGGGTGCCGCACGCGTTCCTCGAGCCCGTCGCCGATCCGCTCGCCGACCTGGTCGCGCGCCATGCCCGCACGCGCGGCCCCTTCCACGCCGGTACGGCTGCCGCCAGGTTCGGGCTCGGCGTGGCCGTGGTCACCGACACGCTGCGGCGCTTGGCCGCCACCGGGCGGGTGGTCAACGGCGAGTTCAGGCCCGGCGGGCGGGGCGAGGAGTGGTGCGACGCCGGGGTGCTGCGGATGCTGCGGCGGCGGTCGCTGGCCAGGCTCCGCAAGGAGGTCGAGCCGGTCGCGCCCGAGGCGCTGGCCCGGTTCCTGCCGGTCTGGCATGGGATCACCGGCTCGCGCGCTCCGGTCGCCATGGACTCTCTGGTCGGGGCGATCGAGCAGCTGCAGGGGGCGGCGGTGCCCGCCTCGGCGCTGGAGACGCTGGTGCTGCCGTCACGGGTGCCGGGCTACTCGCCCGCGCTGCTCGACGAGCTGACCTCGTCCGGCGAGGTGCTGTGGGCGGGCCAGGGTTCGCTGCCCGGGGGCGACGGCTGGGTGTCGCTGTATTTCGCCGACACGGCGCCGCTGCTGCTGCCCGCGCCCGCCGACATCACGCTCACTCCCCTGCACTCGCAGATCCTGGACCTGCTGGGCGGCGGGGGTGCGATGTTCTTCCGCGGGCTGTCGGACCGGCTCGGCTCGCTCGACGACCAGGCGCTCGCCTCGGCGCTGTGGGACCTGGTGTGGGCCGGGCGCGTCTCCGGCGACACGCTGGCGCCGCTGCGTGCCACGCTCGGGTCCGGACGGCCCGCCCATCGGCCGTCTACCTCGCGGCGGCGGCGTGCCGTACTGCCGAGCAGGAGCGGGCCGCCCACGGTCGGGGGGCGATGGTGGCTGTTGCCGCTGCCCGCCGAGGACGCCACGCTGCGGGCGCAGGCCCAGGCGGACGTCCTGCTCGAACGGCACGGCGTGGTGACCCGCGGCGCCGTCACCTCCGAGCGGCTGCCCGGCGGTTTCACGCCGATCTACCAGGTCCTGCGGGCCTACGAGGAGAGCGGCCGCTGCCGTCGCGGCTACTTCGTCGAGGGTCTGGGCGGCGCCCAGTTCGCCCTTCCGGGGGCCGTCGACCGCATGCGCGCGCTCGCCGCGACCACCCCGGCTTCCGACCCGACCGTCAATCCCAGCGACGGAGCCCGGCCCGTTGGCGCCCTCGCAGGCGAGCGGCGGGCGGTCGTGCTCGCGGCCGCCGACCCGGCCAACCCCTACGGGGCGGCGCTCCCGTGGCCCACGCATCCTGGGGAGGTCGGCCACAAGCCGGGGCGCAAGGCGGGATCGCTCGTCGTCATCGTCGACGGCCACCTCGTGCTGTACGTGGAGCGTGGCGGCAAGACCCTGCTGTCCTTCGCCGACGACGACCGCCTCCGCCCGGCGGTCGACGCCCTCGCCCTCGCGGTCCGCGACGGGGCCCTCGGCAAACTCACCGTCGAACGCGCCGACGGCACCGCGATCAACGACTCCCCACTCGCGGCGGCCCTCGAAGCCGCCGGCTTCCACCCCACCCCCCGAGGCCTCCGCCTCCGCGCCTAGCCCCGCCCTCCCCCACCACCGATCCCCACCGTCGGCCCTTCCGCCGAACGCTGCGCCATCCTCGCCGCACACGTTGCGCCGATCACCACCCGCACCACTTCTCACCGCACCGGCGCTCGGGAGTGCGCCGCTCACGTCGTCACGCGAGCCGTCCCTGCCCCCTGCCCGTAGGCCGCCACGCGAAGGCGGGCGGGGGCGGCGAGGCTGGTGGGTGGATGCTGGGGCAGGCGGGGGTGGTGAAGAGGGAGAAGGTCGTGACCGGCCTGTGCTGGGCGTTCGGCGCGATCCCGCTGGTGCCGCAGGGCGTCATCCCCGCCGTGTTCAAGCTCACCGGGGAGTCGGCCCGCTCCTGGTTCCTGGCGCTCTACCTGCCGCAATGGCTGCAGTGGCCGACGATCGTGTGCATGATCCTGCTCGGCCTGGCCATGTACGGCACCACCCTGTGGATCCCGATGCGCCACCGCGTTGTATACGATTAGCCGCTGATGACTGAGATGACGATTGGCGGGACGCACCGCACCCTGCGCGACGAGGTGACCGCGGAGCTGCGTCGGCGCATCATGTCGGGCGAGCTCAAGCAGGGCGAGCGGCTGGTCGAGGACCGGCTGGCCGCCCAGCTCGGCGTGTCCCGCAACCCGGTGCGCGAGTCCATCCGGATCCTGTCCGCGGAGGGCTTCGTCGAGGTCATCCCGCGGATCGGCGCGGCCGTGGCGCGGCTGTCGAGCGCCGAGGCCGAGGAGCTGTTCGACGTCCGGATGGCGATCGAGGGGCTGGCCGCGCGGCTGGCCGCCCGCAAGGCGACCCCGGCGTCCGCGGCCAGGTTGCGCCGGGTCCTCGAAGACGCCAAGCAGGCCGTCGAGAGCGGCAGCCTGGATGCCGTGGCGGACCTGAACACCGCCTTCCACCGGGCCGTGGGCGAGGTGGCGGGCAACTCCTATCTCAATCTGATGATGACGCCGATGCTGCAGCGGGCGCAGTGGGTCTTCAGCCAGACCGCGGCCATCCGCGGCCCGCACTCGTGGACCGAGCACGTGAGCCTGTGCGAGGCCATCGCCGCGGGCGACGAGGACGAGGCGCAGGCCCGCGCGATCGCCCACGTCGCCGCCGCCCGCCGCTCGTACCTGGCCGCCGTCAAGAACGACTCCGCCTAGTCAACGATCCCGACACCCCCGCGTATTTCAGAAATCAACCTCTTGTATACAGTCTCCTAAACCTGCTGGACCCCCTCGGAGGCAACCTCATGAGACCCAGGCTGATCGCGACGTTCGCCGCCCTCCCCCCAGCTCTGGCGACCCGCTCGACCGGGACCCAGGGCGCGTCGGGGCGAACCCGATGAAAGGAACCACCTTGTTCACCACGAGGCCAGAGCTCACCGGCGACTTCGGCATGGTGGCCAGCACGCACTGGCTGGCCTCCGCCACCGGTATGGGCGTGCTCGAGCGAGGCGGGAACGCCTTCGACGCGGCCGTGGCCGCCGGGTTCGTCCTGCAGGTGGCCGAGCCGCACCTGAACGGCCCCGGCGGTGAGGTGCCGATCCTGCTGTGGGACGAGGCCGAACAGCGCGTGTCCGTCGTGTGCGGGCAGGGCGTGGCCCCCGCCGGCGCCACGATCGACCACTACACCGGGCTCGGCCTGGACATCGTGCCGGGCACGGGGTTGCTGGCGGCCACGGTGCCGGGGGCGTTCGGCGGCTGGCTGCTGATGCTGGAGCGCTGGGGCACCTGGTCGCTGGCGGACGTGCTCGAGCCGGCCATCCACTACGCCGAGCACGGCATCCCGGTGCTTGAGCGGATCTCTGCCACGATCGGCAAGGTCGAGCAGCTGTTCCGTGAGGACTGGCCGACCTCGGCGGCCACCTGGCTGCCCGGAGGGCGCGTGCCCGCGCCGGGGTCCAGGCTGGCCAACCCGGTGCTGGCCGCCACCTATCGGCGGCTCGTCGAGGAGTCGCGGGGCGGCACCAGGGAGGCGGGGATCGAGGCGGCCCGCCGCGCCTGGTACAGCGGGTTCGTGGCGGAGGCGATCGCCGATTTCAGCGCGAAGACGGCCTGGCGCGACAGCTCGGGTGAGGTGCGCGGTGGCGTGCTCACCGGCGACGACCTGGCCGGATGGGCCGCCTCGGTCGAGGATCCCGTCACGTTCGACTACAAGGGCCACACGGTGTGCAAGACCGGCCCGTGGGGTCAGGGTCCCGTGTTCCTGCAGCAACTGGCGCTGCTCGACGGCCTCGACCTGGACGCGATGGGATTCCTTTCCGCCGACTACGTCCACACGGTCATCGAGAGCGCCAAGCTGGCCTTCGCCGACCGCGAGGCCTGGTACGGCGATGCCGACGTGCCCATGGCCGACCTGCTCAGCCCCGAGTACGCCGTGGCGCGGCGGGCGCTGATCGGCGGCGCCGCGAGCATGGAGCTCCGCCCGGGCGCCCCCGGCGGACGCACCCCCTGTATGCCGAAATTTCCGGATATAGCGGTGCAGGAGCGGCCCGCCGGCATCGGCGAGCCGACCGTCGGGCGCGACGGGTACACCCGGGGCGACACCTGCCACGTCGACGTCGTGGACCGGCACGGCAACATGGTCTCCGCCACGCCGAGCGGCGGCTGGCTGCAGAGCTCCCCGATCATCCCCGAGCTGGGCTTCTGCCTCGGCACCCGGGCACAGATGTTCTGGCTGCAGGAGGGGCTGCCCGCCTCCCTGCGTCCCGGGGCACGCCCGCGTACCACGCTGTCGCCCTCGTTCGCGCTGCGCGACGGCCGGCCGTACCTGGCGTTCGGCACGCCCGGCGGCGACCAGCAGGACCAGTGGAGCGTGAACTTCTTCCTGTCGGTGGTACACGGCGGGCTCAACCTGCAGGAGGCGATCGACGCCCCGATGTTCCACAGCGAGCACTTCCCCAGCTCGTTCTACCCGCGCGCGGCGCTGCCCGGCGTCATGCACGTCGAGCAGCGGCTGGACCCGGCGGTCGTGGCCGAGCTGCGGCGGCGCGGGCACGTGGTCGAGGTGGACGGCCCCTGGTCGATCGGCCGGCTCAGCGCGGTGGCCAGGGACGGCGGCTTCCTCAAGGCGGCGGCCAACCCGCGTGGCGCCCAGGGTTACGCGGTCGGACGATGATCAGGGATCTCCTCTTCCTGGCGGGGGCGGGCCTGCTGGCCGGGGCGATCAACGCGATCGCCGGCGGCGGGACGCTGGTGTCCTTCCCCGCGCTGCTCGCGCTCGGCTATCCCAGCATCCCCGCCTCGGTGACGAACGCGGTGTCGCTGTGGCCCGGCTACCTGGGCGGCATGATCGGCTACCGTGCCGAGCTGCGCGGCCAGCGGCGCAGGGCGACCGTGCTGTCGCTGACCACGGCGATCGGCGCGGTGGCGGGCAGCGCGTTGCTGTTGCTGACGCCGGGTCGGCTGTTCGACTCGCTGGTGCCCTGGCTGGTGGCCTTCGCCAGCCTGGCGCTGCTCGCGCAGCCGTGGCTGCGCAAGCGCTTCGGCGGAGAGCCGGAGGGCGAGCCGAGCAGGCTCATCTACCTGGGCGTGTTCCTGGGCGGCTGCTACGGCGCCTACTTCAACGGCGGCATGGGTGTGCTGTTGCTGGCCGTCCTCGGGCTGTTCCTGCACGACAACCTGCACAGGGTCAACGCCATCAGGGCGGCGCTGTCGCTGGTCATCAGCACGGTGTCGGTGGTGGCGTTCTCGCTGTTCGGTCCGGTGCGCTGGGAGGCGGTGGCGGTGATCGCCCCGGCCAGCCTGGTGGGCGGCCTCCTGGGCACGCGCCTGGCCAGGATGATGTCGCCGAGCGTGCTGCGCGGGGTGGTCGTGGTCTTCGGCCTGGGCGTGGCCGCGGTTCTGGCCCTGCGCTAGGCGACCGTGGCCTCGATGAGGTCGTCGACCACGTGGTGCAGGTTCTGGTCGCGGGCGTGGACGCGGCGTTGGCGGGTGGCTCCCGAGCCGCGGGCCAGCAGCCGGTCCAGGCCTTCCACGACGAAGTCGAGGTCGCCCGCCTCGTCCACGGCCTGCCGTACGTGGTCGAGCAGGCGGCGGGCCAGGAAAGGGGCGGGGACGAGCGTGCCGGCGCGGACGTCGAGGCTGTCGCCGTGCAAGCCGTCGCGGGCCGCGCGCCAGTAGGCGGCGCGCAGCACCTCCGACGGCACCGGCAGGCCGCGGTCGCCGCGGGCCACGTCCGCCAGGGCCGTCACCACCAGGGCGCGGATCAGCCCGATGATCGTGAGGCTGTCGCTGACGTCCAGCGGCACGTCCGCCACCCGCACCTCGACCGTGGGCAGCTTGGGCGAGGGCCGGGCGTCCCAGAAGACCGTCTTGGGATCCATCAGCGCCCCCGACTCCGCCAGCGCGCGCAGGGCCAGCTCGTAGTCGGCGAAGCTCGGGAAGTACGGCGGGGCCCCCGAGACCGGCCACCGCCCCCAGCTGATCACCCGCCAGGAGGCGTAGCCGGTGTCGCGGCCGACGAAGAACGGCGAGTTGGCGGCCAGCGCGATCAGGGTCGGCAACCAGGGGCGCAGGTGGTTGCCGACGTAGACCGCCGTCTCCTCGTCGGGCACGTCCACGTGCACGTGCAGGGCGCAGATGCTGATCTCGTCCTGCAACGCGCGGTAGAGCACCCGGCCCTGCTCGTAGCGCGCGTCGTCGCTGAGCGGCGCGGGCACCACGTTGCCCAGTACCGGGATGCCGCTGGCCACCACGGCCAGACCGCACGAGCGGGCCGCCGCGGCCACCTCCTTGCGCGCGGCGCGCAGCCGTACGCCCAGCTCGCCGAGGTCGGCGGAGGGCGGCGTACGCGCCTCGACCTGGAAGCGGGTGATCTCGTGGGCCACGTCCAGGACGTCGGTGGCCGCGGCCAGGACCTCGGCCGCTCGGGGAGTCACGTACCGGGTGCGGGGATCTACGACGAGGTACTCCTCTTCGATCCCGATCAGCGGAGCCATGAGCACACCTCGCAGGGGGAGCCTCAGTACGCTTTGTGCCCATTTCTCCGGGAGCTCACCCGAGGTCAAATGGAGATATGCACTGGCACGCCTACCTGTGGACGGGGAGCGGCGAGGAGCGCGGATACGAGGCGGAGCGGCGCACGGACTCCCCCGACTTCGCCGGCTCTCTGCTGCCTCCCATGCGCACAGGTGACTGGCTGGCCAAGCCGCGTTCCCGGATCGCAGCCTCCTTCACCGAGGTGGACCAGGCGCTGGAGTGGCTGACCGCCCAGCACGGGATCCACTTCCGCGATGATCCCGTCGGGCTCGAGGTGCGCCTGGAGGCCGCTACCCAGGCGCTCCCGCACGGGGTGGACGTGCAGTGGGGCGAGTGGCTGCCGGGCGGCCGCTTCGCCACCGTCGGCGTGATCTGCTGCCCCAACCGGCACGTCCGCCATCCGTGCCCGCGTCAGCCCTGAGGAAGTCATGTACGGCGCGCATCTCGCGCTCCGCCCAGGGACCCCGCGACTGCGCCAGACTCATCGCCTCCGGGTCAGAATGTCGCCGGGCCGTAGACGGCGGCCTGCGTGCCGGTCATCAGGGCCCAGTAGCGGTCGCCGTAGGACCAGTGCCACCACTCGGTGGGGTAGTTGACCAGGCCGGACGGTTCGAGCGCGGCGGCCAGCAGGTCCCGGTGGCGGCGCGCCTCGGGCGAGATGTTCGCCGCGCCCGTGTAGCAGGCGCCGTCGCTCTGCTCGGGGTTGTCGTTGACCTGGGTGCCCATGTCGTACTCGACGCCGTCGGGATCGCACAGCGTCAGGTCCACGGCGGCTCCCGCGGTGTGCGGGGCCACGTCCACCGGCGACACGTACCGGCTTGCCAGGACATACGCCTCTTCAGGCGACATTTCGGGGTTTGCGGCGACCAGCTCATCCCGATATTCCGTGAAATATCGGTGCTGGGTGGGGATCGGGCGGAATCCTTCGACGATCAGCAGGTGGTACCCGGAGGGCAGCAGGCTCTCGGCCTTCTCCAGGCGCACCAGCAGCCCGGCCCGCAGGTGGGCGTAGGACCCGTCGGCATCGGCCAGCCGCGAGTCGATCCGCAGCCGCCCGCGGACGTCGGCCAGCGCCTCACCGCTCTCCTGCACGGGGATGGCCGCCACCCGGGGATCGGAGATGAGCACGATGTCGCACATGACCAGAAATTCTCACACAGCGTCGGGATGCATCTGCTCACCGGCCCTCGGACGGAAGGGGTTGTGGCCCCCCGCCCCCTCACCTGGGATGACCACCGGGTCTTCGATCTGCAAAGACGCCCGTCAGTCACACGGTGTCGGAGAACACCTGCTCGCGCGCCTCCTCCAGGGCCGCCACCAGCGCGCCGCGCAGCACCGGGTTGCCCGCGACGCCGGTGGTCACCACGCGCGGCTGGCTCGGGCACAGCCGCGCCACGGCCTCCTCGACCTTGGCCGCGAGCCTGGCGCCGCCCGCGCGGCCCACGTCACCGCTCAGCACGATGAGGCCGGGATCCAGCACCACCGCCACGGCGGCGGCGCCCACGGCCAGCCGGCCCGCGACCTCGTCCAGGTAGCCGTCGCCGCCGTTGCGCACCTGGTCGGGCACGGTCATGCCCGGCACGCCGTACTGGAGTGCGAGCCCGCCGAGCGCTTCCTGGCCGACCAGGCGCTGGAAGGAGCCCGACTGCGGGTGCTGGACGTCGGTGGGCAGCGGCTCGCCGGGCACGGGCAGCCAGCCGATCTCGCCCGCGCCGCCGGTGATGCCGCGGTGCAGCTTGCCGCCGAGCATCACGCCGAGGCCCTGGCCGACCCCGGCCCAGATGACGGCGAAGTCGTCGTGGCCGGCGGCCGCGCCGTACCGGTGTTCCGCCAGCGCGACGAGGTTGACGTCGTTCTCGATCGTGACGGAGGCGCCGAGCGTGGCGCGCAGGCTGGCCAGCACGCCCACGTGCCAGCTGGGCAGGTCGTAGGAGAAGCGCACGTCCCCGGTGCCCGGGTCGACCACGCCGCGGGTGCCGATGACGAAGGAGCGCAACTGGGAGATGCCGATCCGGGCGGAGTCGCAGGCCCGCTGCACGGCCGAGTGCACGGCCTTGACCGGGTCCTTGCCGTCGGCCGGGTTGACCGTCACCTCGACGACGATTTTACCTGTGATGTCCGCCACACCGACGGTCAGACTGTCGGGCAGGACCTCCAGCCCCGCCACGTAGGCGGATGACGGAACCACGGTGTAGAGGGCCGCGTGCGGCCCCCGCCCGCCCGCGCGCTCCCCCGCGACCTCGACCAGCCCCCGCTCTTCCAGGCGGGCCAGCAGCTGACCTGCGGTTACCTTGGAGAGCCCGGTGAGTTCCCCCAGCTCGGCGCGGGTCAACGGCCCCTGCGTGAGGAGGAGTTCGAGTGCCGCGCGATCGTTCAGCCTCCGAAGCAGCCGCGGCGTTCCCGGGCTCCCGCTCATGGGCGCTCCCTCCTCGTCACGATCGGCTAACGACTGGTTTCTTTTAAGAAAGTTTCTTGTTAGTTTAGCACCAGTCAATCAGCCAGGTGCGGACGGAAGCCGTCACCGGATGAGCGCAACCCCCGACGCGTTTTAGCCGGGAAGGGAGAACCCTAGTGAGGATCGCGAAGATCACGGCCACTAGCGTCACCACGGCGGCCCTTGCACTGGGCCTGGCCGCCTGCGGTGGCAGCAACGAGCCCGCGAAGAACTCGGCCGCCCCCTCGGCCGGCACCGCCGCCAGTGGCCCCAAGTACGCAGGAAAGACACTCACCGTGTGGCGCCTGGGCGTGCCCAACGACGTACAGAACAAGTACATGGGCGATCTGGACACCAAGTTCAAGGAGACCACCGGCGCCGACGTCAAGGTCGAGTGGGTGCCGTGGCCCGACGCCCAGAAGAAGTGGACCGCGGCGCTGGCGGCCGGTGAGGGCCCCGACGTCACCGAGTTCGGCAACGACCAGGTGGCGGCCTGGGCGCAGCAGGACGCCCTGACCGACATCACCGACCTGACGAAGTCCAACCCCGACTTCCAGTCGATCCCGCAGAACCTGTGGGGCTACGAGACCGTCAACGGCAAGATCTACGCCGCGCCGTGGGGCGGCGGCACTCGCGCCGTCCTCTACCGCAAGGACTGGTTCGACAAGCTCGGCCTCCAGCCGCCCAAGAACTGGGACGATCTGGTCGCCGCGGCCAAGAAGATCGTCGACAAGGAGGGCAAGGACGTCGACGGCTTCGCCTGGAACGGCGGCTCCGACGCCAACATGTCGCTCTCGCCGTTCGTCTGGTCGGCCGGCGGCGACTTCGCCGTCAGCGAGGGCGGCAAGTGGGTCGGCAAGCTGAACGAGCCCGGCTTCAAGGAGGGCTTCCAGTTCTACACCGACCTGGTCGCCAAGGACGGCGTCTCCGGCAAGTCCCGCCTGACGCTGAACTCCATCGACATCGCCCAGCGCTTCGCCGCCGGCAAGGTCGGCATGTACGTCACCGGCGGCTGGGACATCCAGACCATCAAGGAACAGAGCAAGGGCAAGATCGACGAGAACAAGATGGCGTTCTTCGCCATCCCCGCCAAGGACGGCAGCGGCGCGGCCCCGGCCTTCCAGGGCGGCAACGACATCGCGATCTGGAAGGACGCCAAGAACCCCGAGCTCGCGGCCGAGTACCTCAAGCTGGCCGCCGGCAAGGAGTTCGGCTCCCGCTACGCCAAGGACAGCGGGCTGCTGCCGCTGTACCCGGACGCCCTGCAGGAGCTGGCCTCCGACCCGGTCCAGAAGCCGTTCACCGAGGCGTTCGCGGTGGCCAAGGGCTTCCCCGCGAGCCCCAACTGGGCCGAGGCCAACGACACCAAGGCGGTGCTGCAGAACGCGGCCCGCAAGGTGATCAAGGGTGAGTCCAGCGTCGACGACGCACTGAAGGCAGCCAACACCGAGCTCGAAGCCATTCTCAACAAGAGCCAGTGACAATGGCGCACACGTCAACCATCTCCCGGGGCGGTGGCGACACCACCGCCCCGGGGCGGCGACGCCGGTCTCCAGAGCGCCGGCGATCCAGCGGGATGCCCCCATGGGTGCTCCCCTACGCCCTGCTCCTGCCCGGCCTGCTGGTCATCGCGGCGCTCCTGCTCTACCCGCTGTACCAGATGGTCGACATGTCCTTCCACAAGGTCGGGCTGCGGCAGATCCGGCCGAGGAATCCGCTGCCCGCGGACTTCGTCGGCACCCACAACTACACCGAGGTCTTCAAGTCCGACCTGTTCGCGATGTCGCTGCGCAACACGCTGGTGTTCGCGCTGGCCGCGGTGGCCCTGACCCTGGTCGTGGGGACGCTGGTCGGGCTCCTGCTGCACAAGCTGGGCAGGAAGATGTCGATGCTGGTCATGGTCGGCAGCATGGCCGCCTGGGCGGTCCCGCCGGCCTCGGCGGCGGTGGTGTGGAAGTGGCTGTTCGACGCCGACTCCGGCGTGGTCAACTGGCTGTTCAGGCTGGACGGCAAGGCCTGGTTCAACGATCCTCTCGACATCTACGTCGTGCTGATCATCACGGTGGTGTGGGCGTCGTTCCCGTTCATCGCGGTGTCGGTCCTGGCGGGGCTCAAGAGCATCCCGAGCGAGCTGTACGAGGCGGCCAAGGTGGACGGGTCCACCGGGTTCCACACCTTCAGGAAGATCACCTTCCCGATGCTGCGGCCGGTCTTCTCGGTCCTGGTCGTCCTGTCGATCATCTGGGACGTCAAGGTCTTCACCCAGCTGTTCATTCAGGCGGGCGGCACGAACATGCCGCGCGAGGCCTACAACTTCTCGATGTGGAGCTACATCGAGGCCTTCAGCCCGCCGCCTGACATGGGCTTCGGCGCCGCCATCGCGGTCGTGCTGACCGTGATCCTGCTGCTGATCACGTTCGTCTACGTCCGCCAGATCGTGAAGACGGAGGACGTCAGGTGAAGGCACGAAGGATCGCCCTCAACGCCGCGGGGATCGCGGTCTTCCTGTTCGCGGTCTTCCCCGTGTACTGGATGGTCTCGGTCGCGTTCAAGCCGAACGACCAGATCTACACCACCGACTTCATCCCGTTCCCCTCGCCGCCGTCGCTCGAGCACATCGACCGGCTGTTCACCAAGGGCATCAACGGGCACTCGATCTGGAACTACCTGCTCAACAGCGCCATCGTCTCGCTGTCGACGATCGTGGTCGGCTCGCTGTTCGCGCTGCTGGCCGCCACCGCGGTGGCGCGCTTCCGGTTCCGCTTCCGCACATCGTTCCTGATCCTGCTGCTCATCGTGCAGATGGTGCCGTGCGAGGCGCTGGTGATCCCGCTGTTCCTCAACGTGCGGCGGATGGGTCTGTACGACAACCTGCTCGGCCTGATCATCATCAACATCGGCTTCACGCTGCCGTTCTCGGTGTGGATGCTGCGCACGTTCGTCGCCGCGGTGCCCAAGGAGCTGGAGGAGGCCTCCTGGATCGACGGCGCCAGCCGCTTCACCACGTTCTGGAAGGTGCTCTTCCCGCTGGTCGCGCCCGGGCTGGTGGCCACCAGCATCTTCTCCTTCATCACCGCGTGGAACGAGTTCGTCTTCGCGCTGACGCTGATCGAGGACTCGGCCAAGTTCACCATGCCCCGCGCGCTGCAGTTCTTCGTGGGGCAACGCTCGACGGACTGGGGCGGCATCATGGCGGCCTCGACCCTGATGACGGTCCCCGTCCTGATCTTCTTCCTGCTCGTCCAGCGCCGCATGGTCTCCGGCCTCGTCGCCGGCGCGGTCAAGGGCTGACAACCACTGATCCTCGTACGGCACGCGGCCGCGTTGGCCGCCTGCCGTACAAGGTCCTGCCTATCCAACGATGAGGAGCCATGAGTCAGAGTGATCGGGGGCTGCGCCGACTCGCGGCCGGCACGCTGCTCGTCGCCTTCCAGGGCACCACGGCGCCCGACTGGGTGCTGCGCGAGCTGGAGCTGGGGCTGGGCGGCGTGACGCTCTTCGGCTTCAACGTGGAGCGCCCCGACCAGGTCGGGCGCCTGACCGGGTCGCTGCGCGCGGCCGGCGAGCCGGTGATCTCGCTCGACGAGGAGGGCGGCGACGTCACGCGGCTGGCCTACCACGTGGGCAGCCCGTATCCGGGCAACGCGGCGCTCGGCGCGGTCGACGACGTGGAGCTGACCCGCCGTGTCTACCGCTCGATCGGCGCCGAGCTCGCCGGTTGCGGGATCAACCTCGACATGGCGCCCGACGCGGACGTCAACACCGAGGCCGACAACCCGGTGATCGGCACCCGGTCGTTCGGCGCGGACGCCGAACTGGTGGCCAGGCACACCGTCGCCGCGGTCCAGGGCCTGCAGTCGGTCAACGTGGCGGCCTGCGTCAAACACTTCCCCGGCCACGGCGCCACCCGCGTCGACTCCCACCTCGCGGTGCCGGTCGTGGACGTGACGCCGGAGGTGCTGCGCGCCAGGGAGCTGGTCCCGTTCACGGCCGCGGTCGAGGCGGGCACCAGGTCGATCATGACGGCGCACGTGGCGGTACCCGCGGTGACCGGGGACGTGCCCGCGACGCTGTCCGCGGCCGCGCTCACCGGGCTGCTGAGGGGCGAGCTCGGCTACGACGGCGTGGTGATCACCGACGCGCTGGACATGCACGCGATCACCGCGAGCGTGGGGCTGGCCGGCGGCGCCGTCCAGTCGCTGGCCGCCGGATCCGACCTGCTGTGCCTGGGGCCGCTGCCGACGCACGAGGACGTGCGGCAGATCATCGCCGCGATCGTGGCCGCGGTGTCGGACGGACGGCTGCCGCTCGCGCGGCTGGAGGAGGCGGCCGCGCGGCTGGCCTCGCTGCGCGCCTGGTTCGGCTCCGGCGGCCAGGTGGCCGCCGACGCGGAGGTCGTCGGGCTGGATGCCGCGCGGCGTGCCGTACGGCTGACGGGGGCGGCCAAGCCACTGGTGGACCCGCTGGTGGTGGAGGTCGACACGCCGCCGACGATCGCCGTCGGCGACGTGCCGTGGGGCGTGGCGCCGTGGCTGCCCGAGGCGGAGATCGTCCGGGTGAAGCCGGCCGACGCCGACGTCTCCGGGCTGCTGGCCACGGCCCTGGGCCGGTCGCTGGTCGTGGTGGTCAAGGACGCGCACCGCTACGAGGAGAGCAGGCGACTGGTGTCCGCGCTGGTCGAGGCCAGGCCGGACGCGGTCGTCATCGAGATGGGGCTGCCCGTGTGGCGGCCCTCCAGCGCCGCCTACATCGCCACCTACGGGGCGGCGCGGGCCAACACGCAGGCCGCGGTGGAACTGCTGACCGCCTAGATCAGCTCCTCGCGGGCCTGCCCCAGGGCGGCGAGCACGGCGCCGCGCAGCACCGGGTTGCCGGTGACGGTGCTGGTGTCGACCTGCGGGCGGACCGGGCAGATGCGCGCCACGGCCTCCTCGACCCGCTCATTGAGCGCGGCGCCGCCCGCGTGGCCCACCTCTCCGGCCAGCACCACCAGGCCGGGGTCGAGGATCACGCAGACCGCGGCCACGCCCAGGGCCAGCCGGTGGGCGATGTCGTCGAGCAGCGGCTCGCCCGCCTCGCCGGCCTCGATCGCGACCCTGACGCACTCGCCGGCGCTCTCGGCGGCGAAGCCGTACCCCCGCGCGAGCTCCGCCACCGCCTCGGCGCTGACCAGCGACTGCAGGCCGCCCGCCAGCGACGGCAGCCGCCCCGGCTCGGTGCGGATGTCCTCAGGCAGCGGCACGCCCGGCACGGGCAGGTAGCCGATCTCGCCCGCGCTGCCCGAACGGCCCCTGTGCAGCTTGCCGCCGAGCACCACGGCCAGGCCCAGGCCGCGGCCGGCCCACAGCAGCACGAAGTCGTCCAGCCCCTTGGCCGCGCCGTCGGCGCGCTCGGCGATCGCGGCCAGGTTCACGTCGTTCTCGATCGTGACCTCGCGCTTGAGGTCGCCTGCCAGCGCCTCGTGGATGCCCTCGTGCCAGCCGGGCAGGTCGAAGGAGAAGCGCACGTCGCCGCTGCGCGGGTCGACCACGCCTGGGGTGCCGATGACCACGCCGCGCAGCTTGCCCAGGCTCACCTTGGCGCTGCGGCACGCCTTCACGATCGCGTCGTGGACGACGGGCACCGGGTCGTCGTGGCCGTCGGGATCCACGGTCACCTCGGCGACCGTACGCCCGTGGATGTCGGCGACCGCCGTGGAGATCAGGTCGGGACCCACCTCGAGCCCGGCCACGTAGGCGCTCGAGGCGATCACCGAGTACAGCGCCGCGTTCGGGCCGCGCCCGCCCGCCTGCGCGCCGACGACCTCGACCAGGCCGCGCTCCTCCAGCCTGGCCAGCGTCTGCGAAGCGGTCACCTTGGACAGTCCGGTCAGATCGCCGATCTGCCCCCGCGTCATCGGACCGGTTGCCAGCAACAGCTCCAGGGCGGCCCGATCGTTGATCTCCCTGAGCAGTCTGGGCACACCAGGCCGTCGCTCCACGCTGTATCCCACCGTTATATCGTCAAGGTTGTTGGCAGTTTAGCGCTTGCGCCCTGAGCTCTGGGGACGTGAGGATGCCTCATGACCATCCCCCGGTGGCCGGCGCTGTGCCTCGCGCTCGGAGTGGCTCTGTTCTTCGACGTCTTACGCGTGTTCCTGCCGTCGCTGATCACACTGTTCGGGCGTGCCGGGGAGACGCCGCCGGAGCTCATGGGCCTGTACGCCGCCGCCTGGTTCGTCCTGCCGTTCCTGGGACTGCGGCTGCGCCCTCGCTGGGCCCTAGTCGGCGGCGCCGTGGCCCTTGTCGCGTGCCTGCTCGTCCTGCAGGCGAGCCAACTGCAGCTCTACGCCTCCTCCGTCGGTGTCAGCGCAGGCCTGCTGTTCCTGACCGGCTGCGCACGCGTCATCCCGGCCGCCGCGGTGCCGGTGGGCCTGATGGGCGGACTGTCGTTCTCGATCCTGGTCCACCTGTTCCTGGACGGCGTGGACCTGGTCTGGCGCCCCGGTGTCCTGCCCTGGCTCGCGGTCGTGGCCCTCTGCGCGGGTTTCCTCTTCCTGGTACGGCAGGCCCTGACGGAACCCGGCGATCCCGCCCCGTCTCGTACGTGGTTCCTCTTCGGTCCCGCGCTCCTCCTGGTGGGCATGGCGGCGACGTCGTGGTCGACGGCCCACGCGGGTCCTACAACGGACCTGGCGGCTGTGGCCCTCCCCGGCCTGCTGGTCCTCGCGCTGGTCGCGGCCACCGTGCGCGCCATGCAACCGCCCGAGATGCCCCCTTTCTCGCTGGTCTTCGGCGTCCTTCTGATCTTTCTCATTCCCCTGGCCCTCTCGTCGGGCGGCCCCATGGCCGCCGTGGCGATCACCTGGATGAGCGACCTCATCCAGACGCGTGGGGCCGCCCGGCGCCCGGGACTGGCCGTGCTCGGTGGCGGGCTGGTGTTCGTGGTCGGGGTGTTCGGCTACTACGCCTCCTACGACCTGGATCTCGGCTTCCCGAACGTGGCGTTCCCCGTGGCCGCGGTACTCCTGATGGTGGGCGTCGGAGTGGTGCCCGGGCTGATGCCCAAGCGCTTCCTGGTCGTGAAGGGCAGGTTTCTGTGGAAGCCCGCCCTCGCCGCCCTGCTGCTCGTCCCGCTGGTGATCGCCGTGACGTGGCGGTCCGAGATCCCCGTGCGGCCCAAGCAGGGCGACACGTTCACGCTCATCACCTACAACATCCGCATGGGGTTCGGCCTCGACGGCCGGTTGTCGCTCGATCGGATCGCCGCCTGGGCCGCCGCGCAGCACCCGGACGTGGTCCTGCTCAGCGAGGTGGACAGGGGCTGGCTGCTCAACGGCGGACATGACGACCTGGCCAGGATCGCCCGGGGCCTCGGCATGCGGTACTACTTCGCACCGGCCGCCGACGCCGTGTGGGGTGACGCGCTGCTGACCAACCTGCCGGTCAAGACATGGTCTTCCACGGAACTGGGCAAGCACGACTACCCGACCGGCGCTCAGGCGCAGCAGGCCGTCGTCGAGGTGGGCGGCAAGGAGGTCGGCATCGTCAACACCCACCTGCAGGCCCCCGTCGGCCAGGCCCCCGAGGTGGCCGAGCTGGTCAAGGAACTGGCGGCCGAGCGGCCGGTCGTGCTGGCCGGTGACCTGAACACCCGCCCCACCGATCCGCAGATGCGGGTCCTGCTCGGCGCCGGTCTGTCCGACCCGCTCCTCGCGCTGGGAAACCCCAACACGTCTCCGGCGGACGCCCCGGTCGAGCGGATCGATCACGTGCTGATCAGCAAGGGCCTCGAGGCCGTCGCCGCCCAGGCACCGCGGCTCACGTACTCGGACCATCTGCCCGTCATCGCGACCCTGCGCCTGACGCCTGCCCAGCGCTGAACCCCTACCCCCCGGCAACGGACTCGTCCGCGAAAGTGCTCGCCCAGCGCTATGCCCCCGATCGTGCGCCGACATAGCCCAAATCCATAGCGCTGAGCGAGCGTGCAATTGCAGATCGTAGTCGCGGGGTGGAGATTCTTTCTACCGAAGCGAAAGATTCCCTACCTGGTAGCCCAACTCTTGCTGGTCGCCGCCGCTCCCACATGTCCTCCGCCGGCGTTTCGCCTGCGCGCGACAATCTCCCCGGCATTCGTTGCACAGACACAGGTCGCGAAGACACAGCCCATTTCGACCAGGCAGCCGATGCCCTTTCCACATTCACCAGGAGGGATAATCGACAACATGCGCCTATCCGCTCGTGTCGACTACGCCCTCCGTGCCGCCGCCGAACTCGCCGCAGCCGGTGCCGGCCCGACAACCGTGGGCGAGCTCGCCAAGGAGCAGGACATGCCGCCCAAGTACCTGGAGAACATCCTGCTCCAGATGCGCCGCGCCGGTCTCGTGCGAGGCCAGCGTGGCCCCGAGGGCGGCTACGTGCTGGCCAGGCCCGCGGGCGAGATCTCGCTCGCCGACGTGATCCGCGCGGTCGACGGCCCGCTGGCCAACGTCCGGGGCGAACGTCCCGAGCACGTCGGATACCGGGGGCCGGCCGAGTCCCTGCAACAGGTGTGGATCGCCCTGCGCGCCACCGAGCGCGCCATCCTCGAGGAGGTCACGCTGGACCAGGTGGCCGCCGGCACCCTGCCCGAGCGCGTCCGCCAGCTCGCCGCCGACCCCGCCGCCTGGGACTGACGCTCAGCTTCCGAGGGTCTCGAGCACCTCGGGCGGGAGGGCGACCGCCTCGCGCCCTTGCGCCGTGCGAACCGTCCGCGCCGCCAGCAGCGCGTCGATCACCGCCTCCTCCACCGCGTCCAGGACCGCGGTGAAGACCCTGTCGAGCTCCACCTGGTCAAGCGTCCTCGGCGCGTCGGAATGCGCGGAGGAGAACGCCAGCCCGTAGTCGCCGCTGCCGTGGCTGTAGGAGGCTCCGACCCTGCCGAGCCCGAAGACCCCCCTGGCCGCGATCCGCGACAGCTGCAGCGCGGGGCAGGCCACGTCGAGCGCGATCACGACGACGCAGGAACCCCGGTCGGTTTCTGGGCCCGCCCGCAGGAACCCGAGGCTCTCCGGCGTGATCGTGCGACCGAGCAGGCGCAGGTCTCCGCCCATGTTCGCCTGCACCAGCACGCCGACCGTGGCCTCCCGGTCGCGCAGCCTCGTCCGCCGCGAAGCCGTACCGATGCCCGCCTTGAACCCCAGCGCGCACGCGCCGGTGCCCCCGCCGGCGTTGCCCAGCTCAGGCGCCTGCGACGAGGCGCCGTCGAGGGCGGCGTGGACGTGCTCGGCGGTGACAGGGCGCGCGTCGCCCGTCGTCAGCCACAGGTCGTTCACCTCGCCGACCACCGGGTTGACCGTGACGACGGGCCCGCTCCTGCGGTCGAGGATCCAGCTCAGCAGGGCGTCGGCCGCGCGGAACGTCGACAGCGTCGAGGTCAGCAGGATGGGCGTCTCCAGCTCGCCGAGCTCCACGAGCTGCGTGGTGCCCACGAACTTGCCGTAGCCGTTGCCGACGTGGAAACCGGCGGGCAGGGCACGCACCCCCGCCAGGGCCTGCGGCACGATCGCCGTGACGCCCGAGTAGATGCTCCGCCGCTCGTCCACGATCGTGCTCTGCCCCACCAGAACCCCCGCCACGTCGGTGATGGCGTTGAGCGGCCCGGGCTCCAGGCGGCCGATCGAATGCCCGAAGTCCCGCAGGCGTCGTCCTCGCATGCCGTCCATTCTGCACAGTTGAAATTAGAGAATTTCTCTAGAAAGATTCTCCACCATGACGTCGACAGTGGTCGTAACAGGGGGCAATCGCGGCATCGGCTACGCGATCTGCGAGCAACTGGCCGCCGCCGGCCACCGGGTCCTCCTGGCCGCGCGCAGCCCGCACCAGGCGGCCGAGTCCCTCCAGGGCGACGTGGAGCCCGTCACGGCCGACCTGTCCACGATCGCCTCCGTCCGGCGCCTGGCCGGGGAACTGCGCGACAGGACCGGCCGCATCGACGTGCTCATCCACAACGCCGGGCTGTGGCCGAGCCGCCGCACGCTGACCGAGGACGGCCTGGAGGAGTCCTTCGCCGTCAACCACCTGGCCCCGTTCCTGCTCAACCACCTGCTCGAGGACCACCTGTCCCGGGTGGTCCAGGTCACCGCGGGGCTCTACGTCAAGGGCAGGGCCGAGCCCGGCAGGACCTCCGTGGGGGCCGGCTTCCACCAGATCAGAACCTACGCCGACACCAAGCTGTGCAACCTGCTGACCGTCCCGCTGTTCGCCGAGCGCTGGCGCGAGCGCGGCATCACCGTCGACGCCGTGCACCCGGGTGTGATCCGCACCGGGCTCGGCGACCGGCGCGGCCCCGTCGGCTGGCTGCTCAAGCTGGCCAAGCGCGGCTGGGCCACCCCAGAGCAGGGCGCGGAACCCGTCGTACGGCTGGCCGCCGACCCGGGCACGGGCCGGTACTTCAACCTGACCGAGGAGATCCCCCTCCAGCCGCCCGCCACGGACCGCGAGCTGGCCCAGCGCATCTGGGAGGAGGCGGAGGCGCTAACGTCGGCCGGGTGACCAGGCACAAGCGCAGCGAGGAGACGATCGGCCGGCTGTTCGGCACCGCCCTGGAGGTGTACCCGGCCGACTTCACGCTGCGCGCCGTTACCACGCGCAGCGGCGTCAGCGTGGGCAGCCTCTACCACCACTTCGGCAGCCTGGAGGGCCTGGCCGCGGCGCTGTACAGCCGCTGCATGGCCGACCTGCTCGACGCGCTGCTGTCGGCCGTGGAGTCCGCCTCGAGCGCCCATGACGGTGTACGGCAGGCCGTGCTGGCCTACCTCGGCTTCACCGCCGACCACCCGGACGAGGCCAGGTTCGTGCACGCCGCGCCGTACGCGATCGACCTGGGACCCTACGCCGAGCAGATCGCGGCGGACAAGGCGCCGCGGCTGGCGCGGCTGGTGGCCTGGCTGCGCCCGCACGTGGCGGCGGGGACGGTCGCGGACCTGCCGATGGCGCAGGTCGAGATGCTGCTGATCGGCCCGGTCGCGGAAGTGACCAGGCGCTGGCTGGCGGGTGCCGCCGAGATCGACCTGGCCGAGGCGGCCCGCGTCCTGCCCGACAGGATCTGGCGGTCACTGAGCGTGCGGTGACCCCAGCCGGGCCACCGCACGCGGACCGTGGCTATAGTGCCCTGAGCTGGGTGTGCCAGACGTAGTAGTCGCGACCGTTGAAGCTGTGGCGGACGGGCGTCCAGTTCCAGGTCGGATTGTTGCCCCAGCAGTAGCCGTAGAACACCGTGCCCTTCCTGGCCCAGTGGTAGCGGGACTTGACGCTCTTCTTTGTGAAGACCAGCATCCGTTGAGGATGCGTCCAGTCTTCCTAGACTGGCCGCATGCCCGAGGGAGACGCCGTCTACCGCACGGCCGCCAGACTCCGCGACGCCCTGGACGGGCGGGTGCTCACGCGGTCGGACTTCCGCGTGCCCCGCTACGCCACCGCGGACCTCAGCGGCCGGACCGTGCTGACCACGCTGTCACGCGGCAAGCACCTGCTCACGCGCGTTGAGGGCGACCTCACCGTGCACACCCACCTGCGCATGGACGGCTCCTGGCGCATCGTGCCGCCAGGTCGGCGCCCGCCACCGGGCGACCAGGTGCGGCTGATCCTGGCCAACGCCGAATGGCAGGCCATGGGCGTCAAGCTCGGCATGGTGGACCTGGTGAAGACCGCCGAGGAGGACCGCGTGGTCGGCCATCTCGGGCCTGACCTGCTGGGCGCGGACTGGGATCCGGAGGAGGCGGTCAGGCGCCTGCGCGCCGATCCGGCGCGGACGATCGGCGACGCGCTGCTCGACCAGCGCAACCTCGCCGGGATCGGGACGATCTACCGGGCGGAGACCCTGTTTCTGCGCGGGGTCTGGCCGTGGCGGGAGGTGGGTGAGATCGAGGATCTGGACGGCCTGGTCTCGCTCGCGCAGCGGCTGCTGAGCGCGAACATCGAGCGAAGGAGCTCGGGAGGAGAGAGCGAGGGGACCAATGCCAACGAGTCCCGAAGCGGTCGCGACCATAAGCACGCTCACGCGGCCACAGTGACCACGGGTGATCGCCGTCCGGGGAACCAGACGTGGGTTTACGGCAGGGCGGGCCGACCCTGTCGCCGATGCGGCACTCGCATCAGCCGAGGGGAGATGGGGGCACAGCCACAGGAGCGGTTGATCCTGTGGTGTGATGGCTGCCAGCCTCGCTAGGCGGCCACCATCGCCTTGACCTCGGGGAAGTCGGGGATCGCCGAACCCGGGACGGTCTCGGCGAGGGGCAGGCGCTCGTGCTCCGGTACGTCGGACAGCACGGGGGTCGCCTGAAGCTCTGCCAGCGCGAACTGGTCGGAAACCTCACGCAGCACTTGGGACAGCGGAACCCCGAGCGCGCCGCAGATGGACGCGAGCAGCTCGGAAGACGCCTCCTTCTGGCCACGCTCGACCTCGGACAGGTAGCCAAGGGACACCCGCGCCAGCGTGGAAACCTCGCGCAGCGTGCGTCCCTGTCGCACTCGCAACCGCCTCAGCACGTCACCGAGCAGCTGACGCAGCAAGATCATCTGTCGCTCCCTCCCCGGCGTGGATGATTTCACCACGCCCCGCGCGATCGGGTCGTGCCGGTCATTCTTCTTCTTGGCCTCGTACATACTCCTCGCCGTCATCATCGGACGTCTCCGCCCATGGCCCGCCGCGCGTGGCTCGTTGCGTGACTCATTAGGCCCGCCTGCCGGGCGCTCGGTGCTTGCAGATGGCTCACGGACCTCACTCACAGCTCCACCGTACCCGTATCCACCGACACCGCGTCAGACCGTGGTTCGCATGTTCGCTCGGGACGTAACACGGTAATCACCCGGAATGTTCCCCTATGTTCGCCTTCAGCACACCTGCGAGGAGATCGACTGCCTCGTCCACCGTGCCTACCCGGATCTGCTCGCGCGACCCCTGGAGTGCCAGCTCCCTCCCCCAGACGCGCTCCCCGGGTCCGCTCACGGCCACGAACACCGTGCCCACGGCCCTGCCGTCCTGCGGGTCGGGACCCGCCACACCCGTCACGGCCAGCCCATAGCTCGCCCCGCACAGGCGCGCCACTCCCCTGGCCATCGCCGCCGCCACATCCGGGTGCACGGCCCCCTCCTTGCGCAGCAGCTCCTCGGGTACGGCCAGCAGCTCGTGCTTCAGATCCGTGGCGTAAGAGATCACCCCACCGCGGAACGCCTTCGACGACCCGGACACGGCGGTGATCGCCGCCCCGATCAACCCGCCGGTCAGCGACTCGGCCACCGCCACGGTCGCGCCCTCCCGCACCAGCAGCTCCAACACCTCAGCCGCCGCACTCACCCGCTGCTCCTCACCCACCCTCCCACCCAACCACGCCCCACCACCCCCCGCCCCCACTTTCCCGCCCACGAACCACCCACGCGCAAACCCCCGCCGCCGTTGCCCACCGCCGGGTCACCCCCGCCCCCGGGCACCCTCCCGACAGCAGGGCCCCCCAGGACCCGCATCCCGGGCGCCGGGGCGGTGAGGAGGTGTGCGGCGGAGGGCGGCGCCCTGTGCGGCGGCTGAGTCGTGACCGCGGGAAGTGTTCTACGAAGCGCCGTAGCGGCGAGCAAGTGTCCCCGACTCGCCGGCAGCGCCGCGCACAGGCCCCGAGCCCACGGCGGTGGGAGGCGGTGGCGGTGGCCCGCCGTACAAAGCCGAGCCGAACAAGAGCCCAGCCGAACAAGAGCCGAGCGGTACAAAGGCCCGGCCGCGCGGCGGAGGGGGCTGCTACTCGCCGCGGACCTGGCGAGCCACGCGGCGGAGCTGGATGGCTCGGATGACGTAGTCGGCTCCCGTGGCCACCGTCACCACCAGGGCGGCCCCCATGACCACCCACTTGAGGACGTCAGGCACCCCGGGCAGGAGGTACAGCACGATCGCGGCGATCTGCAGCACCGTCTTGACCTTGCCCCCGTAGGAGGCCGGGATGACCGCCCGCCGCAGCAGCATGAGGCGCAGCAGCGTGATGCCGACCTCCCGCCCCAGGATGACGATCGTCACCCACCACGGCAGCTCGTTCAGGATCGACAGGCACACCAGCGCCGCGCCGGTGAGCGCCTTGTCGGCGATCGGATCCGCGATCTTGCCGAAGTCGGTGATGAGGCCGTACCGCCTGGCCAGCTCGCCGTCGAGGTGGTCGGTGATGGAGGCCACCGCGAACACCCCGAGGGCGGCCAGGCGCCACCCGGTGCCCGGTATGAGCATGCACACGACGAAGAAGGGGACGAGCGCCAACCGGGCTACCGTGAGGCCGTTGGCGATGTTCCACGGGCTCACCACGCGGCGCTCGTCCTTGGTCATGGGTCGGCCTTGATTCGTGCGATGAGATCGACGCCCTCGGCGTCGACCACCACGGCGCGGACGATCTGGCCGGGCACCAGTCCGATGCCCTGCACGGTGACCGAGCCGTCGACCTCGGGTCCCTGGTGGGCGGCGCGGCCCTCATAGCCGCCGTCGCCCAGGTCCTCGTCGATGAGCACGTCGACCTCGGTGCCGATGCGCTCCTCCGCGCGCTGGGCGGTGAGCTCCTCGGCCAGCTCGGTCAGCACGCGGACGCGCTCGTCGATGACGTCCTGGTCGAGCTTGCCCGACAGGGTGGCGGCCTCGGTGCCGTCCTCGTCGGAGTAGCCGAACACGCCGATCACGTCGAGCCTGGCCCGCTCCAGAAACCCGACCAGGGCCTCGAACTCCTCCTCGGTCTCGCCGGGGAAGCCCACGATGAAGTTGGAGCGCACGCCCGCCTCGGGGGCGAGCGCCCTGACCTGGTCGAGCAGGCCGAGGAAGCGCTCGGGGTCGCCGAAGCGGCGCATCCTGCGCAGCACCGAGCCGCTGGCGTGCTGGAAGGACAGGTCGTAGTACGGTGCGACGCCCTCGGTGGCCCCGATGGTCTCGAGCAGCCCGGGACGCAGCTCGGCCGGCTGCAGGTAGCTGACGCGGACCCGGTCGATGCCCTCGATGCCCGCCAGGCGCGGCAGCAGCGTCTCCAGGGCCCGCAGGTCGCCCAGGTCCTTGCCGTAAGAGGTGGAGTTCTCGCTGACCAGGACGAGCTCGCGAACGCCGCGGTGGGCCAGCCAGTCGGCCTCGGCCATCAGCTCTTCGGGGTCACGCGAGACGTACGACCCGCGGAAGGCCGGGATCGCGCAGAACGTGCAGCGGCGGTCGCAGCCTGAGGCCAGCTTGAGCGAGGCCACCGGGCTCTCGTCCAGCCGCTTGCGCAGCACCCGGGGCCCGCTCGCGGGGGCGACGCCGTCGGGCAGATCCCCGCCGTGCCCGGGGATGTTCCGGCTTCCGGCACGTTCCACAGGCGAGATGGGCAGCAGGGCGCGGCGGTCGCGCGGCGTGTGCGGCTTGAGCGCTCGCCCGGCGAGCACGTCGTCCAGGCGCGCGCCGATGTCGCCGTAGTCGTCGAAGGAGATGACCGCGCTGGCCTCGGGCAGTGCCTCGGCCAGCTCGTTGCCGTAGCGCTCGGCCATGCAACCCGCGGCCACCACCTTGGCGCCGGTGTCGGCGGCGGCCAGCAGGGTGTCGATCGAGTCCTTCTTGGCCGAGTCGATGAAGCCGCACGTGTTGACGACGACGACGTCGGGACTGTCGTCGCCGAGGTCCCAACCGGCAGCGTCGAGCCGCGCGGCGAGCTCCTCGGAGTCGACCTCGTTGCGCGCGCAGCCCAGGGTGATCAGAGATACGGTTCGGCGGGATGACATGGTGACACTACGGTATCGGGAGTTGGCCACCGCTGATGCACGGCCTACCGCGGTCGCGGTGTGGAAGGCCCGAAAGTACGCTGAACCGTCTCGCCCCGGTTGCCGGGATGCCCCAAATTCTTGCCGTTGACCTGCAGCGATACCGCTCCGGCATCACCAATGATCATATTGACCGCGGAGTTGGACTTCCACGTGGAAGTCTTGCCTGCCTCGATCGTGCCGGAGAACAGCCGCCGCCCGGTGGCGTCGCGCACGTTCAGGTAGGAGGACCGCTTGGCCTTCACCTTGACCACGACCAGGTTCTTCGGCTTCTTCTTGCCCTTGGCGTCCGCGGGATGGCGGTGCGGCGGATCCGTGAACGGCGCGTTCGGGGGAACCTTGGATCCCCCCTGGACCGCGGCCATGTGCGCCTCCTCGGAGCCGCCCATGGCCCGCATGACGCCGAAGACCACCACGATCGCCAGCGCCACCCCCAGCGCGAGCGTCCAGTTGGGCCCGCGCCGCTCGCGCAGCTTGACCCGCTTGTCCGCCTGGAAGACGGCCGCCGCCCTGATCGGCTGCGGCGCGCCGCCGTGCTGCTCGTCATACAGGTTCACCATGGCCGCCGGATCCAGGCCGACGGCCTGGGAGACGGCCTTGAGGTGCCCCCTGGCGTAGAAGTCACCCCCGCACAGCGAGAAGTCGTCCCGCTCCATGGCGTAGATGAGCGCCTCGCGGATCCGCGTGATCGCGCTCAACTGCCCGACTGTCAGCCCGTTTGCTCTCCTGGCCGTGGCCAGCATGGTTCCGATGCTCTGCTCTTGCACAGCAAACGCCTCCCCGCCCCCCGGACGTTGCGTAGTGGTTCATATTCAATCAGTAATCGTCGGGCGAGGGCGCATTGGGGTCATTCGCCGCGCAGGTCGGCTAGCAAACCCGGCAAATCATCGGGCTTGACGAGCACCTCGCGGGCCTTGGAGCCCTCACTCGGGCCCACCACGTTCCTGGACTCGAGCAGGTCCATCAGCCGCCCCGCCTTGGCGAAGCCGACGCGGAGCTTGCGCTGCAGCATCGAGGTGGAGCCGAACTGGGTCGTCACGATCAGCTCGGCGGCCTGGATGAGCAGGTCGAGGTCGTCGCCGATGTCCTCGTCGATCTCGCGCTTGACCGGCGCGGCGGCCACGTCCTCGCGGTATTCAGCCTGCATCTGCCCCTTGCAGTGCGTGACGATGTCGGCGATCTCTTTCTCCGACACGAACGCGTTCTGGATGCGGATGGGCTTGCTCGCGCCCATCGGCAGGAACAGCGCGTCGCCCTGGCCGACCAGCTTGTCGGCGCCGGGCTGGTCGAGGATGACCCGGGAGTCGGTCAGCGACGACACCGCGAACGCCAGCCTGGAGGGCACGTTGGCCTTGATCAGACCGGTCACGACGTCGACCGAGGGTCGCTGGGTGGCGATCACCAGGTGGATGCCGGCCGCGCGGGCCAGCTGGGTGATGCGGACGATGGAGTCCTCCACGTCGCGCGGCGCGACCATCATCAGGTCGGCCAGCTCGTCCACGATCACCAGCAGGTAGGGGTAGGGCTTGTAGACGCGCTCGCTGCCGGGCGGCGGCTGCAGCTTGCCCGCCCGCACGGCCTTGTTGAACTCGTCGACGTGCCGGAAGCCTGAGGCGGCCAGGTCGTCGTAGCGGCGGTCCATCTCCCCCACGACCCATTCGAGGGCCTCCGCGGCCTTCTTCGGGCTGGTGATGATCGGGGTGATCAGGTGGGGGATGCCCTCGTAGACGCTGAGCTCGACCCGTTTGGGGTCGACGAGCACCATGCGCACCTCGTCCGGCGTCGACCGCATCAGGATCGAGGTGATCAGGCCGTTGACGCAGACCGACTTACCGGCGCCGGTGGCGCCCGCGATCAGCAGGTGCGGCATCTTGGCGAGGTTGGCCACGATCGTGCGGCCCTCGACGTCCTTGCCCAGCCCGACGATCATCGGGTGGTGGTCGGCCTGCGCCACCTGGGAGCGGAGCACGTCGCCGAGCGAGACCAGGTCCTTGTCGGCGTTGGGGATCTCCACCCCGATCGCGGACTTGCCCGGGATGGGCGACAGGATCCGCACGTCGGCGGACTTGACGGCGTAGGCGATGTTCTTGGTGAGCGCGGTGACCTTCTCGACCTTGACCGCAGGCCCGAGCTCGATCTCGTAGCGCGTCACCGTCGGGCCGCGGGTGAACCCGATCACCTGGGCGTCGATGGTGAACTGCTCGAGCACGCTGGTCAGCGCATTGACCACCACGGTGTTGGCCTTGGTCTGCGGCTTGGGCGCGCTGCCCTGCTTGAGGTTCAGCAGGTCCGGCAGGACGTACGGCCCGGCCTGCGAGGACAGCACGAGCTGCTCGACCTTGCGCGGAGCCGGGGTCGGCTCAGGCGGCTCGGTCTTGCGGGGCGCGGGGACAGGAGTCTCGTCTTCCTCGTCGGTCAGCCCCGGCACGATCTCCGGCGAGTGCTTCTTGGAGTCCTCGGCGAGCACGGGTGTGTCGTACGGCTTGATCGAGTCGCCCGACTCGGGCTTGTCGCTCTTCCGCACCCGCTTCTTGGCCGGCTGCCCGGACTCCGCGGGCGCGTGCCTTTCGAACAGCAGGTGCTTGAGCTCCCCGAGCCGCTCGGGGATCCGGTGCACAGGGGTCGCCGTGATCACCAGGATCCCGAATCCCGACAGGATCAGCAGCAGCGGGATCGTGATGAACGCCGGCAGGATGCTCATCGGCGGCGCGGACACGATGAACCCGACCAGGCCGCCCGCCTGGGCGATCTTGTCCATCCCGTCGGCCTGGGTACCCGCCGGGTACGGCGTGCCGTTGGCCACGTGGATCACGCCGAGCACGCCGATCAGCAGCGCGCTCCACCCGATCACCATGCGCCCGGTGTCGGCGTTCTGGTCGGGATGGCGCATGTAGCGCCAGGACAGCAGCCCGAGCAGGATCGGCACCGCCCAGGCCAGCGAGCCGAACACGGCGTGCACGGACGTGTTGACCACGTGCGAGACCGAGCCCTGCGCGTCGCGCCAGGTCATCGCGGCCAGCACGATGGCGCCCGCCAGCCACGCCAGCCCCACCCCGTCGCGCCGGTGCGCGGGGTCCAGCTCGCGCGCGTTCTTGCCCAGTGCCCTGGCCGCGCTGCCCAGGCCGTTGGCGAACAGCATCCAGAGCCCGACGATCAGCTTGCCGATCACCGTGAAGACCCAGCTGATCGGGTCCTGGTGGGTCATCGGCGGCTTGCGGGCCGGTGCGCGTCGCGACGCCGTGGACCCCCGCTTGGCGGAGGTCGAGCGTGACGAGGCCGACCGCTTCGCCGGACCCTTCGATGCGCTTTTCGGCGTACGGGTGGCCATGATGCCAAAGGTACGTCGGAGACCCCGTCCGGATCACCGTGCCACGCCGGTTGCCCGAAATGTCCGTCCTGTTGTACGGCCTGGCCACCCGTACGGCAGGCCGCCCCGAACCCGCGCCCCCGGGAACCGCGGCGGCCCGCCGTACAGGCGGGTCTTACAGCACGACCGAGTCGAAGGCGGCCTGCATGGCCGCCACCCGGTCGGCGAGCTCCTTGACCGCCTCGGTGAGCCCCTTGTCGCCGGGGCAGTCCTGCACCAGGGCGGCCAGCTTCTCCTCGACGGCCCGCAGCCGCTCGGAGAAGCCGGAAAGGATCCGGGGGTTGCCTGGCTGCTCGGTGTCACCGCGCACGAGCTCGCACAGCAGGGCCGTCTGCTCCTGCAGCTCCACGTTCTTGCGGAACAGGTCGATGAAGACGGCGACCTTGGAGCGCAGCACCCACGGGTCGAAGGGCTTGGTGATGTAGTCGACGGCGCCCACGGCGTAGCCGCGGAAGGCGGCGCCCGCGCCGATGTCGGTGCCGGTCAGGAAGATGATCGGCACGTCACGCGTCTGGTCGAGGCGCTTGACGTGGGCGGCCGTCTCGAAGCCGTCCATGCCCGGCATCAGCACGTCGAGCAGCACGACCGCGAAGTCGTTGCGCAGCATCAGCTTCATCGCCTCCTGGCCGGACCTGGCCTTGAACAGTTGCTGCTGCAGAGGGCGCAGGACCGCCTCGAGGGCGACCAGGCTGTCCTCGCTGTCGTCGACCAGCAGGATCTTGACCGTGCGGTTCGTAGCGGCGCGGTTCATCGCGGCCCCTCCCGCTCGCCGGCGAGCCATCCCCGCATCACCTCCAGCAGGTGATCGAGGTCGACCGGTTTGGGCACGTAGTCGGAGGCGCCGCAGGAGATCGTCTTCTCCCTGTCGCCCGGCATCGCCTTGGCCGTCAGCGCGATGATCGGCAGGTCGGCGAACCTGGGCATCTGACGGACCGCGGCGAGGGTCTCGTAGCCATCCATCTCGGGCATCATCACGTCCATCAGCACCAGCGAGATCTTGTCATCGCGCTCCAGCGCCTCGATGCCCTCCCTGCCGTTCTCGGCGTAGACCACCTCCATGCCCAGGCGGCCGAGGACGTGGGTGAGCGCGTAGACGTTGCGGATGTCGTCGTCCACGATGAGCACCCGCCTGCCGGTGAGCGTCTCGCCGACCGGGCCCTCGCTCAGCTCGCCGATGCGGGCCGCGGAGTGCCAGTCGTCGCCGCCGTCGACCGACGGCCACTCGGCCTGCGGCTGGGCGGCGGTACGGACCTCCACGGGTTTGCGCAGCGGCTCGACCGGGTGCCATTCGGGCTCGCCCTCGGACGTGTCGGGCTCGGTGACGGCGCCCGAGGCCACGCATCTGGCCGGCACGTACAGGGTGAACGTGCTGCCGGCGGCGGGCTGGCTGCTGGCGTGGATCTCGCCGCCAAGCAGCCTGGCGATCTCGCTGCTGATCGATAGGCCCAGCCCGGTGCCGCCGTACTTGCGGCTGGTCGTGCCGTCGGCCTGCTGGAAGGCGCCGAAGATGACGGGCAGCTTGTCGGCGGCGATGCCGATTCCGGTGTCGCTGACGGCGAAGGCGATCACGTCCGCGGCGTCCCTGAGCAGCGGGCTGTCGAGCTCGCCGGCCACCGAGACCTCCAGCCTGACCTCGCCCGCGGCGGTGAACTTGACCGCGTTGGACAGCAGGTTGCGCAGGATCTGCTGCAGGCGGCGCTCATCGTTGTACAGCTCGCGCGGCACACCCGGGCCCACGTTGATCTCGAAGGTGAGACCGCGGTCGATCGTGAGCGGCCTGAAGGTGGCATCGACGTAGTCGAGCAGCTTGTTCAGCGGCAGGTTCTCCGGGCGGACGTCCATCCTGCCCGCCTCGATCTTGGACAGGTCGAGGATGTCGTTGATGAGCTGCAGCAGGTCGCTGCCCGCGTTGTGGATCGTGGTGGCGAACTCGACCTCCTGCTCGGAGAGGTTGTCGCCGGGGTTGTCGGCCAGCAGCCTGGCCAGGATGAGCAGGCTGTTGAGCGGGGTGCGCAGCTCGTGCGACATGTTGGCCAGGAACTCGGACTTGTAGCGCGAGGAAGTGGCCAGCAGGTGCGCCTTCTCCTCCAGCGCCGCGTTGGACCTGCGCAGCTCGGCCTGCTGGCGCTGCAGCTCGTCGGAGCGGCCCTGCAGCTGCTGTGCCAGGCGCTGCGACTCCGACAGCAGCGACTCGGTGCGGGCGTTGGCGATGATCGTGTTGATCGCCACGCCGATCGTGACCACGAACTGGTCGAAGAAGGCCAGGTGGACCTCGCTGAAACGGCTGAAGGAGGCCAGCTCGACCACGCCGAGCACGTTGTCCTCGAACACGATCGGCAGTACCACCACGCTGGCGGGAGCCGCCTCGCCCAGCGCGGTGTGCACCTTGATGTAGTCGGGCGGCACGTCGTCGAGCAGGATGCGCTTCTTCTCCAGCGCGGCCTGCCTGATCAGGCCGGGACCCGGGGTTCCGGGATCCTGCAGGACGTCACGGTCGTGGGCCGCGCCGTACCCGGCGATGAAGGCCAACTCGCCGCCGCGCGAGTCGAGGTCGGCCAGGAAGAAAGCGCCGTACTGGGCGCTGACCAGCGGGGTGAGCTCGCGCAGGATGAGGTCCGCGACCTCGACCAGGTCGCGGTGGCCCTGCATCAGGCCGGCGATGCGGGCCAGGTTGGACTCCAGCCAGTCCTTGGCCCTGGTCGTCTCGCGCAGGTTGGCCACCATGAGGTTGACGTTGTTCTTCAGCTCGGCCACCTCGCCCTTGGCCTCGACGCTGATGGAGCGGCTCAGGTCGCCCTGGGCGACGGCGCTGGCCACCTCGGCGATGGCGCGCACCTGGGTGGTGAGGTTGCCGGCGAGCTCGTTGACGTTCTTGGTCAGCCGCTCCCAGGTGCCGTAGACGCCCTCGACCTCGGCCTGGCCGCCCAGCCTGCCCTCCGAGCCGACCTCGCGGGCCACCCGGGTGACCTCGGAGGAGAAGGACGACAGTGTGTCGACCATCGTGTTGATCGTGGTCTTGAGTTCGAGGATCTCGCCGCGGGCGTCCACGTCGATCTTCTTGGACAGGTCGCCGTTGGCCACGGCGGTGGCGACCTGCGCGATGTTGCGGACCTGGCTGGTGAGGTTGGAGGCCATGAAGTTGACGTTGTCGGTGAGCTCCTTCCAGACGCCCGACACGCCCCGGACCTGCGCCTGGCCGCCGAGACTGCCCTCGGTGCCCACCTCGCGGGCCACCCGGGTGACCTCGTCGGCGAAGGCCGACAGCTGGTCGACGGTGGTGTTGATGGTGTCCTTGAGCTGCAGGATCTCGCCGCGGGCGTCGACCCTGATCATCTTGGACAGGTCGCCGTTGGCGATGGCCGTGGTGACCACGGCGATGCTGCGGACCTGCGAGGTCAGGTTGGAGGCCATGAAGTTGACGCTCTCAGTGAGGTCCTTCCACACCCCGCTCACGCCGCGGACCTGCGCCTGGCCGCCCAGTCGGCCTTCCGTGCCGACCTCGCGCACCACCCGGGTGACCTCGTCGGCGAAGGCCGAGAGCTGGTCCACCATCGTGTTGATGGTGTCCTTCAACTGCAGGATCTCACCCCGCGCGTCCACCGTGATCTTCTTCGACAGGTCACCGTCGGCCACGGCGGTCGCCACCTGGGCGATGTCGCGCACCTGGCTGGTGAGGTTGTCGGCCATGAAGTTCACGTTGTCGGTGAGGTCCTTCCAGGTGCCCGACACCCCGCGGACCTCGGCCCGGCCGCCCAGCTGCCCCTCGGTGCCGACCTCACGCGCCACTCTGGTCACCTGGGCGGCGAAGGCCGACAGCTGGTCGACCATCGTGTTGATGGTGTTGGTGAGCTCGAGGATCTCGCCCTTCACCTCAACGGTGATCTTGCGTGACAGGTCGCCCTGCGCCACGGCCGTGGCCACCTGCGCGATCGAGCGCACCTGCGTGGTCAGGTTGTCGGCCATGAAGTTCACGTTGTCGGTGAGGTCCTTCCACACCCCGCTGACGCCACGGACCTGGGCCTGACCGCCCAGGCGGCCCTCGCTGCCGACCTCGCGCGCCACCCGGGTCACCTCGGCGGCGAACGCGGACAGCTGGTCCACCATCGTGTTGACGGTGTCCTTGAGCTGGAGGATCTCGCCCTTCACGTCTACGGTGATTTTTCGCGACAAATCGCCTTGAGCCACTGCGGTGGCGACCTGCGCGATGTCGCGTACCTGGGTCGTGAGGTTCGAGGCCATGAAGTTGACGTTGTCGGTGAGGTCCTTCCAGACGCCCGACACGCCCCGGACCTGCGCCTGGCCGCCCAGGCGGCCTTCCGTGCCGACCTCGCGGGCCACCCTGGTCACCTCGTCGGCGAAGGCCGACAGCTGGTCCACCATCGTGTTGATGGTGTCCTTCAACTGAAGGATCTCGCCCCGGGCATCGACCGTGATCTTCTTGGACAGGTCGCCGTTGGCCACCGCCGTGGTGATCTGCGCGATCGAGCGCACCTGGCTGGTGAGGTTGTCGGCCATGAAGTTGACGTTGTCGGTGAGGTCCTTCCAGGTGCCCGACACCCCGCGCACATCCGCCCGGCCGCCGAGCTGGCCTTCGGTGCCGACCTCGCGGGCCACCCTGGTCACCTCGCTGGCGAAGGCCGACAGCTGGTCCACCATCGTGTTGATGGTGTCCTTCAGCTGCAGGATCTCGCCCCGCGCATCAACGGTGATTTTTCGCGACAAATCGCCTTGTGCTACGGCGGTGGTGACCTGCGCGATGGCACGTACCTGAGTGGTCAGGTTGGAGGCCATGAAGTTGACGTTGTCGGTGAGGTCCTTCCAGGTGCCGGAGACGCCCTTCACCTCGGCCCGGCCGCCGAGCTGCCCCTCGGTGCCCACCTCGCGGGCCACCCTGGTCACCTCATCGGCGAAGGCCGACAGCTGGTCCACCATCGTGTTGATGGTGTCCTTCAGCTGCAGGATCTCACCCCGCGCGTCCACCGTGATCTTCTTCGACAGGTCGCCGTTGGCCACCGCCGTGGTCACCTGGGCGATCGAGCGCACCTGGGTGGTCAGGTTCGAGGCCATGAAGTTGACGTTGTCGGTGAGGTCCTTCCAGACCCCGCTCATCCCCCGCACCTGCGCCTGGCCGCCCAGCCTGCCCTCGGTGCCCACCTCGCGGGCCACCCTGGTCACCTCATCGGCGAAGGCCGACAGCTGGTCCACCATCGTGTTCACGGTCAGCTTCAGCTCGAGCAACTCGCCGGTGGCCTCGACCGTCACCTGGCGGGTCAGGTCTCCCCTGGCCACCGCCGTGGTCACCACCGCGATGTCGCGCACCTGCGCGGTCAGCCGTCCCGCCATGGCGTTGACCGCCTCGGTCACGTCGCGCCAGCTGCCCGACATGCCCTGGACCTTGGCCCGGCCGCCGAGCCGCCCCTCGGTGCCGACCTCGCGCGCCACCCGCGTGACCTCGCCGGAGAACAGCGCGAGCTGGTCGACCATGCGGTTGACCGCCTTGCCCATCAGCCGCAGCCCGCCGCGCAGCGGCCGGTTGTCCTCCTGCAGGTCGACCCGCTGCGACAGGTCGCCGTCGGCCACCGCGTTGAGCACCCTGGTCGCCTTGGCCGCCGGGATCACCAGCGCGTCGATGAGGCTGTTGACCGCCGTCACGTTCACCGCCCACGTGCCGGAGCCGGGGCTGGTCGTGATCCGCTCGTCGAGGTGCCCCTGCCGGGCGACCTCGGCGCGCACCCTGGTCAGCTCGCCCGCCAGGTGGTCGTTGCGGTCGACGACCTGGTTGAAGGCCATCGCCAGCTGGGCCAGGAACGGGTCGCCTGGCAGCTCGAGCCGGGTGCGGAAGTTGCCGTCGCGCAGGCCCTTCAGGGCCACGAGCAGCGGTCGGAGATCGGCTTCCTGGAGCGTTCCAGGAGCGAGTGGGGGTACCAACTGCGCGACCATGGGCGGCCTTCTTCACAACTGGCGGTATAACGGGTCCTCAGTCTGCCACTCTGAGAGTGACGAAGCTGCCACATCGAGTGATGTTCTAGGACGACTTAGTGGATACCATCCAGGCCTCGAAAGCCGCCTTCGAGGGCACCCCCCAGGCGCCGGCGGCCGCGCGCGAATTCGTGCGCGACACGCTCGGCCACTGGCGCCTGAACCACGTGGCCGAGGACGCGGTGCTGCTGACCAGCGAGCTCGTCACCAACGCGGTGGTGCACGCGGGCACGGGGATCGAGGTGACCTGCCGGCTGGACGTGGGCGCGACGCCGCCGAAGCTGGAGATCGAGGTGGACGACCGTCACCCCACGCGCACGATCCTGGCGGCCGAGTGGGCCCCTGTCGACACGCTGCCGACCTCCGGCAGGGGGCTGGCGCTCGCGGCCATGCTGGCCGACGCATGGGGGGTGACCTACACCAGGTCGGCCAAGCGGGTGTGGGTGCGGATCGAGCTGGCCGACGGCAACGGCGAGCTGTCGGCGCCCACGGTGTCGGCCCCGGCCGCCGTGGTCGCTCCCGTCGGAACGCTGCACGTGGCCACCGTCGTCTCCGACGACCACGGTCAGGTCGTGTCCTGGAACCAGGAGGCCGCCGCGCTGCTCGGCTGGCGGGCGGACGAGGCCGCGGGCATGTCGCTGGCGGAACTGGTGGCCTGGCGGGCGCACGGCCCCTACGCGCTGTCGCTGGCCGACACCCTGCGCCTGCGCCGGTGGCGGGGCGAGTCGCGGATGCGGCACGTCGGCGGCCACCTGATCCCTGTTTACATCTCCCACCTGCGCCACGACGGCCACGCGATCTGGCTGGTGGTCTCGGCCGACCACCGTTACGTGCTGACGCCGCCGCCCGCGCCGCTACGGCGGGAGGCGGGCCGCCGGATCAAGGACCTGCTGGCCAGCCACCGGCCGCTGCCCGAGCTGTTCGAGACGATCGCGCAGATCATCCACGGCTCCAGCGGCGCCGACGCGGCCTACGTGCTGACGCGCGCCGAAGAGGGTCCCGGCTTCGGCGTGACGGCCGGCGCGGGCCGCACGGCGGGGCTGGTGGGCGTGCTGGCGGCCGGGGTGTTCGACGCGGCGCGCAAGGCGCCCGCACTGGTGGACGACCTGCTGGCCGGCGACGTGGAGCTGGCCGAGCAGCTGGGCGCCCGCTCGCTGGCGTGCGCGCCGCTGCGGGTCTCCGACGAGGTCGTGGGCTACCTGGTGATCACCGCCACCACGCCTGGCCGCTTCGACGAGCAGCTGACCGCCAACCTGCAGCACGTGGCCGACCAGGTGGCCGACGGGGTGCGCAGGGAGGGGCTGGCCGAGCAGGAGCGCGCCCACCGGGGCAGGCTGGCGTTCCTGGCCGAGGCGGGCGAGCTGCTCGCGGGGGTGCATGACCCCGACCTGATCGCGGCGCTGACCGCCCAGCTCGTGGTGCCGAAGCTGGCCGCGTGGGCCGCCGTCTACCTGACCGATCTGACGGGGCTGACCAGGCTCGCGCACGTCTGGCACGCCGAGGAGCGGTGCATCGCCGATCTGCGCAGGCAGCTGCCCTCGCTGCCGAACCAGCCCACCACCCTGCCCTCCTTGGCGCTGCTGGCCGAGAACGTGCTGTCGTTCCCGCTGCTCACCGAGGGCAGGTCGTACGGCGCGCTGGTGATCGGGCGCCGCGAGCCGATCCTGCCGCTCGAGCTGAGCACGCTGCTGACCGACCTGTGCCGGCTGGTCGCGCTCAACCTGCACACCGCGATGCTGTACGACCGGCAGGTCACCACGTCCCGGGTGCTGGCGCGCAGCCTGCTGCCGATGCGGGCGGCGGCCATGCCGGGGCTGGAGTCGGCGGTGGTCTACCTGCCGGCCGAGGAGGGCGCCGACGTGGGCGGCGACTTCTACGACCTGTTCACCGTGGCCGACCACTGGTGCTTCGCGCTGGGCGACGTGTGCGGCAGCGGGCCGGAGGCGGCGGCGGTGACCGGGTTGGCCCGGCATGCCGTACGGCTGCTGGCCAAGGAGAACTACGCGGTGGACGACATCCTGGACCGGCTGAACAGGACGATCCTCGACGAGGGGGAGGATCTGCGCTTCCTCAGCCTGCTGTGCGGTGAGATGAGGCCGCTGCCGCAGGGCGGCGCGCGGTGCACGGTCGCCTCGGCCGGGCATCCGCCGCCGCTGGTGCTGCGCAAGGGCGGCCTGGTCGAGGTCGTGGCCACGCCGCAGCTGCTGCTGGGCATCGAGAGCGAGACGCGGTTCTTCGCCGAGACGTTCGAGCTGGCGCCGGAGGAGGTGCTGCTGTGCGTGACCGACGGCGTGACCGAGCGGCGCAACGGCAACCGGCTGCTGGACGACGACGACGGGCTGGCGCTCGTCCTGGCCGGCTGCGGCGGGCTGAGCGCGCACGCCGTCGCCGAGCGGGTACGGCAGGCCGTCGACTCCTTCGCCGCCGAGCCATCGCGCGACGACGTGGCGCTGCTGGTGCTGAAAGCTATGCCGTGAAGCGGTAGGTGGTCGAGGAGGTGCGGCGCTCGCCCGGCCGCAGGACCGTGGTGGGGAAGGCCGGCTGGTTGGGCGAGTCGGGGAAGTGCTGCGTCTCCAGGCACAGCCCGGCGTGCGGCCCGTACGGCGTGGCCGGCCTGTCGAGCATGCCACCGGCGTAGACCTGCACGCCCGGCTCCGTGGTCGTCATCAGCATCGCCAGCCCGGGCACGCGCACCTCGACGGGCCCGTCGAGCACGAAGCAGTGGTCGTAGCCACCGTCCATCCGAGCGCCGATCGGGTGCGGGGTGGTGAAGTCGAAGTCGGTGCCCTTGACGGGCGCCAGCTCGCCGGTGGGGATCTTGTGCTCGTCGACGGGCAGGTAGCGCGCCGCGTCCATGCGCAGCACGTGGCCCAGCACGTCGCCGCTCCCTGCCAGGTTGAAGTAGGTGTGGTTGGTGAGGTTGACCACGGTCGGGGCGTCGGTCTCTGCGGTGTAGTCCAGGCGCAGCCCGTCGCCGTCGAGGGTGTAGGTGACCGAGGCGGTCAGCGTGCCGGGGTAGCCCTGGTCGCCGTCGGGGCTGACCAGCGTGAGCGTGACCGACCTGGAGGTGCGGTCGGCGATGGTCCACACCTTCTTGTCGAAGCCCTCGATACCGCCGTGCAGGCTGTTGGGCCCGTTGTTGACCGGCAGGCGGTGTTCGACGCCGTCCAGGGTGAAGCGGGCGCCGGCGATGCGGTTGCCGTAGCGGCCGACGACGGCGCCGAAGTAGCGGCTGCGCGTCAGGTAGTCCTGCAGCGTGCCGAGGCCGAGCACCACGTTGACGCCCGCCACCTCCAAGCGCTGCAGGATGGCGCCGTAGCTGAGCACGGCGGCGCGCAGCTCGCCCGCCCGCAGCTCAACGCGCTCGACGGACTGTCCCGAAGGAAGGATGCCGAAAGTCATCGAGGTGCCTCTCCCGTCGATTCGCGCACGATCAGGGTGGTGTCCAGAGTCACCAGCGCGCCTTCGCCGCCCGACTGCAGCAGCAGGTCGACGGCCATGCGGCCGGCCGCGGCCGTGGGCATGGCCACGGTGGTCAACTTGGGGCGGTTCAGCCGCCCCGGCAGGATGTCGTCAACACCTATCACACTCACGTCCGCGGGCACGCTGATCCCGGCCGCGGCGAGTCCCTCGATCAGGCCCAGCGCGACGAGGTCGTTGTAGGCGAGCACCCCGGTCACCCCGGAGTCGGCCACCGCCGCCGCCACGGCCAGCCCGCCCTCCTCCGTCGGCTGGTTGGGCCCGAGGTACACCAGGTCGAGGCCGGGCACGCCGGCGGCAACCGTTCGCATCTCGGTGCTGGTCCACGACCCGCTGGGCCCGGAGACGACGGCCACCCGCCGATGGCCGAGCCCCTTGAGGTGCTCCAGTGCGAGCCTCGCGCCGCGGGGCACGTCCATGAGCACCGCGGGAAGCCCCTTGATCCGCCGGTTGACCAGGACGAACGGCACGTCGAGCGCCAGCCGTTCGATCGCCCTGTTGGACAGGCGGGGACTGCACAGCAGCACCCCGTCCACCTGCTTGGCGAGGGTCTTGACCAGCTCCTCCTCGACCTGCGGGTCCTCGTCGGTGTCGGCGACGAAGACGTGGTAGTCGCGGGTCCTCGCCTGTGCCTGCGCCGCCTTGATCAGCGGCGGGAAGAAGGGGTTGGCGATGTCCGCCACGATGAGACCGAGGTTGTGGGTGCGGCCGGTGGTCAGCGCCCTGGCCGCGCGGTTGGGGCGGTAGCCGAGTTCCTCGGCGACGGCGAGCACGCGGTTGCGGGTCTCGGGGTTGACCAGATGGGGTGCGGAGAACGCCCGGGAGACCGTGGAGACGTGGACGCCCGAGGCCCTGGCCACGTCCCGAATCGTCACCGCCACAAGGCTCAGCCTAGTGCAATCGGTTGTATTCCTGTCATTGACGGCCAATCGTCAGGGCCTTGATACTTCCTGCAACCGGTTGTAAGGAGCACGCATGCGGATCCTGGTGACGGGCAGCGTCGGGCGGCTCGGCCGCAGCGTCGTGGCCGAGCTCGAACGCGAGGGCAACGAGGTCGTCGGCGTCGACCTCACGGCGGGCACGTTGCCGGCCGACCTCACCGACCTGGGCGAGGCGTACGGCGTGCTGACGCGTTTCCGTCCCGAGGCCGTCGTCCACCTGGCAGCGATCGCGACGCCCTTCAGCAGGACCGATGCGCAGACCTTCCGCGTCAACACCCAGCTCGCCTACAACGTGTGCGAGGCGGCGGTGAACACCGGCGTGGAGCGGATCGTGGTCGCCAGCAGTCCCACGGTGATCGGCTACGGCGCGCCGGCCGGCTGGTCTCCCCGCTGCCTGCCGATCGACGAGGAGCATCCGACGGCCCCGTGGAATGCCTACAGCGCCTCGAAGCTGGTCGCCGAGGAGGTCATGCGCACCTTCGCCCGCAGGGGCACGTCCCACCTGGCCGCGATCAGGCCGTGCTACGTGGTGACGCCGGAGGAATGGCAGGGCGCGCCCACCCAGCAGGGACACACGATCACCGAGCGGCTCGACCGGCCCGAGCTCGCCGGGGTGTCGCTGTTCAACTACGTGGACGCCCGCGACGCGGCGGAGATGATCGGGCTCCTGGTCGCCAAGCTGCCGGAGCTGCCCAACGGTGAGGTGTTCTTCGTCGGAGCGGCCGACGCGCTGGCTCGCGAGCCGCTGGCGGACCTGCTCCCCGCGGTGGTCCCGGCGACCGCGGGCCTGGCGGCCGGGTTGACGGGCACCTCGCCCGCCTTCTCGACCGCCAAGGCCGAGCGCCTGCTGGGCTGGACGGCCAAGCGCGGCTGGCGTACCGAGCTGGAGGGCTGATGAGCACGATCACCGGGCTGAAGGTGACCCCGCGTAGGGCCGGGCTTCCCCGCCCGTGGGGCCCTGACGTGACGGCCAACCACGTGATCAGCACCGAGGTCACGCTGGATGACGGCCGCGTGGGCACCGGTTTCTCCTGGACGCCGCAGATCGGCGCCGCGGCCGTCGAGGCGCTGCTCGCCCACGACATTCGCCAGGCGCTGATCGGGCAGCCCGATCATCCGGCGGTGGTGTGGGACCGTCTGTGGCGCCACCTGCGCGAGGCGGGACCCGGAGGGATCACCACGATCGCGCTGGCAGGGGTGGACCTGGCGCTGTGGGACCTGAGGTGCGGCGAGCACGGGCTGGCCGACGCGCTCGGGCGGCGGCGTGAGTCGGTCCCGGCGTACGGCAGCGGCGTGAACCTGCACTACCCGCTGGACGACCTGGTGGCGCAGGCCGAGAGGTGGAAGGCGGCGGGCCATCCGGCGGTCAAGATGAAGGTCGGCAAGGACGACCTGCGCGAGGACGTCGAGCGCGTGGCGGCCGTGCGCGAGGTGATCGGACCGGAGACGCTGCTGATGATCGACGCCAACCAGCGCTGGGACCTGCACAGGGCCCGCCGGGCCGTGGACGCGCTGGCGGCCTACGACCTGCACTGGCTGGAAGAGCCGCTTCCGGCCGACGACCTCGGCGCGCACGTCGAGCTGCGCCGCTCGGTCGACGTCCCGATCGCGGTGGGCGAGAACGTCTACACGGTGTACGGCTTCCGCGACCTGCTGACCGCGGGCGCGTGTGACGTCGTCCAGCCCAACGTGGTGCGCGTGGGCGGGATCACGCCGTTCCTGCGGATCGCCGAGCTGGCCAGGACGTTCGACGTACCGGTTCATCCGCACCTCCTGCCGGACGTCTCCGGGCAGATCGCCTTGGCGTTGCCACTGCCGTGCATGGTGGAGGACGTCGAGGACGCCTCGCTGGCCGCGCTCGGGCTGCTGAAGCGGCCCTACCCCGTGACGGTCGAGGCCGGGCGGGTGCGGGTCGGCGAGCATCGGGGGTTGGGGCTGGCGTGGGCGTGAAGGTGGTGCCTACCAGGCCTCGCCTACCGGCCTGAGGGTGAACATGCCGCCCGCTCTGTCGTGCTCGGGGTCGGACAGGTCCGGCTCGCCCTGCTCGGCCAGGACTCGGGCGGCGCCGGTCTCGGAGTCGTCCCGCGAGACGTAGCCGATGGCCCGCGCCTCCTGCAGCGACCACCAGCGGCGCGTGTTGTCCGACACGCCCCACACCACGTGGTACCCGGGCGCCGTCAGCGCGGCCTCGATCAGCCCTGCCAGGTCGCCGGGCGAGATCCAGGTGGCCAGCCCGCGGGTGTCCGCCGAGCCGTCGTTGCAGGTGCCGAGCCGGATCACGGTCACGTTCATGCCATACCGGTCGTGGTAGAGGCTGCCCATCGCCTCCATCACGACCTTGCTGACGCCGTAAAAGGTGTCGGGCCGGGGGAAGGCGTAGTCGGGCAGGTCCTCGCCGGAGGCGGGCCTGGTGTGGAATCCGGCTGCGTGGTGGCTGCCCATCAGCACCAGGTGCTCGACGCCCTCCTCGCGGGCGGCCTCCATGAGCACGTGCAGGCCGTCGATGTTGGCCCGCACGATGTCGGCCCAGGGATGCTCGCGGCTCTGCCCGCCGAGGTGGATCACGGCGTCCACACCCTTCACGGCCTCGGCCATGGCGGCCTCGTCGCACAGGTCGGCGGTGACCCACTCCTCGTCCGGGCCGGGATCCAGGGGGCGCAGGTCGGAGAGTCGGAGTACGCGGCCGTCGCGGGCCAGGCGGGGGCGGAGGAGCGTGCCGAGCTTTCCGGCGGCGCCGGTCATCAGGATGCGCATGGGTTCCGTTGTACAAGACTCTGTTCCAAATTCACATCCTTGAATATTGACCGTGACCTACGCCACTCGTTACGTTCACATGAATTAGTTCCACGTCCGCGATAGTTGTCCACGTATGTGAACGGGAGGCGGTCTGATGTCACGCCAACTGCTCGGGGTCGCAGTCGCCACGGCCCTGGCCGTCACGCTGACAGGCTGCGGTTCCGGGGGATCAAGCTCAGACGACGCACTTCAGATCTGGATCAGGCAGGCACCTGACTCCGACTCGGCCAAGACGGCCAAGAAGCTGGCCGACGCCTTCACCAAGGCCAGCGGCGTGAAGACGAAGGTCGTCGCGCTGTTCGACGACTTCGAGACCAAGCTGCAGCAGCAGGCGGCGCAGAAGAAGCTCCCCGACATCGTCATCAACGACACCGCCCAGCTCGGCAACATGCACACCCAGGGCTGGCTGCGCGAGGTCGACATGAACGCGATGGCGGGCCACGACAAGCTTTCCGAGACGGCGTTGAAGGCGGCGCAGGGCAGCGACGGCAAGTACTACGGCCTGCCGTTCTCCGCCCAGTCGTTCGCGCTGATCATCCGCAAGGACTGGCGCGAGAAGGTCGGCATGCAACCGCCCAAGAGCTGGGACGACCTGGCCAAACTGGCCAAGGCCTTCACCGAGAAGGACCCCGACGGCAACGGCCAGGCCGACACCTACGGTTTCGTCGCTCCCGCGGGCACCAAGCGCGGCTACGCGTCCTGGTACGCCTCCTCGCTGATCTACGCCAACGGCGGCGACTTCATCAAGGCGGCGGGCGGCGGCAAGTTCACCTCCACGGTGACCGACCCCAAGACCGTGGAGGCCGTGCAGTTCCTGCAGGACCAGTTCTGCAAGGCCAAGACCGTCAACCCGGGCGCGGTCAGCAACGACACCACCGTCACCCACGAGGTGTTCGAGAAGGGCCAGGGCGGCATCTACCTGGTCGGCCCGTACGTGCTCGCCCGCTTCGTCAAGAGCGTCGGCACCGACAAGCTCGAGGTCGACCCGGTGCCCAACGGCCCGTCCGGCGGCCCCGGCACCCTCGGCGAGGGCGAGAACGTCTACCTGATGGCCGGCTCGAAGAACGAGGACGGGCAGAAGAAGTTCGCCGAGTACGCCGTCTCCGCCGACGGCCAGAAGATCGGCATGAACAAGGACGCCAACGGCGCCATCGTCCGCCTGCCCGTCAACACCGCGGTCGACCTGGCGGGCGAGCGCTCCGACCCGCGCTGGAAGGTCTTCCAGGACTCCTACGCGCACGCGGTCTACGCCCCGCCGGTGCCGAACTGGGCGCCGATCAGGCAGGACTCGGCCGACGCGTTCAACGCCGTGTGGGCCGACTGCTCGGCCGACGTCAAGACCAAGATGGGCGAGCTCAACACCAAGCTCACCCAGGAACTGCAGTCGCAGAAAGCTTCCTGAGCGGAGCGAGGGAAGAAATGAAACACAGCATGATCATCATGAGGCCGAAGGCCTCATGATCCCGACCGCTACGCGCGCGCCGAGCCGGGCAGCGTCCCCTCACCGTCGCGCCAAGAAGGCGCGGCGGCGGGGGACGCTGATCGCCTGGCTCTTCCTCGCGCCCGCCCTGCTGCTGTTCCTGTACTTCAAGTTCATCCCCATGATCGAGGGTCTGCGGATGAGCTTCTTCGAGGTCAGGCCGTTCCTCGGCGACCGCTTCGTGGGCCTGGGCAACTACCGGACGATCGTCAGCGACGACGAGTTCGTCGGCGCGATCTGGCACAGCGTGCTGCTGGCCGTGGGCACCACGGTCGGGTCGCTGCTGCTCGGGTTCGTGCTTGCGCTGCTCATCGAGGGCACTGCCCGGTATCTGTGGTTCGTCAGGACCGCGGTGTTCCTGCCGGTGGTGACCACGATGGCGGCCGTGGCCGAGGTGTGGCGCATCATGTACCACCCGGCGCCGACCGGCACGATCAACCATCTCCTCGGCTGGATCGGGCTGGGGCCCGAGCCGTTCCTGGCCAGCGAGCACTCCTCGCTGCTTTCGATTCTGGGTCTGTCGATCTGGCGCGGCGCGCCGTACGACATGATGATCCTGCTGGCGGGGCTGGTCGGCATCGACCGCACGCTGTACGAGGCGGCCGCCGTGGACGGCGCGACCACCTGGGAGCGGCTGCGGCACATCACGCTGCCGGCGCTGCGGCCGGTGTTCTGGATTCTGGCCACGCTCGCCGCGATCCGCGGGCTGCGCGTCTTCGTCGAGGTCTACGCGCTCACCAACGGCGGGCCGAACGGCTCCACCGAGGTGCTGATGACGCTGATGTACAAGCTCGGCTTCCAGAAGGGCGAGCTGGGCGTGGGCGCGGGGGTGGGCATCGTGCTCTTCCTGGCCACGCTGGTGCTCACGGTCGTCGTCCAGGTCATCCGCAGGAGGCAACCGGCATGATGCGTTTCGACAGTGCGCTCGGGCTCTCCTCGCGGCGCGGGCCGCTCGCCACGTCGCTGAAGGTCCTGCTCTACACGGCGATGGTGCTCGTCTTTACAGGACCGCTGGTCGGGCTGCTGGCCAGCGCGTTCAACCGGACGCTCGACCCGACCAAGTTCACGCTCTGGCCCGACCAGCCCACCCTGGAGAACTTCGTCCAGGCCGGCAACATGAACGTCTACCACTACCTGTTCAACTCCTTCGTGGTGGTGGGGTTCGGCCTGCTGCTGCAGATGCTGGTCAGCGTCTTCGCGGCGTACGCGCTGGCGCGCAAGAAGTTCCGCGGCATGGGCGTCGTGATGCTGATCATGCTGGCCACGATGATGATGCCCGAGGAGATCATCGCGATCCCGCTGTCCCTCGTGCTCTCGGACATGCCGGTCCTGCATGTCGACCTCATCGGCACCTACGCGGGCATGATCCTGCCGCTGGGCGCCTGGGGCTTCTCGATCCTGGTGATGACCGAGTTCATGAAGGAGGTGCCGATCGAGCTGGAGGAGGCCGCGCGCATCGACGGAGCGGGCGAGCTGCGCATCTTCGCCACGATCATCCTGCCGCTGTGCAGGCCGGCGCTCGGCGTGATCGGGGTCTTCGGCTTCACCATGATCTGGGACCAGTACATGCTGCCGCTCATCGTGGCACCCGAGCCCGACATGTTCACGCTGCCCATCGCGCTGCGCTCGCTGCGCTCCAACGAGGAGGTCGGAATCGGCGTGCTGCTCGCGGCCTCGCTGCTGGCGCTGCTGCCGTCGATCATCGCGTTCCTGGCTTTCCAGCGGCAGTTCATGCGCGGTCTCACCAGCGGCGCGATCAAGGGTTAGGTGTCCATGTATCTGGATGGCATCCACTATTCTGGAATCCATGGAGCCCTTGATGGTCAAGTCCGCCGAGCGGACCGTCCGCATCCTGGAGGCTCTGGCGGCCTCCCCGGACAAGCTCACGCTCTCCGAGCTGCAGCAGCGCACGGAGTTCCCGCGGAGCAGCCTGCACGCGCTCATGCGCACGCTGGTGGAGCTGAACTGGGTGGAGACGGACGGTTCGGCCTTCGGGATCGGACCGCACGCGCTGCTGACCGGCACGGCCTACCTGGACAAGGACCCCGCGTTGCCGCTGGCGCAGGAGACGCTGGAGGACCTGCGGGCCGAGACCGGTCACACCGCGCACTTCGCCCGCCGCGACGAGGCCCACGTGCTGTACCTGGCGACCAGGGAGTCGCGCGAGGCGCACCACGTCATCCCCAGGGTGGGCCGCCGGCTGCCCGCGCACGTCACGGCGCTCGGCCAGGTGCTGCTCGCCCAGCTCACCGACGACGAGGTCAAGGCGCTGCTGCCCGACCCGCTGCCGGGGCTGACCGAGCACAGCCTCACCGACCTGGCCAAGCTCAGCGGCGCGCTGGACCAGGTGCGCACCAGAGGCTGGGCCTACGAGCGCGAGCAGGGCACCGTCGGTGTGGCCTGCGTGGCCGTGGCGGTCGACTACCGGATCCCGGCCACCGACGCGATCAGCTGCTCGATGCCGGCGGGGCTGCCACCCGCCGAGGTCGAAAAGATCACCGACGCGGTGATCAGGCATACCCGCAAGCTGGCTGCCACCCTGCGCAGGGAGGGCATCCGCTAGAAAGGATCATTGTTGATGCGGCTAGATGGTGTTCTCTTCTTCCCCGTGACTCCCTTCGACAAGGCGGGCGCCGTAGCGGAAGCGGCATTGGCCGAGCACGTCGCCCAGGGGGTCGCGGCCGGGGCGGGAGGAGTGTTCACCGCCTGCGGCACCGGCGAGTTCAACGCTCTCGACCTCGATGACTACACCCGGGTCGTGGCCGGCTCGGTGGCGGCCACGGGCGGGCGCGTCCCCGTCTTGGCCGGGGCGGGCGGGCCGGCGCCGGCCGCCAGGGCCTTCGCCGCCGCCGCTGCCGCGCAGGGCGCCGACGGGCTCCTGCTCATGCCGCCCTATCTGGTCAGCTCCCCCGCCGAGGGCCTGGTGCGCTACGTGCGCGAGGTCGTGTCGGCCACCGAGCTACCTGTCATCGTCTACCACCGCGGCAACGCCCGCTTCACCCCCGCCGCGGCGGCGGAGGTGGCGGCGATCCCGCAGGTGATCGGCCTGAAGGACGGGCTGGGCGACTTCGACCTGCTCCAGCGGATCATCCTGACGGTACGGCGAGCGGTGGATCGCGACTTCACCTTCTTCAACGGCTTGCCGACCGCCGAGTTCACCGTGCCGGCCTACCGGGGGCTGGGGGTCAACCTGTACTCCAGCGCGGTCTTCGCCTTCGCCCCCGAGATCGCCCTGGCCTTCTACAAGGGTGTCACGGCCGGCGACGACGACCTGGTGCAGCGCCTGCTGACCGACTTCTACCTACCGCTGGTGACGCTGCGCGACCAGGTGCCCGGGTACGCGGTCGCGCTGATCAAGGCGGGCGTACGGCTGCGCGGCCTGGACGTGGGCGGCGTGCGCGCTCCGCTGATCGACCCGACACCGGAGCACGTCGCGCGGCTGGAACGCATCATGCACACCGGCCTGGAGATCGCCGGAGCCTGAGGCGTGCCGGGGGCGGGTCGGCCGCCCCCGGCGCTCTGTCAGTGAACGCCGTCGACCCGCCGCGGGATGCCCAGCGGGTTGTCCTCCTTGAGCTCGTCGGGCAGCAGCTCCTCGGGCCAGTCCTGGTAGGCGGTGGGCGCCAGCCAGCGGTCGATCGCGGTGGCGCCGACCGAGGTGTGGGCGGCGTTCGTGGTGGCGGGCCACGGGCCGCCGTGGTGCATGGACCAGGCCACGGCCACCCCGGTGGGCCAGCCGTTCCAGATCACCCGTCCCGCTCTGCGCTGCAGCACGTCCACCAGGTGCTCGGCCTCGGCGGGGTCGGCGGCGTGCACGGTGGCCGTCAGCGAGCCCTCCAGCCGTTCAAGGACGGCGGGCAGGTCGGAGGCGTCCTTGTAGGTCACGACGATCGCGGCCGGGCCGAAGCACTCCTCGGCGATCCCCGGCAGCTTCGCCGCGAACGTGTCCAGATCGGCGGTGAAGACCTTCGGCGTGACCGCCAGCGCGCCCTCGCCCGGCCGGCCCTCGGCCAGCAGGCTCAGCTCGCCGAGCCGCCCTACGCCGCCCAGGTACCCGTCGCGGATCCGCTCGGCCAGCATGGGCCCGCCCGCGCTGCCCTCGACGGCGTCCACGATGGCCTTGCGCAGCTCGTCGTCATCGGGCGCGAACACCAGCCCGGGGTTGGTGCAGAACTGCCCGACGCCCATCGTCAGCGACGCCGCGAACCCGCTCGCGACCTGTGCCGTGGCCGCCGACGGCAGCACCACCACCGGGTTCACGCTGCCGAGTTCGCCGAAGAACGGGATCGGTGTCTCCCGCTCGTCGATGAGCGCCTGGATCGCCTTGCCGCCTGCCACCGAGCCGGTGAAGCCCGCGGCCACCACGGACGGGTGCCGCACCAGGTCCGCGCCCGCCTGCAGGCCGTGCACCAGCCCCAGCAGATCGGGGTACGGCAGCGCCGCCCGCACCACCCTGGCCACCGCCTCCGAGGTGTTCGGATGCCCGGGATGCGCCTTGACCACCACCGGGCACCCGGCCGCCAGCGCCGAGGCCGTGTCGCCGCCCGCCACCGAGAACGCGAAGGGGAAGTTGCTGGCCGCGAACACCGCCACCACGCCCGGCAGCGGGTGCTTGACCCGGCGCACGTCCGGCCGGGGCGGCGTGGCGGCGGGATCGGCATGGTCGACGATCGCGTCGAGGTATCCGCCGTCCCTGATCACCTGGGCGAAGAGCCGGAACTGCCCGGCGGTCCTGGCCACCTCGCCGCGCAGCCGTACCTCGCCGAGCGCGGTCTCCTGGTCGGCGAGCCGCCACAGCTCGTCCACGTGCGCGGCCAGCGCGTCCGCGACGGCCTCCAGGGCCTCCGCCCGCTCCTCGGCCGGGGTCGCCCGCCAGGCCGCGCCCGCGGCGGCCGCCGCGGAGACCACCATGTCGACCCGGGTGCTGTCAGCCTCGGCCAGGCCGTCGCCGACCGGCTGTCCTGTCCTCGGGTCGTGTCCGTAGATCATCGCTTGGCCTCCCAGTGCAATATCACACTTCACAATCTACCGCTTGACACCCCCACAGGGCGATTCTTACAGTTGCCGCAATCGTTCACAAACCTGGCACTTGTTCACATACATGGACGGTCATGATCATTCGCGAAGTCCGCGTCACCCCTGTAGCCTTCCGCGATCCGCCCCTGCTCAATGCCGCGGGAGTCCACGAACCATGGGCGTTGCGCACTGTCGTCGAGGTCGTCACCGACGAGGGGCTGAACGGGCTCGGGGAGACCTACGGCGACCTGGGCCATCTGACCAAGGTCCGCGAGTGCGCGGGCGCGCTGGTCGGGCTGGACGTGCACGCCACGCACGAGATGTACGCCAGGATCAGCGCGATCGTCGGCGGCGTGGTGAGCGACCTGCACGGCCTGACCGGGGCGGCCACCAAGGAGAAGAGCATCGACCGGGTCTTCTCGCCGTTCGAGGTGGCCTGCCTGGACATCCGCGGCAAGGCCGCGAGAGTCCCGGTGTCGGACCTGCTGGGCGGGCGGGTGCGTGAGGCCGTGCCGTACAGCGCCTATCTGTTCTACAAGTGGGCAGGACATCCGGAACACGAACCGGACCGGTTCGGCGAGGCTCTCGATCCCGCCGGGCTGGTGGCGCAGGCGGCGATGCTGATCAAGGAGCACGGATTCGGCTCGATCAAGCTCAAGGGCGGGGTGTTCCCGCCCGAGCAGGAGATCGAGGCGATACTCGCGCTGCACGAGGCCTTCCCCGGCGTGCCGCTGCGGCTGGACCCGAACGCCGCGTGGAGTGTGGAGACCTCCATCCGGGTCGGCCGGGCGCTCGACGGGGTGCTGCAGTACCTGGAGGACCCCACGCCGGAGATCTCCGGAATGGCGGCCGTCGCCGGGCAGGTCCCGATGAAGCTGGCCACGAACATGTGCGTGGTGACCCAGGAGCATCTGCCCCCCGCCATCGAGCAGCAGGCCATCGGGGTGCTGCTGCTCGACCACCACTACTGGGGCGGGCTGGTTCGCTCGGCCCAGGTGGCGGCGCTGTGCGACACGTTCGGGCTGGAGCTGTCCATGCACTCCAACTCCCACCTCGGCATCAGCCTGGCCGCGATGACCCACCTGGCCGCCTCCACCCCGAACCTCACCTACGCCTGCGACACGCACACCCCCTGGCAGGACGGCCAGGACGTGGTCGCGCCTGGCGTGCTGCGCTTCGCCGACGGTGCCGTGCCGGTGCCCACCGGTCCCGGGCTCGGCGTGGAGCTCGACAGGGACGCGCTGGCCGCGATGCACGAGCAGTACCTGACCTGCGGCATCACCGCCAGGGACGACACCACCTACATGCGGCGCTTCGAGCCCGCCTTCTCGGCTGGGAGGCCGCGCTGGTGAACGTGGCCTACGTCTATCCATGGGACGTCGCCGGCGACCCGGCCGCCCCCGACAGGATCGCCTCGCTCGGCGTCGAGGCGGTCGCCCTGGCCGCCTCCTACCACTCCACCAGGGCCGCCACGCCGTACCACCCCGACCATCGGGTGCTGGACGTGCCGTATCCGGCCTTCTACCTGCCGGTCAGGCCCGCCGCCTGGGGGCGGCTGGTGCCCGCCTCGCCGACCTGGACCCCCGAGGACGCCTTCCTGCGCGCCCGCGACGAGTTGCGCGCGGCCGGGCTCCAGGTACACGCCTGGACCGTGCTCACCCACAACTCTCACGTCGGCGCGGCCCATCCGGACCTGGTCGTGCGCAACGCCTTCGGCGACGCCTATCCCTACGCGCTCTGCCCCGCCCACGACGACGTGCAGGAGTACTGCGAGCGGCTGGTGCGCGAGATCCTCACCGCGGGCGAGCCGGACGGGCTGATCCTGGAGGCGTGCGGTCCGATGGGCTTCGCGCACCAGAGCGTGCACGAGAAGACGGCCGGCGCCGACTGGGGTCCCGTCCACGGCGACCTGCTGTCCCTGTGCTTCTGTACGGCGTGCGCCCCCCGCTACCCAGCGGGGGTGCGCGACATGGTCGTGGATGCGATCGACCGCCCCGCCGCCTCGGCACCGCCGGCCTCGATCGAGGAGGCCCTCGGTGATACGGCGGAGGCCGTGCGCGAGGTGCGCGTGGCGCTGTCGGCCTCCCTGCGTACCCGTCTGCTGGCCGCGGCCCGCGAGATCGCGCCCGACCTGCCCGTCTCCCTGCACGCCAACCCCGACCCCTGGGCGGCGGGCGCGTTCGCGGCGCTCCCTGAGGGCGACCCCGGGCTCGACGTCCTGGTGGGCAACTGCTGGGGCGATCCGGCCTCGGACGCCGCCCGACTGTCCCGGCTGGGCGAACTCGCCTCGCCGGGGCAGCGCGTGGGCGCCTATGTCCTGGGCCTGCCGCCCCGCCCAGCCGACGCCTCGCTGCTGGCCGAGCAGCTGCGCGCCTACGCCAAGGCGGGCGCGGCGGAGTTCCACCTCTACCACGCGGGGCTGGCCTCCCCCGCCCGCCTGGGCGCCATGCGGGAAGCGCTACGACACCTGGGCTAGCCACGGCTCGTGGGCACCCCCGAAGGGCCCTGTGCGCTCGCCCACGGCGGCCATCAGCCACGCCGCCGCCTGCTCCGCCTGCCCGACCAGCTCGGGCGGGTATCCGAGCAGCACCTGGTGCTCGGCGAACTCGTCCTCGTCGTCCAGGATCAGCCGCCCGTCGCGCATCCTGATCACGTCCAGGTCGAGATCCAGCATGGTCACCTCCTCGCCGCGCCACTCGGGCACGGTGGTGATGTCGCAGTAGACCTCCACCTTGTGCGGCGCGGCGTTGAACGAGGCCGTCCACCACGCCTCCCGCGGGAAGAGCATCACCGAGGCCACCTGGAAGACGACCGGTTCCTCCTCGCCCCTGCGCATCGTGGTGCCCTCCCTGAGCCCCACCCAGACGCCGTGTTTGTCCTCCCCCAGCCGGATGGCATCGTGATGCCAGTGCAGCTTGCCACCATATTTACGGAAAACGACCTGCATGCGGATCACGCTATCGCGCGGCGGTGACCAACCCGCTCTCGTAGGCGGCGATCACCAGCTGGGCGCGGTCACGGGCCTCCAGCTTGGTCAGCAGCCGCCCGATGTGGGTCTTGACCGTGGCCATGCTCAGGTACAGGTGGCCGGCCAGCTCGGCGTTGGACAGCCCGCGCGCGATCAGCGTCAGCACCTCGCGCTCCCGCTCCGTGAGCGTCTCCAGCCCCGTGACCTGCGGGGAGGCGGGCCGCCTCGCGAACTCCTCGATCAGGCGGCGCGTCACCACCGGCGCGAGCAGCGCCTCACCCGCGGCCACCACCCGGATCCCGGCCAGCAGGTCGCCGGGCGGCGTGTCCTTCAGCAGGAAACCGCTCGCCCCCGCGCGCAGCGCCGCGTACACATAGGCGTCCAGGTCGAACATCGTCACGATCAGCACCCGTGCCAGGTCGCCGATGTGCCGGGTGGCCTCGATGCCGTCCATCTCCGGCATCCGCACGTCCATCAGCACCACGTCGGGACGCTCCGCCCGGGCCAGCTCGACCGCCTCCGCGCCGGTGGACGCCTCGCCCACCACGGTCAGGTCGGGCTCGGACTCGACCAGCACCCGGAAGCTGCCGCGCAGCAGCGCCTGGTCGTCGGCTATCAACACTCGGATCACGAAATTTCCTGGTACGGCAGGCGGGCGAACACCCGGAATCCCCTTCCCGGCAGGGGCCCGGCCTCGAAGGCCCCGCCGTACATCATGACCCGTTCGCGCATGCCGATCAGACCGTGGCCCGACCCGGCGGCCGGCAGCGTGCGGTGGCCCGGGCCGTCGTCGGTCGCCTCGATGCGGACCTCGCGCCCGTCGGCGCGCACGGACACGCGGCAGCGCGCGGGCGCGGCGTGCTTGACCACGTTCGTCAGCGCCTCCTGGACGATCCGGTACACCGACAGCCCCACCCCCTCGGGCACCGCGCCACCGCCCAGGTCGAGGACCAGGTCAACGTCCACGCCCGCCAGCCGGGCCTGCTCGGCCAGCGCGGTGAGCCCGTCGAGCCCCGGTGCGGGGCGCAGGCCGGGGCCGTCACCGGAGCGCAGCACGCCGAGGAGCTGCCTCATCTCGGTCAGCGCGCCCCGGCTGGCCGTCTCGATCACCCGCAGCGCCTCGTACGCCTCCTCGGGACGGGTGTGCAGCACGTGGTTGGCCACGCCCGCCTTGACCGCGATGACGCCGACGCTGTGCGCGACGACGTCGTGCAGCTCGCGGGCGATGCGCAGCCGCTCCTCGGTGACGGCCCGCTCGGCCAGCCGTTCCGCCTCCCGGGCGGCGTAGCCGCGGCGCTCGCGCACCGCCCGGCCGACCGTCCACGCCGCGCCCAGGGCGGCGACGCCGGTGATCAGGTAGCCGACGCTCCGTGTCCAGCCGGTGGGCGAGCCGGCCAGCACCAGCAGCATGGCCGCCAGGACGGTGGCCAGCGCCGCGGCCACGGTCGGCACCCGGCCGCCGCGCCGCTCGACCAGCGCGACCAGGTAGAGGGCGTAGGCGGGAGACAGGTAGGCCGCCTCGACCACGCCGAGCACGGTCCCCACCACCGCCACCGCGAGCACGAGGGCGAAGACCGGCACCGGCCACAGCCGCCGCAGCGCGAGCGGGATCCCCAGCGCGAGCGGGATCGACAGCCTGGCCCACCCGGGGCCTCCCGAGGCCGACGCCATGAACCCGAGCGCGAACACCCAGGCCGCCAGGCAGTCCAGGGCGACCAGCTGGCCCCGGGTCAGCCGCCTGGCGAAGAGGTCCACGTCACGACGGTATCGGCAGTTCCGGATGAGGCGCGTCATACCCGGGTCTGACGGAACCGGGTCCGATGCGCGGGCGGCCCGCCGTACCGGATGGTGTGGGGTGTGATCGAACTCAGACGACTGACGAAACGCTACGGCCGCACGCCGGCCGTGGACGAGCTGTCCCTACGGGTGGAGCCCGGGCACGTGACCGGGTTCCTCGGGCCGAACGGCGCGGGCAAGTCGACCACCATGCGGCTGATCCTCGGGCTCGACCATCCGGCCTCCGGCGAGGCGCTGGTCAACGGGCGCCGCTACGCCACGCTGCCGCGGCCGATGCGGGAGGTGGGCGCGCTGCTTGACGCGGGCGCGGTGCACGGCGGGCGCAGCGCGTACAACCACCTGCTCTGGATGGCGCGCACGAACGGCATCGGCGAGCGGCGGGTGGTCGAGGTGCTGGAGGAGGTGGGGCTGGCGGGCGTGGCGCGCAAGCGGGTGGGCGGGTTCTCGCTCGGCATGAAGCAGCGCCTGGGCATCGCCTCGGCGCTGCTGGGCGATCCCGGGATCCTGATGTTCGACGAGCCGGTGAACGGGCTCGACCCCGACGGGGTGCGGTGGATCAGGGAGCTGATGCGCGCGCTGGCCGCCGAGGGGCGCACCATCCTGCTGTCGAGCCACCTGATGAGCGAGATGGCGCTCACGGCCGAGCGCATCGTCATCATCGGGCGCGGCAAGCTGATCGCCGAGTCGAGCGTGGCGGAGCTGACGTCGCGGTACCCCTCGCTGGAAGAGGCGTACATGTCGCTGACGGCTGGAAGCGTGGTGTACCGGTGAAGGGCGCGATCTCCGCGGAGTGGCTGAAACTGCGCTCGGTGCGCTCGTCCCTGGTGACCGTGGCCCTCGCGCTCTGCGGGCTGCTGATCGGCGTCGGGCTAGCGCTGATGGCCGTCGCCATGTACGACAGCGCGCCCGCCGCCGCGCGCCCCACCGCCAGGATCGCCGACCTGGAGGACGTGGTGGTCATCGTGCCACAGCTGTGCCTGGGGATCCTGGGCGTGCTGTCGTACACCTCCGAGCACGCCACCGGGCTGATCAGGACGACGCTCGCGGTCGTGCCGCGCCGCTGGCCGGTGGTGATGGCCAAGGCGCTCGTCGTGGGCGCGGTGGCGCTGGTCATCGGGCCGGTCGTGGTCTTCGGGACGTTCTTCCTGACCCACTGGCTGCTCGGCGGGCGCTACCCGGTCCCGGCGTTCCACGACCAGTGGCCGACGCTGGTCACCACGTCCCTGTCGGTCCCGGTCTTCGCGCTGCTCGGCCTGGGGCTCGGCGTGCTGCTGCGGCACACCGCGGCCTGTATCGCCGCGCTCGTCGGGCTGGTCTACGTGGTGCCCATGATCTGCGGGAACCTGCCCGCGCCGTGGCGCGGGCGGCTCGGCTCCCTGATGATCGGCGCGCTTCCCCGCGAGATCACCGGCGCGGACCTGACGCACTCGGTCTACGGCTCGCTGCTCTCGCCGCTCGCCGCCGCTCTCGTGCTCGCCGCCTACGCGGTCGTGCCGCTGCTCGCGGGTATGTGGGTGCTGCGCTCGGCGGACGCCTAAGGGGGTACGGCACGGCCGGCCGTACCCCTCGTCAGACCTCCACTATCACCGGGATGATCATCGGGCGGCGGCGGTAGGTGTCGCTCACCCAGCGGCCCACCGTGCGGCGGACCACGCGGCGGATCTCCTGGATGTCGACCACGCCGTCGGCGGCCTTCTCCTCCAGGGCCCGCTCGATCTGCGGGATGAACTCCTCGAACTGCGCCGGGTCGATGCCCGAGCCGCGCGCGTGGATCTCCGGGCCCGCGGTGAGCTTGCCGGTGTTGGAGTCGACCACCACGACCACCGAGATGAAGCCCTCGTCGCCGAGGATGCGGCGGTCCTTGAGCGAGGTGTCGGTGATCTCGCCCACCGAGCTGCCGTCGACGTAGACGTAGCCGGCGTGCACCGCGCCCACGATCTTGGCCAGGCCGTCGACCAGGTCCACCACGACGCCGTCCTCGGCGATCACGATGTGGTCGCGCGGCACGCCCGTCAGCTCGGCGAGCTTGGCGTGCGCCCGCAGGTGCCGCCACTCGCCGTGGACGGGCATGAAGTTGGACGGGCGGGTCAGGTTGAGCACGTACAGCAGCTCGCCGGCGGCCGCATGGCCGGAGACGTGCACCTTGGCGTTGCCCTTGTGCACCACCCTGGCGCCCCACCGGGTCAGGCCGTTGATCACCTTGTTGACGGCGGACTCGTTGCCCGGGACGAGCGACGAGGCCAGCAGCACGGTGTCGCCCTGCGCGATGCGGATCGGGTGGTCGCGGTTGGCCATCCGCGACAGCGCCGCCATCGGCTCTCCCTGGGACCCGGTGCAGATGAGCACCAGATCCTCCGCCGGTATCTCCTCGATGTCGCGCGAGTCGACGATCAGCCCCGGCGGGACCTTGAGGTAGCCCAGGTCACGGGCCACACCCATGTTGCGGATCATGGACCGGCCGACGAGCGCGACCTTGCGGCCGTGCTTGAAGGCGCCGTCCATCACCTGTTGGATGCGGTGCACGTGCGAGGCGAAGCTGGCCACGATCACGCGCTGCTCGGAGGTGCGGATCACCTCGTCGATGACCGGGCCGATCTCCCGCTCGCTGGTGACGAACCCGGGCACCTCGGCATTGGTCGAGTCGGACATCAGCAGATCGACGCCCTCGCTGCCGAGCCTGGCGAAACCGCCCAGGTCGGTCAGGCGGCCGTCGCTCGGCAGCTGGTCCATGCGGAAGTCACCGGTGTGCAGCACGATCCCGGCGGGCGTGCGGATCGCCACGGCCAGCGCGTCGGGGATCGAGTGGTTGACCGCGAGGAACTCGCAGTCGAACGGCCCGAACGCATGCCGCTCGCCCTCCACGACCTCCAGCTTCGTCGGCTGGATGCGGTGTTCGGTGAGCTTGGCCTCGATCAGGGCGAGTGTCAGTCTGGAACCGACGAGCGGGATGTTGCGCCGCTCTCGCAGCAGGTAGGGGACGGCTCCGATGTGGTCCTCGTGTGCGTGGGTGAGCACCACGGCCTCGATGTCGTCGAGGCGGTCTCTGATGTACTCGAAGTCGGGCAGGATCAGGTCCACACCCGGCTGCTCGGGCTCGGGGAACAGCACCCCACAGTCGACGATCAGCAGGCGGCCCTCGTACTCGAAGACGGCCATGTTCCTGCCGATCTCGCCGAGCCCGCCCAGTGCGACGATGCGCAGTCCCCCGTCCGGCAACGGCGGTGGCGGCGCCAGGTCAGGATGCGGGTGGCTCATTCGGGGCCCTCGCTATTGCATCTTGTTCTCAAAACTCCCAGTTCCTCCCCGTTCTCAGTTGTCTGTCAGTTTCACCCCGCCGGCTACCAGGCACGTACGCAGCTCGGCGATCTGCTTGTCGTCGGCGTCCACGAGCGGTGGACGGGTCACGCCCCCAGGCTGGCCCACCATGCCGAGCGCGGCCTTCACCATGATCGCGCCGCCGGCCTTCATCATGATCCCGTCGACCACGGGGATCAACTGGCGGTGTACGGCCAGCGCCTCCCCGACGCGACCCTCGCGGTAGAGGTCGATCATCCGGTGCAGCTCGGCCCCCACGACGTGGCCGACGACGCTGACGAAGCCGGCGGCGCCGTGGGCCAGCCAGGCCAGGTTCAGCGCGTCATCTCCAGAGTAGAAGACCAGGTCGGTTGCGTTCATCACCTGGGAGCCCGCGAACAGGTCGCCCTTGGCGTCCTTCACGGCCACGATCCGCTCGTGCTGAGCGAGCCTGATCAGGGTTTCGGTCTTGATGGGCACGCCGCTTCTGCCCGGGATGTCATAGAGCATCACCGGCAGGTCGGTGGCGTCGGCTGCCTGCACAAAGTGACGATATATGCCCTCTTGGGGTGGCTTGTTGTAGTACGGCGTGACAAGCAGGAGCCCGTGGGCCCCCGCGCGCTGTGCCGCTTTCGCCAGCTTCACCGTGTGATGGGTGTCGTTGGTGCCCGCACCGGCGACGACCCTCGCCCGGTCCCCCACCGTCTCGAGCACCTGCTCCAGGAGGCGCTGCTTCTCCTCGTCGGAGGTGGTGGGCGACTCGCCCGTGGTGCCGCTGACGACGAGGCCGTCGTTGCGCTGCTCGTCGACGAGGTACGCCGCCAGGCGCCGCGCGGCCGCGTAGTCGACGGCGCCGTCGCGGGTGAACGGCGTGACCATCGCGGTCAGCATGCGGCCGAAGGGGGCTTCGGTGCTTACAGCCATAGAGCGAACGGTACCCGGATTCGCAAATCCGGTGGACGCCGCCACCCCGCCTGGGCATTGGAAGAGGTCGCCGATATGTGCTCGGGGGTACACACATCGACGACCTCTATCGGAGAATCGGTCACGCTTACATCCGCGTTACAGGGTTTCTCGATAATTTTCCACGGTCGCAAAGTTGGGGCTCCAACAGTCACCGATGACGGTCGGTTACCTGCCGAATACGGCAACATGGGGCAACGCCTCACACGAACCCCCAGGGATGGACTAGTGGCCACCTCAGATCCGGTCTACCTGCGCGTCGTCGAAGACATTCGGCGGCAGATCAACGACGGCACCCTTCCACCCGGCGCGCCCATCCCCTCACGGGCGCAGCTGACCCGTAAGTACCAGGTCGGCGAGACCGCCGCCCGCCACGCGCTGCGCGTGCTCGCGGGCGAGGGCCTCATCATCGGCCGCGTCGGCTCGGGCCATTACGTGCGGGAACGCCCCGACCTCGCGCCCCTGCACCGCTGGCGCTTCCTCGACCACCCGGCGCCCTTCGCCGCCGACCTGCAGTCGCAGGGACGGCGCGTGACATGGGACTGGCACAGCGAACCCGCCGAAGCCGGGCCCGAGATCGCCCGCCGCCTGCGCCTCGACGAGACCACGCGGATCACCCGGACCCGCTACGTCTTTCGCGGCGACGGCAAACCGCTCCAGCTCGCCATCTCCTACGAGCCACTGGAATTCGCCGCCCACTCGGAGGAGGAACGGCGCAGTCTCGTGGCTCGGATGTACTCGCACGGCATCAAGATCACCGAGATCGTGGAGAGCGTGCACACCCGGGTGCCGCGACCCTCGGAGATCGACGCCCTCGACCTGGCGGCCGGCGTGCACGTGCTGCACATCGAACGCACCCACTGGGCGGGCGACCGGCCCGTGGAGACCAGCGACATCGTCCTGCCGGGCGACCGCTTCCAGGCCACGTACAGCATGCCCGTCTGACCCCACCCGGGGGTCGGCCCCGCCCCGCCGACCCCCTCTCGCCTCCCCCACCCGCACGCCTCGACCCCCCCGCCGCAGCCTCCCGCCCCGCTGCCCCCGGCTTCCACGCGCACCTGCAACGTTCCTCGCGCGACCTTCTGCGCCCGCGATTCCACGCGATCCCGCCACCTTCTTCGCCCTCGTGGCTCCGTCGCGCATGTCGCCCTCTCCTCCGGCGCCGCCCCTCCACTCGATCCACCCGAGCCCACTACCTTCCGCGCCCGCTCTGCACACGACTCCACGCGAGCCCGTCACTTTCCTCGCCCTCGCGGCTCCGCACCCATGTCGCCCTCCCTCCGGCGCCCTCCGCCCCGCCACCCACGGCCCCGCCCTCACTCTCCCGGCCCGGCGGCGCGGTGCCCTGCGAGGGCGCCTCCTCCTCGCGCTCCCCCGGTGCCTGCGTCTCGCCCTTCGTGGCGGGCCAGGGTGCTGGTGGCTGGGCCGTATCGCCGGAGCGTGGGGGCTCGCCGTACACCGGTGATTGTCGGGGGTCGTTGATACAACCGTGGGGTGCGAGTCAAGGATCTGCCCGCCCGGGAGCGGCCCCGTGAGCGGCTGATGTCGACCGGCGCCGCCGCGCTGGCCGACCGCGAGTTGCTGGCGCTGCTGCTCGGCTCGGGCCACCGCGGCTCGAGCGCGATGGACCTGGCCGCCGAGCTCATCGACCACTGCGGCGACCTGCAGGAGCTGGCCCGCTCCGACCCGCACCGGCTGCTCACCGTCCCCGGCATCGGCCTCGCCAAGGCTGCCCGGGTGGCTGCCGCCTTCCATCTGGTACGGCGCGCAGAGGCGGGCCCCGAGCGCACCCGCATCACCAGCACGTCGGACCTGGCGGACGTCACGTCCCCGCTGCTACGCGGCCACTCCCGCGAACGCCTCGCCGTGGCCGTCTGCGACACCCGGGGCGCGGTGCTGCGCCGCACGGTCCTCACCGAGGGCGGCGCCGACCACACGGCGTTCCCGATCCGCGACATCATCACCGCGGTGCTCGCGGCGGGCGGCGCCTCCTTCGGCGTTGCACACAACCACCCGGGCGGTTCCCTCACTCCCAGTGACTGCGACCTGGCGGCCACCACCCGCCTGGCCCAAGCCGCCGAAACCGTGGGCCTCCGCTTCCTCGACCACCTCGTCATCACCGACACCGCCTGGCGCCGAATCCCACCCGACGCAGACGGCGAAGGCCATGCAGACTTACGGGCCCCCAAACCGACCCTCTCCCGAACGTCCAAGGCGTAGGAACTCGGCCCTGCAGGCGCTCGCAACGCCACCCATGCCCTCCGCCAGCACCGAGAAGGGACCGTTCGGGCGTGCGCGACTCGGAGGGAGCGTTCCGAAAGCAGCGGAGCCAGCCTCCTGCCCGCTCCAGCAAGCCGCATGACCTGCGGGAACCTCGAGGGACCGTTCGGGCGTGCGCGACTCGGAGGGAGCGTTCCGGAAACGGCGGAGCCAGCCTCCTGCCCGCTCCAGCAAGCCGCATGGCCTGCGGGAACCCTAGGGGCGGGCCCCCGGTCGACCAGAGATCGGACAAGGACGCCCGTGGCCGCTTGAGGCCGCTGGCTGCGTAGGTGAGTCGGCTCGCCGTACAGGAGCCGGTCGCGGTGGCCGGAGGGCGAAAGGGGCATCGGCGGGCGGCCGGGGGCTCGTGAGGGTGGGTGTCGGCGTGGGGTGATATCCGGTCCTGTATCGGTGGGGGCTCCATACCGGTCTTGGACACGAATGTCGAGCTTGTGCTGTTATATCGCCCATGCCTGGGGCCTATGAGCTCCGTGGGCTTCGCGTGACCAATTCGGAAATTTGGGGGTATTTCCGCGTGCCTAGTCGGATCCGAAGCGTTACCCGATTGTTCGGTGCGGCGGCCGCCGCGGGGGTGGTGGTGGCCGCGATCGGCCTGCCCGTGGTGGGCGGTGGAGGTGCGACGGTCGTCTCGGCGACGGAGGCGCTGAACCTGCGCCAGCTGGAGCTGGTCGAGCCGCCCCTGGCGCAGACGTCGGTCATCTACGACGCCGAGGGCAACAAGATCGCGCAGTTCTACGCCCAGGATCGCAAGGTCGTCACGCTCGACCAGATCTCCGAGGTGATGAAGACCGCGATCATCTCGATCGAGGACTACCGGTTCTACCAGCACGGACCGATCGACCTGGAGGGCACCGCCCGTGCCCTGGCGAAGAACCTCGTCACGGGCCGGACGAGCCAGGGCGGATCGAGCATCACGCAGCAGTACGTCAAGCAGGTGTTCCTCAACGCGGCCGCCACGGAGAAGGAGAAGAACAAGGCTCTGGAGTCCAGCTACGCCCGCAAGCTCAACGAGCTGCGTTATGCGATGGGCGTGGAGAAGAAGTACTCCAAGGACGAGATCCTGGCGAAGTATCTGAACATCGCCTACTTCGGCGCGGGGGCCAACGGGATCGAGTCGGCGGCCAGGCGGTTCTTCGGCGTGCCCGCGTCCCGGCTCAACCTGGCCCAGGCGGCTACGCTGGCGGGAGCCGTACAGGATCCCAACAGGACCGACCCGAACCGGGGCAAGGCGGCGCGCAAGCTGCTGGTTGACCGGCGGAACGTCGTGCTCGACCGGATGGCGGAGCTCGCGAAGATCACACCGCAGCAGGCCGCGGAGGCGAAGGCCACCAAGCTCGGCTACAAGGGCGTCAAGCAGCCCAACGGGTGCCAGGCCAGCAAGTATCCGTACTTCTGTGAGTACGTCCGCTACGAACTGCTCACGAACCCTGCCTTCGGCCAGACGCAGCGGATCCGGACGCAACGCTTCAACCAGGGCGGCATGAAGATCCACACGACGCTGGATCCGACGATGCAGGCCGCCGCGGAGAAGGCGATCGAGAAGCACGTCAACGCTTCCGACAACGCGCTGGCCGCCGAGGCGCTCATCCAGCCGGGAACCGGGATGATCCGGGCCATGGCGGCCAGCCGTACCTTCGGATACGCCGCGAAGAAGAACGAGGTCTCCTACAACCCGGTCGCGGACAAGAAGCACGGCGGGCTGCTCGGCTTCCAGGCTGGCTCGACGTTCAAGACGTTCACCCTGATCACGGCGCTCAAGCAGGGCATGAAGGTGGGCGAGGGGCTGCAGGTGGGCGGGTCGTATCGCGCTCCCGCACTCTCCACGTTCAAGAACTGCGCCGGTCAGGGCATCGGCGATATCACCCATTCCGTGACGAACGACGAAGGCTCCGGCGGCTTCAAGACGCTGCAGACGGGCACGTGGGGGTCGGTGAACACGTTCTTCATGGCGCTCGAGCAGCGGGTCGGGCTGTGCAACACGATCGAGACGGCCAAGTCGCTGGGGATCAAGCGCGCGGATGGCACGCCGCTCAAGGAGTTCGAGACGTTCACCCTCGGCACGAACGAGATGGACCCGGTGACCGTGGCCAACGCCTACGCCGGGATCGCCGCGCGCGGCAAGTACTGCGCGCCGCAGGCGATCACGAAGATCACTGACGGCTCGGGCAAGTCCACGGACTACCGCCCCTCGTGCAAGCAGGCGCTCGATCCGGAGGTCGCGGACGCCGCGGCCAACGTGCTGTCTGGTGTGTTCACCAAGGGCACGATGCGTGGGGTCGGCGGCATCGGCCGCCCGGCGGCGGGCAAGACCGGCACGACGGACCAGTACGCCTCGGCGTGGTTCGCCGGCTTCACCCCGGACCTCGCGGGCGCGGTCAGCATCGGCGACCCGCGCGGCTCGCAGCGCTACCGCCTCAGCGGCGTCACGATCGGCGGCAGCTACTACGGCTCGGTCCTCGGTGCCTCGGTCCCCGGCCCGATCTGGAAGGACACCATGCTCGCGGCCCTCAAGAACACCCCGTCCACGGACTTCACCCCGATCAACACCTCCCGCTTCGGCGGCACCTCCACCCGCCAAACCCCTCAGGACGACACCCCCGAAGACCTCCAGGACATCCAAGACCAATGAGCTGCCGCCTCTCGGCAAGGCATGGGACCACCGACCGTGCATGGGCGTACCCGGCAGGCGGCTGGTAAGCCGAGGATGACCTGCCGGGACGCTCCCTGGCTCCGGTAGGCCGCTGTGACTGGGACGACCTACCGGAGCACCCCGCACCTGGCGGGGGCCGCAGGCCTGCCCGGGCGAGGAGCAGACATACGGAGCTTCAGCCCCGGCAGGACTCGCGACGGCAAGCCCTACCGGGGCCATGCGGACAGGCACGCCACCTTCCCATCCGCATATCGGGCGACGCAGACCTCAACACGTCACCCGGTGAAGCGGCATCACGGTCTCCCGGCACGCGACGCCGCACGCATCGTTCTACTGCGCCCTCCCCGCAAGCAGGCGTTCCCACAAGGGGACCATGAAGGAGCGCACCTCATGCGCGGACTCGTGCACCCGAACCACGCCGCTGCCGTCCGTCTCGAACCTCCGTATGAAGAACTTCCCACCCTCCTGACAGAGCTCGTAGTAGACGGGCTTGCAAGGGCACGTGTACTCGATCATGCGAGTCGGTCGTCTCCACCCTGCGTCCGGATACCAGTCGATCACCTCATGCCCCTTTGAAGGAGGGGGTAGGTGTGGCGCCACACATTCCACAGCGACCATACGTCTAGTTGTATCTCACTGTCTAGGTTTACAGAAAGTCTCGTCTAATGAGGCAGAGCGATTTATGGCACCTCGTACCCCTTCGCCTATCTTTCGTCTGTGCTCGACTACAACGGAGACACCCACATCTACCTGCAGATCGCGGAGATACTCCGGCAGCGGGTCTCGGGGCTTACCTCGGGCCATCCTGTGCCCAGTGAGGCTGACATTCAGAGCGAGTTCGGAGTCGCGCGGACCACCGCACGGCGGGCAATCCATGTCCTGCGCGAAGAAGGCCTCATCTACACGGTGCAGGGAGAGGGCACCTTCGTCGGGTCCCCCGGCGACGCCCCGCGCGAGCCTCGCAAGGTCCCCATGTACCGCCAGATCGCTGATGACATCGAGCGGCAGATCAGGTCGGGCAAGCTCCAGCCGCGCCGCCCGATCCCCGGCGAGACGTCGCTCACGCAGCAGTACGACGTAGCACGGGAAACCGTTCGCAGGGCCATGGCTCTCCTACGCGAACACGGGTGGATCTACACGGTCGCCGCACGCGGCAGTTTCGTCTCGCCGCCCGAGTCCTGGCCGCAGGACTGACCCACTCGACTGCTTGTATCTATACGTCTAGACTTGGAGCATGCTCGACCGACTAGGGCCCGTACCCATCTACAAGCAGGTCGCCGATCAGATCCGCCGACAGATCGAGAGTGGAGAGCTCAAGCCCGGCGAGCCGGTCCCGAGCGAGGCCAAGCTCGAGGCGGAGTACAACATCGCGCGCACGACTGCACGGCGGGTCGCCCGGGAGTTGCGCGAGCAAGGCGTGGCCTACACGATCCAGGGCGAGGGCACGTTCGTCGGCCCGCCCGATCACCCTCGACTGCGGCAGTACACGCCCGTGTACGAGCGGATCGCCAAGGAGCTCATCGAGCGCATCAAGTCCGGCCAGTTGCCGTCTAACCGCCCCATCCCCAGCGAGAAGACTCTCATGAAGCAGTACGGCGTGGCCAAGGTCACCGTTCGCCAGTCCGCGGCCTTCCTCCGGGACAAGGGCTGGGTCTTCACCGTCCCCTACCGAGGCACCTACGTGCTCAAGCCAGAGGACCGGCCAGAAGCGTAAGAGCTAGAAGACCGGGATGATTTCTTCGGGGTCTATGAAGTCGACTGTTACGCCTTCCAGGTCCAGTTCGGGGATGGCGGGGAAGGCGATTCCCCAGCGTTCGACGATGGCGCGGATTCGGGCCATCGCTACTCGCCAGTTTTCTGCCTGTTCTTCGTAGGTGAGGACGCCGAGGCCGGCCTCGCGGGCGTGGTTCATGAGGACGCGGTGGTTGGGGAGGAAGTAGGGCGGCAGTTCCCAGAAGCCCTCCGGCGGTTCCCAGAGGATCATCGACAGGAAGACGAAGCCGGCGCGGAGCTGGCGGGTGATGAGGGTCTTGACGTCGTCCGTCAGGCCCGGCCATTCGTTTTCCAGGATGGTCATGCAGATCTGCAGGTGCCGGGATTCGTCGCGGCCGATGCGCTGGAACATCTCGGAGAAGACCGGGTGCTGCGTCCCCGTGGCCATGCCGCGGAAGAGCGTCGAGGCGGCCATCTCGCCCATCATGAAGCTGGTGAACAGCACCGGGAGGCTGTACTTGCCGACCGCCGAGGTGTAGCCGTTCCAGTAGCGGCCGCCGTTGTGGTAGAGCCAGCCGATGTTGTTGTGCGCGGCCCTCTCCAGGTCGTCGGAGGGAGTCCAGTTCAGGGGCCCGCCGGGCCACAGCCGGGCGATGGTGCGCTGGCAGCATTCCTCGTGGTTCATCTCGTCACGGGTGATGGAGAAGAAGCATTTCCTGACCGGGTCCTCCTCGTGCTTCTCGAAGGCCTGGATGGTGGCCCGCGCGAAGACGGCGGGTCCCGAGGCGTCGAAGTTGGCGAGCACGGCGAACCAGTACATGATCCCCAGGCGCTGCTCGCGGGTGAAGTCCTCGGCGCGGAGCCCGTCCCAGGGCAGGTCGGCCGGGTTCCAGACCATCCGCTTGGACTTCTCGTAGATGGCCGCCAGCTTCTCGGTCTCGACCCGCCACTCCATCGGGTAGATGTTCGGCTGCGGCACCTCCGGCGCGGGCCAGAAGCCGCCCTCCGGGATCGTGAGGTCTGACATCGTTGTGACACCTCCGCTCCCCATCCTCCGGGCCGCCGTCACGCCTTTCAAGTACGGGAGCGCTGAGTGATGGCCACGCAGGCCAGTACGGCGAGCGCCGCGGCCACCGTGATCCACCCGAATCGCTCCCCCATCAGCACCCACGCCCACACCAGCGTGAGCAGTGGCTGGGTGAGCTGCACCTGCCCGGCCCTGGCGATCCCGCCCATGGCCAGACCCGCGTACCAGGGAACGAACCCGAGGAACATCGAGATCAACCCGACGTAGGCGAAACCACCAAGAGACTCAGCAGACACGGAAATAGGCGTAGAAAAGGCCAAAAACCCGGACACGAGGGCGGTCACCGGCAGCGACACGACCAGCGCGTACGAGATCACCTGCCACCCGGGCACCGACCGGGCCAGCCGCCCGCCCTCGGTGTACCCCACGGCCGCCGACAGCAGCGCCCCCACCAGGAGCAGGTCGGCCCAGGCGGCACCCCCGGTCCCCCGGGTGAACGTGAACAGCGAGATCGCGGCGGCGCCGGCCGTACAGGCGACCCAGAACAGCGGCCGGGGCCGCTCCCCCGCGCGCACGACCGCGCAGGCGGCGGTGGCGGCGGGCAGCAGGCCGATCACCACCGCGGAGTGCGCGGTGGTGGCCCCCATGGACAGGGCGAGCCCGCTGAAGACAGGGAACCCGAAGACGACACCTGCCGAAATGAGCGCATAAGACGGCCAGTGGTGGCGCGGGGGGATCAGCGGCAGCCGGGCCACCCACAGGCACACCAGCGCCACGACCCCGGCGATCACCGCGCGCCCGATGGCCACCAGCCAGGGATCGAAGCCGCGCATCGCGAAGACGGTGGCCGGAAACGACCCGGAAAAGGCGAGAACCCCGAGGAAGGCCAGGCCGGAACCGAGGCGGGCAGGTCCGACCGCTACTCGACGGGAGACGATAGCGCTATTCTGTGTACTCATGAACAACGATAGCAGTATCGCCGTTCTCGCCACAGCTCTGCGTGACGAGGTGGCGAAGCTGCGCCCCGGCGACCGGCTGCCGTCGAGCCGGGAGATCATGCGCCGCCACGGCGTGAGCCCGGTGACCGTGTCGCGGGCGATCGGCAGGCTGGCGGCCGAGGGCAGCGTCGTCTCGCGCCCGGGCAGCGGGGTCTTCGTGGTGAAACCCGCCAAAACGGTCAACGAGGCCGGCGATCTGGAGTGGCAGACCGTGGCGCTGGGCGACCGGGTCGTGGACGACGGCCCGGTGACCACGCTGCTGACCCCGCCGCCGGAGGGCGTCATCCCGTTCACCGGCGGCTATCTCCCGCCGGGCCTCAGGCCGGACAGGCAGCTGGGGGTCGCGGCGGCCAGGGCGGTCAGGAGGCCGGACGCCTGGGCGCTCCCCCCGCTCAACGGGCTGCGCGAGCTGCGCAGGTGGTTCGCGGCCCAGGCGGGCGGCGACGTGACGGCGACCGACGCACTGATCGTCAGCGGCGGCCAGGCCGCGCTCACCCACGCCTTCAGGGCGCTGGCGGCCCCCGGCACCCAGGTCCTGGTGGAGACGCCGACGTACCCGGGAGCGCTGTCGGCCGCCAAGGCCGCGGGGCTGCGGGCGACAGCCGTACCCATGGACCGCGACGGCGTGCGGCCCGAGCTGCTGGCCGAGGCCTTCGCCGTCACCGGCGCGCGGGTCTTCTACTGCCAGCCGACGCTGCACAACCCGACGGGCGCCACGCTGACGCCCGAGCGGCGCGAGCAGGTGCTCCAGGTGGCCAGGGCGGCAGGCGCTTTCGTGATCGAGGACGACTTCGCCCGCTACCTGACCGACCAGGCGCCCGCGACGATGGTCTCGGCGGACGCGGACGGCACGGTCGTCCACATCGCCTCGCTCACCAAGATCCTCTCGCCGAGCATGCGGGTGGCCGCGGTGATCGCGCGCGGCCCGGCCGCCCGCAGGCTGCGGGCGAGCCAGCTCGTGGAGTCGTTCTTCGTGGCCAGGCCGCTGCAGGAGACGGCGCTGGAGTTCGTCACCTCCCCCGTCTGGCCGCGCCACCTCAAGGCGGTGCACGAGGAGATCAAGATCCGCAGGGACGCCCTGGCCACCGCTCTCACCCGCCTGCCGGGCGTGGAGCTGCACCTGGTCCCGCGCGGCGGCATGCACCTGTGGGTACGGCTGCCGCCGGAGGTGGACGAGGCCGCCCTGGTCGAGGCTGCCAAACGCGCCGGCGTCCTGGTCAGCCCCGGCCGGATCTACTACCCCTCGGAACCCCCCGGACCGCGCGTCCGCGTGACCCACCTCCAGGCCGCCAACCTCGCCGAGCTGGCCGAGGGCACGCGACGCCTGGGTCAGGCGCTGGCGAACACCTCGTAGTGGTCGACGGTGTGCTCCTTCTCCAGCAGGTACTCATCGTCTTCCGGGTAGTAGACGGCCACCTCGGGCTCGTCGCCGGCGAAGGCCTTGACGGCCTCCCAGGACTCCCACATCGAGATCACGAAGAACTCGGTCCTGTCGCCGTGCTCGCGCCGGGTGAAATACGCGCCCTTGTTCCCCGGAGTACCGATGTAGTCGGCCAAACCGGTGCGCCGCAGCACTTCTTCGTACTCGTCGGCCTTGGCGGCGAGCGTGAAGCCTCTCCATGTACGCACGATCATGGCAGCAACCTACTTGGAGCTCGTGCGCGACTTCCTCAACACGCCGGGCGTGGAGGCCGAGACCGACGAGCTGACGATCTGGCTGCGCGACCACGGTCTGGGCGGCGCCGACGACCGGGCCTCCGACGACGACCTGGCCACCGCGCTCGCCCCGCGCGAGGGCCTGCGCGCGGCGACGGCCCGGCCGTACTGCCCGACCTGCCGCTCAGGGTCACGATCGAGAGAAAGCCCAGCCTGGAGCCGGTGGAGGGCGGTGTCAGAGGCGCGCCGGCGCGGATCGCGGCGCACGCCGCGCAGCCGGGGTGGGAGCGGCTGAAGGTGTGCGCGGAGAGCTCCTGCCAGTGGGCATTCATCGACGTGTCGCGCAACCGTTCGCGCTCCTGGTGCTCCATGCGCCTGTGCGGCAACCGCACGAAGACACGCGCCTACCGGGCCAGGAAGCAGGGTTCGCGTCATCCCCAAGCCCCAAACACCGATACGGTGTAACACGTGCCTCCGCACACACCAACACGGGGGCGCGACGGCAGGCGAAGGAGCGGGCCGAGATGGCAGACGTGGGCGTCCGGGCGGCCCGGCGCGAGGATGTTCTCCAGGTTGCGAACACACAGATCCGCGCCTGGCGTTACGGCTATCGGGACTTCCTGCCCGAGGGTCCCCTCGAGCAGATGACCGGAGCGGCGGCCGAGAAGATGTGGCTGCGCCAGTGGGACGAGGCGATCGTCGCGCCGCCCACCTCCCGTCACCGGGTGCTGGTCGCGGTCGAGACCATCCTCGACACCGAGGGCTTCCCCGCGCTCGGCGCGGGCGGTCGCGACGCGCTGTCGACCCCGCGCGGCGGCGAGCGCGTGGTGGGGCTGGCCTCGCACGCCCCGGCCGAGGATCCCGACCTCGACCCGACGGTCGTCGCCGAGATGCTGACGCTGCTCGTCGATCCCGACTTCGTACGGCGGGGCCACGGAAGCCGCCTGCTCAACGCCACGGTCGACTATCTGCGCGAGGACGGTTTCCGCCAGATCGTCACCTGGGTGTTCGCCGACAATCACGCCGTTCTAGGCTTTCTGGAGTCCGCAGGATGGGGCGAGGACATGGCCGAGCGCGTGCTCGACATGGGCCGCCCGATCCGCATGGTGCGACTGACAACGGATATCAGCTGAATGGCAACTCCCTCCCAATGGGTCGCCGGAGCGCGGCCCCGTACCCTCCCCAACGCCGTCGTCCCGGTCATGGTCGGCACCGGCGTGGCCATCGGCCTCGGTGGCTTCGTCTGGTGGCGGGCCATCCTGGCCCTGCTCGTCGCCCTGTCCATGCAGATCGGCGTGAACTACGCCAACGACTACAGTGACGGCATCCGCGGCACCGACGACGTACGCGTCGGCCCGATGCGGCTGGTCGGCTCCAAGGTCGCCCCGCCGCGGCAGGTGCTGGTCGCCGCGCTCGGCTCCTTCGCCGTCGCGGCCGTGCTCGGCCTGATCCTGGTGATCGTCACCGGCGCCTGGTGGGTGCTGCTGGTGGGCGCCGCCGCGATCGCCGCCGGCTGGTTCTACACCGGCGGCAGCAGCCCGTACGGCTACCGCGCCCTCGGCGAGGCGGCGGTCTTCGTCTTCTTCGGCGTCGTGCCCGTGGTCGGCACGGCGTACGTGCAGACCGAGAGCCTGTCGTGGGCCGCGTTCGTGGCCTCCGTCCCGGTCGGGCTGCTGTCGTGTTCCATGCTCGTGGTCAACAACCTGCGCGACGTGGTCAACGACGGGCAGGCGGGCAAGAAGACGCTGGCCGTGGTGCTGGGCGCCGAGCGGACCCGGCAGCTGTACGCCGGGTGCGTCGTGGTGGCGCTGGCGATCGCGCTGGGCATGTCGGCCATGGCGTGGCTGAGCGTGCTCACGCTGCTCGCGGTGCCGCTGGCGATCGCGCCGGTCCGCACCGTGCTGAGCGGGGCCGTGGGGCCCGCGCTGATCGGCGTTCTCCAGCAGACCGGCAAGCTGCAGATGGCCTTCGGCCTGCTGTTCTCGATCGGGCTCGCGATCACCTTGTAGGCGGATACAAACGCCCGCCGTACGCTCGTATGTCCGAATAAATGCCCTGGTCAGGCCCCTTTGGTTCACTGAGTGCGAACTTCGTGAGCTAGGAGGGGCCGTGGAGCAACGCGGGATCGAGCTGGTCTCAGCGGGAGAGCGGTATGGGCGCCCACGCGACCTGCTGTTCCTCTGGACCGGCACGACGATGGGCATCTTCACCCTCGTGTACGGGACCACCATCGTGGCCGGGCTCGGGCTGAGCTTCCCGCAGGCGCTGGCCGCTATCGTGCTCGGGAACGTGCTGTCCTTCCCGCTGGTGGGGCTGACGAGCCTGCAGGGCCCGGCCACGGGCACCTCCACGATGGCCGTCTCCAGGGCCGCCTACGGGCCCAAGGGCGCCCGGGTGCTGAGCTTGTTCGGCTGGCTGAACATGGTCGGCTTCGAGGCGGGCGGCATGGTGCTGATCACCTTCGCCGCGCTGGCGCTGCTGGGGCAGGCCGGAGTCACCGATCAGAGCCTGGGGCTGAAGATCGGCGTCATCCTGGTGGCGGCGCTGATCCAGCTGGTGCTGCCGCTGATCGGGCACGCGGCGGTGATGAGGGCGCAGAAGTACTTCACCTGGGTCTTCGTCGTCCTGTTCGGCCTGATGGCCATCCTGGTCGGCCCCAAGGTCAACCTGTCGGGCGGCGCGGGTGCGGACTTCCCCATGTTCACGGTGGCCGTGGCGCTGGTGATGTCGGCGGGCGGCCTGTCGTGGGGCCCGCTGGGCGGCGACTACTCCCGCTACCTGCCCGCTTCGGCGTCCAAGAAGGCGATCTTCGGCTATGCCACCCTGGGCGGCTTCATCCCCTCCGTCCTGCTGATGACGCTGGGCGCCGCGGTCGCGACCGCCGTGAAGGGCGCCGGGGATCCCATCTCCGGGCTGCCCGGCGCGCTGCCCTCCTGGTTCGTCGTGCCGTACCTGCTGCTGGCGATCGTGTCGCTCTTCGCGGTGAACACCACCGACCTGTACTCCTCGGGCCTGAACCTGCAGGCCGCGGGAATCAAGGTCAAGCGCTGGGTGGCGGTCGTGGCCGACCTGTTCTTCTGCGTGATCATCACCTATGTCGCGGTCACCTCGGACTCCTTCAACAGCATGCTCAACAACTTCCTGAGCCTGCTGATCATCTGGCTGGCGCCGTGGGCGGGCGTCTACATCACGGACTGGCTGCGCAGGAAGGGCCGCTACGACGCCGAGGCCCTCTTCGACACCGAGGCGCCGGGCCAGATCCGCTGGCCGGCGATCATCGCCCAGGTCGCGGGCATGGGGGCAGCGGCGCTCTGGATCAACTCCACGGTCTTCGTCGGCTGGCTCTCGAAGGCGACCGGGGGCACCGACTTCTCCATCTTCGCGGGCTTCCTGGTCGCGGGGGCGGTCTACGCCGCGCTCGACCGCCGGCCCGCGTCCGTACCTGTTCTCGAGGGGGCTTCATGACACTGCTTGACGTCGCGTACGGCAGGCAGCCGGCGGACACGATCATCATCAACGGCACCCTGGTCAACGTGCTGACCGGTGAGCTCTACCCCGCCGAGATCGGGATATTTGACGACAAGATCGCGGCGGTCGGCACCGAGCTGCGGAGCGGCCCCGAGACCACGATCATCGATGCCAAGGGCGGCTACCTCGTGCCCGGCCTGATCGACGGGCATCTGCACATCGAGTGCAGCAAGCTGTCGGTCACCAGCTTCGCCGACCTGGTCGTCCCCTGCGGCACCACGAGCGTCGTGTCGGGCCTGGACCAGGTGCTCGTCGTGGAGGGCCTGCCCGGAGTCCGGAGATTCCTGGACGAGTCCAAGAAGACCGGAATGCGGATCTGGTGGGGCGCCCCGGCGAAGGCCCCCTACACGGTCCCCCAGTCCACGGTGGGGTTCACCTTCGGTCCCGACGAGCACCGCGAGGCCCACACCTGGCCCGAGTGCGTGGGGATCTGGGAGACCGTCCAGGAGATGGTCGAGCACGGCGACCCGGCCGTCATGGAGGCCCTGGAGCTCGCCCGCGAGCACCGCCTGCCGGTCTTCGGCTGCGCGCCGCTGTCGGACGCGCGGCGCATCGGCGGTCTGGCCGCGGCCGGGGTCCGGCTGGACCACGAGTCGTACTCCCACGAGGAGATGCTGGAGAAGCTGCGCCAGGGTATGTACGGCATCGTGCGCGAGTCGTCGGTGGCCCACTTCCTTGAGGAGAACATCCAGGTCGTGGCCAGGGCCGGCGCGCGCAGGGTGGCGTTCTGCACCGACGACGTGCACGCCGCCGACGTGCTGGCCGGCGGGCACGTGGACAGGATGGTGCGCATGGCGGTGAAGGCCGGCGTCGACCCGGTGACCGCGATCCAGATGGCCACGGTCAACTGCGCGGAGATGTACCGCATCGACCACCTGGTCGGCAGCATCTCCCCCGGCCGTTTCGCCGACGTGCTCATCGTGGACTCGCTCGAGGACTTCCGGGTCCGCGAGGTCGTCGCCGCGGGCCGGCTCGTCGCCCGCGACGGCCGGATGATCATCCCCACGGCACCGCCCGCCCGCGGCGCGGTCAGCCCGTTCCCCGTCCGAGAGGTGACCGCGGACGACTTCGCGCTGCGTTCCCAGGCGGCCGAGGTGGACGTGCTCGCCATCGAGTTCACCGAGCAGGTGTTCGTCCGCAGGCGCCGCGACGTCACGCTCCCCGTGATCGACGGCGTCGTGGAGCCCTCCGTCGAGCAGGACGCGCTGCTGGTCACGGTCGTCGAGAGGTACGGCAAGACGGGCAACATGCCCGTCGCGGTGGTCAGCGGCATGGGGATCCGGCGCGGCGCGATCGCCACCAGCGCGGCGCCCGACGACAACAACGTGATCTGCGTGGGGGCCTCCCGCGCGGACATGGCGGTGGCGGTCAACGAGGTCGTGCGCATGGGCGGCGGCCAGGTGATCGTGGTGGACGGCGAGGTGCGTGAGTCGCTGCCGCTGCCGGTGGCGGGCATCGTCTCCGACCTGCCGGCCGCGGAGATGGCCGCCGCCGAGACCCGCCTGGACGAGCTGGCCAGGGAGCTCGGCTGCACGCTGCCGTCGCCGCTGATGTACCTGTTCTTCCTGTCCATCACCGCCATCCCGGACTACGCCGTCACGGACCTCGGCCTGGTGGACTGCGTCAATCTCGAGGTCGTGGAGGTCATTCAGTGAGCGAGTTCATCGCGGGTCTGCCCAAGGCGGAGCTGCATCTGCACATCGAGGGGACCCTCGAGCCGGAGCTCAAGTTCGAGCTGGCCCGGCGGAACGGCATCGGCCTGCCGTACGAGAGCGTCGAGGAGATGCGGGCGGCCTACGCCTTCGACGACCTGCCGTCGTTCCTGAAGGTGTACTACGAGGGCATGGAGGTGCTGCGCACCGAGCCCGACTTCTACGACCTGGCGATGGCCTACCTGCGCAGGGCGGCCTCGCAGAACGTCCGGTACGCGGAGATCTTCTTCGACCCGCAGGCGCACACCTCGCGCGGCGTGCCGTTCGACGTGGTGATCCGCGGGCTGCGGCGGGCGCTGCTGGACGCCGAGAAGCAGCTGGGCGTGCGGGCGCAGCTGATCATGTGCTTCCTGCGCGACTTCCAGGCCGAGTACGCGATGGCGACACTGCTGGAGTCGCTGCCGTACAAGGAGTGGATCGTCGGTGTCGGCCTCGACTCCGACGAGAAGGGCAACCCGCCGGCCAAGTTCGCCGCCGTCTACGAGCGGGCCAGGCAGGAGGGCTACCTGCTGACCATGCACTGCGACGTGGACCAGGACAACTCCGTCGAGCACATCCGCCAGGCGATCCAGGACATCGGCGTGGACAGGATCGACCACGGCGTGAACATCCTGGAGAGCCCCGAGCTGGTCCAGCAGGTGCTGGCCAAGGGGATCGGCCTGACCTGCTGCCCGATCTCCAACGGCTACGTCACCGACTCGATGAAGGTCGAGGGCATCAGGAAGCTGCTCGAGCAGGGCGTGCGGGTCACGATCAACTCCGACGACCCCGCCTACTTCACCGGCTACGTGCAGGAGAACCTCCAGGCCCTGGACTTCACCCGCGAGGAGATCGTCCAGGTGCTGCGCAACGCCTTCGAGATCACCTGGCTGCCGCGCCACCTCAAGGACGCCTACCTGGCCGAGCTGGACAGCGCCGCCCAGGCGTAGCGGGTCCGGCGACATCGTGCCGCCGGACCCGAGGGTCACACCGCCGTCAGGCTGAAGCGCTGCTTGTCGTGGTCGATCTGGGCGATGCGCACCGAGACCGTGGCGCCTTCCGCGGGCTGGTCGTGCTCGACGAGCAGCCCGTGGACGCCCTCGATCTCGACGAACGCGCCGAAGGGCACGATCTTGACCACGTGCCCGCTCACGACGTCGCCCACGCTGTGCCGCGCGGCGAAGTCCTCCCACTGGGACATCTGCTGATTCACCTCCTCTCCCCTGCGGTCGCCATTCGGACACGGCAGGGGCGGCGGGCCACGGGCCCGCGAGGTGATCAAGGAATGGCCGGGTAACCCATCTCGTCACGGCACTCGGCCGACCCGGCAGTCACGCTCATACCCTACGCGCTAGCGCATGCGCAGGGCCAGCATGAAGTCGACGCGCTCGTCCCAGGAGGTGAGGGAACGGCCGGTCAGCTCCTCGATCCGCCTGAGCCGGTAGCGCAGGGTGTTGACGTGCACGTGCAGCCGCTCGGCCGTGGACGACCAGGAGCCCGACTCCTCCAGGTAGGCCTGCAGCGTGTCCACCAGGTCCGTCTGGTTGGCCGCGTCGTAGGCTTCGAGCGGCCCGAGCAGCCGGGCGCGGAAGGAGCGGCGCAGCTCGGCCGGGATCGCGGTGAGCAGCGTGCGGTGAGAGCTGACGTCGTCGCCGGTGATCACGCTGACCCGCTCGCCGCTGAGCGCCGCCAGCGTGCGGGCGTGCCGCGCCTCCTCGATCACGCCGCTCAGCGCCGCGGGACCGGTGGTCACGCTGCTCACGCCGAGCGTGATGCGGTGCTCCCCCAGCCCGGCCTCCAGTGCCCTGGCGCCACGCAGGACGTGCCCGGTCAGCTCGTCCGCGGTGTTGCCGGCCAGCGGCACCAGCGCGATCGCCTCGCCGCCGGCCGCGCTGGTGACGACTCCCGGCGCCAGTGGCCGCAGCAGCTCGTCCAGTACGGCGCAGCCGACGTCCCCGTCGACCGCGTGCAGCGCCACGGCCAGCAGCCCGTGCTCGGTCTCCACGTGCAGCGTGTGCAGGCGCGAGATCACGCCGGGCAGCGCGGCGTCGCCGGATTCCAGCAGTTCCAGCAGCTGGTCGAGCACGCGCCGCTCGATGCGCTGGGCGGCCTCCAGCCGCGAGCGCTCCAGCGCGACCAGCGCCGCCAGCTCCACGACCAGGTCCTCGTTGTCGCCCTGCGCCTGCTCGCCGGCGTAGGCCAGGAACCAGTTGGCGATCCGGTGCGGCGCGCCCCTGCTGATCGGGAAGACCGACAGCCCCGACACCATGGCCGGCAGGTGCCGGGCGGTGAGGAAGGTGCGGGCCAGGCGCCGCCGTTCGGGTTCGGCCAGCGGCTGCGAGCCCACGATCACCCGGCCGGTGGGCGACAGGACCCAGCACGGCACGTCCAGCTCGCCGGCCACTGCCGTGACGAGCTTGGTCAGGCTGCCGCCCTCGACCAGCGTGCTGGCCAGGCGGCGGCGCGAGCCGTACCTCTGCCGGGGCGGGGAGCCGAGCTCGACGATCAGCGCGCGCAGGACGTACTCGGTGACCTGGCTGAACGGGACGCTCACCGGCAGCGTGAGCAGCGGCAGCCCGGCGTCGGTGCAGACGTCGATGAGATCGGCGGGCGGGACGCCGAGCGCGGTGCCGCAGACCAGCGCGGCCACGTCGCCCAGGTTCTTCACGAAGTCTCGCGAGGATCCGGCCTCGGTGTGCCAGGTGAGCTCGGTCAGGACCAGCTCGCCCGGCTTGACGAAGCGTGCGGGGTCGGGCAGGTCGGTGGTGGCCACGCCGGTCACCCGCCGGTCGAGCAGGTCGTGCCCGGTCAGCACCTTCAGCGCGAGCTGGTCGGCCTGGACCAGGTCCCTCAGCCGCACGGCCAGCTCTCCTGGCGCCAGGCCGAGTCCCAGAACAGCCACTCGTAGCGGACCGTGGTCAGCGCCCATTCGAGCAGCCGCGCCCGCTCGTCGGCGCCCAGGGCGAGCCCGTCGAGCAGGTTCAGCACCGCGGCGACGGTCTCCTGGTAGCCCTGGCTGCCGTAGGTCTCGATCCACCAGGCGTACAGCGGGTCGGGCGAGGAGCTGGCCAGCAGCCGCTCGCCGACCCTGGCGTAGATCCAGTAGCACGGCACGATCGCGCCGAGCGCCTCGGGGAACGTGCCGAGCGAGCAGGTGCGGACCAGGTAGGAGGTGTAGCCGACCGTGGTGGGGCTCGCGGGGAGCTTGCGCGCGTCGGTCTCCTCCAGCCCGAAGGCGGCCAGCAGCTCCACGACCAGGCTGTGCTCGACCTCGAGGGTCGTGGCCGCGTCGGCGGCGAAGCGCTGCACGGCGGCAGGCTCGGGCGCGCGGGCGGCGCAGGCGGCCTGCGCCCTGGCGTAGTCGGGCAGGAAGTGCGCCTCCTGGACCACGTAGTGCCGGAACGCCTCCCTGGGCAGCGACCCGTCGGTCAGCCCCACCAGGAAGGGGTGGGCCAGGATCTGCTCGTAGACACCGGCCACGACCTGCCACAACTCATCACGGAACCGGCTCACCCCACCGATGCTATCGACCGGTACGGCTGCCGCATGCCGGCAGCGCAGGTGCGCGACACGGCCTCATGTTTTCGGGTCGGCTGGGTCACCCGCGTTAGTGTGATGATCGAGGCTCGGCTGTGCGGAGCCGAGGCCCCTTCCTCACGCCGTGCCCGTGGCCCGGGCTGCCTTGGCCTGCCCTGGCCACGGGCCGTCGTGCGCCTGCCGTACGGGGGCGTGCTAGGCGTGGTCGTCGGCCCAGACCCGGCCCATCGCCCCGAGCAGTTGCGGCCTGCGGCGTTCGATGACGGACAGGTAGACCGCGCCGGCCGCCATCCAGGCCACGATCAGCAGCAGCGCCACCCGGTTCGGCCCCTCCGGCAGCGGGACGAGCTGGCCGTAGATGGGCAGCAGGAGCAGCACCGCCGCCACCAGCGGCACCACACCGTGCTTGACGGGTGAGAACTCGGCCCGGTACTCGCGCAGGTAGAACCGGACGAGCGCGATGCTGATCAGGATGTAGATGATCACCATGGCCACGCCGACGATCGTCCCGGCGAAGCCGTACACCCCGAGCGGCGAGATCCAGAGCCCGGCCACCAGCGAGAACAGGATCGCGAAGACCATGTACGCGGCGATGGCCGCCTGCGGCACGTGGCGCGCGTCGACGGTGCCCAGCCTGCGCGGGAAGAAGCCCTCGCGGCCCATCGAGAACACCACCCGGACCATCGCGGTGACGCCGGAGATCAGGTTGGCGAACTGGCTGTTCAGCACGGTGAGCGCGAGCAGCCAGCCGGCGCCCCAGAACTTGTCCATCAGCGTCTTCCACGGCTCGGCGTCGGCGGCCAGGGCGGCCGCCCCGGCCTTGCCGTACCCGATCGCGGCCGAGTAGCCGGACAGCACGTAGAAGCAGCCGATGGCCAGCACCGCGGTGAACAGCGCGATGGGGATCGCGCGGCGCGCCGACCTGGCCTCCTCGCCCAGCGTGCCGGCCGACTCGAAGCCGATGAACATGAGGATCCCCCACAGCATGCCCTTGCCGAGGCCGCCCAGCCCACCGGTGGACTCGGCCGGGTTGAACGGCGCCAGGGTCAGGCCCTGGGCACCGCCCTTGCCGAGGATCATCATGAACAGCGCGAGCAGCACGCCCAGCTCGAGCACCAGGAAGACCAGCGCGGTCTTGGCCGACTGCGACACGCCCAGCGCGCTGATCCCCCAGATGATCGCCCCGTAGGCGATCGTGAGCAGCCACCACGGCACGCCCAGCGACAGGTATTCGCGCAGGAAGTCGGAGGTGAAGGAGCCGATGGCCGATAGCAGCATCGGTCCGACCATGCCGTAGGCGAGCAGCAGCAGCCATCCGGACACGAAGCCGCCGCGCTGGCCGAAGCCGTGGGTGTTGAAGGTGTAGGCGAACCCGGCCGTCGGCAGCTTGCGCGCGAACGAGGCGATGACCGACGCCACGAGCAGGCACACGATCATGGCCAGCAGGATCGCCAGCGGCAGCGCGTAGCCCGCCGCCGCGGCGGCCAGCGGCGTGTTAAAGAACACGCTGGTGGCAGGGCCCATGAAGGCCATCGAGATGACTGCCGCGCCGACGGCGCTCAGTGCGCCGGAGCGCAGGCCCCTGGGAGCCTCGGAGTCCATAGTGACCTCCTGTTAGTCGAGGTGGCTAGGCCACGCCCGTGACGAGACGCCCTTCGGCGTCGTGAGTCCCCCGAAGATCCAGATCCCCCGACCTGATGCCCGAGACCGCCCTCGTCCGTCCCCTGGTGACGAAGATCTGCGGCCTGAAGCAGAAGACGACCGGGTCTCCCGGGCTTACGCCCTCGGCGTTCCTGATCGCGCAGTAGTAGTGGATGGCCCCGTCGGGCGCGGTGTCGACCTCGTACTCCCGCAGGTCGGGCCCGACGAGCGCGGTGAGCTGGTACTCCCCGAGCACCTTGTCGACGTAGTAGCCGGCGGCGAAGGCGTAGGCGTCGCCGCCGTCGAGGTGGGACACCTCGGTGACGTAGACGATCGCGGGCACCTCCGGCTGCGAGTCGTCGAAGACGTGCAGCGGCGTGGTGCCGTGCAGGCCGTTGCCCGGCTCGACGTGCGTCGCGCCGAGACCGGCCTGCGTCTGGAACGTGCCAGCCGAGGTGGTGCCGGGCGCGTTCACCTGGCTGATGGCGAACCCGGCGGCCCGCAGCCGGCCGGCCGCCTCCGTGAGGGTGGCGAAGTTGCGCGTCGGCACGACAGTCCTGCTCGCGGCGTCGGCCAGCATGCAGGGGAAGTTCGTGACGCCCGTGACGGTGACGCCGTCGAGGGCCTGGATCTGCTTGGCCGCCGCCTCGATCTCCTCCAGGGGGAAGCCGCCGGCGTGGCCGAAGTAGTACTGGTCCTCGGGCCCGCGCACCCGCAGCAGGACGCTCTGCTCCAGCCCTGCCCGCCGGGCGGCGGCGCCGATCCTGGCGGCCGTCTCGAGGTTGAAGACGGTCACCACCTCGGGCCCCGCCGCGATCACCGCGTCCTCGCTGCCCAGGTGGGGCTGGACGAGATGGCCGACGTGGCCCACCTTCGCGCCTGCCGCGAGCACGGCCTCCATGTCCTGCAGGTCGACGCAGACGGCCCGGTCGATCCCGGCCTCGGCGATGGCCCGCAGCGCGTCAGGGTTACGCCCGAACTGCTTGGACATCACGTACGGCGTCAGCCCGTGCCGGGCTGCCGCCTCGGCGGTGACCCGCGCGTTGGCCCGCAGCGCGTCCAGGTCGATCAGGTAGGTGTTGGCGAGCAACTCGCCCTCCCGGTGCAGCCGTACGGCTGCCGCGGGGAGGCCGGGGTTGGTGCGCATGAGCCGCTTAAGAAACACCGGATTCCTCCGTCGTGAGCAGGTTCGCGATCGGCGGCTGGACGGCGCCGGCACCGATCACCTCGTAGGCCTTCTGCAGCGCCGCGACCAGCGCGCCGATCGCGCCCGCCGGGTCGCCGAGCGCCGAGGTGACCACCTCGGGCGGCTCGGGCGTGACCTCGGCCAGCCCGGCGCGCAGGCCGGCGCACCACGGCTCCAGTGACGGGCTGATGCCGCCGCCGAGCACGATCACCTCGGGCTCGTAGGCGATGGTGACCGCCTGCAGCGCCACGGCCAGCGCCCGCCTGGCCGACTCCCTGACCGGACTGAGGGCCTCGGTCACGAAGACGTCCTCGATCGTCAGGCCGAGCTCGGCCGCCGCGCGGCTCAGGCCGACGCCGGCGATGGCGTCCTCCAGCGTGCCCTGGCCGTAGGGCAGGGTGCCGAACTCGCCGACCGCTCCCGTACGGCCCGGCAGCGGCGCGCCGTTCAGGAAGACCGAGGCGCCCAGGCCGGTGCCGATGGTCAGCATGACGGCGGTGCGCCTGCCCGCGGCGGCGCCCGCGTGCACCTCGCCGAGCAGCGCGCAGTTGGCGTCGTTGTCGAAGGTGACGGGCCCGTCGACGGCCTGGGTGAAGGCGGTGCCGGCGATCTGGGGCAGGTTCGGCGCGGTCCGCACCGCGCCCGTGCCGGGGTGCACCGCGCCCGGCAGGCCGACCACGGCGCTGAGCAGCCGCTCCCCGGTGAACTCCGTGAGCCGGCCGGTCAGCCACGCGGCCAGCTCGGCCGCGCCGGCCTGAGTGGGCGTCGGCTCGCGGTGCCTGCGCACGACGCGCCCCGCCAGGTCGGTGACCAAGAACCTGGTGCTGGTACCGCCGATGTCAACCCCGGCCGCGAGGCCCGCGCCCGCGGTCACCTCCAGGCTGTACGGCTGGCGGCCCGGCCCGCCGGCCGCCACCGGGCCCGCCTCCCTGATGAGGCCCTCGGCGAGCAGCGCGTCCGTCACCCGGGACACCGTCGCCTTGCTGAGGCTGGTCAGCTGGGCCAGCCGGACCCGGGACGCGGGTCCGTGGCCCAGCAGCGTGCCCAGCACGGCTGCGCGGTTGGCGCGGCGGGCGTCGCTGTTCTCCATGCACCCTCTTTCGTTTCACACTGAGACTAATTCGAGGTGCATGCTTTCTACCCGGGCCGGTGGCCCGGTGTCAAGGACGCGCATGGATCAACATCGCTGGGCGGACGGGCGGGGCGGGGTTACGCTCGCGCCATGCCCTTGATCGCCCTCCTGGCTGCTCTGTTCGTGGCCGCGTTCGTGGCTGTGTTCGCCGCCAGGCGCATGCTGGCCGTCGTCACGGTGCGCGGCGAGAGCATGCGCCCCACGCTCGAGCCAGGCGACCGTCTCCTGCTGCTGCGCACCCCGGTCACGAGGATCCGCCGCCGCCAGGTGGTGCTCCTGCAGCCACCCGACCACCTCGGGACCTGGCGCCGGGATGCCCTGCCCAGCCCGGCCGCCGGCGAGTGGGTGGTCAAGCGGGTGGCCGCACTCCCCGGCGATCCCATGCCCGCCGAGATGGAGCGCGACCCGGACGCCGTCGTCCCGCCGGGCACGCTGGTGGTGCTGGGCGACGGGGAGTACAGCGCGGACTCCCGGCTGTGGGGACCCGTCCCGGCCGACCGGGTGATCGGGGTGGTCGCGCGCACTCTTGCCAGCCCCAAGTAACCGTCTCATAATCCGACATGTCCGAACATGCTCGGACATCGGGGGTTTGGGGTTATGCGTCTGGTTTTCACTGCCACGGGGCTCGCCGCAACGACATTCGCCATCTCAGCGCTCCACCACACCTTCTTCGCCGCGCTGTGCCTGCGCCACCCCGGCTTCGCCGTACCCGGCTCGCCCTGGCGCGACCTGGCCCGGCGCACGCCGGCCAAGGCGTTGCCGTTCATCAGGCGCGTCCACCGCGTCCAGCTCAGCAAGTCCGGCTTCCTCTGGGTCGACCTGCCGCTGCCTACCGGGACCGTCACCGACGAGTTGGACATGCTGACCTCCTGCGGCCACAGCGACATCGCCGACGCGCTGCGCGCCTTCTACATCTGCTGCGTGGCTCCCGAGTGGAACACGATCCGCCACCGGCTCGGCCTCCACCTGAACAGGTGCGCGGAGCTGATCTCCACGCGCGGCCTCGGGGTGGCCCTTTCCCACCTCACACCCCGCCTCAGCTGGTGCGGCTGCGCCCTGGACATCGACACCTCCGGCGTCATGCCCCCACCCGTCGACCTGGGAGACAGGGGCGTGACCTTCTCCCCGCTGCTGTCGGCCACCCGCCACTTCATGGGGTTCGCCTTCAGCTGTGACGACACGCGGCCCGTCCTGGCCTATCCGGTGGCCGACGCCCCGCCGACGCCGGCGGCCACCGTGGACGCGCTGGCCCAGGTCGTCGGCCAGGCCAGGGCGCGGGTGCTGCGCTCGATCGGCTCGGGAACGGCGACCGGCGAGCTCGCCAGGTCGCTGGCGGTCAGCGCGTCCACGGCCTCCGAGCACCTGACCGCGCTCCGGCAGGCCGGGCTGGTGGACACCCGTCGCGAGGGTCGCGCCGTACGGCACGTGCTGACCGCACTGGGGCACGGGCTGCTCGCATCCACTGCCTGATTTGTCGTATTTCGGCGGGTGACCGAAATGATTGCCCGCAATTTTCCTCCTGGTGATGATCGAACCGACACCCCCTACACCCCAGGAGGTTCCATGACCCGCACGCTGAGAAGGCTCGGCGACCGGATGCTCGGCACGCTGCTGCCCTCCGCCACCGCGGAGGCCAGGGGCTGCGCGCCCGACTGCTGGTGCCACCACTGGCTCGACCACACCGCGCTTTACTGCATCCACCCCAACTGCACCTCGTACGTCGCCTGCTACGAGTGCTGCTAGCGCACCAGCCCGCCCGCGGCTGCCCGTGGGCGGGTCCAGCCGTGAGGGAGAGCCATGCAGTACGTGGAGCTGGCCTGCCGGGGCACGCTGGGCCTGGTCTTCCTGGTGGCCCTGGGCGGCAAGGTGACAGGTTGGCGCGCGTTCGTGGCCTCGGTGCCAGGCCTGGCTCCCGGACTTCCCGCCGTTCCTGTCGCCGCGGGCGTGGCGGGGGCCGAGGGGTGCGCGATCGTGCTGTTCGCGCTCCGGCCGGCCGCCGGCTACCTGCTGGCCGGGGCACTCCTGGCCGCCTTCGCCGCGGCGGTCGCACTGGCAGTGCGGCGCGGGGACCGGGCTTCCTGCCGGTGCTTCGGCCGGGCCTCGGTACCGCTCGGCCTCACTCAGATCGTGCGGAACCTCCTGCTCACCGCGCTGGCCTGCGCGGGCCTGATGGCGCCCGCCGCCGCGTGGGAGCCCGCGGGCGCGGCGCTGGCGCTCGTGGTCGCCGCCCTGCTGGCGGCGGTGTTCGTGTTCTTCGACGACCTCGCCGACCTTCTCATCGAGAGGAACATCTGATGCCGTTCGTCATTGCCGCCGTGGTCATCGTGGGCCTGGTGAGCGCGCTCAACCTGGTGCTGACGCTGGCGGTGATCCGCCGATTGCGGCACATCGAGGAGCACGGCGGCGCCACCACGCCGTCGCTGCTGCCGGTGGGCGCGACGATCCCCGAGCTCGGCCAGGTGGGCCGCCCGGCCGTGATCGGCTTCTTCGACACCGAGTGCGACGCCTGCACCGCCCAGCTCCAGCCCTTCCTCGACCTGGCACGCGCCTACGCTCCCGAACGGGTACTCGCCGTGGTGTCGGGACCGGGCGGCGAGAAGTACACCGAAAGGCTGCGCGGCGGCGCCCGCGTCATCGCCGAACCCGCGGGCGGCCCGGTCTGCCTGGCCTTCCCCAACTCCGCATTCCCGGCGTTCTACCTGCTCGACGAGGCGGGCACGGTCAGGTCGTGTGCCGTGACCGTGGCCAAGCTCGGCACTCCGGTCACCGCATGACCGACCAGGCACCGCCCGGCCCCGGCGAGCCGACCACCGACGGGTCGCCGCCCGGGCCGGGTGAGCCGATCACCGACGGGTCGGCGCCCGGGCCGGGTGAGCTGGCACGCCGGGCGGCCGTTGTCTGGGGGCTGGCCTGGCTGGCGGCGCCGGTGGCCGCCTTGGCCGCCGCGTTCGCGGTCGTCGTCGGCGGCGCTCTGCCCGCGGTGGCCGCCTGGCTCACTAAGCTGATCTTCGACGGCCTGGCGGGCGGCCGGAACGTCCTGCTCCCCGCCCTCCTGCTGGCCGCGAGCGGAGTGGTCACCGCCCTGCTGCCGCACCTGACCGACTACGCCGACGGCCGCCTGCACCGCGGCTTGGATTTGCTGACCAAGGAGCGCCTGCTCGACGCGGTCAACCGCTTCGTCGGCCTGGGCCCCTTCGAGAACCCCGACTTCCGCGACCGGCTCAGGCTGGCCGAGCAGTCGGGCAGCGGCGCCTCGACCCAGATCCTGGCCCCGTGCCTGGCGCTGGCGCGCGGGCTGGTGACGCTGGCCGGGTTCGTGACCGCGCTGGTCGTGCTGAGCCCGGTCATGACCGCCGTCGTGCTGCTGTCCGCGCTGCCGTCCCTGGGCGTCCAGCTCTCTCTCAGCAGGCGGCGGGTGGGCTTCAACTGGCGGGTCAGCCCCGCGATGCGCCGCCAGGCTTTCTACGCCGAGCTGCTCACCGAGGTCGAGCCCGCCAAGGAGGTACGCCTTTTCGGCCTGGGCGGCTACCTGCGCGACCGCCTGCTGGGCGAGATCCGCGCGGTCAACGAGCAGGAACAGGCGCTCGACCGCAGGACGCTGACCGGGCACGGGCTGCTGGCGCTCCTGGGAGGGGTGATCGGCGGGACCGGGCTGGTCTGGGCGGTCACCGGCGGCCGGATGGGCGTGGGCGACGTGGCGGTCTTCGTCGCCGCCGTGGCCGGAGTGCAGGCCGCCCTTTCGAGCGGGGTCGCCCAGCTCTCGAGGCTGCACCAGGCGCTGCTCATTTTCGGCCACTTCCGCGCCGTCGTGGGCGCCGCCCCCGACCTGCCCATACGGCTGCCGCCCCGCCCCCTGACGTCCCCGCTCGCCGGGATCGAGCTGCGCGATGTCTGGTTCCGTTACAGCGACGACCATCCGTGGGTGCTGCGCGGGTTGAATCTCACGATCCCGTTCGGCCGCGCCGTCGCGCTGGTCGGCCTGAACGGCGCCGGCAAGTCGACGCTGGTCAAGCTGCTGTGCCGGTTCTACGACCCGCAGCGCGGCATGGTGCTGTGGAACGGCGTCGACCTGCGCGATGCCGACTCCGCCGACCTGCGCGCCCGGATCGCCGCCGTCTTCCAGGACTACGTCGACTACGACTTCACCGCCGCGGAGAACATCGAGCTCGGCAACCTCGGCGCGGAACACGAACAGTTACGGGCAGCCGCCCGCCTGGCCGGGATCGACGAGGCGCTCTCCAAGCTCCCCCACGGATATGACACGCTGCTGAGCAGGCGCTTCCACGACCGGGAACAGGCAGGAGTGACACTGTCCGGCGGACAGTGGCAGCGCCTCGCCCTGGCCAGGGCGCTCGTCCGGGGCGAGCGCGACCTGCTGATCCTCGACGAGCCGAGCGCCGGGCTGGACGCGGAAGCCGAGCACGCCGTTCACCGCCGCCTGCGCCGCCACCGGGCCGGGCATACCAGCCTGCTCATCTCCCACCGGCTCAGCGCCGTGCGCGATGCCGACGTCATCGCCGTGCTCGCCGACGGCCGCATCGCCGAGCAGGGCACCCACGCCGCGCTCATGGCGGCCGACGGCGGATACGCCCGCCTGTTCACCCTGCAGGCCAGCGGATACACCCATCAGGAGATGGCGGAGGAGGGTTCCTTGTCGCCGTAGGGGCCGGCGGCTGATGTCAGAGGTCGAGCAGGCGCTCCAGCCCCACGGTCAGACCGGGCAGCTCGCCCACCCGGCGCACGCCCAGCAGCACGCCCGGCGCGAACGCCGCCCGGTTCATCGTGTCGTGCCTGATCGTCAGGATCTCGCCGTCGCCACCGAGCAGCACCTCCTGGTGCGCGATCAGCCCCGCCAGCCGTACCGCGTGCACGTGCACCCCGCCGACGTCCGCGCCGCGCGCGCCGTCGAGCTGGGTGCTGGTCGCGTCGGGCATCCCCGGCAGCCCCGCCTTGGCCCGCGCCTGCGCCACCAGCTCGGCGGTACGGCGGGCGGTGCCGGAAGGCGCGTCCGCCTTGTTCGGGTGGTGCAGCTCCACGATCTCGACGGACTCGAAGTACCGGGCAGCCTGCTGGGCGAAGTGCATCATGAGCACCGCCGCGATGCCGAAGTTGGGGGCGATCAGGCAGTTGGTGCCGGGGAAGCGCGCCAGCCAGCCGCGCACCGTCTCCAGCCGCTCCTCGTCGAAGCCCGTGGTGCCGACCACCGGGTGGATACCGTGGGAGATCGCCCACTCCAGGTTGCCCATGACCACGTCGGGATGGGTGAAGTCGACCACCACCTCGGCCCCTCGCAGGTCCTCGATGGCATCGTCCTTGTCGATCGCGGCGACCAGCTCCAGGTCGGAGGCCGCCTCGACCGCCTTGCACACCTCGACGCCCACCCGCCCGCGGGCGCCGAGCACACCTACCTTGATCACAGGTCAACCCTCTCCATGGTTGTGCAGGTGACCCTAGTGTCCCGCATGCCACCCGTCGCGGGCGCGGCGGAACCACCCCAGCGGCCCTGCCAGGTCCTGGGGCGGCGGCCAGCCGTTGACCAGCGCGAGCAGGCGCTGGTAGCGATCCCAGCGCGGATCTGCCGCCCGCTCAAGGAGTTCCTCGCTGATCGGGATCCGGGCGGCGATCGCCGCGGCCTCCGGTGAGGCAGGATCGACACCGGCTTCCAGAGCCGCGGACGCGACATCCCGTGCCCTGGCGACGATGTCGGGGCGCGGGACGTCGCCTCCCTGCGCGCTGTGGTGTTCGGCCAGTGCGCGCACCAGGGCACGGAAGCCCGGGTCGCGCGACAGTTCCGCCAGTTCGAGCCAGGCCTCGACCTGCGCGGGCTCGGGGTCGTCAGGGAGTTCGGGGGTCAGCGAGCGCCTGGCGCCGGCGAACTCGGCGTCCAGCCCGCCGAAGGCCGTGTCGAGGAAGTCGTCGACCAGCCGTCGACGTTCGTGCTCGGAGAGCTTGGCCAGCTTGTGCATGAGATCCATCTCCTCAGGGGTGGACCCGCGCCTGGCCACCGCCGTCAGCACCGCCCGCCGCAGCCGCTGCGTGCGGATCTGTACGGCGAGCGCCTCGGCGTGCGCCTGCGCGACCTCGGCGAGCGAGGACTCCCGCTCGATCACCTTGCGGATCTCGGGCAGCCCGAGACCCAGCTCGCGCAGGGTCCGCACCAGGTCGAGGCGTGCCACGGCCTCGATGCCGTACAGGCGGTAGCCGGCCGGGTTGCGGCCGTCCGGCGGCACGATCCCGCTGTCGGAGTAGAACCTGATCGCCTTGACCGTCAGTCCGGTCCGCCGCGCCAGTTCCCCGATCGTGTAGAGCGTGTCGCCGTCCATGCCGTCCACCCTGCCGTCTCCCCCAACTGGAGACTCAAGCCTCTAGCTGATGGCAGGAGTGAAGTCCTTGTCGCCGTAGGGGCCGATGACGGCCAGCGTGCGGGGGCGCTTGAGCACGTCGGTCGCGACCGCGGCGAGGTCGTCGGAGGTGACGGCCTCGATGCGCGCCAGCACCTCGTCCACCGACAGCAGCTCGTCGTAGACCAGCTCGTTCTTGCCGATGCGCGACATGCGCGACCCGGTGTCCTCCAGGCCGAGCACGAGACCGCCGCGCATCTGGCCCTTGCCGCGCACGATCTCCTCCTCCGTGAGCCCCTCGTCGACCACGCGCCCCACCTCGTCCCGGCAGATCTTCAGCACCTCGTCGATTTTGGACGGCAGGCAGCCCACGTAGATGCCGAACTGGCCGGTGTCGGCGTAGGCGGAGGTGTAGCTGTAGGCCGAGTACGCCAGCCCGCGCTTCTCCCTGATCTCCTGGAACAGCCGTGACGACATGCCGCCGCCGAGCGCCGCGTTCAGCACGCCCAGGGCGAAGCGGCGCTCGTCGGTGCGGGACATGCCGGTCGTACCGAGCACCAGGTTGGCCTGCTCGGTGGGCCGGTCGAGCACGGACACGCCGGAGTGGGTCTCCGCGCCAGGACCCGAGGTGCGCGGCGGGTCGCACTCCAGGGGCCCGCCGAGCGCGCCGGCACGCTCGTAGGCGCGCGCGACGAGCTCGACGACCTGCTCGTGGTTGATGTTGCCGGCGACCGACACCACCGTGCGGCGCGGCTGGTAGTAGCGCTGGTAATACTCGGCGATCCGCTCACGGCCGAGCTCGTTGATCGACTCGACCGTGCCGAGGATGGGCCGCCCGATCGGCGAGTCGCCGTACAGCGCGGCCGCGAACTGCTCGTGCACGACGTCCGACGGGTCGTCGTCGTGCATGGCGATCTCCTCGAGGATCACGCTCCGCTCGGACTCCACGTCGTCGGCGGCGATCAGCGAGCTCGTCACCACGTCGGCGAGTACGTCGACGGCGACCGGCAGGTCATCGTCGAGCACGCGCGCGTAGTAGCAGGTGTACTCCTTGGCGGTGAAGGCGTTGATCTCGCCGCCGATGCCCTCGATGGAGGCAGAGATCTCCATGGCATCGCGCGTCGCCGTGCCCTTGAACAGCAGGTGTTCCAGGAAGTGGGTGGCGCCCATGTGCTCGGGGGCCTCGTCACGCGAGCCGATGCCGACCCACATGCCGACCGCGACGCTACGCACGGTCGGCATGGTCTCGGTCACCACACGCAGCCCACCGGGAAGGACGGTGCGCCTGACAACCCCGGCTCCATCCTTACCGGGGTGCAGCGTGGTGGTTTTCACGAGTTGCGGTCTTCTCCCTCACCGCTGTCGCGGGTGGTGCGAACCCGGGTGCGGGTACGGCGGGGCTTCTTGTCCTCGGCGGACTTGTCCTCCGCCTCGGGAGCCGCCTCCTCATCCGCGCCGGCGGGCGCGGACTCCTTCTCGGCGGCCTCCTTCTCGATGACCTCGACGGGCACCAGCGAGAGCTTGCCGCGGCCGTCGATCTCGGCGATCTCGACCTGGATCTTCTCGCCGACGGCCATGACGTCCTCGACGTTCTCGATGCGCTTGCCGCCGTGCAGCTTGCGGATCTGGGAGACGTGCAGCAGGCCGTCCTTGCCCGGCATGAGCGAGATGAACGCGCCGAAGGCGGCGATCTTGACGACCGTGCCCAGGTAGCGCTCGCCCACCTCGGGCATGTGCGGGTTGGCGATGGCGTTGATCGCGGACCGGGCGGCCTCGGCGGAGGGCCCGTCGGTGGCGCCGATGTAGATCGTGCCGTCGTCCTCGATGGTGATCTCGGCGCCCGTGTCGTCCTGGATCTGGTTGATCATCTTGCCCTTCGGGCCGATGACCTCGCCGATCTTGTCGACCGGGACCTTGATCGTGATGATGCGCGGCGCGGTCGGGTTCATCTCCGCCGGAGAGTCGATCGCCTCCTGCATCACGTCGAGGATGGCCAGGCGGGCGCCCTTGGCCTGCTTCAGCGCGGCGGCAAGCACGGAGGCGGGAATGCCGTCGAGCTTGGTGTCGAGCTGGAGCGCGGTGATGACGTCCTTGGTGCCGGCGACCTTGAAGTCCATGTCGCCCATGGCGTCCTCGGCGCCGAGGATGTCGGTCAGCGTGACGTAGGCGTCACCCTCGCCGATGAGGCCCATCGCGATGCCCGCGACCATCTCCCTGAGCGGCACACCGGCGTCGAGCAGCGCCATCGTCGAGGCGCAGACCGAGCCCATCGAGGTCGAGCCGTTGGAGCCCAGCGCCTCGGAGACCTGCCGGATCGCGTAGGGGAACTCCTCACGCGTGGGCAGCACCGGGATCAGCGCCCGCTCGGCCAGCGCGCCGTGACCGATCTCGCGGCGCTTGGGCGAGCCCACCCGGCCGGTCTCGCCGGTGGAGTAGGGCGGGAAGTTGTAGTTGTGCATGTAGCGCTTGGTCCGGTCCGGGTTGAGCGTGTCGATGACCTGCTCCATGCGCAGCATGTTCAGCGTGGTGATGCCCATGATCTGGGTCTCGCCGCGCTCGAACAGGGCCGAGCCGTGCACCCGCGGGACCACGTGGACCTCGGCGCTCAGCGCGCGGATGTCCTTGGTGCCACGGCCGTCGATGCGGATGCCGTCCTTGACGACGCGCTCACGCATGAGCTTCTTCATCACCGAGCGGAAGGCGGCCGACAGCTCCTTCTCCCGCCCCTCGAAGGCGGGCAGCACCTTCTCGACCATGATGCCCTTGACCCGCTCGAGCTCGGTCTCGCGCTCCTGCTTGCCGGCGATGGTCAGCGCGGCGGCCAGCTCGGCCTTGATCGCGCCCTCGACCGCCTCGTAGACGTCCTCCTGGTACTCGGGGAAGACGGGGAACTCGGCGGTCTCCTTCGCGGCCACCTTGGCGACCTTGTTCTGCGCCTCGCACAGGACCTTGATGAAGGGCTTGGCGGCCTCCAGGCCCTGGGCCACGGTCTCCTCGTTGGGAGCGACCGCGCCCTCGGCGATCAGCTTCAGCGTGTCCTTGGTGGACTCGGCCTCGACCATCATGATCGCGACGTCGCCGTCCTCGAGCACGCGGCCCGCCACGACCATGTCGAACGTGGCGCGCTCCAGCTCGTGGTGCGTCGGGAAGCCCACCCACTGGCCGTCGATCAGCGCGACGCGGACGCCGCCGATCGGGCCGGAGAAGGGCAGCCCGGCGAGCTGGGTGGACAGGGACGCGGCGTTGATGGCCACCACGTCGTACAGGTGCTCGGGGTTGAGCGCCATCACGGTGGCGACGACCTGGACCTCGTTGCGCAGGCCCTTGACGAACGAGGGGCGCAGCGGCCGGTCGATGAGGCGGCAGGTGAGGATCGCGTCCTCGGACGGACGGCCCTCACGGCGGAAGAACGAGCCGGGGATGCGGCCCGCGGCGTACATGCGCTCCTCGACGTCGACCGTGAGCGGGAAGAAGTCGAAGCTCTCCTTCGGCGACTTCGACGCGGTCGTCGCCGACAGCACCATCGTGTCGTTGTCGAGATAGGCGACGGCGGAACCCGCCGCCTGTCGCGCGAGGCGACCGCTCTCGAATCGGATCGTGCGCGTGCCGAATGAGCCGTTGTCTATGACGGCTTCGGCGGTGTGGACACCCTCCACGGGGGACCTCCTTGGTCGGTCGGTCTCCCGCGCCCTCTTCTCACCGGCACCCTCGTTAGGTGCAGCGCCGGTCTTCGATCGAAGCGCCCGGGTTCTGAGCCCGGAAGCCACTACCGAGGACCGGCCCGCAGGCGTCGCGGGTCGCATGGTGCTTGACGGACGCGGGGGCTTTAGTGTCTCGGATCTTCAGTTGTCGGTACGCCACGGCGCGCCGTACTCCCTCATACCGTCCTTCCCAAAACCGCTCAAACCGACCAATCGCCTCGGCGGCGACCCTCCGGGATTTCCCGGTTCCTTCAGCCTTCCGCGAGGCTTGGAGTTGGTCTGGCTGTTGAGTTGTCGTGAGTGGGCGATATGAGAAAGGGAGCGACGCGGGCGCCGCTCCCTTTCCATGCTATCGGCGCAGGCCGAGCCGCTCGATGAGCGAACGGTAGCGCGCGATGTCGACCTTCTGCAGGTACTTCAGCAGGCGGCGCCGGCGCCCGACGAGCAGCAGCAGACCACGACGGCTGTGGTGGTCGTGCTTGTGCGTCTTCAGGTGCTCGGTGAGCTCGCTGATGCGCTTGCTGAGCAGCGCGATCTGCACCTCGGGCGACCCGGTGTCGCCGTCGGCCGTCGCGTATTCAGTGATGATGGTCTTCTTGGCAGCGGTGTCGAGGGACACGGCTCTCCTTCGAGCTACGGACACGCGCGAATGATTCAGAGAAGCGAGCGACCGTGCGTGCCTACAGTCGCCGCGGCGAAGGCCTCAGGGCAGCGTACAGCGCCGCCGTTACAGAGCCGACATGCAAGGTTACCATCGCGCGTCAGGTGACGGCGCCATCGACGATGACGGTCTCGGCACGGACCTCGGGAATCCGCTCGGCGGGGATCTCGAACAGATTATCCGAAAGGATCACCAGATCGGCAAACTTGCCCGGCGTGATCGAGCCCCGATCGTGGTCGCGGAAGTTGGCGTAGGCGGATCCGAGCGTGTACGCCCTGATCGCGGTCTCCAGCGACACCGCCTCGGCCGGCATCCAGGCGGGCCCGCCGGCCAGCCCGCGCCGGGTGACCGCGGTGTAGATGCCGATCATCGGGTCCATCTCGGCCACGTTCCAGTCGCTGGAGAAGGCCAGCACGGCGCCCGCTTCCTCCAGGGAACGCATCGGCCAGGCCTTGGGCCATCGGCTGGAGCCGACCGCGGCGGCCCAGTCGTGCCCGGGTCCCGCGATGTCGGGCGAGCTGTGGCGGGGCTGCATGCAGGCGACCACACCCAGCTCGGCGAAGCGCGGCACGTCGGCGGGGTCCAGGCATTCGACGTGCACGATCTGGTGGCGGGCGTCGCGCGGGCCGTTGACCTCGCGGGCGTGCTCGACCGCGTCAAGCACGGTCCTGATGCCGCGGTCGCCGGTGGCGTGCACGAACGCCTGGAATCCCGCGGCGTCGAGCTTGGCCAGCAGGCCGGCGAACTCCTGCGGCGGGTAGAAGGTCTCGCCGCGGTGCGCATGGCCGGCGTACGGCTCGAGCAGGGCGGCGGTGTGCGGCTCGACCACGTCGTCGATGTAGAGCTTGAGCGGACCCACACTGAACCACGGGTCGGTCCTGGCCGCCGCGGCGAAGTCCTGGAGGTCGGCGTCGCTGGTGCCGCGCGGATGGAACAGCGCGGCGATGACGCGGCTGCGCATCCGCCCCTCGGCCCTGGCCCGCTCGAACAGGGCCAGGTCGTCCAGCGAGTTCTGCGGCTCGACGACCGTGGTGATGCCGTAGCGGGTGGCCATCTCCAGCGAGGCGAGCAGCCGCCGGTAGCGCCGTTCTTCCCCCGCCCACGGCAGTCCCCGCTCGGCCAGCGCCCGCTGCCCGTCACGGGCCAGCCCGCGCACGGCGAACTCGGTGACGAACCCTGTCGGCCTGCCCGAGGCGTCGGTCCGCGCCACCCCGAAGGGCAGCTCTCCCCCGGCGACGCCCAGCTTCACCAGCCCTGCGCTGTTGAGCCACATGGTGTGCACGTCGTAGCTGAAGACGAACGCCGGCACATCGCCGGTCACGCGGTCCAGGTCGGCGGCCGTCGGCAGCCCCGGCAGCGCCGAGTAGTCGAACCCCTCGCACTCGATCCACTCCGCCGACGGATGCCGCGCCCGCCAGTCCGCGATCCGCCGGCCGACCTCCTCCAGCGACGAGGCCCCTGCGAGCTGCACGCAGTCGTCGTCCGAGCCGAGCCGCACGTGGTTGTGCGCGTCCACGAAGCCGGGCAGCACCAGCCGCCCGCCCGCGTCGATCTCCTCGGCCGCGCGCGGGCGGTCCTCGTCCGCGCCGACCCACGCGATCCTGCCGTCCTGTACGGCCAGCGCCTGCACCCAGGGGCGGGCCGGGTCCACGGTGTGAATGCGGGCATGCCGTACGACCAGGTCGAACATCTCACTCCTCAGGTGTGGTGACGACCCATCGGGACTCCGCCCTGGGCCGCAGGTAGAGCAGGTAGTACAGGGCGCAAGCGAGCACGATGCCGCCCGCGACCAGCAGGTCGCCGGTCGACTGCTCGGCCAGCGCGTAGGCCAGCGCGGCGATCACCAGCACCGGTACGGCGGGCCAGAACGGCATCCGCCACGCCGGAGCCGAGGCGTGCGCCCCCGACCTGGCGCGGAGCGCGGCGACGGCGAGCAGGATCGAGACGACGCAGACGATCACCGAGGTGACGCCGAGCAGGTCCTCGATCGCCAGCAGCGCCGCCATGGCCACCCCGGGCAGGCCGACGACCAGCGTGGCCACCCAGGGCGAGCCCCAGCGCGGATGCAGCCGGGTGAGCGCGCGGTTGACCGGCTCGGGCCAGGCCCTGTCGCGGCCGGAGGAGAACAGCACGCGGGCGTTCTGCAGGGCCATGACCAGGACCGCGTTCATGATGGCGACCACGATCCCCAGGCTCACCGCGGCGGCCACGCCGTCGCCCGCCCAGCTCCTGACGAAGTGGGGGAAGGTGCCGTTGGCCAGGTCGTCGAGCGAGCCGACGCCGAGCACGGCGGCGGTGGCGGGCACCACGATGACCACGGCGGCCAGTCCCAGCGACCAGAAGACGCCGCGGGCCACGTTCCGCCGCGGGTGTTTGATCTCCTCGGCCAGGTAGACCACGGTGCCGAACCCGTTGAAGGCGAACATCGTCACCGTCAGCCCGGCCATGAGCACGCCGACGGTGAACGTCCCGCCGGGGACGACGGGGGCGACGAGCGCGCCCACGCCGCGCTGCGCGTGCCCGAACCCGAGCACGGCCACGACGGTCGCGGCCACCACCTCCACGGCCAGGAAGATGCCGGTGATCAGCGCGTTGGAGCGCACGTCGAGCACGGCCAGCAGGGTCGCGAGCAGCATGACCACCGCCCCTGCCAGCGGCCGCGGCACGTCGACCAGGGCGGCCAGGTAGTCGGCGGTGCCCAGCGCGATGATCGGCGGGATGACCACGAGCAGCGCCACCGCCAGTCCGAAGGTGATCCACCCGGCGAAGCGGCCGAGCAGCGTGTGCACCATCGCGTACTCCCCGCCGGAGCTGGGCGTGAGCGTGCCCAGCTCGGCGTAGCAGCAGCCGATGCCGGCCGAGACGACCAGCCCGGCGACCAGCGTCAGCGTCGCTCCGCTGCCCTGACCTGCGAGGACTTCGGGAATGATGATGAACAGCGACGAGGCGGGGGTGATGCACGACAGGGTCAGCATGACGGCGCCGAACAGGCCGAGCACTCTGGACAGCTTGGGTGATTGCTGGGGGGATGGCGTCTGCTTGAGCACGGCGGCTCCCAGGTGTTTGAATGCCGTTCAAATAATTTGAATGACATTCAAGATGCCTCTCTCGTAGAGTTCGCGTCAAGACCTGTTACCGGAACGAGGCGCACCATGGCACGACAGCGGCTTGAGCGGCCGCGCGAGCAGATGCTCGAGGCCGCGATGTCCGCGATCACCGAGCACGGCCTGGCCGAGCTCACCATGGCGGCCCTGGCCAGGCGCCTCGGCACCAGCGGCGGCCACCTGCTGTACTACTTCGGCAGTAAGGACCAGCTACTGCTGGAGACGCTGGTGTGGAGCGAGACGCGGCTGGCTCCCCGCCGCGCCGGGCTCCTGTCAGTCGAGGGGTCGGCGCAGGATCGTCTGCGTGCCTACGTCGAGCTCTATCTCCCCACGAGCCAGGGGGATCCGCGCTGGCTGCTGTGGGTGGACGTCTGGAGCAGGACGCTCGCGGTTCCGGAGCTGCGTGAGACGCAGGCCGAGCTGGACCTGGCCTGGCACGAGACGCTGGTCGCGCTCCTGCCCGAGGCGGGCGACGACTTCTCGGTACGGCTACGCGCCATGCTCGACGGCTTCAGCACCCAGCTGGTGATAGGAGTGCCCGGGCTGACCAGGGACCAGGTCATCGAGCACGCGCTGGCCCTGTTCAGGCCGTGAGGCGGCGGGCCTCGTCGACGTCGGCGTGGATCTGGGCGATCAGCTCCTCGATGGAGTCGAACCTGGTGTTGCCGCGCAGCCGGGCGGCGAAGTCGACGGCCACGTGGACGCCGTACAGCTCCAGGTCGTCGCGGTCCAGGGCGTAGGCCTCCACGGTGCGGGGGACGCCTTCGAAGGTGGGGTTGGTGCCGACCGAGATGGCGGCGGGCCAGCGCTGGCCGGGGTAGGCGGCGGGCAGGTTGGCCACGGGCACGCATTCCAGCCACCCGGCGTACACGCCATCCTCGGGGATGGCGGTGTGCGGGGGCGTCTCGACGTTGGCCGTGGGGAAGCCGAGCTGGCGGCCCCGCTGGTAGCCACGGACCACAACGCCCTCCACCCGGTGCGGGCGGCCCAGCAGCGCGGCGGTGCCGACGACGTCACCCGAGGTCACGAGCTCGCGGATCCGCGTGGAGGAGATGCCGTCGACGAGCGGCACGGCCTCCACCTCGAAGTCGTACTTCACGCCCAGCGTCCGCAGCGTCTCGATGTCGCCGGCGGCCTTGTGGCCGAACCTGAAGTTCTCCCCGACCACGACCGCGGCCGCCCGCAGCCGATCGGCGAGCACCGTCTGAGCGAAGTCGGCCGGGCTGGTGATGGACAGCTCCAGCGTGAACTCCAGCACGCACACCTCGTCCACGCCGAGCCCCTTGAGCAGCTCGGCCTTGTGACGCGGCGTGGTGAGCCTGGGCGGGTGCGACCCGGGACGCACCACCTCGGCGGGATGCGGCTCGAAGGTGACGACCACACTGCGGAGCCCGCGCTCGCGCGCCACGGCGACGGCCCGCTCGACCACCCGCTGGTGCCCGCGGTGCACGCCGTCGAACATGCCAACGGTCACGACGGATCTTTCCGACTCCCGCACGCCCGGCCCCATTCGCTAGTGGCGGATCAACCCCCATAAGCCTGCCACGGGCCTCTCAGTTCCCTGCAATCGAGGGGTGGTGACAGGCGACCGTCCTGCCAGCGACCTCGCGCAGCGCCGGTCGTTCCGTACGGCAGCGCTCCCGCGCCACCGGGCACCGGGGATGGAAGGAGCACCCCGAGGGGCGGTCGATGGGGCTGGGCACGTCCCCGGTCAGGACGATGCGCTCCCGGCGGGGCGCGTCCGACCCGTCGTCGATCTCGGGCACGGCCGACAGCAGCGCCTGGGTGTAGGGATGGGCGGGCGCCTGGTACAACGACTCGGCCTCGGCGACCTCCACGACCTCGCCCAGGTACATCACCGCGATCCGGTCCGAGACCTCGCCCTCGTCCACGCGGAACGACAGGCCGTCCACGGCCGTGAAGGAGCCGAAGCGCACGCGCAGGTCCTGGACGTCAAGCAGCATGGCGCACCCTCGGGTCGAGCCGGGCGTACAGCACGTCCACCACGGCGTTGGCGAGCACGACGAAGAAGGCGGCGTACAGGACGGTGCCCATGATCACGGGCAGGTCCAGGTTCTGCAGCGCCTGGTAGGTGAGCTTGCCGACCCCGGGCAGCCCGAAGACCACCTCGGTCAGCAGCGCCGCCCCGCCCACCAGCGCACCGAAGTCCAGCCCGAACAGCGAGACGATCGGGATCAGCGAGCACCGCAGCGCGTGCCTGATCAGGATCCGCCGCTCCGACAACCCCTTGGCGCGGGCCGTGCGCACGTAGTCCTCGTTCAACGCGTTGATCAGCTCGCCGCGCAGCTGCCGGGCGTAGATGCCGGCGTACAGCAGGGCAAGCGTGAGCCAGGGGAAGAGCAGGTGCAGCGCCCACTGTCCCGGGCTCTGGGAGAAGGGCACGTAGCCGAGCGGCGGCACCCAGGAGAAGACCGAGCCGTGCAGCTGCTTCTGCGTGATCAGGTTGACGACCTCGCCGAGCCAGTACACCGGCAGCGATACGCCGAACACGCCGACCAGCATGATCAGCGGGTCGATCAGCTTGCCCTTGAACGCGCCCGCGAGCGGTAACATCGGGCACACCATGCCTGCATACGCGCTGCTGATCCTGCCTGCCTTCAACCGGGTCTACGGGGAGAGTTCCGTCCGGTTGACCCGGTCCGAGCTGGCCGTCTTCGGTGCCCGGGCACTGGAGAGTCCGGTCTCCGAAGTGGTGGAGACGGTGATCGGCGGCCTGCCGTACATCACCTTCGAGACCTCGGCGCCGCTGGGCGAGAAGGACGTGGCGACGCTGTCGAACCTGTCGTCGGTCTACGCGCTGTTCGGGATCGAGGACGAGCTGCTCAGGCCGCTGCCGATGCGGCCGCTCGACCGGCTGAGCAGCGACCTGATCACGATCCAGAAGTACGCCGGCAAGACCAACGAGCACTTCACCAAGCTGCTGCTCAACGTGACCGTGCTGGCCTCGGACTCCCCGCTGGACGGGCGGCTGTCGGTGTTCGACCCGCTGTGCGGGCGCGGCACGACGCTCAACCAGGCGCTCATGTACGGCTACGACGCCTTCGGGCTGGACGTCGACGGCAAGGACTTCGACGCCTACACGGGCTTCATCAAGACCTGGCTGAAGAACAAGCGCTTCAAGCACACCGCCGAGACCGTGCCGGTGCGGCGCGAGCGGGCGGTGATCGGGCGGCGCTTCAACGTCGACTTCGCCGCTTCCAAGCAGGCGCAGAAGTCGGGCGACACCCAGCACCTGTCGGTGGTCAGCGCCGACACGCTGCGCAGCCGCGATTTCTTCAAGCCCGCCTCGTTCGACGTGATCGCCGCCGACGCCCCGTACGGCGTGCAGCACGGCAGCCGCGGCTCCTCGGGCCTGTCCCGGAGCCCGCTCGAGCTGCTGGCCAAGGCGATCCCCGGATGGGCGGCGCTGCTGCGACCCGGCGGCGCGATGGGGATCTCCTGGAACACCTACGGCGGATCCCGCGACGACCTGGCCGCGATCCTCACCGAGTCCGGGCTCGAAGTCCAGACATTTCCGGACTTCGAGCACTGGGTGGACCAGGCGATCGTGCGCGACATCATGGTGGCGCGCAAGCCCGTCTAGCTCGCGAAGACCGCCAAAGGCTTGCTGGTCCTGCCCTGCTCTTCCATGAGCGCGAGCAGCTCCCCTTCGGGCCCGAAGACGCCGATCGGCCCCTGGCCCAGGCCCGCGGACGGCAGCCGCCCGCCGTGGGAGATCACCTTGGCCTCCTCGGCCGTCACGTCCCTGCGCGGAAACGCCGCCGACACCGCCTCGCCGATCGGCAGGATCACGCACTCCTCGGCGAGCTGGTCGATGGTCCTGGCCATGCCCAGGTCGTAGGGGCCCACCCTGGTCCGCCGCAGGTACGTCAGGTGGCCGCCGACGCCCAGCGCCGTGCCGAGGTCGCGAGCCAGCGCCCGGATGTAGGTGCCCGACGAGCAGCGGATGACGGCACGGATTTCGGGCCCGTCGATCGAGGTCACGTCGAAGGCGTGCACGGTGATCGGGCGGGCGGCCAGCTCCACGTCCTCGCCCGCCCTGGCCCGCTTGTAGGCCCGCTCGCCGTTCACCTTGATGGCGCTGACCTGCGGCGGAACCTGCATGATCGTGCCGGTGAGCGCTGGTATGGCGGCCGTGATCCGCTCCGGCGTCACGTCGTCCGTCGCGGCGGTGGCGGTGACCTCGCCCTCGGCGTCGTCGGTGTTGGTGGACACCCCGAGCCGGATCGTGGCCTCGTAGACCTTCTCGGTCAGCGCCAGGTGCCCCAGCAGGCGGGTCGCCTTCTCCACGCCGATGACCAGGACGCCGGTGGCCATCGGGTCCAGCGTGCCCGCGTGGCCCACCCGTCGCGTGCCCGCGATCCGCCTGAGCTTGGCGACCACGTCGTGCGAGGTCCACTCGGCGGGCTTGTCCACGATGATCAACCCGCTCTGCGCCATCAGGCCTGCTCTCTCATGGTCGCGCCCGCTTCGCTCGTCGTTGGCTCGTTCCTCGCTCTCTCCTCACGAGCTCCTGCGCTCGGGAGCAGTTCACGGAACTCCGCCATCGTCTCCTCGACCCCGATCCTCGAGGTGTAGCCCGCCGCGTTGTGGTGACCGCCGCCGCCCAGCGCCGAGCAGATCGCCGCCACGTCGACCGCGCCCTTGGACCGCGTCGAGACCTGCCAGTCGCCGTGGTCGTCCTCCTTGAGCACGACGGCCACCTCCGCCTCGTCGGTGCGGCGCACCACGTCGATGATGCCCTCCACCTCGTCGTACGGCAGGCCGTACGTGGCCCTGTCGACGTGCGTGACGTACGTCCAGACCAGGTCGTCCTCCAGCATGGCCCGGTCGAGGGCGGCGGCGAGCACCTTGAGGTAGCCGAACGGCGAGCGGTCCCACAGCTCCCTGGCGATCTCGTCGGTGCGCAGCCCCGTGGCGACCAGCCGCGCCGCCATCTGATGGACGGCAGGCGTGGTCGAGGCGTGCCGGAACGAGCCGGTGTCGGTCACCAGCCCCGCGTACAGGCAGGTGGCGATGTCACGGTCCAGAGTGCCGCCGAGCCGGTAGATGAGCTGCTCGGCCAGCACCGCCGTGGCGGCCACGGTCGGGTCGATGACGCTGATCGTGCCGAAGCCGTGGTTGGAGGGGTGATGGTCGATCACCACGACCTCGCGGGCCTTGCGCGCGTTCTCCGCCAGCAGCCCGAGCCGGTCCAGCGTCGAGGAGTCGAAGGTGAGCATGAGTCCGGGCTCGGCCGGATACGCCTCAGGCGGCTCGAGCAGGTCCAGGCCCGGCAGGAAGCGCAGCAGCCGTGGCACGGCGAACGTGCGGTCGCCGAAGGAGGCGTGCACCCGCTTGCCCTGGGCGCGCAGCACCTGCGCGACCGCCAGCATCGAGCCGAGCGCGTCGCCGTCCGGCGAGACATGGCAGGCCAGCGCCACCTCGCCGGCCTGCCCGATCAGGTCGACCACGCGGCCCCAGGTGGCCTCGGAAACCCGGCCCTCCTGGGCCGGGACCCGCGCGGTGGTCCGGACGATCCTGTCGCGCACGTCGGGCGTCACGACGCCGAGTCCGCCTCTTCTTCGTCGTCCTTCTTGTAGGGATCCGCCTCACCCGCGTACGCGGCACCCTCCGCCCGGCGGGCCACTTCGGCGTCGCGGTTACGGGCCGCGAGGATGAGGTCGTCGAGCTGGCGCGCGCTGTCGGGCAGCGGGTCGTGCTTGAACGTCAACGTGGGAGTGAACCGGACCCCGGTCTGCTTGCCCACCTCCGAGCGGATGATGCCGGTGGCGCTCTCCAGGGCGGCGGCCGTGTCGGCCCGCTCGGCCTCGGAACCGAACACCGTGTAGAACACCGTGGCCTCACGCAGATCGGCGGTGATGCGCGTGTCGGTCACGGTGACGAAGCCCAGGCGCGGATCCTTGATCCGGCGCTCCAGCATCTCGGCGACGATCTGCTGGATGCGGTCGGCGAGCTTACGCGCTCGTGCTGCGTCCACCATGTTCGCTCCCCCTTACTGATCTTCAATCTTCGTCGTTGTAGAGCTGCTGCCGCGCAGATAGCAACTCTATGTCGGGACGGAAGGCGACAATCCGCTCACAGGCATCCAGGACCTCCTTGCAGTTGCCTGCGGAGGCCGAGACGACCGCGACGCCGATCTCCGCCCGGCGGTGCAGGTCGAGGTGGCCGGTCTCGGCCACGGCGATGCTCGGATAGCGCCGCTGGATCTCGGCGACCAGGGGACGCACGACGGAGCGCTTCTGCTTCAGCGAGTGCACGTCGCCGAGCAGGATGTCCAGGGTCAGGGCACCCACATACATCGTTGGTAACCACCGCTTGGTTCGTTGTCCGATGACGCGCGTCCGGCTCCAGCTGCGGTGGAGAGCTCACCGTACACGCGCCGCACCTGTCCCGGTACGGCGGGGCCGTACCGGGACCATGTGCGTGCGAAGGGCGCCCGGCGGATGGACCGCCGGGCGCCCGGCCGCGTGGTTACACGCGCGGCTTCTCCCGCATCTCGAACGTCTCGATGACGTCGTCGATGCGCAGGTCGCTGTAGCCGACCCCGATACCGCACTCGAAGCCCTCGCGGACCTCGGTCGCGTCGTCCTTGAAGCGGCGCAGCGACGAGACGGTGAGGTTGTCGGCCACGACCACGCCATCGCGGATGATCCTGGCCTTGCTGTTGCGCACGATGAGACCAGAACGGACCAGGCAACCACCGATGTTGCCGATCTTCGGCACCTTGAAGATCTCGCGGACCTCCGCGGTGCCCATCTGGACCTCTTCGAACTCGGGCTTGAGCATGCCCTTGAGCGCGGCCTCGATCTCCTCGATCGCCTGGTAGATGACCGAGTAGTAGCGGATGTCGACGCCCTCGCGCTCGGCCAGGTCGCGCGCCCGAGGCTCGGGGCGGACGTTGAAGCCGATGATGACGGCGTTCTCGTCGGCCATGGCCAGGTTGACGTCGTACTCGGTGATGGCGCCGACCGCGCGGTGCAGGACACGGAGCCTGACCTCGTCGCCGACGTCGATCTTGAGCAGAGCGTCTTCCAGGGCCTCGACCGAACCGGACACGTCACCCTTGATGATGAGCTTGAGCTCGTCGACGCGGCCCTTCTCGAGGTCGCTGAACAGCTCCTCGAGGGTGCGGCGACGGCTCGACTTCGCCATGTCGGCACTGCGCTTGCGCGCCGCGCGCTGCTGGGCGATCTGCCGGGCCATCCGGTCGTCGGTGACCACGATGAAGTTGTCACCGGCGCTCGGCACGGCCGTCAGACCCATCACCAGGACGGGGCAGGACGGCGGGGCCTCCTCGACCGGGTCGCCGTTGTCGTCGAGCATCGCCCGGACGCGGCCGAAGGCCTCGCCACAGACGATGGAGTCGCCGACGCGCAGCGTGCCGCGCTGGACCAGGACGGTCGCGACCGGACCGCGGCCCTTGTCGAGCCTGGCCTCGATCGTGATGCCCTGCGCGTCCATCGTCGGGTTGGCCCGCAGGTCGAGCTCGGCGTCCGCGGTGAGCAGGATGGCCTCGAGCAGGTTCTCGATGCCGGTCCCCTCGCGGGCGGAGATGTCGACGAACAGCGTCGAGCCGCCGAACTCCTCGGCCACCAGACCGTACTCGGTGAGCTGGGCACGGACCTTGTTCGGGTCTGCGCCCTCCTTGTCGATCTTGTTGACCGCGACCACGATCGGCACGTCGGCCGCCTGGGCGTGGTTCAGCGCCTCGATCGTCTGCGGCTTCACACCGTCGTCGGCCGCGACCACCAGCACCGCGATGTCGGTGGACTTGGCGCCTCGGGCACGCATGGCGGTGAACGCCTCGTGACCCGGGGTGTCGATGAAGGTGACCTTCCGGTCCTGGCCCTCGTGCTCCGTGGAGACCTGGTAGGCACCGATGTGCTGGGTGATGCCACCCGCCTCGCGCGCCGCCACGTTGGTCTTGCGGATGGCGTCGAGCAGCTTGGTCTTACCGTGGTCGACGTGACCCATGACGGTCACGACCGGCGGACGCGCGGCGAGGTCTTCCTCGTCGCCCTCGTCCTCGCCGAACTCGATGTCGAAGGACTCGAGCAGCTCGCGGTCTTCCTCCTCCGGGCTGACCACCTGGATGTTGTAGTCGAGCTCGGCACCCAGCAGCTGCAGCGTCTCCTCGTTGACCGACTGCGTGGCGGTCACCATCTCGCCGAGGTGCAGCATGATCTGCACCAGCGAGGCAGGGTTCGCACCGATGCGGTCGGCGAAGTCCGACAGCGAAGCCCCGCGCGGGAGCTTGATCGTCGCGCCGTTGCCGCGCGAGACCTGCACGCCGCCGATCGCCGGCGCCGACATGTTGTCGAACTCTTGACGCCTCTGCCGCTTGGACTTGCGGCCACGGGCAGGACGACCACCGGGACGGCCGAAGGCACCCGCGGTGCCGCCACCGCGGCCACGACCGCCGCCACCGGGACGGCCGGCGAAGCCGCCGCCACCGCCACCGGGACCACCGGTGCCCGTGCGCTGACCGGCGCCGCCACCGCCACCACCGGGACGACCGGCGAAACCGCCGCCGCCGCCACCGGGACGACCGCCGCCGCCACCACCGGGACGGCCACCGCCGCCACCGCCGGGACGACCGCCGCCGCCACCGCCACCCGGACGGCCTGCGCCGCCCGGACCCGCGGGACGACCCTGCGGCATCATCATCGGGTTCGGACGCGGACCACCGGGGCGAGGACCGCCCTGGCCGGGACCGGGACGCGGACCTGCGGCGCCGGGCGGACCCGGGCGCGGACCCGCGGGCCGGCCTTCGCCACCACGACCCTGCGGCGGGCGCGGCATGCCGCCCGGCGTCGGCGGGCCGTCGCGACGGTCACGCGGACCGGGAGCGCCGCCGTCACGACCGCCGTCACGGCCACCGGAACGCGGCGGACGCGACTGGCCCATGCCACTCGCGGTCGACGAGAACGGGTTGTTACCGGGACGCGGGCCGCGGGGACCCGGCTTGGGACCGGGACCGGGACGCGGACCGCCACCGGAGGGCGCGCCGGAACGCGGCGCACCGCCGCCGCCCTGGGCTCCCTGTCCACCCTGTCCACCCTGGCCGGCGGGACGCGGCGCGGGACCCGGCTTCGGGCCGGGACGCGCGGCGGGACCGGGACGCGGGCTCGGCGCGGCGGGACGCGTGCCGCTGTCGAAACGCGCCTGAGGGGCACCGGACTCCGGGCGGGCAGCCTCAGGCTGCTGCTGCGGGGTAGGAACCGGAGGCCGCGGGGTGCCCGCCGCGGGAACCGGACGCGGACCGGGCCGGGGACCCGGACCGGGACGCGGAACGGAAGATGTCGGCGCCTCTACGGCACCGCTGCCGGCCTGGCTTTCCGCCGGCCGGGGCGCAGCCCTTGGCGGCTGCGGCTTGGACGACGAACCGCCGCCCTTACTGGGCTTGACGCCCAGAGCTTCGGTGAGCCTGCGGACCACCGGCGCCTCGATGGTCGAGGACGCCGAACGGACGAACTCCCCCATCTCCTGGAGCTTGGCCATGACGACCTTGCTCTCGACGCCGAACTCCTTAGCGAGCTCGTATACCCGGACCTTCGCCACTGCACTCCCTTACTCGGCCCGGGAGGCTGGCAAATGCCGTCCGGACCGTCGCTACCTTGACGTCTTCATCGCCGCGTGCTCATCAGGCGCTCATAGCAATCTGACTCCGCCCATCAACTCGGCGTCCTACATGACATTTCGTGGTTCTCCTCTTCCAGGTGCGCTCGCACGCGCGACACGTCAAGCGGCCCCGGCACGCGGAACGCGCGCAGAAACGCTCGGCGACGCTCGGCAAGCTCGAGACAGCTCACGGCTGGATGCAGTGATGCACCCCGGCCGGGAAGCCGTCCGCGCAGGTCAGGGACCACATGGTCCTCGACCAGCACCAGGCGGAGCAGCTCGGACTTTGCCGCACGGACCCTACAGCCCACACAGGTGCGCTGTGGGGCCCCGCGAACACCATATTCCAGCTTACCGTGTTGACGCATCTACGGAACCGGCGGCATCTTCGGCCTGAATGTCAGGGCGGATGTCAATCCGCCACCCCGTGAGCCTCGCCGCGAGCCGGGCATTCTGCCCCTCTTTGCCGATGGCCAGCGAAAGCTGGTAGTCAGGCACGGTCACCCGGGCTACGCGCCCCTCCAGATCGAGAACATCCACCTTGGAAACGCGCGCGGGCGACAGGGCATTCCCCACGAACTCGCCGGGATCCTCGGACCAGTCGATGATGTCGATCTTCTCGCCGTGCAGCTCCGTCATCACGTTGCGCACCCGCGAGCCCATCGGGCCGATGCAGGCCCCCTTGGCGTTCACGCCGGATTTGCGGGACCTTACGGCAATCTTCGTCCGATGGCCGGCCTCGCGGGCGACCGCGGCGATCTCCACGGTGCCGTCGGCGATCTCCGGGACCTCCAGCGCGAAGAGCTTCTTCACCAGACCCGGATGCGTGCGCGACAGCGTGACCGACGGGCCCTTGTGGCCCTTCTTCACCTGCACCACGTAGGCGCGGATGCGCTCGCCGTGCACGTACTCCTCGCCGGGCACCTGCTCGTTGTGCGGCAGCACGGCCTCGATCTTGCCCAGGTCGACCAGCACCACCCGCGGGTCCTTGCCCTGCTGGATGACACCGGAGACCAGCTCACCCTCGCGGCTGGCGAACTCGCCGAAGTTGATCTCGTCCTCGGCGTCGCGCAACTGCTGCAGGATGACCTGCTTGGCGGTGGTGGCGGCGATCCGGCTGAAGTTGCCCGGAGTGTCGTCGTACTCCCTGACGACGTCGCCCTCGTCGTCCAGCTCGGCCGCCCAGATCGTGACGTGGCCGCTGCTGCGGTCGAGCTCGGCGCGCGCCTTCTGGGCCGCGCCCTCGGTACGGAAATAAGCGATCAGCAATGCGTCCTCGATCGCCTTGACGACCAGGTCGAAGGAGATGTCCTTCTCCCGCTCCAGGCTGCGCAGGACGCTCATGTCGATGTCCACGAGGCTCCCCCCCTCAGTCCTCGGCGTCCAACTGCCGGAACTCCACCTGCACCCGTCCACGGGCCAGGTCCTGATAGTCGATACGGCGCTCGTTGCCGTCGATCTCGAGCTCGACGCCGCTGTCGTCGGCGGAGCGTACGCGGCCGAGCACCTCGGAACCGTCTCGCATGTCGACCTTCACCAGCCGCTTGGCGGCACGCCTCCAGTGGCGCGGCTCCGTCAGCGGGCGGTCCACTCCTGGCGAGGAGACCTCGAGCGTGTAGGCGTGCTGGCCCATCACGTCGTCCTCGTCGAGGACCTGGGACACGGCCTGGCTCAACTCGGCCACGTCGTCCAGGCTCACGCCGCCGTCGCGATCGACGATCACGCGCAGCAGCCGTCTCTTGCCCGCCTGGGTGACCTTCACGTCCTCCAGGTCGAGGCCCTGCGCCTCGGCGACCGGCTCGAGGAGCTTCATCAGGTGGTCGCGGGATGATGCGCTGCCCATATCGACCTCCCCTATTGTCATGTCTCAGCCGGGCGGACCTCGCCCCTGGCTCCTCGTCGCCGAGCCGTACAGCCAGCGACGACAGTTGACACCCTATCTATACGCGGGCACGGAAAGAGCGCCACTCGGCACGGTCGAGTGGCGAGCCCTGCACCACGGCGGGGCCTGACACTGATGGGGGGCGCGAGCCCGTACCATGCTATCTGCGTCCACCAACCCGGAGGTCATTGCTCGTGCGCCCGCGTTCACCATCCCGGCGCGCCGTGCTCGCGGGCGGGGCGGCCGCCGCGGCTTTGACCGCATGCGGTACGGCGGGCCGGCCTGGGCCCGTGACGACGCCCACCCTCGACCCCGACGGGGTTCTGCTGCGGGAGCTGATCGCCGACAAGGAGCGCACGGTCGCGCTCTACACCACGCTCATCGACGCGGGGGCCGCCAAGCTCGTCCCCTTCCGCGACCGCCACCGGGCGCACCTGGCGGAGCTGCACAGGCGCTCCACCGATGCGGGCAAGCTGCCCACGGCCACGCCTTCACATTCCCCGAAGGTGTCACTGACCCGCCTGCGCGACGTCGAGCGCCGCGCGGCCGCCCTGCGCCCGCGCCAGATCGCCGGCGTCTCACCCGCACTGGCGCAGCTGGTGGCCAGCATCGGCGCCTGCGAAGCCGCGCACGCCATCGCCCTGCCGAGGTCTCTGTGAGCGACGTCGATCTGCTCCGCAAGGCCCTGTCGGCCGAGCACGCCGCCGTCTGGGCGTACGGTCTCGTCGGCGCCCGTACGACCGGCACCCTGCGCGCCCGCGCCGCCGCGGCCTTCGACGCCCACCGGGCCCGGCGCGACCAGCTGCGCACGCTCATCACCCAGCGCGGCGGCAAGCCCACCGAGGCCGAGCCCTCCTACGACGTCGACGTCCCCACCACGGCCACCCAGTCGGCCCGTCTGGCGGCCCACGTCGAGGACGGCATCACCGCCGCCTACCTCGAACTCACCTCGGCCACGGACCCCACTCTCCGCCGCTACGCCGCCACCGCCATGCAGGAATCCACCACTAGGTCCTACGCCTTCCGCCCCACCATCCCCCCTTTCCCCGGCATGCCCCCCACCCCAACCCCAACCCCCTCCCCCACCCACCCCAACGGCTAACCCGTCCTCCCGACGGCTCGGCGTGGAGTTCGGACGGCCGTAACGGCTGGAGGAAGTCTCCAGGCACCACGTCGAGACGATCTTCGGGAAGCACACTTCCCCGGAAAGAACTCTCCAGCCGCCGCGTCAGCGAGAAGACGCACGCCGAAAGTCGGCCCCCCATACGGCGGCCAACCCACAGGCGCCGGGGCGTCCCGACGGATCCCTCGCAGGGACCCGGAGACGTCCCCAGGCACCCCGCACCCACATGCCACCCCAGGGGAGCCCCTCCAGGCGCCGCGTCGGCGAGAAGGTGTACGGCGAAAGTCGGCGCCCCATACGGCGGCCAGCCACGGGCGCCGGGGCGAACGGGTCTCCCAGGGCACCGAGTCGTCCTCAGGCAGCTCCCGCAAGCTCAGGTCTTCCCCAGGGAAAGGCTCTCCAGGCGCCGCGTCGGCGGGACGATGTACGGCGAAGGTCGGCGCCCCATACGGCGGCCAACCCACAGGCGCGGGGCGTCCCACGGATCCCCGAAGGACCCGAGACGGGGGCCGGGGCAGGCGTGTCACGAAGCGCTGGGGCGGCGCTTCGGGGGGCGGGACAGGGGCCGGGGTAGGCGGGTCACGTAGCGCCGTGACGGCGGGTAAGCGGCTCCCTGTGAGGGCGAGGCCGGAGCCGCGCCGCCCGCCTATGACGGCGGGCGGCGGTTGGGGCGGCTTGCCGTACAGACCCCGAAGCAGGGCTGGCCGAACAGGTCGGCAGGCGCCGCAGACCCGAACAGGCCAGCGGGCGCCGCAGACAACGACGGCAGGCGAGACCGGCCCGAGTAGCTACCGAGAAGGGCCGGGTTGGCTCAGGAGGCGGTGGCGGACACGCGGTCGGCGAGTTCCGTCAGGGGGACCTCGGTCTTCTCGCCGGTGGCGCGGTCGCGGAGCTCGGCGACCCCCTGCGACAGGCCGCGCCCGATGACCACGATCGTCGGGATCCCGAGCAGCTCGGCGTCCTTGAACTTGACGCCGGGCGACACCGAGGGCCGGTCGTCGACGAGGACGCGCAGCCCTCGCGACGACAGCTCCTCGGCGAGCTGGACCGCCACCTCGACCTGGTTCTCCTTGCCCGTGCCCACGATGTGCACGTCGGCGGGCGAGACCTCGCGCGGCCACACGAGCCCCAGCGAGTCGTGGGCCTGCTCGGCGATGACCGCGACGGCGCGCGAGACGCCGATGCCGTAGGAGCCCATCGTGATGCGGATCGGCTTGCCGTCGGGGCCGAGCGCGTCGAGCTGGGCGGCGTCGGCGTACTTGCGGCCGAGCTGGAAGATGTGGCCGATCTCGATGCCGCGGTCGATCGACAGCGGCGAGCCGCAGCGGGGGCAGGGGTCACCCGCGCGCACCTCGGCGGCCTCGATCGTGCCGTCGGGCTCGAAGTCGCGCCCGGCCACGACGTGGGCGGCGTGCTTGCCGGGCACGTTGGCGCCCGTCACCCAGGCGCTGCCGGTGACCACGCGCGGGTCGACCAGGTAGCGGATGCCGAGCTCCTTCAGCACCTGCGGGCCGATGTAGCCCTTGACCAGGCCGGGGTGCTTGTCGAAGTCCTCGAAGATGGCGGGCTCGCCGGGGGCGAGGGCGGCCTCGAGGCGCTTGAAGTCGATCTCGCGGTCGCCGGGCACGCCGATGACGAGGGTCTCGGCCTTCTCGGAGCCGGGCGTGTGGATCGACACGACGACGTTCTTGAGCGTGTCGGCGGCCGTGATCGACATGCCGTGGTGCTCGTTGACGTAGTTGACCAGCGTCTCGATGGTTGGGGTGTCGGGCGTGTCCAGGACCTGCTGGGGCTCCAGTCCGTCGAGGGACCTGGCCGCGGGCGCGGGCGTGGTGACGGCCTCGGCGTTGGCCGCGTAACCGCAGGAGCGGCAGGCCACGAACGTGTCCTCGCCGGTGGGCGCGGGCGCCAGGAACTCCTCGGAGGCCGAGCCGCCCATCGCGCCCGACTGGGCGAAGACGATCTTGTACTGGATGCCGAGGCGGTCGAAGGTCCTGATGTAGGCCTCGCGGTGCTGCTCGTAGGAGCGCTTGAGGCCGTCGTCGTCGAGGTCGAAGGAGTAGGAGTCCTTCATCAGGAACTCCCGCCCGCGCAGGATGCCCGCCCGGGGCCTGGCCTCGTCGCGGTACTTGGTCTGGATCTGGTAGAGCGTGACCGGGTAGTCCTTGTAGGAGGAGTATTCCCCCTTGACCATGTCGGTGAAGAGCTCCTCGTGGGTGGGGCCGAGCATGTAGTCGACGCCCTTGCGGTCCTTGAGCCGGAAGAGCGTGTCACCGTACTCGGTCCAGCGGCCGGTGGCCTCGTAGAACTCCCTGGGCAGCAGGGCGGGGAAGAGCACTTCCTGGCCGCCCATCCGGTTCATCTCCTCGCGGACGATCCGGGTGACGTTCTCCAGGACGATCTTGCCGAGGGGCAGCCAGGAGTAGATGCCCGGCGCCACGCGGCGGACGTATCCGGCGCGGACCAGGAGCTTGTGGCTCGGGACTTCCGCGTCTGCCGGGTCGTCCCGCAGGGTGCGAAGAAACAACGACGACATGCGCAGCAACACGGCTACTCCTTGCTCGAACCCGGATGTGGAGGATTACAGGCTATCGAGTTCCCCGCCCGGTCTGGCGAAATATTCACGCGGCGAGCAGCCACCAGGCCGGTCCGATGATCAACAGCGCGTATCCCAGGGCCCGCAGGCGGCCGGTGAGGCCGGTCCGCAGCATCGGAGCGACCGCCAGGCTGAGCGCGCCGATCAGGATCGCGGGCACGGGCCAGAAGTTCGCGTCGTAGTCGAGGAACCCCGGTGTGGCCCGGTCGATGACGTCCACGATCAGCAGCCCGGCGGTCACGCCCGCGGCCGCGTCGCCCCAGCGGTCGGCGCGCCGCGCCAGGTGGCCGAGCAGCCCCATGGACACCACCAGGGCGATCAGCAGGTTCATCGCCTTGGGTCCGCCCTCGACCAGGTCGATGTCGAGCCGGCCGAAGCAGGCCAGCACCCCCATGCCGGCCACGAGCGAGGAAGCCGTGGACAGGAACGTGGTCAGCAGCGCCCAGTAGAAGCCCGCCGCCGTGGCGCCGATGTAGATGGACAGCCCGAGGTAGGCGTAGGGGTCGAAGTACTGGGCGAGGCCGCGCAGGCCCCACTCGTCGATGAGCGTGCCGGTGATGCCCACGGCCAGCCCGGCGAAGAAGGCGATCAGGATGTGCCGCTGTATGCCGAGCAGCCGACGGTCGTATTCGGCGTAGTCGGCATACTCGAGCGCGGTCTCCTGGTTCATCGCGCCATAACAGTATGTTGCGTTACAGATAAGGCAAATTTCGGTTGACCAATATCTGACCAAAGCAATCGCTTGGTTAAGGTGGTCCCCATGGACGAGCTCCGCGACGCCGTGCGCTCCTACCTGACCGACCGCAAGGGCGCCTCCTGGCGGGCCTTCGCGCACGAACTGGGCGTCGCGGGCCTGGCCGTCCCCGAGGAGTACGGCGGCGCCGGCGCGGGACCCGCCGAGGTGGCGGTCGTGGCCGAGGAACTCGGCAGGACGCTGTCGCCTCACCCCTTCCTCCAGACGGCCGTGCTGGCCGTGGAGTCGCTCAAGGCGGGCGGCGACGAGGCGGCGATGGCGCGCCTGCTGCCGGGGATCGCTGAGGGATATGTCACAGCCACCGTGGTGGAATCATCCGGCATCTCACTACGCAACGGACGGCTCACCGGCACCGCGGCATACGCGCTCGACGGCGAGGTCGTGCTCGTCCGGGTGGGCGACCGCCTGGTGGAGGCCACGCCGACGCGACGCACGCCGTACCGGATGATGGACGAGAGCAGGCCGCTGGCCGAGTTCGCCTTCGACGACGTCGAGGTACGGCCGGCCGGAGCGGCGAGCGGGCGGGCGCGGGGTCTGGGGATCGCGGCGCTGGCGGCCGAGCAGGTGGGCGGGGCGGCGCGGTGCCTGGAGATGGCCGTCGAGCACGCCAGGCGGCGCCACCAGTTCGGGCGGCCGATCGGGTCGTTCCAGGCGATCAAGCACCGGCTGGCGGACCTGCTGCTGCTGGTCGAGTCGGCCAGGTCGGCGGCGCTGGCGGCGTGGCACTCGCCGGCGAACGCGGCGATCGCGGGCTCGTACTGCACCGAGGCGTACCTGACCGCGGCGGGCGAGAACATCCAGATCCACGGCGGCATCGGGATCACCTGGGAGCATCCCGCGCACCGCTACTTCAAGCGGGCCACCTCCGACGCCCAGCTCTTCTGCCCGCCGCGGGCGCACAGGGCACGGCTAGCCGCCGAGCAGCTCTTCCCAGGGATGGCGGGCGTTGGTCGGCCGTGAGGTGTCCAGCGCCTCTGCCAGGCGCCACAGGCCGGGCGTGGAGCGCACCCTGTCGCGCCCCAGCGGGTCGATGGCGCGCAGCTCGAAGCGCACGCCCATGACGTCGAGCACGGCCGCGGTGGAGCCGCCGGGGCCCGCGGGCGTGACCAGGCTGCCCTCGAAGCCGGGGTCGCGCACCTGCTCGGCCAGTAAGGCGGCCACCTCGGAGGCGTAGGGGCCGTCGCGCCACTCGATGTGCCAGCTGTGGTCGGCGCCGCGCCACCAGGTCAGGTCGCGGCACGACTCGATGAACTCGGCCTCGGTCGACAGCGCGGCCATCACCCGGCCGAACGCCTCGTAACGGCGCGCGCTCGTGAGCGACAGCTCGTCGTCCCCCATGCCTCGGAGCGTGCCATCTTTCGGCCGCCGCGGCGCGTGCTTTCGCCTCACGAGCATCCACTCTGATCGTCAACGCGCCCTTCACGCAAGTGCTTGGCGCTGGTAGCCTTACCAAGCGAGCGCTTGGTTTATTAGGAGGATGGATGCGGGTCAGCCTGGGATATGAGCTGGAGGTCCGCGGGCGCACCCGCGAGGTCGAACAGCGGGCTTTCCAGAACGTGATCGACCAGGTCGTGCTCGGCGACGAGTTGGGCTTCGACACCGCCTGGTTCGTGGAACACCACTTCACCAGGGGTTTCTCGCACTCCTCCGCGCCCGATCTGGTGCTGGCGGCGATATCCCAGCGGACGACCCGGATCCACCTCGGGCTCGGCGTGGTGCTGCTGCCGTTCCAGTCGCCGATCAGGACCGCCGAGCGGGTGGCCACGCTGGACGTGCTGAGCGGCGGCAGGGTGGAGTTCGGCACGGGGCGCGGGGCGTCCCCGCTGGAGTACCAGGCGTTCCAGCGGCCCTTCGAGAAGTCGCGGCAGATCTGGGAGGACTCGCTCGAGGCCACGCTGGCCATCTGGCAGGCCGACGGCGAGCCGATCCAGCGTTCCAACGAGTTCTTCGAGATCCCCGACGTGGCGGTGTACCCGCGTCCCGCCCAGGTGCCGCACCCGCCCGTCTGGGTGGCCTCCACCTCGCTCGAGGGGTACCTGGCCGCCGCCAGGCATGGCTACAACCTGCTCGGGATGACGATGCTCAAGGGCATCGACGACGTCGCCGCCGACATCGCGAAATATCGGCAATGTCTGGCGGACAGCGGCTTCGACCCCGCGACGAGGCGGGTCGCCCTGATGATCCCCTGGTACGTCGGCCAAGCCCGCGACGAGGCCACCGACGCCGTGCTGTGGTACATCCGCCGCCAGGTCAACCTGGTCACCCCGCCCGACTACTACGACGCCAGGCACGCCACCCACCGCGTGCTCGGCCAGCTGGCCGCCGGGATGCCGCCCGAGGAGGCGATGGCCACGCTGCGCGAGCACCTGATGGTCGTGGTGGACGACGTGGAGGGCTCGCGCAAGGCGGTGGCCCGCATCGCCGAGGCAGGCGCCACGGACCTGATCCTGCAGTGCCAGGTGGGCGGCCTGGCGCACGATCACGTCCGCGATTCGATGACCACGTTCATGACCGAGGTGATGCGCTGATGCGCTGGCTGACCCGCGACGACCTGGCCGCCGCCGGACGCACCGCCACCGGCCTGCTGCTGGTCCCCTCAGATGTCTCCAGCGTCTTCCCGGTGGGCTCCGACGACCGGACGGCCGCCGCCGGGCTGACCGGGGCCGCGCTGCAGGCCGCCGGGGTGGGCGAGCGCGACAGGGTCGTGGTGGCGCTGTCGGAGCCGGCGGGACCGCTGTGGGCCACGGCGGCCGCGGACGTGGCCGGCGCCGCGGCGTCGGTGGGCCCGCGCGGCCGGATGCGGCTGCACCACGCGCTCACCGCGCTGAAGGCGACCACGCTGGTGGCCACCCCGACGGGCGCGATGGACTTCCTCGCCAGGCTGCATCTGGAGTTCCTGCTGGATCCGCTGGATCTGGGGCTGCGGCACATCGTGCTGACCGGGGAGATCGCCTCGAAGCGGACGCTGACCCATCTGGCGGGCGAGTTCGACGCCTCGGTGAGCGAGGTGTACGCCAGCCCCTTCAGCGGCGGCGCGCTGGCCTGGCGCACCGCCGAGGACGAGCCGCTGACGCCGCTGGTGGACGGCGTGCTCCAGGTCGCCGCCCTGGCCAAGGACGAGCTCGTGGAGGGCGACGGCGAGCTGGTCATCACCCCCTACGTGCACTCCTCGCTGGGCGACGCCGTACTGCGGACCGGGCAGGTCACGCGCGGCTTCCACGCGCCGGCGCACACCGTCGGCGAGCACGTGCTGGTGCGCGGCGTGTGGCTGTCACTGCCGCGCCTGGAGAAGGCGCTGGCCAAGATCGACGGCGTGTCCACGTGGGAGCTGACGATCAGCCGCCAGGGCACGCTGGACGCGGCGGTACTCACGGTCACCTTCACCAGGGAGAGCCTGGTCGGCAACCCGATGTGGCGCTCCAGGATCCAACAGGCGCTCCAGACGCTGACCCCGATCTCGATCGGCGTGGAGATCGCGCAGGAGGTCTCGGAGACGAGCTCCCCCGGCGTGCTGAACGACCTGCGCGGCCACCACCTGGGCCGCGACCGTGCCCTCATCACCTAGGAGCGCCATGCAGCCGGTGCCCGACTGGGGAACCCTCCCCCGCATGCTGCGTGACCAGGCCCGACGCCACCCTGACAGCGCGGTGGTGGAGGACAGGCCGATGGCCTGGCTGCGCGAGCGCGCCGCCGCGGTGGCGCGCGGGCTGATCGCGCTGGGCGTCGAGCCGGGAGACCGGGTGGCGCTGTGGGGGGTGAACGACCCGTACTGGGTGATCCACGCCCTGGGTATCTGGGACGCGGGAGCGGTGATCGTGCCGCTCTCGTCCCGCTTCAAGGGCATCGAGGCGTCCGGGCTCATCGCCAAGACCGGCACCCGCGTCCTGATCACCGGCGCGGGACCGCACGGCTCGGTGCTGGCCGACCTGCTGCCGTGGGACGTGGAGCTGCGCCACGTGGTGGTGCCGGACGATCACGCGGTACGGCAGGCCGAGCCCCTGGCCCCGGCACGGCTCACCGCGGCCAGGCTGCTCGCGCTCGGCGAGAGCGTCCCCGTGGCTGCGGCCGAGGAGCGGGCCCTGGCTGTACGGCCGGACGACCTGTGCGAGATCATGTCGACCTCCGGCACGACCGGCACGCCCAAGGGCGTCATGCTCGACCACGCCCAGGTGCTGCGCGGCTACTGGGACTGGGCGGAGATCGTGACCCTGGGCGCGAACGACCGCTACCCGGTCATCGCGCCCTTCAGCCACGGTTTCGGGCTCAACGCCGGGCTCATCGCGTGCGTGCTGCGGCGGGCCACGATGCTGCCGATCCCGGTGTTCTCGCCCGACGGGCTGATGTCGCTGATCTCCTCGCAGCGGGTCAGCATCCTGGCGGGCCCGCCCACGCTGTTCTACCGGGTGCTCGACGAGCTCGACCGGGGCTCGTGGGACGTCTCGTCGCTGCGGGTGGCGATCTGCGGCGCCGCCTCGGTGCCGCCCCGGCTGATCGAGCGGCTGGCCGTCGGCGTCGGACTGGAACGCATGATCAACGCCTACGGCCTGATGGAGGGCACCGTGGTGTCCATGACCCGTCAGGGCGACCCGATCGAGGTGATCGCCGGCACCACGGGCCGCCCGGTGCCCGGCATCGAGGTGAGGATCGTCGACGACGCCGGCAAGCAGGTCCCCGCCGGGGAACGCGGCGAGGTGCTCCAGCGCGGCTACGGCGTGATGCGCGGCTACTGGGGCGAGCCGGACAAGACCGCCGAGACCGTCGACGCCGACGGCTGGCTCCACACCGGCGACATCGGCGTCCTGGACGCGGCGGGCAATCTGGCCATCGTGGACAGGAAGAAGGAGCTGTTCATCGTCAACGGCTTCAACGTCTCCCCCGCCGAGGTCGAGTCGCTGCTGCTGCGCGAGGGCTCGCTCGAGCAGGCCGCCGTGGTCGGCAGGCCCGACGAGGTCGCCGGCGAGGCCGGCTGGGCCTACGTCGTGCCCAGGGCAGGCGTCACCCTCGACGTCGAGGGTCTGCTCGCGTGGGCCAAGGCCAACATGGCCGGCTACAAGGTGCCCCGCCGGGTGATCGTGGTCGACGCGCTGCCCGTCAACGCCAACGGAAAAGTCGACAAGCAGGCGCTGCGCGAGAGGTAGCGTGGAGGTGCGCCTTCTCTGCACCTGGAGCCCGCCCATGCTGCGCCTGCTGGCCGGAGAGGCCGCACGCCGGTTCGGGGCTCGCGCGGCGGTCGTCACCGGCACCACGTGTCTGTCGTTCGCCGCGCTCGATCGCCTGTCCGACGAGGTGGCCGCGGGGATGGCCCACCGCGGCGTCCGGATCGGCGACGTGGTCGTCCTGGCGCTGCCCGACGGCCCCGAGTTCGTCATCTGCTATGTGGCCGCCGCCAAGCTGGGCGCCATCACCGCGGGCATCGGCACGAAACGCCCTGGCCTGCTGGCCGCGCTCGACCCGGCGATCGTCGTCGCCGGCCCCCGTGTCCTGCCGCCGTTACCCGGTCTCGACGTGGTGACCCTCCCGCTCGATGCCCGCGATCCCCTGCGGCGGTTGACGGGGCTGCGCAGGCAGGAGCGCCCGCCGCCGCCGTTCCCGCCCGATCCCGGCAGGCCCGTGGTGATCACGTTCACCGCCGGGCGCACCGGGCCGCCCAAGGCGGCCGTGTTCGCCAACCGGCAACTGGCGGCGATCAGGGCGCGGGGCGCCGGGCCGCGGTGGGGCCAGGGCGAGGCGCGCCTGGTGGCGGTCCCGCTCGGGCACCTGGCCTTCGCCACCCGCCTGCCGGTCTATTTGCAGGCGGGCAGGACCTGCCATGTGCTTCCCGAGTGGAATCCCGAGGCGGCGCTGCGGGTGATGCGCGACTTCGGCCTCGGCGTGCTGCAGGGGAGCCCGCGGCAGCTGGCCGCGATCCTGTCCTGCGACGGCGCGCTGCCCGACCTGGAGCTCGTCCTGTCCAGCGGCGCTCCCGCCACGCCCGGGCTGATCAGGACGCTGCGCGACAGGTACGGCGTGCCCGTCTGCAACCGCTACGTCTGCACCGAGGCCGGCCTCGGGCTCGGCACCCGGCCGGAGGACCCGCCCGAGGACGCCGAGGTGAGCGTGGGCCGGCCGCGTCCCGGCGTGGACGTGTCGGTCAGGGCGCCGGACGGGCTCGCGCTCCCGCCGGGCCAGACCGGCGAGATCCATCTCCGCTCCCCGGCCGTCATGTCCGGATATTTAGGGAGATCAAGCAGTCGGACGCTCACCCGCGACGGCTACGTCCGCACCGGCGATACGGGCTACGTGGATTCCCTCGGCCGCCTGCGACTGGCGTGATCGTGGTCACGGCGGCTGGCGGTGGGGCCGCTCGCCGTACAAGATGAAAGAACCATGATCTGGGCAGTATCGCCTGGGAGGTACGGATGGCGTTGCGCGTGGCGGTCGTCGGGTCGGGACCCGCGGGGCTCTACACGGCCGAGGCTCTCATCAAGCAGGCGCAGGATCCCGTGGAGATCGACGTGCTCGAGCGGCTGCCGACGCCGTACGGGCTGGTCAGATACGGGGTCGCGCCCGACCACACCTCGATCAAGTCGATCGCCAACTACCTGCGCAAGGTGCTCGAGCTGCCCCAGGTGCGCTTCCTCGGCGGGGTGACGCTCGGCGAGCACCTGTCCGTGGAGGACCTGCTGGCCTGCTACGACGCCGTCGTCTACTGCACGGGCGCGATGGTCGACCGGCACCTGAACATCCCCGGCGAGAACCTGCCGGGCAGCGTGGCCGCCACCGACTTCGTCAACTGGTACTGCGGCCACCCCGACGTGCCCACCGACCGGTTCACGCTCGACAGCCCCGAGGTCGCGGTGATCGGCGTGGGCAACGTGGCCGTGGACGTGGTGCGCGTCCTGGCCAAGACGGCCGACGAGCTGAGCTCCACCGACGTGCCGCACGACGTGCTGGAGCGGCTGGCGGGAAGCCAGGTCAAGGCCATCCACATGATCGGGCGGCGCGGGCCCGAGCACGCCAAGTTCACCCTGAAGGAGCTGCGGGAGCTGGGCGAGCTGGCCAACGCCGACGTGTGCGTGCGCCCCGACGAGGCGGTCGTGCTCGGCGCCGACTTCCCCCGGCAGATCCGCGGCAACATCGACGTGCTGCAGTCGTGGGCGGCGCGCGAGCCGGTCGGGCGCCCGCGACGGCTGGACGTCCGCTTCTGGCTGCGGCCGGTGGAGATCCTGGGCAGCGAGCGGGTGGAGGGGCTCAGGCTCGAGCGCACCCGGCTGTCGGAGGAGGGCCGGGTGGTGGGCACGGGCGAGTTCGAGACGCTGCCGGTGGGCATGGTGCTGCGCTCGGTCGGCTACCAGAGCGTGCCGCTGCCCGGCGTGCCGTTCTCCACCGACACCATGACCGTGCCGAACCAGGCGGGCAAGGTCAAAGACCGCGAGTACGTGGCGGGCTGGCTCAAGCGCGGCCCGACCGGCGTCATCGGCACGAACAAGTCCGACGCCGCCGAGACCGTCCGCACGCTGCTGGCCGACCGTCCGGCTGGGCGCACCGCCGAGATCGACGATCTGCTGGCAGCGCGCGGCGTCACCCCGGTCAGCTACGCCGACTGGATGCGCATCGAGGAGGCCGAGGCGGAGCTGGCCCGCACGCTGGGCCGCGGTGAGCGCGTCAAGCTGGTCGGCCTGGAGGCGATGCGCGCGGCGTATCGGGGATGACCGCGTTCCACGAGCCGAGCAGCGCGAGCGCGGCCTCGGTCGCGCTGCCGGGCTCGGGCAGCAGCGTGATCAGCCGCTGACCGGGCGCCTCGGCCACCTCGAAGTGCTGGTAGCCCAGCTCCAGCTCGCCGATCAGCGGGTGGCGGAACCGCTTGACGCCGTGGGTGCGCATCTTGACGTCCCTGGCGGCCCACAGCCTGCGGAAGTCCTCGCTGCCCATCGACAGCTCGCCGATCAGCGTGGCCAGTCCCCTGTCGCCCGGGTACTGCCCGGCCGCCAGGCGCAGCTGGCCGACGGCGTCCCTGGCGATGGTCTCCCAGTCCTCGTACAGCTCGCGGCCGCTGGTGCTGAAGACGAACCTGGTGAGGTTCCGCACGTCGCCGGGGAACAGCGCCGAGGCCAGCGCGTTGGCCGCCAGCAGGTCCCCGCGATGGTTGACGATCATGGCGGGTGCCCGCTCGACCAGCGCGAGCAGCCGCAGCAGCTGCGGCCGTACCAGGTCCCCGCGCGGCCGCGCCGTACGGCGGGCGGGCCTTGCCAGGCGGCCCAGGTGGGCGCGCTCGACCTCGTCGAGGCGCAGCGCGCGGGCGATGGCGTCCAGCACCTCCTCCGAGGGCGCCGTCGAGCGGCCCTGCTCGAGCCGCACGTAGTACTCGACGCTGATCCCCGCGAGCAGCGCGACCTCCTCCCTGCGCAGCCCTGCCACGCGCCTGCGCGCCCCCGGCTCGAGGCCGGCGCTCTGCGGTGTCACGCGTGCCCTGCGCGACTTGAGGAAGCCCCCCAGATCATCCATGTCAGAAGTATGTCCGGCTTTGTCCATGTGAGGGTGGTCCTGCGAGTACCCCTATCCGCAGGGATCTGGGTACGGCACGGCCGCCCCGGCAAGCTGTTCCCACCAACCCCGTGAAAGGCGGAGACCATGTGCCACACCCACGACAGCCGTCCCCCGGCCGCACCGAACGCCGGCGAGATCGCCGAGCAGGGCCCGATCGAGCTCGTCTCGGCCGACGGCACCCGCGTGCGCGCCTACCGGGCGCGCCCCGCGGCGCCCAACGGCCGCAGCGTGGTGATCCTGCCGGACGTCCGCGGCCTGCATCCCTTCTACGAGGCGCTGGCCGGCCGCTTCGCCGAGGCGGGCTTCACCGCGATCGCGATCGACTACTTCGGCCGCCACACCGAGGTGCCCGAGGACATGTGGGCCCGCTTCGGTTTCATCCAGCACGATCACGTCAGGACCGACGTGGCCGCCGCCTTCGCCGAGCTCGACGGCCCCGTCTACACCGTGGGCTTCTGCGCGGGCGGCACCCAGTCCTGGCGCCAGGCCGCGGCCGGGCACCCGGGGCACGCCGGCGCGATCGGCTTCTACGGCATGCCGCACCTGGTCGAGGACGTGCTCGACGACATGCGGGTGCCGATGCTGCTGCTGATCGCCGGGAACGACGCGGCCACCGAGCAGGCGGAGTTCACCGCGTTCGCCGAGCGGCTGGCGGGGGCGGGCAAGCCGTACGAGATGAAGGTCTACGAGGGCGCGCCGCACTCCTTCTTCGACGTGGCGCACGAGCGGTGGCGCGAGGCCTGCGACGACGCCTGGGAGCGGGTGCTGCGCTTCACGGGCGCGATGTGACAATAGGGGCCATGCGCGTCACCATCGGGGATCCGGTCGTCGCGGGCTTCGCGGAAGCCCACCACCGCCAGCAGGCCCGCTATCCCGGTGGGACGCCGCCCTGGCAGCCGGTCCACACGATCTATGTGCCCGCCGACCGCTTCACCTCCTCGACCGTGGCCGAGTGGGGTGCCCAGGCGCTCGGGCTGCTGGAGGAGCACCTGCCGGCGGAGGCGCTGGCCGAGGTCTTCGGCGTTCCCGCCACGCTGGCGGGAGAGGTGCGCGCGCGGGTGGCCGCCAAGCTGGCCACCGAGCCGGTGGAGGACCTGCGGATCGATTTCGAGGACGGGTACGGCGTGCGGCCAGGCGCCGAGGAGGACACGCACGCCGAAGCGGCGGCCGAGGCCGTGGCGCGCATGCACGCCGCGGGCACGCTGCCGCGGCGGTGGGGGCTGCGGGTGAAGTCGTTCGCCGACGGCGACCCCGCGCGCTCGATCCGCACGCTCGACGGGTTCCTCACGGCGCTGGGCGAGCTGCCTCCCGGGTTCACCGTGACCTTCCCCAAGGTGCTGATGGAGGAATACCTGGGGCAGTTCAGCCAGGTGCTCGGACGGCTCTCGCAGGACTTGGGACTGCCGGAGCTGCGCTTCGAGATGCAGGTCGAGGCGCCGCAGACGCTGCATTTCCTGCGCCCTGAGCTGGATCCCCGGCTGTCGGCGGCGCACTTCGGCGTCTTCGACTACACCGCCGCGATCGGGCTGCCGCCGCACGAACAGCGCCTGGACCATCCGGCCTGCGACCACGCGCGCCACGTCATGCAGACCGCCTTCGCCGGCACCGGGATCGAGCTGTCCGACGGGTCGCTGGCCGCCTCGCCCGCCTCCTCCTCGCGCCACAACGTGCACGCGTTGTGGCGGCGTCATGCCGAGCTCGTCAGGCATTCCCTGCACCATGGGTTCTACCAGGGGTGGGACATGCACCCTTCGCACCTGGTGAGCCGCTTCGCCACGGTGTACACCTTCCACCTGGCCACCTACGACAAGTACCAGGCCAGGGTGAAGGCGTGGGAGGAACGGCGAGCGGCGGGCGACGGCGTCATGGACGAACCGGCCACGATCAAGACGCTGGCCGCCGCGCTCCACCGCGCCGACGCGGCCCTCGCCCTGCCTTCGCGCTAGTCGCGCTCGACGAGGGATCGCCAGTTGCGGACCAGGCGCCACTCGACGGGGTCCGACCAGCTCGCACGTACGGCGGAGCCGACGTGGAAGGCGCGGATGCCGTAGTCGAGCAGCGGGCCCACGTGCGAGGGCTTGAGCCCGCCGCCGGCCAGGACGATCGAGCCGTCGCCCGCCTCCGCACGGCCCTTGAGCACGGGCAGCCCGTTACCGACGCCCTGCGGCGAGCCGGAGGTCAGCACGGTGGCGAGGTTGGGCAGCAGCCGCACCGCCCGCCACGAGGCCTGCACGTCGGCGGCGTGGTCGACGGCGCGGTGGAACGTCCACGGCAGCGGCGACACGGCGTGGATGAGGGCCTCGGTGGCGGCCAGGTCCACCACGCCCGTGGTGTCGAGGAAGCCGAAGACGAACCCGGCGGCGCCCGCCTCGGCCAGTTCCTTGGCGTTGCGCCTGAGCCGGTCGAGCACGTCCGGGTCCGCGGTGAACGAGGCGTCACAGCGGAGCATCACCATCTGGGGGAGCGGGCATTCCGCCGCGATCGCGGCAACCGTCTCCGGGGCGGGGGTGAGGCCGTCGGCCGCCATGTCGGCGACGACCTCGAGCCGGTCGGCGCCGCCTTGCTCGGCGGCCACGGCGTCGCGCACGTTCAGCGCGATCACCTCGAGGAGGGATCCGGTCATGCAGGAGAGGTTATATGGTGCTCTGCCCCCTTCCGCACCAGAAGGGGACAGAGCTCCTGAGCGCTAGACGATGACCAGCTCAGGAACGGTCAGGTCACGGAACGCCGTGATCGCCGCGTCCGCGGTGGGCCGCTGGAACAGCGCCCCCGAGGCGCGGTGCGGCAGATCCACGGTACGCAGGTGGCGGAAGCCACGCGACCGGTAGTACTCCTGGAGCCGCAGGTTCGCCTTCGCGCAGTCGAGCCGCAGCCAGCGCAGCCCGAGTGCGTGCACGTGCGCCCCGGCCCAGTCGAGCAGGGCGTCACCCAGGCCGCTGCCCGACCAGGGCCGGGCGATGGCCAGCTTGTGCACGTACATCCCCGCCGACGGGTCGTCGGCCCTGGACCAGAACTCGGGATCCGCGTGGCCGTCGAGCGCGATCGTGGCCACCGGCGGCGCCGCCTCCTCCGGGTCCAGCAGCCTCAGCTCGTCGTCCAGCAGGAACAGCACACGCTCCTCGATCAGCGGCTCGATCCTCTCGGGCCCGAAGCCGGCCCGCGGCCACTGGCGGACCCCCTGGGAATGCAGCCACTCCGCGGTGTCCGCGAGCAAGGTGAGGACGCCGGGAAGGTCGGCGGGCTCGGCTCGGCGGAGGGTCAGCGGGTGAAGGAGGGTGTTCGAGTGCATGGTTCATCCCTTCGTTGCGTTGGGTGAACGAGTGAACACATTGCGTATCCACTCGATGGCGCACGGCGTTGAACCGGATAAATATGGATAAATCGAGATTCGGGGGAGTATGCACGACTCCCCCGCCCAGCGAGGAAGAAAGGCTCGCTGGACATGGGCCGGTCGGGATCACCCCCAACCGAGCTCGATCAGCGGCGGTCGAGCTCGTATCTGATCAAGTGCTTGTCGGCGGGGAGCACCGACACCGCGACACGAACCGGCGTATCACCGCTGTCGTATCCGACCCGGACGTACACCACGACAGGCGTGCCGAGCTCCAGCTGGAGCCGCTCGGCCTCCTCCTGGTTGGGCATCCTGGCCCAGATGTCGTCCACGACGCGTACCTGCCCGTGCCCGAGCTCCTCCAGGACCCGGTTCGCTCCTCGTGCGATGTCGCCCGGCCGTGCGATCTCCGAGTTGGCGACGAGGTCATACGGAAAGTAGGAGTCGTTGGTGTTGTACGGCTGGCCGTCCACGAACCTCAGGCGCCTCCGTACCAGCGCCAGGTCGCCGTCCTCGAGTTCGAGCCTGCTGGCGATCTCCTCGACGGGCGAGACGGTCTCGATGGTGATCGCCTGGCTGGGTTGCCGGCCTTCCTTCTCTACGGCGTAGGCGAAGGCCTCTCGCAGCTCCCCTGCGGGATGCGGTTCCAGCTCTCGTTGCGGGTGAATCAACAGTGGTCTGCGGTCCCTGACCACGCTGCCGCGGCGCGGCGCTCGCGTGATGAGCCCCTCGTTGACCAGCTCTCCCAGCGCCAATCTGACGGTGTTACGACTCACGCCGTGGCGGGCACGCAGCTCGTCCTCGGTCGGCAGCTGCGCCCCGGGGCCGAGGACGCCGGAGTAGATGGCCTTCCGCAATTCCGAAGCCACCTGCTGATACAGCGCCGACCTTGCCACTTTCACCCCTTTTGTTCCAACAATTTAGACGATCTGGTTCTAGCAAGCCACAACCCCTTGACCGGACGGCCTTGACAGCCGCATCATCCATTCGTTGGTACAAATCCATCGAAAGGCCGGTGAGGGGGTGAGCGGCCGGTGTTGCCGGTCCGCGCGGGTACGCCGTACCTGCCCTGGCAAGACCCCCGCGAAGCAACACGTCTACTGCGTTACGCGTTGCATCGCCAGGGGTTCACCCACACCTACCAGAGCAATGGGAATGGCATGTCCGTGCTATCCGTGTTGACCGAGTTGACCGTGTGGTGCAAGGACGGATCCTTTGTCTGGGACGAGGAGGGCACCCCCGTCACGCACCCGATCGATGACCCGGTCGGCGCCGCACAACGCATCGCCGCACGCTACCGACACCCGGAGGCCTCGCAAGAGGGTCACTCCCCCACCGACTCCGTGCGCGAACATACGGCCTAGGACTCCATCCCTCGCCGGAGTCCTGGGAACCGGCGCGCACGGGGCAGGAAGCGCGTCCTGGCGGGTCCCCCACGCCCGCCAGGGCGCGTTTTCCCATTTCAACGCCCTTTTGTACGGAATTTCGCTTTTATCCCCATTTAGTCCGATATTCAGGGACGCCAGTGGATCAGGCCGTCGGGCGTGAAAACAGGAATGACGCTCTCTCCTGGGCGGGGCTCATCGGCGCCTTCCCAGGTGCCGTACATGACGCAGTGCGGGGCGTCTGACAGGCGGACCCTGACGACCGTGCCCTCCGGGAAGGGCCGATGGCTGGTGATCCAGCTCTCGACCGTGGCCAGCGGCTCCGGATGGTGCCACTCCCACTGTTCGGTACGGCAGGCCGGGCAGAACGCCCGGGGCGGGAAGCGCAACGTTCCGCACCCGTCACAGCGCTGGACGGCGAGCTCGTGCCGGGCCACCAGGTCCCACCATTCCGACGAGTCCCTGTCACGCATGAGTCAGCCCTTCCGGAGGATCAGCGCCGACGTCGCCGGCAGGACGTACCCGGGCTGGGCAGTCGACAGCGCCACCTCGGCACCGGGCACCTGCCGATCCCCCGCGTCGCCGCGCAACTGGGAGACCGCCTCGGCGATGTGGTTGATCCCGTGCACATACCCCTCCGACAGGAACCCGCCGTGCGTGTTGACCGGCAGAGCCCCGTCCGGCGCGGTGGCGCCCGAGGCCACGTACGGCCCGCCCTCTCCCTTGGCGCAGAACCCGTAGTCCTCCAGCTGCACGATCACCGAGTAGGTGAAGCAGTCGTAGAGCTCCGCCACGTCGATCTCCGCCGGCCCGAGCCCCGCCTGCGCGTAGAGCCGGGGCGCCAGCGCGGCGGCGGCCGTGGTCGTCGGATCCCCCGACCCGCCCGACAGGAAGGAGTCGCCCCCGCCCCACGCCGCCGCCCTGATCAGGACGGGAGCACGGCGCAGCGTCGCGGCCCGGTCGGCGGAGGTCACGACCAGGGCGCACGCGCCGTCGGTTTCCAGGCAGCAGTCCAGGAGGCGGAAGGGGTCGGCGATGGGACGGCTGGCCAGGTAGTCGTCGAGCGTGATCGGGGTGCGCATGAGGGCGCGGGGGTTCTTGGCGGCGTTCGCGCGCTGCGTCACCGCTTGCTGCCCGAAGTGCTCGGACTTCGTGCCATATTTCAACATATGGGCGCGGGCGTACATCGCGTACTGCTGCGGCGGGGCGAAGTAGCCGTACGGGGCTTGGTACTGCACCTCGATGCTGGTCCCCGCGGCCTGGCCCATCCGGAACTCCGAGCGGGCGTTGATCGCCCGGTAGCAGACCACGGTCTCGGCCACCCCCGCCGCCACGGCCAGCGCCGCCTGCGCCACCACGGCGTGCGACACGCTCCCGCCGCCGAACTGGTCCAGGTGCCACGCCGGATCGTGGATGCCCAGCGCGGGCGCGACCACCGAGGGCGCCGCGGAGTCACCCACCCGGTGGGTCGCGATGCCGTCCACGTCGTCGGCCGTCAGCCCGGCGTCCTCGAGCGCGGCCAGGATCGCCCGGCAGGCCAGGGTGAGCGTGCTGACCCCGGAATCCTTGGAGAAGGGCGTGTACCCCACGCCCGCGATCGCCACCCGATCCCTGAACTCAAGCAAGCGCTTGCCCACCCGGCCACGCTAGGCCGCCCCCTCTACCCCTGTCAACGCACGCCATCCCCGCCCTCCCAGGCGGCGGGTTGACGACTTCACCAGCCGACAGCACTACGCAAACAAGCAAGCGCTTGGTAAGATACCGGGCATGCCACTCCTGTGCAGGACAGATAACGGAGCCGCGATGGCAACCCATTCGGGCAACGGCCACCTGGACAGCCGGCGTTTCAGGTCGGTGCTCGGGAGGTTCGCCACGGGCGTGGTGGCGATCACCGCGCTCGACACCGACAGCGGCGATCCGTGCGGCCTGGCGGCGAACTCCTTCACGTCCGTGTCCCTCGAGCCCCCGCTGGTGGCGTTCTGCGTGGCCCACACCAGCACCACCTGGCCCCGGGTGCGCGGCGCCAAGGTGCTGACCGTGAACGTGCTGGCCGACAACCAGCAGCCGGTCTGCCGCCAGATGGCGACCAGCGGCGGCGACAAGTTCGCGGGCCTGGACTGGACGGTCTCCCCCGGCGGCAACCCGGTACTCGACGGCGCGTTAGCGTGGATCGACTGCGCGGTCGAGGCCGAGCACCTGGCCGGCGACCACATGATCGTCGTGGCCCGCGTGCTGCAGCTCGACACCCACGCCGACGGCGGTCCCCTGGTCTTCTTCCGCGGCGGGTACGGTGGCTTCGCCGACTGCTGACGAGGGCCTCAGGCAGGAGGCGCGCGCGTGGCTGGCGGCCAACCTCACGCACGACCTGCGCGGCCTGGGCGGCCCCGGGCGTGAGGACGAGGGCTTCGAGCTGCGCCGCGACTGGGAGCGCCGGCTGGGCGCCGCCGGCTGGACGTGCCTGGGCTGGCCGAAGGAGTACGGCGGGCGGGACGCACCGCTAGCTGACCAGGTGGCCTTCCACGAGGAGTACGCCAGGGCCGACGCCCCGGCCAGGGTCGGGCACATCGGCGAGGGGCTGATCGGCCCGACGATCCTGGAGTTCGGCACCGACGAGCAGAAGGAGCGCTTCCTGCCGCCGATCCAGCGCGGCGAGGAGCTGTGGTGCCAGGGCTACTCCGAGCCGGAGGCGGGCTCCGACCTGGCCGGCGTCCGGACGAGGGCCGAGCTCTCGGGGGACGAGTGGGTGATCACCGGGCAGAAGGTGTGGACGTCGCTGGCGCACGTCGCCGACTGGTGCTTCGCGCTCTGCCGCACCGAGCCCGGCTCACAGCGCCATCGCGGCCTGTCGTACCTGCTGGTCCCGATGCGGCAGCCGGGCGTCGAGGTGCGGCCGATCGTCCAGCTGACCGGCTCGTCGGAGTTCAACGAGGTCTTCTTCGACGGGGCCCGCACGGCGGCGGGCAACATCCTGGGCGAGCCGGGCGACGGCTGGCGGGTCGCGATGGCGACGCTGGGCTACGAGCGTGGCGCCTCCACGCTCGGCCAGCAGATCGGTTTCCGCCGCGAACTTGACCGGGTGATCGCCGTGGCCCGCCGTACCGGGGCCGCCGACGACCCGATCCTGCGCGACCGCCTGGTCCAGTCGTGGATCGAGCTGGAGATCATGCGGCTGAACGCGCTGCGCACCATGCGCTCGCTCGGCGCGGGCGAGCCGGGGCCCGAGGTGTCGATCGCCAAGCTCTACTGGTCGCAGTGGCACCAGCGGCTGGGCGAGCTGGCGCAGGCCGTGCTCGGCCGCGCCGGGCTGGTCTACGAGGGCGACGAGGACCTGCAGCGGCTGTACCTGTTCAGCAGGGCCGACACGATCTATGCCGGTTCGAGCGAGATCCAGCGCACCATCATCGCCGAGCGCACCCTGGGACTGCCACGATGAACCCTCCCGCCTACCCTCCCGCGCACGGCCTGCTGGACGGCAAGGTCACCCTGGTGACCGCCGCCGCCGGGGCCGGGATCGGCTATGCCACCGCCCGCCGCTGCGCCGAGGAGGGCGCCACGATCGTGGTCTCCGACCGGCACGAGCGCCGCCTGGGCGAGACGGCCGAGGCGCTGACCGAGCTCACGGGCGTCAAGCCGCTGGCCGTACCGTGTGACGTGACCTCGGAGCCGCAGGTGCTCGCGCTGTTCGACGCCGTGGTCGAGGCGCACGGGCGGCTGGACGTGGTGGTCAACAACGCCGGGCTCGGCGGCACGGCGGAACTGGTCGAGATGACCGACGAGCAGTGGTTCCAGGTGCTGGACGTCACGCTCAACGGCACCATGCGCTGCACCAGGGCCGCCCTGCGGCACATGATCCCGCAGCGCTCCGGCGTGATCGTGAACAACGCCTCCGTGATCGGCTGGCGCGCGCAGCGCGGTCAGGCGCACTACGCCGCGGCCAAGGCCGGCGTCATGGCGCTGACCAGGTGCGTCGCGCTGGAGGCCGCCCCGCACGGGGTCCGGGTCAATGCGGTCGCGCCGTCGCTGGCGATGCACCCGTTCCTGGCCAAGGTCACCAGCGACGAGCTGCTGGCCGAGCTGACCGCGCGGGAGGCCTTCGGCAGGTCCGCCGAGCCGTGGGAGGTCGCCAACGTGATCGTCTTCCTGGCCAGCGACTACTCCTCCTACATGACCGGCGAGGTCGTCTCGGTTTCCAGTCAGCACCCCTAATATCCTGGCGATCATTATATAGTGATTGCCATGAACATCACGGAACCCATGTTCCTGACGCTGACCGCCCTGGTCGGCGAGCCGTTGCACGGCTACGGGATCGTCCAGGAGGTCGATCGGCTGTCCGGCGGCCGCGTCAGCCTCAAGATCGGCTCCCTGTACGGCGTGCTGGACCGGCTCGCCGCGGAGGGCCTGGTCGAACTCGACCGCGAGGAGGCCGTCCAGGGCCGGCTGCGCCGCTACTACCGGCTGACCGACGCGGGCGCCGGCGTGCTGGAGGCCGAGGCGGCCCGCCTGGCCGAGCACGCCAGGACGGCGACCGCCCGGCTGCGCGCCCGCACGGCGGGAGGTCTCGCGTGAGCCTGCTCGAGCGCCGCTACCGTTCCGTCCTGCGCCTGCTGCCCGCTTCCTACCGCGCCGTGCGCGAGGAGGAGATGGTCTCGGCGTTCATGGAGTTCTACGGCGAGGTGCCGGACGAGGAGAACCCGCGTCCCCGCTGGAGCGAGGTCGCCAGCGTGCTGGCGCTCTCGACGCGGTTACGGCTGGGCGCCCCGGGGGCCGGGCCCCGCTTCGCCGCGTGGGGCGCGGCGGTCCGCCTGGTGGCACAGGCCGGTCTGCTCTTCGAGGCCGTGATGGGGCTGTTGCGACTGGCCCGGGAGGCGATCTTCCTCTCCAGGCCGCATCATGGCTTCGACTCTCCCTTCATAGAGATGCGAGCGTCCTGGGCCATGTACATGATCGGGTGGTCACTGGCGGTGGTCGCGTTCCTGGCGCTGGCGTCGGGCGGGGTCCGAACGGCCAAGGTCGCGGCGGGGGTCGAGTGCGTGCTCGTGGTGGCCGCGGAAGTCGTGACCGGCGACCCGGACCACCTGGCCTGGCGCGTGTACATCGGGCTGCTGAACGTGCCGCCTGTCCTGGCGTTGTTCGCCGCCTACCACCGGGACGCGCCCGCATTCCGGCTCGGCCGATGGCGGGCCGTGGGGTTGCTTGTCGCCCCTACGGTTCTGTACGTGCTGCTCCAGTTCTCGCTGGACCTGCTGCCCTACTCGCTATGGCTGTCGACCTGGACGGACCCGGCGGCGCTCGCCGTCTGCGTCGGATTCTGCCTCGCCCTGCGCAGGTCGGCGTCCGCCCGGCTCGGGGTTGCGATCTTGGCGGGGCTGCTGTTGCTGGTTCAGCTGCCGTCCCTCATGAACCCCTCGGGGGACCCTGAGAACCTGGCGTGGATCCCGGGCGCCGCACAGTGCGGGCTGCTCGGGGCGATCGTGCTGGTGTCCGCGGTATCCGGGGTGCGGGCACTGCCCGCCGTAAGTCCCTGACAGGGAAAGACCAGGGTAGGCGGGGTGACGGCGGCGATCTAGGGTCCGGGACATGGGTTCACGTTCCTCCTACCTTCTCGACGTCCTGGTGACCGAATTCGGCGAAGCGATCAAGCGGGATCCGGCCGCCTTCAGGCGGAAGTTCCGGAAGATGGCCGCTTCGCCGTTCGCCTTCTACCGGGGCAGCGCCTCGGTGTTCTACGCCGACCTGTCCGGGCCTTACGCCGATGGAGCGTTCCTGGACGAGCGGACCAGGCGCGTGTGGATCCACGGCGACCTCCATGCGGAGAACTTCGGCACGTACATGAACGCCTCCGGCGTGCTGGTGTTCAACGTCAACGACTTCGACGAGGCCTACGTGGGGCCCTACACCTGGGACCTCAAGAGGTTCGCGGCCAGCGTGGCGCTGCTCGGATACGCCAAGGCGCTGTCGGACGACGCGATCGCGCAGCTGGTGGGCGAGTTCGGCCGGGCCTACCTGTCCGAGCTGGGCGGCATCGCGCGCGGCGGCGACGACGCGATCGGGGCGCTGACCCTGGACACGACCACCGGCGTGCTGCACCGGGTGCTGCAGACGGCTCGGCTGCGTACCCGGGTCTCCATGCTCGACGTGGAGACCACGATCGACTCCTACGACCGGCGCTTCGCCTTCATGGAGGGGCGCTCGCCGGTGGATCCCGAGACCCGCGAGGCCGTGATCGGGGCCTTCCACGACTACCTGGCCACGCTGCCCGCGCCGGGGAACCCGGTCGAGCACGTGGTCAAGGACGTGGCGCTGCGCAAGGGCGTGGGGATCGGCTCGGCCGGGCTGCCCTCGTACAACCTGCTGCTCGAGGGGCGGTCGCAGGCGCTGGAGAACGACGTGATCCTGTACATGAAGCAGGCCCAGGTCCCTGCCGTCTCGCGCCACGTCACCGACTCCCGGGTCGCCAGATATTTCCGGCATCAGGGGCATCGCACGGCCGAGTCGCAGCGGGCCCTGCAGGCCTACGCCGATCCGTGGCTCGGCTACACGACGCTGCGCGGGGCCGGGCAGCTGGTCGCGGAGGTCTCGCCGTACTCCGCCGACCTGGACTGGGACGACGTCAACGAGCCCGCAGAGCTGATGGCGATCATGCGGGACCTGGGGCGGGCGGTAGCGCGGATGCACTCCGTGGCCGACGACGAGTCCAGCCACGATCTGGTGAACTTCTCCACCGAGGAGGCGATCGTGGCGGCGGTCGGCGACAACGAATCCGAATTTATCGCGATGCTGGAGGATTTCGCGTACGACTACGGGGCACAGGCCCGGCAGGACCATCAGCAGTTCGTCGACCTGTTCCGCAACGGGAAGCTCCCGGGGGTCTAGATGAAACACCTGATCGGGCTCTTACTGGGCACCGAGGAGGACTGGCCGGCCGCGTTCGAGACCATCCTGCGGCGGCTGGGCCCGATCAGGGGAGTCGGCGAGTTCGACGTGGAGCGCATCACGATCGAGCCCTTCGACCTGCGCGCCCGCCCGCGCTACGACCTGGTGATCGACCGGCTCGCGTACTGGTACTACCACCCGCGCGAGTGGCTGAAGAAGATCGCCATGATGGACGACGTCTACCTGCTCAACAGCCCGTTCACGTTCCAGTCGATGGAGAAGCACGCGGCCTACTGCGCGATGATCCGCCTCGGGCTGAAGGTGCCCGGCACCGTGCTCGTGCCGTACAAGAACCCGCCCGACAACGCCCGCTACGCCTACACGGCCGCCCGCTACAACCGGCCCTTCGACCTGGACCGGGTGGCCGAGAGCATCGGCTACCCGCTGTTCATGAAGCCCTACGACGGCGGCGCCTGGCGTGGGGTGTCGCTGGTGCGCGACCCGGAGGAACTGCACGCCGCCTATGACGCGAGCGGCGAGATGCTCATGCACCTGCAGCAGGCGATCGAGGGGTACGACGCCTTCGCCCGCTCGCTGTCGATCGGCGCCGAGACCATGGTCATGCGCTTCCGTCCGGACGAGCCGATGCACTCGCGCTACGCCGTCGACCACTCCTTCCTCTCCCCCGCCGTGGGCGAGGAGGTGGTGACGATCGGGCGGCTGGTCAACGCGTTCTTCCGCTGGGAGTTCAACTCGTGCGAGACGCTGGTCAAGGGCACGGACGTGCACCCCATCGACTACGCCAACGCCTGCCCCGACGTGGCGCTCACCAGCCTGCACTACTACTTCCCCTGGGCGATCAAGGCGCTGGTGCGCTGGTCGGTCTTCTGCCTCGCAACGGGACGCCGGCCGCGGCTCGACCTCGACACTCGCGAGTACTTCGCCGTCACGGGATCGTACGGCGAGCGGCTCGCGGCCTACCGGCGGCTGGCGGACGAGTACTTCGAGACCGCGCGGTACCAGGAGTTCTGCGCGACCCACCTGCGGCATCTGGATGACCTCGTGCTGGAGTGGGTGGCGGGGCCGGACTTCGACCGGCTGCTGGTGGACACGGTGACGGCCACGTACCCGGCGCACGAGCGGGACCGGTTCGTCTCGCACTTCCGCGGGCTGCTCGGGTTGTGGGTGAAGGACTCGGGCTAGCCTTTGCGACCGACCAGTCGGTATGGTCCAGAACATGAGTCTGTTCTCGCTGTTCTCGGTCGAAGGCAAGACCGTCGTCGTCACGGGCGGTTCGCGGGGCATCGGCCGGATGATCGCGGCCGGGTTCGTCTCGGCGGGAGCCACGGTCTACATCTCCTCGCGCAAGGCGGCCGAGGTGGAGAAGACCGCCGCTTCCCTGGGCTGCACCGCCGTACCCGCCGACCTGTCGACCGCGGCCGGGGTGGCCACGCTCGTCGAGGCCGTGGACGGGCCGCTCGACGTGCTCGTCAACAACGCTGGGGCGACGTGGGGAGCGCCGCTGGAGGAGTTTCCCGAGAGCGCCTTCGACAAGCTCTGGAACATCAACGTCAAGGGCGTCTTCTACCTGACCCAGCGCTTCCTGCCGCAGCTGCGCGCCGCGGCCAGTCCGGACAACCCCGCCAGGGTCATCAATGTGGGCTCGGTCGACGGGATCCGCGTGCCCGCCGTGGAGAACTACGCCTACTCGGCGTCCAAGGCCGGGGTCCACATGCTGACCAGGCACCTGGCCAGGCAGCTCGCGCCCGAGCACATCACGGTCAACGCGATCGCGCCCGGGCCCTTCGAGTCGAAGATGATGGCCTTCGCCCTCGACGACCCCGCGACCCGCGCGGCCGTCGCCGGCAACGTCCCGCTCGGCCGCATCGGCCACCCGGACGACATGGCCGGCGCCGCCATCTACCTCGCCTCCCGCGCCGGCTCCTACCTCACAGGCGCCATCATCCCCGTAGACGGCGGCGTCACCGCCTAACAGCCCTTGGGTCTTCAACGGGATTTGTCGTCTTCGGCCGGGAGGTGCTCACCCACCCGCTTGACATCAATAGGAGCATCCCCCTGAAGCCGGCAGCAGGAGGGCGAAAGGGTTAGAGGAGCTCGGTCAAGGCTGTGGCGAGGCGGGTGGCGGCGGCAGGTGAGCGGGAGAGGTAGAGGTACGGCTCCGTGAGCTCGAGCTCGATGACCGCGGGGCTGCCGTCGGAGAGCCGGACCAGGTCGATCCTGGCGTAGAGGAGGGCTTGGGGGATGGCGGCAAGCACCTTCTCGGCGAGTTCGACCTGGTCCGGGGCCGGGGTGCGGAGTTGCGCCTCGACGTTGTCCGCGCCCGTCCTGCCCGGCGTGAGCATCGCCGTGCGCCGGACGGCGTGGCTGAATCGGCGATTGAAGTACAGCAGCGACGTCTCGCCCTCCGACTCGACCATGTCGAGGTAGGGCTGCACCATCGGGGTACGCCCGTCAGCCTCGAGCGCGGCCGCGTGCGCCTGGGCGCGCGCCCGGTCGGTGGTCCTGATCGTGTCGCGGGCGCCCGCGGAGATCGCGGGCTTGACGACATATTCCTCCCAGTACGGCATGCCATCCGAAGCCCAGTGCGTGGGCACGATCGGCACGCCCAGATCCCGCAGGTACGTCTTGTCGGTGTTGGTCTCCAGCACGGTCGCCGGGTTCAGCAACTGCGTCGCGCTTTCCGCCCGCCGTGCCCATGCCAGGAACTCGTCGCGGCGGTCGACGTAGTCCCAGACGGAGCGGACGACGGCGGCGTCGTACCGGCTCCAGTCGACGTCCGGGTCATCCCATCGCTCGGCCCGCGCCTCGATCCCGGCTTCCCGCCACGCCTGCAGCACCGGCTCGCGCTCGTCATCGTGCCCATCCGGATCAGCAAACGTCACATAAGCACAAATAGTCACCCACGGATGCTAATACGCCCCTACCCCACCAGGTCAGCGCACCCCAACCAGCAAACCCCACCCCTCGCCCCACCCCAACCAACAGAGTGCGGCCCAGAATGCTGCGCCCTGAGCAGCCCAGAGCGACCCAGCTCCCCACAACCCCGAGGAGCAGAAACCCGGCCCAGGTTGCCGCGCCCCGTGGAACAGGGTTGCCCAGGTCGGCGCGCCCCGAGGAGCGGAGAGCGGTTCAGGTTGGCTTGCCCAATCAGCGGAGAGCGGCGCAGGTTGCCGCACCCCGTGGAGCAGGGAGCGGGCCGGGTTGCCGCGCTCCGTGGAGCGGAGAGCGGCCGAGGTTGGGGTGGCCGAGGTACGCGAGATGGAGCTTGGCTCGGTACCGCGGAGGGGCGGGTGGCGCGGGCCCGCCCGGCGCCGGGGGCGCGGCGTGATCGGGCGGGCGGCTAGGGGGCTCGGCGGGTTGCCGAGCCACTCGGAGGAGCCGAGGAGGCTCGCGGGGACACAGGCGGCGGGTCCGAAACCCGGCTCAGCAGGACTGGCCGACCGTGGCCGCGAGCCTCCTCGACGCCGATTGGACCGGAGCGCCCGAGGCGGATGCCTGACCGCGGCCGGAGAGGCGATCCCCCGGGGCTCCGGGAGGGCATGGGCGTGTGCCCTTGCCGTGTGACGAACCTGGCTCGTGGGGCGAGGCGCTGGGCAGGAGGGATGCCCGGCACGCCGTAGAGCGCAGGAGGGATGCTCGGCACGCCGTACGACAGGGAAGCACAGCGTGGAGGCGCGGTGCTGCCCACAGACGCGCCGAGCGGCGCGAGCCGGGTAAGGGACCCGGCTCGCACAGCTGCGGACCGGCTAGCGCGTGCACCTGCACACCGACAGACTCGGCTCGCACGGCTGCGGGCCGGCTAACGGACGTGCACGTGAACACCGACAGACTCGGCTCGCGCAGCTGCGGACCGACTAGCGGACTGCACGTACACACCGACAAACCCCGGCTCGCACGGCTGTGGATCGGCTAGCGGACGTGCACGTGGACATCCACCCAGCTGCCGCGGGTGCCTGTCACGGCGTTGCCGTTGATGTTGTTGATGTTGGTGGACCCACTTCTGCCGATGTTTCCGGCGAAGACGTTGCCGAAGTTGTTGCCCGACTGCGAGGAGTCGGCGTTGTGACTGCTGTTGTCGATGTCCGTGCTTGCGTAGGCCGGAGCGGAGAGGAGGGTGGCGCCGGTGGCGGCTACGACGATTCCGGTAACGCAGAGCTTCTTGAACATGCGATGTCCTTCCAGCGAGAGGTTTGCGTGCTGTCGGGCACGGATCCCGGGAGACCCGCGAGCCGTAGTCGTTTACTCGAAGATGTAGGTCACCGAGATGCTGCTGCCGGAAGCGGTGGTTGCGATGCCGTTGACGTTGTTGACGTTGGTCGAGCCGCCGTAGCCGCGATTGGAGGCGCCGACGTTACCGAAGTTGTTGCCGGACTGGGACGAGTCGCTGTTGCGGCTCCAGTTGTCGGTCCAGCTGTCTGCATGTGCCGGGCTCGCCAGCAAGGTGACGCCCGCGGCCGTAGCCAGGACGGCTCCGGCCGTGCACAGCTTCTTGATCACTCCAGCTCCTTCGCCTTTCGGGTTTGAACCCGCATAGGCGGCGCGAGACCCGGGCCCTGGGGCACGCGACCGACCCTTTGACTTCACTTGACCCGGTGGGGTCAAAGCCATAGCGATCATATAACTGTGCGTTGCCATTGCATAGCTATGAGTAATCAGAAGATTGTTCCGGTGAGTCGCTGACAGAAGATGTCAGCGATCCACGCCTAGCGTGCTCGCGTGATCTACGAGCTGCGGTACTACACCCTGCGCCCGGGGGCCAGAGAGACGCTCATCGAGCTGTTCGAGCGGGAGTTCGTCGAGACGCAGGAGGCCGTGGGGTCCGAGGTGCTGGGCACGTTCCGCGACCCTGACAACCCAGACACCTTCCCGTGGATCCGGAGATTTCCGGATATGGAGTCTCGGCGGATGGCGCTCGAGGCCTTCTACGGCGGGCCGGCCTGGAAGGCGCACCGCGACGCCGCCAACGCCACGATGCTCGACTCCGACAATGTGCTGCTCCTGCGTCCCGCCCTGGTCCCGGTCGACGGGTTATCGCGAAGCGAACGCCCGCCCGTCGGTGCCACCGAGCCGCCCGGGTCCCTGTACGTGGCGACGATCCACCACGTCGACGCCGGATTCGCCGGGCAGTTCGCCGAACATGCCCTGCCGGTGCTGCTGGACGCGGGCGTACCGGTGGTGGCCTGCTTCGAGACGGAGCACGCCGAGAACACCTTCCCTGCCCTGCCGGTCCGTACCGACGTGAACGTCTTCGCGTGGTTCGCCCGCTTCGACACGGTCGAGGACTACCGGATCCCCTCGCATCCCGTGCTCGACGAGGCGCCGCGCCAGGTCATCCGGCTCGCTCCCACCGTCCGGTCGGCGCTGCGATGAGCCTGGTCAGCGGGCCTTTCGAGGGCCCCTGCATCGCTGTGATCTTCACCTCGGTGCGGACGGGGGCCGACGCTCAGGGGTACGGCGAGACGGCCGAGCACATGGTACGGCTGGCCGCCCGGCAACCCGGTTTCCTGGGCGTCGACTCGGCCCGGGGGCCGGACGGGCTCGGGATCACCGTGGCGTACTGGCGGGACGAGGAGTCGATCGCCGCGTGGCGGGAACACGCCGAGCACGCGGCCGCCCGCCAGGCGGGCCGGGACCGTTGGTACGAGGAGTTCGTCGTCCACGTCACCCACGTCGACCGCTCCTACGCCTTCCACCGCCCACCCCCGACCACCACTTGAAGAGACAGCCGCGAAGAGGAAGCGACGGGCGACCGGCAATGCGCGCCTGTCCACGCCGCGCGGATGTGGAGACGCAGGGTTGGACGAGGAGAGACGGCCTGGGTCGGGCACCGTAGGGCGCGGTGGGAGAGGGCAGATGCCGTGCGGCGGGGTGGGGAGGGTTAGGTGCCGTAGGGCGGGGTGGGGGGTGGGGATTGGGTGAGGAGGGTGGTGATGGCGGGGGCGATCTCGGCGGCGGGCCAGCGGGATTCGCGGGTGACGCCGGCGCCGTGCTGCCAGCCGGTGGCCAGGGAGAGCGTGCCGCCTTCGACTTCGAAGACGCGGCCCGTGACGTGGGCCGATTCCGGCGAGCCCAGCCAGGCCACGAGCGGGGCGATGTTGGCCGGGTCCATGGTGTCGAAGCCCGAGTCCGGCTTGGCCATGGTGTCGGCGAAGACCTCCTCCGTCATGCGCGTCCTGGCGGCGGGGGCGATGGCGTTGACGGTGACCCCGTAGCGTCCGAGTTCGGCGGCGGCGACCACGGTGAGGGCCGCGATGCCGGCCTTGGCGGCGGAGTAGTTGGACTGGCCGACGCTGCCCATGAGCCCCGCCCCGGAGGAGGTGTTGATGATCCGGGCGTCCACCGGGGTCCCGGACTTGTGGCAGGCGCGCCAGTGGGCGGCGGCATGCCGTAAGGGCAGGAAATGGCCCTTGAGGTGGACGCGGACGACGTCGTCCCACTCCTGTTCCGACATGGACACCAGCATCCGGTCACGGACGAAGCCGGCGTTGTTCACCAGCACGTCCAGCCGCCCGAAGGCGCTGACCGCGGTCTTGACGAGGCGGGCGGCACCGTCCCAGGTGGCCACGTCGTCGGCGTTGGCGACGGCCTCTCCGCCCAGGTCGCGGATCTCGGAGACGACCGCGAGCGCGGGCCCCCCTGACCTGCCCTCTCCCGAACGGCCGGTGCCGAGGTCGTTGACGACCACCCGGGCGCCCTGCCGGGCGAACTCCAGCGCGTGCTCCCGCCCGATCCCCCTCCCCGCGCCGGTCACGATGACGACCCGCCCATCACAGATGCCCACGAGAGCCTCCAAACTCCGAAAAATTCAGTGATCGTAACAGGGGCGAGGGGTCATGGGGCGAGACTCTCCTGGCCGGTCAAGTAGCGCCAGGCAGGGACCTCGCCGCCACCATGGACCGCGACCTGCGCCCCGGTCACATACCCGGGGGAGGCCAGCCACAGGCACACCGAGGCCACGTCCGCCGGGGAGGCCAGCCGGCCAAAAGGGATCGTGGACTCCACGGTCGCGCCGCCGTAGTGCCCGGGAGCCTCCGCCAGGCCGACCACGACGGTGTTTACCCGGACGTCGGGCGCCCATTCGGCGGCCAGGCAGGCTGCCAGGTGGTGCAGGCCCGCCTTGGCCGCGCCGTACGCTGAGGTCCCCGGCGACGGTCGCGCGCCGCTCGAGCTGCCGATCATGATGATGGAGCCCCGTGCGGCGGCGAGCAGCGGATGCGCGCGCTGCGCGACCAGCAGCGGCGCGATGAGGTTGAGCTCGATGACCCGCGCGTGCAGGCGCGGCGAGGTCCCGGCGACAGGCGCGTACGGCGAGCCGCCCGCGTTGTTGACCACCACGTCCAGCCGTTCGAGCCCGCCGACCAGCCGGTCGACGTCGTCGGGATCCCGCACGTCGGCCTGGACGAACCCGGGTACGTCCGCGGGACGCCGCCCGCACACGATCACATCGGCCCCGGCATCGCGGAACGCGGTGGCGATGCCGGCCCCGATGCCGCGAGTCCCACCGGTCACCAGCACGACCTTGCCCGCGTAGTCGTAAGTCACGGTCACGGGTGCTACCGTACCAAGCAAGCGTTAGGTGCAACCAGGGAGCGGGATGGGAATCACGCTACGGGAGGGCCCGGTCGCCGAGGTGGTCGTGGACGTCCCGCCGGTCAACGCGCTGACCGCGCGGGGCTGGCACGAGGTGGCCGGAGCCCTGCTGCGGGCGGGCGAGAACCCGGAGACCAGGGTCGTGGTGCTGCGCGCCGAGGGCCGCGGCTTCAACGCCGGCGTCGACGTCAAGGAGCTGTCCGCCGAAGGCGAGCACGCGGCGATGGTGGCGGTGAACCGGGCGTGTTACGCCGCGTTCGCGGCCGTCTACGACTGCGCGGTGCCGGTGATCGCGGCGGTCCACGGCTACTGCCTGGGCGGCGGGATCGGGCTGGTGGGCAACGCCGACATCGTGGTGGCCTCCGATGACGCCTATTTCGGGCTGCCCGAGGTGGACAGGGGCGCGCTGGGCGCGGCCACCCATCTGGCGCGGCTGGTGCCGCAGCACCTGATGCGGGCCATGGTCTACACATGCCGCACCGTGACGGCCGAGGAGTTGCGGGCCTTCGGCTCGGTGCTCGAGGTGACCTCCCGCGACAAGCTGCGCGACCTGGCGATGAGCGTGGCCGAGCAGATCGCCGCCAAGGACCCGTACGTGATCCGCCGCGCCAAGGAGTCGCTGAACGGGATCGACCCGGTCGACGTCAAACGCAGCTACCGCTTCGAGCAGGGCTTCACGTTCGAACTCAACCTGATGGGCAAGCGGAAGGGGCTCGAGGCGTGAAGGTGATGTCGATCGAGCAGGTCGTCGCCGCGCTGGACAGCGGCATGACGATCGGCATCGGCGGCTGGGGCTCGCGCCGCAAGCCTATGGCCCTGGTCCGGGCGATCGTCCGCTCGCCGTTGCAGGACTTGACGATCATCTCGTACGGCGGGGCCGACGTGGGCATGCTGTGCGCCGCGGGGAAGGTGCGCAAGGTCGTCGCCCCGTTCGTCACGCTCGACACGATCCCGTTGGAGCCGCACTTCCGCGCTGCCAGGCAGGCGGGCACGGTCGAGTTCGCCGAGTACGACGAGGGCATGTTCATGTTCGGGCTGCTGGCGGCGGCGCACCGGCTGCCGTTCCTGCCCACCCCCGCGGGCCTGGGTTCCGACGTGCTGCGGATGAATCCGGATCTGAAGACGGTCCGCTCGCCGTACGGCGAGGAGGAGCTGGTGGCGGTCCCCCCGCTGACCATGGACGTGGCGCTGGTCCACCTGAACAGGGCCGACCGGCGGGGGAACGCGCAGTACCTGGGTCCCGACCCGTACTTCGACGACCTCTACGCCAAGGCGGCGAAGAAGTGCTTCGTCTCGTGTGAGCGGCTGGTGGAGACGGAGGAGCTGCTGAAGGAGGGCCCCGTCCAGTCGCTGCTGATCAACCGATCCTTGGTGACAGGGGTGGTCGAAACACCCCACGGGGCGCATTTCACAGCGTGCGAACCCGACTACCCGAGAGACGAAACCTTCCAGAAGCTCTACGCCACCACCCCATGGGACGAGTTCTACGAAAGGTTCATCAACAGCGATGAGGGCTGACGTGTGCGTGGTCGCCTGCGCCGAGGCGTTCCGCGGGGACGGCGAGGTGCTGGCGGCCGGGATCGGCGGCGCGATCACGGTGCTCGGAGCCCGCCTGGCCAGGCTGACGTTCGAACCCGACCTGCTCACCCACGACGGCGTGTGCCTGCTGACCGGCGACGTGCCGGCCCTCGGCGAGGCGCCGCAGGTCGTGGAGGGCTGGCTGCCGTTCCGCGACCACCTCTGGCTGGTGCTGCACGGCAGGCGGCACGTGATGCTGGGCGCCTCCCAGATCGACAGGTACGGCAACACCAACATCTCCGCCATCGGCGACTGGACCCGCCCGAAGGCGCAGCTCCTCGGCGTTCGCGGGGCACCCGGCAACACGCGGTGCAACCCGACGAGCTACTGGATCCCCCGCCACTCCCCCAGGGTCTTCGTGCCGAAGGTGGACGTGGTGAGCGGCCTCGGCACCGATCGCGGCGCCTGCGAACTGCGCCGGGTGGTGACGGACCTCGGCGTGCTGGACTTCACGGGCGAGGGCGGCCGGATGCGGCTGGCGTCGGTGCATCCCGGCGTGAGCGTGCGTGACGTGGTGGAAGCGACCGGCTTCGAACTGGAGGTCCCCGCGGAGGTTCCGGAAACCCGGGGCCCGACCGTCGAGGAGCTGCGGATCCTGGACGAAGTCCTGGACCCGGGCGGAATGCGGGCCCGGGAGGTACCCGGGTGAGGACCGCGCTGACCGACCTGGTGGGGTGCCGGTACCCGATCGTGCAGACCGGGATGGGCTACGTCGCGGGAGCCCGGCTGGCGGCGGCCACCTCCGAGGCCGGCGGGCTTGGCGTCATCGCGGCGGCGACCATGTCGATGCCCGAGATGACCGCCGCGATCAGGTCCATCAAGGAGCGCACCGGCGCGCCCTTCGGCGTGAACATCCGCTCCGACGCCGGCGACGCGCCCGAGCGGGTCGAGGTGATGATCCGCGAGGGCGTCAGGGTGGCCTCGTTCGCGCTGGCGCCCCGCAGGGAGCTGATCGCCAGGCTCAGGGACGCGGGCGTGGTCACGATCCCGTCGGTGGGCGCGCGCAGGCACGCCGAGAAGGTGGCCGCCTGGGGCGTGGACGCGGTGATCGTCCAGGGCGGCGAGGGTGGCGGGCACACCGGGCCGCTGGCGACCACGCTGCTGCTCCCCCAAGTGGTCGACGCCGTGGACATCCCGGTGATCGCCGCGGGCGGGTTCTTCGACGGGCGCGGGCTGGTGGCGGCGCTGGCCTACGGCGCGTGCGGCATCGCGATGGGCACGCGCTTCCTGCTCACCTCGGACTCGACCGTGCCCGACGAGGTGAAGAAGGTCTACCTGGCGGCCACGGAGACGCTCGTCACGACCAGGGCCGACGGAGTGCCGCACAGGATGCTGAAGACCCCGTTCGTGGAGTCGCTGGAGCGGTCGCGGCTGCTGCGAGCCGTGCTCAACGGCGCCCGCTTCAAGCGGCTGTCGGGCCTGTCGTGGGCGGAGATGCTGCGCGAGGGGCGCCGGATGCGGCACGGCAGGGAGCTCACCTGGGCCCAGGTCTTGCAGGCCGCCAACACACCGGTCCTGCTGCGGGCCGCCATGGTGGACGGCCGCGCCGACCTGGGCGTGATGGCGGCCGGCCAGGTGGTGAGCATGATCCACGACCTGCCCTCGTGCGAGGAGCTGATCACCCGCATCATGATGGAGGCCAAGGCGACGCTGTCCCACCTCAGCGGGTCCTGACACCCAGCAACCCGAGAACCGCCGTACGGCCCGCTACACCGCTGGGACGGCCGGGCCGTACGAGAGAAGTCAGACGACGGTGATGCCGCGGGCCGCCAGGATGGCGGTGGCCTGCGCCTGGTTGATGACGGCGCCCGCCAGCGTCCTGAGCTTGTTGTCGTCCGGCTCGCCGAGGTCTGCGCCGCGCAGGTCGGCCTTGGCGAAGACCGTCTTGATGAGCTTGGCCCCGCGCAGCCTGCAGTCGCTGAACGTGGCCCCGGTGAAGTCGCACCCCGACAAGTCGGCGTCGTCGAAGCGGACACCCTCGATGAGCTCCCCGCGCAGCGAGCAGCCGCCCAGGTTGGCCATCGTCAGGTTGCTGCGGGACACCTTGAACCCGGTGCCGCGCGAGCCGGTCAGCGAGGCGCCGATCATGCGGCAGCCGCTGAACGACACGTCCGTGAGCAGCGCGCCGCCGAAGACGGCCGACGACAGGTCGACGTCGGTGAAGACGGCGTCGACCAGGTCGGCGTCGGAGAAGCGGATGCGCATCCCGCCGCCGCCGGTGAAGACGGCGCCGTCCAGGTCGGCCTTGCGGAAGTCGGTCTGCTCCATGACGCAGGACTCGAATCTGGCGCCCGCCAGCGGCGCGCCCCAGAAGTCGGTCTCGGTGAGGTCGCAGTCACGGAAGACGTGCGTCTCGTCCGGCGGCAGCCGGTCGGCCAGCGACTTGTGTGCGAGGCCCTCCCCGTCGAAGTTCACAGTCGACCAATCTACTCTCGTCGGGGTCAGAGCCCGCCAGTGATCACCTCGGCGGCGGCCCGGCCGCACACCGTGGCCGAGCCGTACGTGGCGATGTGCACGGCGCCGAGGTCGCAACGCTCGGGCAGCCCCATCTCCACCACGATCGCGTCAGGGCGGACGCCGAGCAGGTGCGTGGCGGCCTCGCGCTGCCAGGAGAAGCGGTGCACGTCCCGCACCACGATCACCAGCGGCCGCCCGTGCGCCTCGGCCAGCAGATCCTCCAGCGCGGCCCCGGTCGACTCCCCGGCGGTCAGCCGGGTGACGGTCGTGCCGGGAAGCAGGTAGGCCAGGGGTTCACCGACGCCCCACGGGGTGCCCTTGTCGATGGCCAGGTTCATCTGCGGAGCCAGCTCCACCACGCTCGCCGCCGTCGTCACCGGCAGCACCGGCGCCGCCGACCGCCGCGTCACCCGTACGGCCCGCCGCGCCGCCACCAGCCCGATCTGCCCACCCGAACCGAGGAGAGCGGAAGCGCGGGAGCGGGCCGATCGCGTCCAGCCGGCCAGGGCGGCGACGCGGGCCGCGGCGTCGGCCAGGCGCTCCTCGGGCAGCACGCCCTCCATGACCGCGGCCGCGATGGCGTCCCGCACCCCGGCGGCCGTGGCCTCATCCGAGCGCTCCCCGCCGATGCAGATGGCGTCCGCCCCGGCCGCGATGGCCAGCGCGGAGGCGCGGCCGATGCCGTACGGCCCGGAGACGGCGGCCATCTCTATGCCGTCCGTGATGATCATGCCGTCGAAGCCCAGTTCCTCCCGCAGTAACCCGGTCAGCACCTTGGGGCTGAGCGTCGCCGGGAGGTCAGGATCGTAGGCGGGGACCAGCAGATGCCCGGTCATGACGGACCTGGCGCCGGCGGCGATCGCCTCGCGGAAAGGGCGCAGCGCGCACTCGATCCCGCCGTCGGCGACCACCGGCACCCCGTGATGCGAGTCGACCGAGGTGTCGCCGTGGCCGGGGAAGTGCTTGGCGCACGCGGCCACGCCCGCCGACTGCAGCCCGCGCACGAAGGCCCGCGTGTGCCGGGAGACCAGCTCAGGATCGGCCCCGAAGGAGCGCAGCCCGATCACCGGGTTGTCCGGGTTGGAGTTCACGTCGGCGGAGGGCGCGAAGTCGATCGTGACGCCCGCGGCGGCCAGGTCGGCCCCCAGCTCGCGGGCCAGCGCCTCGGTCAGCTCCACGTCGTCGACCACGCCGAGCGCGTACGCGCCCGGCCTGCTGCTGCCCGAGGCCACCTCCAGCCGCGTCACCTCGCCAGTCTCCTCGTCGGTGCCGACGATGACGGCCGGGTTCTCCGCCCGTAGTTCGGCGGTCAGCTCGGCCACCTGCGCGGGGCTCGCGATGTTGCGGGAGAACAGCACCACGCCGGCCAGGCCGTCGCCGAGGCGGCGCCGCAGCCAGTCAGGTGGGCTCGTGCCGGCGAATCCGGGCAACAGGACGGCGTCGGCAAGGCGAAGCAGGTCATCACCGCTCTTGGGCATGACCCGAAATCTAATAGGAAAGTTTCCTATTTGCTAGAGGCATTTTCGGACGTCAAACCGTGAACGACGCAACGGACCTCCTGTCCACGAAGTCCGCCGCGCGGTAGTCGACGCGCAGGTCGGTCCCGGCCTGCCGTACAGGAAAGGTGGTCGCGGTGACCGTCGAAGAACTTCAGGTCCCGAAACGGCCGGAACCCTAGACAGTTGTCGCGACTACAGTTAATGTTGTCGCAACGACAAAAGGAGCCTGGGATGTACACCTTCAGCGAAGAGATGGTCATCAGCGGCGACATCGCGGCGATCTGGCGGGTCGCCACCGACGTGCCGAGCTGGCCCGACTGGGACCCGCACGAGGAGAAGTCGCGCATCGACGGCCCGTTCGAGCCGGGTACGACGGGCTGGGTCAAGCCCAAGGGCGCCCCTGCGGGGCCCTTCACGATCACCGAGGTCGAGCGGGAGCGGATGTGGGCAAGCCAGGCCGGGATCCCCTTCGGTAAGTTCTGCGGCGTGAATCGCTACGAGCCGGTCGGCGACGGCAAGGTCAGGGTCAGCAAGAGCATCGAGGTGCACGGGCCGTTCGCGCCGATCTTCCGCCTGATCTGGGAGCGCGGCATCCGCGCCGACCTGCAGCGGACCTTCGCCGCTCTGGAAGTCGAGGCGGCCAGGCGTGGCTGAGCCCAGAGGGCCGCTGATGAGCCCCGGCTTCTGGCTCCACCACGCAGCGCTGGTCTGGCGGCAGGCCATGGAGCGGGGGCTGCGCCCGCTCGGCCTGACCCCCACCCAGTTCAACCTGCTGGCCTCGGCCGGGTGGCTGGCGCGCACCACCGGCCGCCTGCCCACCCAGCAGGAGGTCGCCGACCAGTCGGGCGCCGACCGGATGATGGCCTCCAAGGTGCTGCGCACCTTGGAGGAGCGCGGGCTGCTGGTCCGCGCGCCCGATCCGCACGACGCGCGCTCGCTGCGTCTGGAGGTCACCGAGGCGGGGCGCGAGGTGGCGAGCAGGGCCGTGCGGGTGGCCGTCCAGGTCGACGAGGAGCTGTTCGGCGAGGCCGGGGAACGCCTGCGCGAGGACCTGCGCGCCGTCGCGGCGCAGCGCCTGGGCGAGGGTTAGAGCCGCTCGAGGATCGTCACGTTGGCCTGGCCGCCGCCCTCGCACATGGTCTGCAGGCCATATCGGCCGCCGGTCCGCTCCAGCTCGTGCAGCAGTTTGACCGCCAGCACCGCGCCGGTCGCGCCCAGCGGGTGCCCCAGCGCGATCGCCCCGCCGTTGGGGTTGACGCGCGCCGGGTCGGCGCCGGTCGCCCGCAGCCAGGCGACCACCACGGACGCGAACGCCTCGTTGATCTCCACCGCGTCCATCTCGCCGATCGTCATCCCGGCCCGCTCCAGTGCCCGCGCCGTCGCGGGGATCGGCGCGTCCAGCATGGTGATCGGGTCCCCGCCGCGCGCCGACAGGTGGTGCACGCGCGCCCGCGGCACCAGCCCGTGCTCGCGTACGGCTGCCGCCGAGGCGACCAGCAGCGCGGCGGCCCCGTCGGAGATCTGGGAGGCCAGCGCGGCGGTGAGGCGCCCGCCGTCCATCAGCGTCTTCAGCCCCGCCATGCGTTCCAGCGAGGTGTCACGGCGGGGCCCCTCGTCCGTCGCGACGCCCTCGTAGGGCACGATCTCCCGGGCGAACCGCCCGGCGTCGATCGCGTGCAGCGCCCGCCGGTGCGACTCCAGGGCGTAGACCTCCATGTCCTCGCGCGAGACGTCCCACGTGGCGGCGATCCGCTCGGCCCCGCGGAACTGGGAGACCTCCTGCGTGCCGTACCGCTGCATCCAGCCCTTGGAGCCGCTGAACGGCGTGTCGTGCCCGAGCTCCCGCCCGGCGATCATGGCCTGGGAGATGGGCACCATGCTCATGTTCTGCACGCCGCCGGCCACCACCAGGTCGCTGGTGCCCGACATGACGGCCTGGGCGGCGAAGGTCAGGGCCTGCTGCGAGGAGCCGCACTGCCTGTCGACCGTGACGCCCGGCACCTCCTCCGGCAGCCCGGCCGCCAGCCAGCAGGTGCGGGCGATGTCGCCGGCCTGGGGGCCGACCGTGTCGACGCAGCCGAAGATCACGTCGTCGACGGCCGCCGGATCGGCGCCGGTTCGGTCCATCAGCTCCTTGAGCACGTGTGCGCCCAGGTCGGCGGGGTGGGCCGCCGACAGGCCCCCGTTCCTGCGCCCGACGGCGGTCCTGACCGCGCCGACGATGTAAGCCTCGCTCATGCCGATATCGTAGCAAGCGCTTGGTAGGCGGCTGAGCTGCGCGTGTTCTGTGAACAAGCGATTGTGCGACAGGTCATAATGGAGGACGTGACAACGCGAAAGACCTCCGCCACGGCCGCCACCGCCAAGCGACCCCGGGCCGCCTCCACCGGGTCGGCCTCCGAGCGCCGCGACCACCTCGTCAAGCTCGCCGCGGAGATCTTCGCGCGGAAGGGCTTCCAGGCGACGACGGTGCGCGAGATCGCCAACGAGGCCGGAATCCTCTCAGGAAGTCTCTACCACCACTTCGACTCCAAAGAGACGATCGTCGACGAGGTCCTGTCGACCTTCCTCGAGGACCTGATCGCCCGCTACCGCACCGCGCTCGAGTCCGGCTCCGACCCCCGCACCGTGCTGTCGGACATGGTGCGCATCGGCTTCAGCACGCTGGAGCCGCACCGCGCCGCGATCACGGTGATGCAGAACGACTGGAACTACCTGCGCCAGTACGAGCGCTTCAACTACCTCGTCAAGGCCGAGGACGAGGTCGAGCAGATGTGGGTCGCGCAGATCAAGGCGGGCCAGGCGGCCGGCCAGTTCCGCGCCGACGTCGACCCCAAGCTCACCTACCGGATGATCCGCGACACGATCTGGGTGGCGGTCCGCTGGTTCCGCCCGGGGGGCAGGCTCAACACGAACGGGCTGGCCGAGCATTACATCACGGTCCTGTTCGACGGCGTCGCCACCGGTGAGCGGACCACCCAGAAGGGATGAACCTCGGCAAAGCCATACGGCTGGCCCTGCAGGAGGTCGCCGAGCCCGCCAAGGCTCCGCAGATGCAGGCCTACATGAAGTCGGCGATGCCGTTCCTGGGTGTCCAGGCGGGCCCCCGGCGCGCGGCGTTGCGCAGGGTCTTCGCCGAGGAGCGCATCGACACCGCCCCCGAGTGGCGGCGCGCGGTGCTGGCACTGTGGCGCGATGCCGAGTACCGCGAGGAGCGCTACGCCGCGATCGAGCTGACCGGGTTCCGCTACTACCGGGAGTTCCAGACGCTCTACACGGTGCCGATGTACGAGGAGATGGTCGTCACAGGCGCCTGGTGGGACCTGGTCGACGAGCTGGCCACGCACAGGATCGGGGGGCTGCTCGCGGCGTTCCCCGACTCGATGCGGTCGCTCATGCTGGAGTGGGCGCGCGATGACGACCTGTGGAAGCGGCGCACGGCCATCCTCAGCCAGAACCGCTTCAAGGAGCGCACCGACACCGCGCTGCTGTACGCCTGCATCGAGCCGAGCCTGTCCGACAACGACTTCTTCGCCCGCAAGGCGATCGGCTGGGCGCTGCGCGAGTTCGCCAAGACCAACCCGCACGAGGTCGTGCGCTACGTGCGCACCAAGGGCATCACGGGCCTGTCGCGCAGGGAAGCGCTGAAGAACCTGCCCGTCACCTAGTCCACAGCGCGTCCTGTACGGCCTGCACCAGCGCGAGCAGCTCCGGCGTCGCCCGCTCCGGCGGCCAGGCCAGCCCGAAGGACAGGCGCAGCTCGCCCGCCTCCAGCGGCACGAACCGGACGTCGTCGCGGCGGATCGTGCGCGCCAGCAGCTGAGGCAGCGGCAGCAGCCCCGCGCCGGCCGCGACCAGGTCGAGCGCGGCGGCGAAGTCGTCCAGGTCGTCGGCCACGATCCGGTGCGGTCCAGGCACCAGCGCCGACAGCCTGGCCCACGCCCCGGCCGTCGGCCGGTTGCGCGGCAGCAGCAGCTCGCGCCCCTTCAGCTCCTCGGGCCCGACCCTGGCGCGCCCGGCCAGCCGGTCTCCAGGAGGTACGGCGAGCCGGTCGACGCCGACGTGGAAGCGGGCCGCCGTGGTGAACGCCGGCGGCGCGGGCATGCCCAGGATGGCCGCAGACACCTCGCCGTCGGCCAGGCCCGCCACGGCCACGGCCCGCCCCGCCGCCTTCAGCTCCACGGCGACGCCGCGGGCGGCCAGCCTCCTGGCGATGCGCGCGGCCAGCGGACCGACCAGCGATGGATAAGCAAGCCGAATAGCTGGGCGGGCGAGCCGCTCGCCCTCCTCACGGAACGCGGCAGCGGCGGCCAGCACCGCCTGCGCGTGCCCGACCAGCGCCTTGCCCTGCGCGGTCAGCCGCACCTCACGGCTGGTCCGATGGAAGAGCCGGAGCCCGAGGGCCCGCTCGAGCCGCCCCACGGCCTGGCTCACCGCGGGCTGGGACATGCCGAGCTCGACGGCGGCCCCGGAGAAGCTCAGCCGCCTGGCGACCACGGCGAACGCGTGGATCTCGCGCAGAGGCAGGTCCATAAGCGATAACAATAGATGGCCCGTGACCGGCGGGTATCCGGGCAGGATGCCGCCATGTCTGAATTCCCTGCATCCACCGTGCTCGGCTATCCCAGGATCGGTCCCGACCGCGAGCTGAAGCGAGCCCTGGAGGCCTATTGGGACGGCCGCTCCACCCGCGAGGAGCTGGAGCGGACCGGCGCCGAACTGCGCGCCGCGACCTGGAACCGGCTGGCCGAACTCGGCCTCGCCGGGCTGCCGTCCAACACGTTCTCCCTCTACGACCAGGTGCTCGACACCGCCGTGCTGCTCGGCGCGGTGCCCGAGCGCTACCTGGAGGCGGGCGACCCGTACTTCGCGATGGCGCGGGGCACGCAGGGGCTGCCGCCGCTGCGGATGACCAAGTGGTTCGACACGAACTACCACTACATCGTGCCGGAGATCGGCCCGGAGACCGTCTTCAAGCTGGACGCGGCCAAGCCGCTGTCCGAGGTGCGGGAGGCGCGGGCGCTGGGCCACGAGACCCGGCCCGTGGTGCTCGGCCCGGTGACGTTCCTGCTGCTGGCAGGCGCCCTTGACCGGCTGGCGGACGTGCTGCCCTGCTACGAGGAGCTGCTGGGGGCGCTGGCCGCCGAGGGCGTGGAATGGGTCCAGCTGGACGAGCCTGCGCTGGTGGCCGATCGCACGCCCGCCGAACTGGCCGCCGTGCGGACCGCCTATGACCGGCTCGGGGGGCTGGCCGTACGGCCGGGGCTGTTCGTCGCGTCCTACTTCGGCGACCTGGGCGAGTCGCTGCCGGTGCTGGCCGCGACGCCGGTCGAGGCGATCGGGCTCGACCTGGTGCGCGGGCAGGCGCACAGCGTGCTGGGAAAGATCGTGGTGGCCGGGGTGGTGTCCGGGCGCGACGTCTGGCGGACCTCGCCGGAGCTCGCACTGGCCCGCCTGCACGCCGTCAGCGACAAGGCCGGGCAGGTGGTGGTGAGCACGTCCTGCTCGCTGCAGCACGTGCCCTACGACCTGGACGCCGAGCAGCACCTCGACCCCGCGCTGCGCGAGCGGCTGGCCTTCGCCGAGCAGAAGGTCGCCGAGGTCGTCGCGCTGTCCGGGCGGGAGTTCACCGGTACGGCTCCCGCCGCGCCCTCCGTCGAACTGATCGAGCCCCTGGTGGTCGAGGGGCGCAGCCTGTACCAGGTGCGGGCGGCGGCGCAGGCCGGGCACCTGCGGCTGCCCGTGTTGCCGACCACCACGATCGGCTCCTTCCCGCAGACCGGCGAGCTGCGCGCGGCCCGCGCCGCCGTGACCGCGGGCACGCTGTCGCCGGCCGACTACGAGCGGCGCGTCGAGCAGGAGATCGAGCACGTCATCCGGCTGCAGGAGCGGCTCGGGCTGGACGTGCTGGTGCACGGCGAGCCCGAGCGCAACGACATGGTGCAGTACTTCGCCGAGCACCTGGACGGGTTCGCCGTCACACGCAACGGCTGGGTCCAGTCGTACGGCTCGCGCTGCACCAGGCCGCCGATCCTGCACGGCGACGTCTCCCGCCCCGAGCCGATCACCGTGCGGTGGGCGCGCCACGCCCAGTCGCTGACCGACCGGCACGTCAAGGGCATGCTGACCGGCCCCGTCACGATCGTCGCCTGGTCGTTCGTCCGTGACGACCTGCCGCTGCGCGACGTGGTCCGCCAGGTGGCCGACGCCGTCCGCGAGGAGGTGCGGGACCTGGAGGCGGCCGGGATCTCGATCATCCAGGTGGACGAGCCGGCGCTGCGCGAGTTGCTGCCGCTGCGGCGCTCGTCGCAGGAGGCCTACCTGGAGTGGGCGGTAGCCGCCTACCGCCACGCCACGGCGGCGGCCGGTGACCGTACACAGATCCACACGCACCTGTGCTACTCCGACGCCGACCAGATCCTGGCCGCGATCGACGGGCTGGACGCAGACGTCACCACGATCGAGTCGGCCCGGTCGGGCGCGCGCATCCTGGAGTCGGTGTCGTCCTTCGGGCGCGGGCTCGGGCCGGGGGTGTACGACATCCACTCGCCGCGGGTGCCGGGCGAGGACGAGGTCGAGCGGCTGCTGCGGGCCACGCTGGAGGTGCTGCCGCGCGAGCGGGTGTGGGTCAACCCGGACTGCGGGCTGAAGACGCGCACCTACGAGCAGGTGGAGGCGTCGCTGGCCAACGTGGTCACCGCTGCCCGCCGCCTGCGTCAGGCCTTGTAGCGGTCGTAGAACTCCTCGACGGTCATGCCGAGCAGGGCCTCGTCGTCGTAGCGGGACCCTACGGCGGCGGCCCTGCTCCAAGCAGTGGCCAACATTGGTGGGACCAAGTATGGTGGGTCCAAATTCGGTAGGGCCAAACTTGGACCCATGGAAGCGAGACGCGTGTGGATGGCTTCGTTGGCCGCGACCGTGAGCTCACGAAGCTCAAGCGCCTGCTCGACCGCGTTCAATCAAGTGACCGCCCAGGGCGTGCCCTGCTCATGCGCGGACGCCGCCGGGTGGGAAAGTCCCGCCTGGCGGAAGAGTTCATCCGACGGGCGAACGTGCCCCATCTCTACTTCTCAGCCGTGCGCGAGAGCTTGGGCGAGCAGCTCCAGCGGTTCCGCTTGGACGCCCTCGAATCAGACCTACCGGGCGCCCCTCTCTTTGCGGAAGTGACGCCTGAGTCCTGGGATTCCGCATTTCTCCTGCTCGCCAACGCCATTCCGCAGGATTCGCCGAGCATCGTCGTCCTCGACGAGCTGCCCTACATGATCTCGTCGGACGCAAGCCTTGAGAGCAGGCTCCAGAGGATGTTCGACAGGGAGTTCTCTCGGCGCCCGATGCTCCTCATCCTCATCGGATCAGACCTGTCGATGATGGAAGCGATCAACCAGTACGACAGGCCCTTCTATATGAGAGCCACCGAAATGGCGATCTCTCCGCTCACGCCAGCCGATGTCGCGAAGATGCTCGATCTTGACCCGGCAGAAGCCATCGATACCCACTTGATCAGCGGCGGGCTTCCGATGATCTGCGAGGAATGGCCCGCAGACACCTCGAAGTGGGACTACCTCGCAGAAGCGGTTTGCGACTCGACCTCTGCCCTGATCGTCAGCGGGGAACGCGCCCTGGCCGCCGAGTTCCCACCTGAAGCACAGGCCCGGAGGGTGCTCATGGCCATCGGATCCGGGCAGCGCACCTATTCCTCCATCTCCAGGGCTACCAACGACATACCGGGAACATCGCTCAAGCGGGGCATACAGCTCCTTCTCGAAAAGCGGTTGATCATCTCGGAGCTTCCACTGTCAACGCGCCCTTCGCGCGAGGCCCGGTACCACATCGCCGATACGCACCTGCGTTTCTGGCTCTCCTTCATCGCGCCTAATCTGGCAGAGATCGAACGAGGACGCGGCGACCTGGCGTTGAACCGCATCCGGCGATCGTGGACAGCGTGGCGCGGAATGGCCGTCGAGCCCCTCATCAGAGAAGCCCTGCGTCGTATGGATCTGCTTCCCGAGGGGACGGGCGCCATCGGGGGCTACTGGACGCGTACCAACGACCCCGAGATCGATGTTGTGGGGGCCGACCGCGAACCCATCGCCAAGCAGATCACCATGGTCGGTTCGATCAAATGGCTGGAGAACCGCCCGTTCGACGCACATGATCTCACCGAGCTCATCGTTCACCGATCAAAGCTGCCGGGAGCCAATACGTCCGTCCCGCTGTACGCCATCTCGAGAAGCGGATGTACGACCGCAGGAGTGAAGCAGATTGGACCGCAGGAGCTCATGGACGCTTGGCGATGAGCCCCGGCCGCGGCATCACCGTCGTCTGCCCGGCCGCCGTCAGGAGCCGTGGCGGTCGTTGAACTCCTCGACGGTCATGCCGAGCAGCAGCTCGTCCTCGTAGCGGCCGGCGGCGAAACGGGCCCTGCGGCGGCGGCCCTCCTCGACGAAGCCGAGCCTGCGATGCAGGGCCAGTGAGGGCTGATTGCCGGCGTAGACCACCACGTCGCACTTCTGGAAGCGGCGCTCGCCGAACATGTAGCGCAGCAGCAGCACGATGGCGTCCGAGGCGTACCCCTTGCGGTGGTGCGGCGTGCCGATGGCCACGCCGTACGCGAAGGTGCCGTAGTGCCGGTCGACGTCGTGGGTGTTGATCGAGCCGACGGCCGCGTCGTCCTCCCTGCGCGCGATCACGAGCTTGAACCGGTCCAGGTCGGGCTCCTCCGCCGCCAGTTCGGCCACCCACTTCCTAGCGCCCTCGGTGGACCGCGGCGGCGTCAGCAGCCACCCGTTGCGCACGTCGTCGGAGTACTCCTCGAAGGCGTGGAACGCCTCCCAGTCGGCGGGTTCGAAGCCGCGCAGCCGTACCCGCTCACCCACCCATGCCGAGGTCATGAGGGCAGCCAACCAGAGCGACGCGGCGATGTCGCGGCAATTTTCCGCGCGGCTAGGAGAAGGTCCGCGCCAGGTTGGCCAGCGCGATCGTGGCGTAGCGGCGCGGGCCTGTGGACAGGCCGTAGGCGATGTCCTCGATCAGCGCGCAGCGGGCGTAGAAGGCGGCCCGCTCGCGGAAGCCGTCGTCGACCGGCGGGCCGTAGGCGCCGAGGACCCGTTCGAAGACCTGGGGGCCGAGGTCGCGGTACAGCAGGGCCAGGTCGTGGGCCGGGTCGGTGATGGCCGCGTCGGTCCAGTCCAGGATGCCGGTGATCTCGCCCGTCTCCGGGTCGCCGAGGATGTGCTCGGCGCCCAGGTCGTTGTGGCAGAAGCGGAGCACGACCGGCTCCGCGGGCGGTGTGCGGGCCAGGAACTCCTCGACCAGCCGGCGGTCGTCCGCGGTGAGGTGCTCGCGCACGTCGTCGTAGTCGCTCGCGGTGTCCTCGAGCCAGGACGGCAGCGGGTAGGTGTCGACCTCGGCCACGTCGTGCAGGTCGGCGGGCGGTACGGCGTGCATCGCGCCGAGCAGCCGCCCCATCAGCTCGGCGAAGCGGCCGAGCCCGCCTGAGGCCAGGTGCAGCCCGTGCAGCGGCTCGCCGGGCAGCCGCCGGTAGCCGATCACCCCGGCCTGCTCGTCGGAGAACAGCACCTCGGGCACCGGCACCGGCGCGATGAGCCGCATCGAGGCCAGCAGCGTGACCTCGCGCCGGGTCGCATCCGGATCCGGCTTCTTGGCGCCGCGCACGACCAGGTCGTCGTTGACGAGGTAGACCTCGTTGTCCAGGCCGGAGCCCAGCTCGCGTACCGAGTGGACCGTGTAGCCGGGCAGATGGGCGTCGAGCAGCACGTGTATGTCGCTGATCACATCCGCACCCTAGCCCAACATGTCGCGCCGCAGCTCCCCCATATTCTCCGGCGCCTGGATGGTGTCGGCGGTGCCGTAGCCGCCGCCCGCCCTGGCCCGGCCCACGACCTCGATCTCGCTGATCCAGCCCAGGTGCCGCCCCACCCTGGCGCGGACCAGGTCGCCCTCCGACAGCCGCTCCCACTGCTCGCCCGCGATGCCGAACGCGGTCAGCTCGCGGGACCGCCCCTCGTCGACGGCGCACCAGTACACGTGGCGGGTCCGCCCCCTGCTGCCGCCGCTCTCCTGGCGGCGCAGCCGTACGACCTGCCCCTCCACCTGCGCGGGCGCGGCCAGATCCAGTACGGCGCGCACCAGCGGGACCCCGGCGACCGCCAGCCCCACCAGGAACGCCAGCGGCTGCGGCAGCCCGGAGGGCACCAGCTCGAAGGCGGCGAGCACGATCAGCACGATCCAGCTCCAGAACCCGGCGAAGAAGCCGGCTGCCAGGCCGCGGCCGACGGAATGCAGCGGCTTCCTGCCGCGGATGAGCCGCCCGGGATAGCGCACCTCGAGCCTGTGCCACATGCCGCCGTAGTCGGACCAGGCGCGCCGGTCGTCGGCGGGCACGCTGACCGGCAGGCTCGTCACCGCGCGCGGCGCCAGGCCGAGCGCGGCGGCGTAGGCCAGGGGGCGTCCCCAGATGGTGACGGCGGCGGCCGGCTTGTCGGCGAAGCGGGCGGTGGCCAGGTGCTCGCGCACGCCCAGCCAGTGGGCGGCGGCCTGGCCGCCCAGCTCGGTGCCGCGCTCGCCGTTGAGCTTGCCGGCCAGCGCGACGAGCGCGGCGAAGACCAGGATGGCGGTGCCCGGCCCACCGTCGTGCTTGTGGTCGGACACGGCGACCGCGATCCCGGCGAGCGCGGCGGGGACGGCGGCGGTGACGGTCAGCAGTACCACGTGCAGCCTGCTCCACCGCGGCCGTGACAGGCCGCGCTCGCGGGCGTCGGCGATGACCTTCTTGCGGAAGCTCTTCCACCAGCGCCCGAGGTTGCGTGAACCCTCGGCCAGCGCGCCGGTGGCGACCACGCCGTCGCGGGCCAGCGAGGCGACGTGGTCGTGGACGAGCTGCTCGTACGGGTTCAGCCCGGTGGGGCGGCGCAGCCGTACCAGGGACAGCTCGGGGCCGACCTCCTCGATCTGGACGGCGCCCTTGGCGGCCAGGTCCAGCAGCGTGGCCGAGGTGGCCTCCTCACACAGCTTCCAGCCGCCGGTGATGAGGTCGACCACGGCCGGCGACTCGCCTGCCAGGACGCCGGTGGCGGGGCCGGGGCGGACGGACGGGTTGCGCGTGGCCAGCGCCAGGGCCAGCAGGAGCAACCCCCACAGCGCGAGTGCCGCGGCGGCGGCCGGCCACAGCGCCATCAGAACCGCACCTGGACCGGGCCGCGCTCCTCATCGGGCGCCTGGAAGTAGTCGCGCGAGGCGAAGCCGGTCATGCCGGCCACGACGTTGGCGGGGAAGGTCTGGATCGCGTTGTTGTAGGTGAGCACGGCGTCGTTGTAGTACTGCCGGGAGTAGGCGATCCGGTTCTCGGTGGTGGCCAGCTCCTCCTGCAGGTCGGCGAAGTTGCGGCTGGCCTTCAGGTCGGGGTATGCCTCGGCGACGGCGAACAGGCTCTTCAGCGCGCCGCTCAGCGCGTTCTCGGCGGCGGCCTGCTCGGCCGGGGTGCCGGCGTTCAGCGCCTGCGCGCGGGCCTCGATGACGGCGGCCAGCGTCTGCCGCTCGTGGGAGGCGTAGCCGCGGACGGTCTCGACCAGGTTCGGGATCAGGTCGTGGCGGCGCTTGAGCTGCACCTCGACCTGGGCCCAGGCGTTGTCGACGGCGTTGCGGGCGCGGACCAGCGCGTTGTAGCGGGAGACCGCGGCGATGAGCGCTAACAGCACGAGCATTCCGATGACGGCGGCGGTGATCACGATGTCCTCCTTGAGGGTGCTGCGGACATCGGACCAGGAACTGCTTACCGCTGCTTTGCAACCCGCTGTACTCCGCTACTTGAGCGCTCCCGTGGTCAGGCCCGACTGGATCTGCCGCTGGAAGATCACGTAGACGACCAGCATCGGCAGGATCGCCATCGTCAGCGCGGCGAAGAGCGCGGAGAAGTCGTGCTCGTACCCCGCGGCCGTGGAGATGTCGGCGATCCCCTGAGTGAGCACCCACTTGTCGCGGTCCTGCAGCAGCACCAGCGGGAGCTGGTACTGGTTCCACTGGCCGAGCACGTTGAAGATCGTGATGCTGACCAGACCGGGCCGGGCCATCGGCAGCATGATCTGGAAGAAGACGCGGGTGTGCGAGGCGCCGTCCACCATGGCCGCCTCGGCCACCGCCGTGGGCAGGGTGCGGAAGAACGCCGCCAGGAAGAAGATCGTGAACGGCATCGAGTACGCGATGTAGACGAGGATCAGCCCCGCGTGCGTGTTGATCCCGATGTACGGCCCGATCAACGGCACCTGCCGCCCGATGTTCTGCACGACGAAGAACAGCGGCGACAGCGCCAGGAACACCGGGAACGCGAGCCCCGACACGAACACCAGGTAGATGGCCCGATTGAGGCGGAAGGAGTAGCGGGCCAGCACGTAGGCGGCCATCGAGCCGATCAGCATGGTCCCGAAGACGCCGAAGCCGACCACGATGACGCTGTTGAGCATGTACTGGCCGACGTGCGCCTTGTCCCAGGCCCTGACGAAGTTGTCCCAGTGCAGCGTGGCCGGCATCGTCCAGGCGTTGCCGAAGATCTCGTCCTCGCTCTTGACCGAGCTCAGGAACGTCCACAGGATCGGCACCGCCACCAGCACGGTCCACACCAGCAGCGCCACGTGAGTGAGCGCCGACAGCGGGCCGAGCTGCCGCCTGCGCTCCTTGCGGGCGAGCTTCCTGGAGTTCGCGACCGTCCACGAGGTCATCGTCGTCATCAGTACTCGATTCGTTCGCGGCGGGACAGCCGCAGCGACAGGATCGCGAAGCCAACAGTGAAGAAGAACATCACGACGCCCATGGCGGAGGCGTAGCCGAAGCGGAAGTTCTGGAACGCGGTGCGGTAGATCTCGGCCGCCATGACCGTGGTCGACCAGTCGGGCCCGCCGTGCTGGTCGGTCATCACCCAGACGACCGCGAAGACGTCCAGGGCCAGGATGCCGAGGTAGACCCAGGCCACCTGAACGGTGTCCCACAGCAGCGGCAGCGTGATCCGGAAGAACAGCGCGATCCGGCCCGCGCCGTCGATCCTGGCGGCCTCGAACATGTCGTTGGGGATCGAGGCGAGCCCGGCGGAGAACAGCACCACGTAGAAGCCGACCGCCTGCCATACGAGCACGCCGAGCACCGACCAGAAGGCGATCTTCGTGTCGGACAGGAACCCGAACGGCCCCAGGCCGATCCCCATCAGCGGGGCGTTCAGCATGCCGCTGCCGTCCGGCCTGAACACCTGCTGGAACAGCACCCCGACCACGGCCACGGCCAGCACCTGCGGGAAGAAGAACACCACCCGGTAGAAGCCGGACCCCCTGATGCCGACCACCCCCTGTCCCCCGCCGCCCACGCTGAGCAGGAAGGCGAAGAACAGGGCGATGACGATCGTGATCAGCGGCAACAGCACCAGCAGTGCCAGGTTGTGCCGCACGGCCCGCCAGAAGATGTCGTCGTTGAACAGGCGGACGAAGTTCTCCAACCCGATGCTCTGCGGGCTGGCGTTCACACCCCGCCAGTTCGTCGTGGAGATCTGGAAGGCCTGGGCGTACGGCGCGAGCACGTACGTCACGTAGAGCACCACCGGGGCTGTCAGGAACGCGGTGATGAACAGCCCACGGCGGTATCTGTTGAACATCAGCGCGAGAACTTCTTGATCGAGGAGTCGTTCTTGATGTCGTCGGCCTTCTTCTGGATGCGCTCGAGGTACTTGTCAGGAGTGAGGTCGCCGGACATCAGCGCGCCGGTGGCGGCGATCGCCTCGTCCTTGAGCGGCCCGTACCACTGCTGCCACTGGTAGTAGACGGTGTTCTCGCCCGCGCCGTTGAGCGCGTCGGTGGCGCTCTGCACTCCCGGTGAGAGCTTGCGGCCCTCGGTGGCGCCCTTGACTGTGGTGACCGTGCGCACCAGCTCGGAGAAGTCTCCCGCGCCCTTCTTCGACAGCATCGCGCGCAGGTACTCCATGCCGCCCTGCGGGTTCTGCGCCTTGGACGGGACGATGAAGTTCTCGCCAGGCTGGGTGTGCAGCGTGCCGTACGGCATCTTGTCGCTCTTGCCGAAGTCCGGCAGCGGGAACATCTGGTACTCGAAGTCCGCGGGCGTGGTCTTGGCCTGCTCGTTCTCCAGCCAGGAACCGGCGGGGAGCATGGCGACCTCGTACTTGTTCTGCGCTGTCTGGGTCTGGACGTGGTCCAGGCCCGCGGTGCCCTGCAGCAGGTACTTGGCGCCGATCTCGGCCCACGCCGTCGCCGACTGCTTCATCGCGTCGGTCGTCCAGGCGCCGTCCTCAAGGTTGTCGATGTTGACCAGTGTCTCCGGGCCGCCGACCTTCGCGGCGAGCGTGAGCAGCGGCTCGTAGAGGTACTGCGGGAACTTGCCGGCGTAGGTGAACGGGGCCATCTTGCCGGACTTCTTGATCGTCTCGCAGAGCTTGAGGAAGTCGTCCCAGGTCTTCGGAGGCTCCCAGCCGTTCTCCTTGAAGACCTTGCCGGAGTACCAGATGCCGAAGATGTAGTTCACGTAGCCGACCACGCTGAACTTGCCGTCGTAGGTGCCGATCTTGACTGCGTTGGGGTCGAGGATGTCCCTGACCTTCTTGGACGGGTCGTCCCAGACCGGCGCGTCCAGCAGCGGCGCCAGGTCCTGCAGCTGGCCGTCCTGGGAGAGGGCGCCGAAGTCCATGAAGTTGGCGCCGGAGTTGTCGATGACGTCGGGCGGGTTGCCGCCGGCGAAGCGCGGCTGCAGGACCTTGGTGATCTCCTTGGTGAAGTTGTGCTTGACGTCCACCTTCGGGTACTTGCCCTTGAACAGCGGCTCATGGATGTCCTTGGCGTAGGCGTTGCCGAAGCCGCCGTCGAAGATCCACACCTCCAGCGGCTTGCCCCCCACGCCGAAGGGATTGTCCGCGCTGGTCGGGACCGCTGCGGGAGCCGACGAGGCCGGCGTGGACGACGGGGTGGCGCACGCGGCCAGCGCTCCCGCCAAGGGGACGAGGGCGGCCGCGCGAAGGAGCTCGCGCCGGTTGATGCGGGGGGTGTCGGACATGTATGACTCCTGACTTCCTATGCTCCGCGTCTGATCCGCCCTGCGTAGCGGTTCTCCAGGGCCTTGTTGTGTTCGTCGCCGCCGGCCACGTTCGCCGACAGGTAGATGGGTGGCGTCTCGCCGAGCGCCACGAGCTGCTCGATCGCCTCGGTGACCATCAGCTGGGCCAGCAGCGCCGAGGTGATCGTGGACACCGCGCCGTAGCTGCCGCCGCCGGGCAGCTCGAGGATGGCGTCGCCGTACGGCGCGCCGTTGTCCAGCACGACGTCGGCCAGGTCGAGCAGCTTGCGGCCCGACGGGTGGCGCGAGGTCATCCGGGTGGAGTGCTTGACCGAGGTGATGGCGATCAGCGGGTGGCCGCGGTCCTTGACGATCCCGGCCAGCTCGACCACGACGCCGTTCACGCCGGAGCTGGAGATCAGGACGAACACGTCCTGCGGCTGGACCGGCGCCAGGTCGAAGATCCGCTGGGCGACCGCGGGGTCGCGTTCGAGCTCGGGGGTGAGCACGGAGGGGGGCTGCCCGCCGTACAGGACCAGGTCCCTGGGGGTGAGCCGGTTGCTGGGGACCAGGCCGCCGGCGCGGCCGGCGATCTCCATCGCGATGGCCTCGGAGTGGCCCGAGCCGAAGGCGTTGACGATGCCGTCGGCTCTGAGGGACGCCACGACCAGGTCGGCGGCCTGCCGTATCCGGTCGCGCTGGGACTCGGCGACCTCGCGGGCCAGCTCCAGGACCTGTGTTGCGTAGGACAAGATCAGCCTCTCTCCACCCGATGACTCTCCACGGCGCTGATGGTCAGCTCGAAGGCCTGGTTGGTGCGCTCGTAGGTGCGCTGCGCGACCGCCACGTAGACGGCGTCCAGCACGAACAGCTGGGAGTGGACCGCCGCCAGGCCGCCAAGCCTGAACGTCGTCTCCCTGCTGGCGGTGGTCAGCACCAGCTCGGCCAGCTCGGCCAGCGGCGAGCGGGCGAACGAGGTGACCGCGACCGTCATGGCGCCGTGGCTGCCGGCCTCGACCAGGGCCTCCATCACCTCGCGGGTGCGACCCCGGTGGCTGATGCCGATGGCCACGTCGCCGGGCCCGAGCAGCGCGGCCTCCGACAGCGCCTCGTGCGCGTCGCCCGCGCTCCAGCACGGCACGCCGATCCTGCGCAGCCGCCCTTCCAGCATCTTGGCCACGTTGCCGCTGGTGGAAACGCCGAACAGCAGCACGCGGCGGGCAGCCACGACCGCGTCGGCCACCTGGGCGACGGTGTCGAGGGTGAGCTGGGCGGCGGTGTCCTGGATGAGGCGGGTGTCGGCGGCGGCCATCACCTCGATGGCCACGTCCAGCGGGTCGTCGGGGCCGATCTCGTGGCCGACGCCCGCGCCCCAGCCGGCCTGCGCGGCCCTGCCGGTCTCGGTGGCCAGCGCCACACGCAGCTCGGCGTAGCCGGAGAAGCCGAACGCCCGGCAGAACCGGGTCACGGTCGCGGGCGAGCTGCCCGCTCGCTCGGCGAGTTCGATGATCGTGGAGCGGGCCGCCTCGGCCGGGGCACCGAGGATCACTTCGCCTACCCGCCGCAGCGCCTCCGGCAATGCGGATAGTTCGGTCTCGATGCGCCCTAGAGCACCAGAAGTCACGAATATTCCTTCCGAATACCCGGTCTTCTGGCGAAAATTATTCTTGCTTCCCGGTCACGTCAAGACCCACAATCCAACCGTGACTAAATCGCTCGTGATCGGTGTTGACGCCGGTGCCACCTCCACGCGCGTGTCCGTGCACGCGCTCGACGGCACGCGCGTCGGCTACGCCAAGGCGGGTCCCGGCAACCCCACCGCCCACGGGCTGGCGAAAGCGGTCTCGGCGATCACTTCGGCGCTCGACCAGGCACTCGCCGGGGTGGACGCCGCGCAGGTCGCCGCCTCCCTGGCGGGCGTGGCGGGGAACGCCGACGAGCTGGTGCCCGAGCTCGCCGAGGTCTGGGCCGCGCGCGGCATCCCTGCCGGGCCTCGGATCACCGGCGACCTGCCGATCGCCTACGCGGCGGGCACCTCCTCCCCCGACGGCTCGGTGCTGCTGTCGGGCACCGGCGCGGACGCCGCTCGCTTCGCCGGGTTCGAGCTCGACGTGATCGCCGACGGGCTCGGGTGGCTGCTGGGCGACTTCGGGTCCGGGTTCTGGATCGGCAGGGAGGCGGCCAGGGTCACCGTGCACACCCTGGACCGCGGCGAGCCGACCGGCGCGCTCGGGGCGCTGGTGATCGAGCACTTCCTGGGCCCGGCTGCCGACCTGCCGCCACGCGGGCTCGCCGACCGGATCGTCCGCCTGGCGCAGGCCGACCACATGCGTCTGGCCGCCCTGTCGGCGCTGGTCAGCCAGGCCTTCGAGGCCGGCGACCCGGCGACCGCCACGATCGTGGCCGAGGCGGCCGACCACCTGGCGGCGACGCTGCGCCGGGTGCACGCCGGCGGTCCCGTGGTGCTCGCCGGGAGTGTGCTGACCTCCGAGGGTCCTGTACGGCATGCCGTACAGGACCTGCTGGCGGGTTACGAGGTGCGCACCGCCGGGGACGCGGCGGGAGCGGCGGCCTGGCTGGCCGCGCGCGAGCTGCTGGACGAGCCTGAGCGGGCGCACGCGGCGTTCACCCTTTGACGGCGCCCGCGGGGGCGGTTAGGAGGTGAGGAGGGCGGCGCTGCCGTAGGAGGCGCCGAAGCCTGTGACCAGGGCTACCTGCTTGCCCGCGCGGAGTTCGCGGACGGCTTGGGCGACGTTGTTGAGGCCGTGGACGTACCCCTCCGAGAGGAGGCCGCCGTGCGGGTTGACCCAGGCGTGATGGCGACCGAGGAGGTAGTCGCCGAGGTCCGCCCGCCGTACCAGGCCGAAGTCCTCCAGCTGGCGGGGCACGAGCCAGGAGTAGGCGTCGTAGAGGAGGGCCGTGTCGACGTCCGAGGGGCGCATGCCGGAGGCGTCCCAGAGCATGGGCGCCACGTAGGCCGAGAAGATCGCCGACACGTCCGGCGCGGTGGACATGGTCGAGCAGCCGGGGCCGCCGCCGCGGACGACCGCGTGGATGCGCGGGCCCGGCAGGGTGGCACTCACGAGGAGGGCGCAAGCGCCGTCCGTCTCCTGACAGCAGTCGACCGTCCGCAGCGGCGTGCAGACGTACGGCCGGCCGAGGTACTCCTCCCACGACAGCGGCTCCCTGCGCAGGGCACGCGGGTTGGCCTTGGCGTTGTCGCGGGACTGGGCGACGACGGCGTGCAGGTGCTCCGCCGTGAGCGAGGTGTCGTGCAGGTAGCGGGTCGCGGCGAGGGCGAACAGCGGGATCGGCCCGGCCATGCCGTACCTCTGCGTGACCTCCTCCTCGGGGCCCGTGGAGACGGTGTTCATGCGGCGGCCTGAGCGACCGTTGAGCGCCCGATATATCAGGACGTGGCGTGCGAGCCCGGCGTGGACGAGCATCGCGGCGGAGCCCAGGATAGACGCCGCCTGAGTGCCGCCGCCGGCGATGTCGTTGTGCCAGCCCAGCCGCTCGATCCCGAGCGCCCGCGAGACCTGCGTCACCGGCGCCGAGTCGCCGAGGTGGTAGCTGAGCACCGCGTCCACCTCCCCCGGCGCGATCCCCGCGTCCTGGCAGGCGGTACGGCAGGCCGCCACGGCGAGCTCTTCCTCCGTACGGCCGGACCGCCTGGACAGCTCCGTCATGCCGATCCCGGCGATCCCGGCGAGTCCGGCGAAGGGTTGCATGGGGCTCCCGAGCCTCGAAGTCGTCCGCCGGGGCGGGGCGCGATCCGTCCCGGCGGGCGACGCGTGTGGTGCTCGACCGTCACCGTAACGCTCCGCGGTCGTTAGGACAAGCGCTTGCTCGGTTCGACGTCGCCGCGGGGGAAGGGGCGGTGAGGGATCGTCATTGGATGGCAACCTAACCGGGGCGTGTTGGGTATCCCCTTTTGCGGGGCGGGGTGGCATCATCCCGATAGCCCGCTCCTATCAGCATCGAGGTGCGCGATGGATCTTCGCCAGGTCCGGTACGCGATCGCGATCGCGCGCGCGGGAAGCCTGCGCCGTGCCGCCACCGTGCTGCACATCGCCCAGCCGACCCTGTCCGAGCAGTTGAAGGCTCTGGAGAAGGCCATCGGCGTCGAGCTGTTCACCCGCTCGTCGAGCGGCGTGAAGCTCACCGAGGCGGGCGAGGTCTTCCTGGCGCAGGCGACCGTCGCGGTGGACGCGTTCGAGCGGGCCGTGCGCGCGGCCCGCGGCAAGGGCAGGTCCTCCCGGCTGGGCGTGGCCGACGGGCTGGACGACATGCTGGCCCGCCTGCTGCCCGAGTTGCACGATCCGCGGCTGCGCGTGGCGCCCATGCCCACCGCCGAGCAGATCGTCTCGATCATGGATGGCACGCTCCAGGCGGGCCTGGGTTACGCGCCCGGCTCGCTGCCCAGGAGCGTGGCGCGGATGCTCATCCAGCGCTCCCCCGTCCGCGCGCTGCTGCCGCGCGAGCACCGGCTGGCCGCCAACGGCCAGATCGCTCTGTCCGACCTGGCCGCCGAGCCGCTGGTCACGCCGGAGTCCGACGCGGGCCGCTATCTGGAGGGCTTCGTCCGGCACGGCCTGCACCCCCGGCTCGGCCCCGCGGCCCCCACCCACGACCTGGTGGTGAAGCTGGTCGAGGACGGCGCCGGATACACGCTGTGCGTCAGGGACACGGTGCCGGTGCCCGAGCGGCTGGCGTTCGTGCCGCTCGCCGAGGAGGTGCCACCCATCGAGGTGGTCTTCCTGTGGAACCGCCAGTCGGACGTGCACGACCTGGTGCACGCGGCCCGCCATCTGGCCAGAACGGGCTAACGCTATTGTCCACGGATGCGAATGTCCGAGCTGAGCACCACATCCGGGGTGCCCATCGCCACGATCAAGTACTACCTGCGCGAGGGCCTGCTCCACCCGGGTGAGCAGCTGGCGGCCACCCGCGCCGACTACGACGAGTCCCACCTCCGCAGGCTCCGCATGATCCGGGCCATGCTGGAGGTGGGCCGGGTCCCCGTGGCCGGGATCAAGAAGGTGATAGCGGCCGTCGAGGACGAGTCGCTCCCCCTCCACTTCGTCCTGGGCACCGCCCACTACGCCCTGGCCCAGAACGCCGAGCTCGAGCCGGGCCAGGAGTGGGCCCGCCAGGAGGTCGACCGCCTCATCACCGAGCTCGGCTGGCAGATCTCCCCGAACGCGCCCACCCGCGACGAGCTCGCCCAGACCCTGGTCCGCATGCGCCAGCTCGGCCTGCCCCAGGACCTGGGGCCCTACGCCGCCGCGGCCGAGAAGCTGGTCACGGAGGTGGAGATGGACCACGTCCCGCTCGGCGGCCCGCGCGAGGCTGCCGTCGAGACCCTGGTGCTCGGAACGGTCCTGTACGGCAGGGCCCTGGACACGCTGCGCCGCCTGGCACAGGAGTCGGAGTCGGCGCGCAGGTTCACACCGGGTTCTTGAGCACCCACTGCGCCGCCCGTTGCAGCAGGGTGCGGTGGATCTCGTTGTCGTAGGAACGGGTGTCGTGCCCGAGCGCGTCGTAGACGACGCGGCCGCGCCGTACCGGGCGGGCCCAGACCAGCGGCTGGCCTTCGGCGGAGGCCAGCGGCCGCACGTCGGGCAGCACGTCCAGGTCGGAGTAGACCTCGTCGACCACGGAGAAGTCGCGCAGCCCCTCGACGATCGGGTGCGAGCCGTGCACCCGGACGCTGGTCCAGCCGAGCGGCGGGTGGTGCGACTTGGGCCAGGTCCAGCAGCCGCCGAGCACGCGCGGCCAGCCCTGCCAGTCGTCGAAGCAGATCGAGGCCGCGTGCATGCACAGCAGCCCGCCGCCGCGGTCGAGGTGGTCGAGCAGGGTGGTGCGCGCCTGGGCGGGTAACGAGAATCCCCACGTGCCGCGCAGGTCGGCGAAGCGGTCGAGGCCCATCCGCCAGCGCAGGGCGTTGACGGTGATGAGCTGGTGCTCCGACGGCTCGCCGAGCGCTCCCGCGATGTCCTCGGTGATGTCGGATTCGACGCCGACCTCGGCCAGCACCTCCGCGAGCGCGGCAGACGTGGCGTCGAAGTCGTGGAACGGGCCTCCAGACAGGATCAGGTTTCTCGCCACGCCCCAAGCTCATCACGCTCAACGCGGCATTTCCATACCGACAACGCCCGCGCCCGGCTGCGGCTCAACTGGCGGCCCCGGTACGCCTGCTTCCTGGACGAGCAGGCATGATGCCAACCGTGGATTTCGAGGAGTACCGCTCCATGCTGCTCGGGCTGGCCTACCGCCTGCTCGGCAGCATGTGGGACGCCGAAGACGTCGTCCAGGAGGCCTGGCTGCGCTGGGAGAGCACGGACCAGAGCGAGGTGCGCGAGCCGCGCGCGTTCCTGGTGACGATCGTGTCCCGGCTGGCGCTGGACCAGCTGCGCTCCGCCCGGGTCAAGCGCGAGGCCTACACGGGCCCGTGGCTGCCCGAGCCGGTGCTGACCTCGCAGGCGGGCCCGCTGGACACCGCGGAGCTGCGCGACACCGTTTCCTTCGCCACGCTGCACCTGATGGAGCGGCTCTCGCCGCCTGAGCGGGCGGCGTTCGTGCTGCGCGAGGCGTTCGAGCTGCCGTACGAGGAGATCTCCGAGATCGTCGGCACGAGCCTGGCCAACGCCAGGCAGCTGCACTCCCGCGCGGCCAAGCGCCTGGCCGCGGGCCGCGACAGGTTCCAGCCGTCCGACCAGGAGCACGCCAAGCTGCTGACGCGCTTCATCGAGGCGGCCGCCGGCGGCGACCTGTCGGCGCTCACCGACCTGCTGCACGAGGACGTCGTGTCGTGGAGCGACGGCGGCGGCAAGGTCCGCGCGGCGCTCAACCCGATCCTCGGCCGCGACAAGGTCCTCGCGTTCTTCACCGGGCTGGTGCGGCGCTACAGCGGCTTCGAGTCGCACCTGATCGACATCAACGGCGAGGCCGCCCTCATGGTCACCATGGGGGACGACACGCGGGTGCTCACGTTCGGCATGCGCGACGGCCGCATCGCCGACGTGTTCCTGGTCGCCAACCCAGACAAGCTGGGCCGCGTCCAGGATCTATAGTCTGCCCCTATGGATCTCGGTATCACGGGCAAGGTCGCACTGGTCACCGGCGGGAGCTCGGGGCTGGGGCTCGCCTCCGCCAAGAGCCTGGCCCGCGAGGGCTGCAACGTCTGCGTGAGCGCCCGCAACCCGGAGCGGCTGGCCGAAGCCGTGGTCGAGCTGCAGGAGTTCGGCGGCGTGGTGCACGCCGTGCTGGCCGACGTGGAGGACCCGGAGGCGGCGCCGCGGGTGGTGACCGAGACACGCGAGGTGCTCGGTCCCGTGGACATCCTGGTCGCCAACGCGGGCGGGCCGCCGCCGGGGCGTTTCGTGGACATGGGCCCGGACGAGTGGGACATCGCGGTCCAGCGCAACCTGCTCGGCACGGTCCGGCTGATTCATGCAGTGCTGCCCGACATGCGCTCGCGCGGGTGGGGGCGGATCGTGACGATCACCAGCCGCTCGGCGCGCGAGGTGCTGGACGGGCTGGCGCTGTCGAACGCGACCCGCTCGGCTGTCGCGGGCGTTGTCCGTACGGTGGCCCGCGAGGTGGGCCGCGACGGGGTGCTCGTGAACAACGTGCTGCCGGGGCCGTTCGACACCGACAGGCTGCGCTCGATGGTCGGCGGCGAGGAGGGCATGGAGCTGGCGGCCAACGGGGTGCCGGTGGGCCGGGTCGGGCGGGCCGAGGAGCTGGGCGACGTGGTGGCGTTCCTGTCCAGCCAGCGCGCCTCGTTCGTGAACGGTGTCTCGCTGCTCGTCGATGGCGGCGAGAGCCGCGTCATCGCCTGACTGCGGCCCGCACGATGCCCTCGGCCCAGCGGGCGGGCTCATCCGGCAACGTGACGAAGTACGACAGATTTGCGCGATGGAAGCAAGCGCCCATGAGCAGGGTGGCCGCCGCCGCGCTGTCGAGCGCGGAGTCCAGGCGTCCGAGCCGCTGCTCCTCCCTCAGGTATCTGGCCAGGCGCTCGATGGGCAGGTGGGGGCCGCCGCCGATGGTGGCGAGCATCTCGCGGAACCCGGCCAGGAGCTGCGGGTCGCCGATCACGCCCGAGGCGATGCCGGCCGCCTTGCCGTAGAAGTCCAGCGCGGTCAGGGCGAACGCCGTGAGGTTGGCCACCAGGTCGCCCTGGCCCGCCTCCAGCTCGAGCCGCGCCAGCGCCGGAGCCATTGCGGGCATCCGCTCGAGCAGCACGGCCAGGACCAGCCGTTCCTTGCCGGTGAAGTGCTTGTAGAGCAGGGCCTCCGAGCAGTCGGCCCGCTGCGCGATGCGCTTGGTCGTCGCCCCGGCGATCCCGTGCTCCCGGATGACCTGCTCGGCAGCATCGATGATGCGCTCGCGCGTGTTCATGCGCACATCATATGAGTGAGCGCTTACTAACTTGGCGAGCCATGACATCCTTCCCTTAGAAGACATCAGGGGAAGGCAGGGGCATGGACAAGCCGGTCATCGTGACGGTCGACGACGACCCGGGCGTGTCGCGGGCAGTCGCCCGTGACCTCAGACGCAAGTACGGCCAGGAGTACCGGATCGTCCGCGCCGAGGATTCCGTGCAGGGCATCGAGGCGGTGAAGGAGATGCGGCTGCGCGGCGACGACGTGGCGGCGATCCTGGCGGACTACCGCATGCCGCAGATGAACGGGGTGCAGTTCCTCGAGGCCGCGATGGACATGTATCCGTACGCGCGGCGGGTGCTCTTGACCGCGTACGCCGACACCGACGCGGCGATCCAGGCGATCAACGTGGTGGACCTGGACCACTACATGCTCAAGCCGTGGGACCCGCCGGAGGAGAAGTTCTACCCGGTGATCGACGGCCAGCTGGACGCCTGGCAGCGCACCGAGCGGGTGGAGCGGTCCGAGCTGCGCGTGGTGGGCGACCGGTGGTCGGCGCCGTCGTACCGGGTGCGCGACTTCCTGGCGCGTAACCATGTGCCCTACCAGTGGATGCTGTCCGACGATCCCGAGGGGGCGCAGCTGGTGGCCGCGGCGGGCGAGGACTGCCACCTGCCGCTGGTGATCACCGTGGACGGCGTCACGATGGAGTCGCCCGACCAGGCCACGCTGGCCTCGGCGGTGGGCCTGTCGACGACGCCGGCCACCGACTTCTACGACCTGATCGTGATCGGCGGCGGGCCCGCGGGGCTGGGCGCGGCGGTCTACGGCGCCTCGGAGGGGCTCAAGACCGTGCTGGTCGAGGCGCACGCCTCCGGCGGGCAGGCGGGGCAGAGCTCCAGGATCGAGAACTACCTGGGCTTCCCCGACGGCGTCTCGGGGGCGCAGCTGGCGGACAGGGCGCGCAGGCAGGCGCTGAAGTTCGGCGCGGAGCTGCTGACCGCGCGCAAGGTCACCAGCCTGGAGTCGCGCGGCCAGGCCAGGGTCGTGGGCTTCAAGGACGGCGGGGAGATCGCGGCGCACGCGGTCATCCTGGCCACCGGCGTCACCTACCGCCGCCTGGAGGCGCCGGGCCTGGACGACTTCGTGGGCCGGGGCGTCTTCTACGGGGCCGCGCTGACCGAGGCTCCCTCGTGCCAGGACGGCGAGGTCTACATCGTGGGCGCGGCCAACTCGGCCGGCCAGGCGGCCGTCTACCTGGCGGGATTCGCGAGCAAGGTCAATTTGTTGGTGAGGAGTGACGGTTTGGAGAAGTCCATGTCGCACTACCTCATCGAGCAGATCCAGGCGCTGCCGAACATCGAGGTGCACCTGCAGACGCAGGTCACCGGCGGCGATGGCGACGGCCACCTGGAGCGGCTGACGATCGCCACCAAGGGCGAGGAGCGCACGGTCGACGCGCAGTGGCTGTTCGTGTTCATCGGCGCCGAGCCGTACACCTCCTGGCTGGGCGACACGATCGAACGCGACGCGAAGGGGTTCGTGCTGACCGGGCCCGACCTGGTGCACGGCGGCAAGCGTCCGCGCAACTGGACGCTGCGCCGCGAGCCGTACTACCTGGAGACCAATGTGCCGGGTGTACTCGCGGCGGGTGACGTGCGGGCCGACTCGATCAAGCGGGTGGCTTCGGCCGTCGGTGAGGGCGCGATGGCCGTCGCGCTCGTGCATCGTTACCTGGAGAAGCAATGACAACCCCTATCGACGGCCCCATCGACGGCACTGTCGACATCGACGCGCTACGCAAGCTGTTCCTCTTCGAGCGCCTGACGGACGAGCAGCTGAACCTGCTGGCCGCCAAGGGCGAGGTGCGCGAGTACGCCAAGGACGAGTTCATCCTGCGCCAGGGTGAGCCGTCGGATTCGTTCTTCGTCCTCATGGAGGGCGAGATCCAGATGATGACCGACACCGACGCCGGTCCCGTGGCGCAGCCGCGTTCCACCCAGCCGGGCGTGTACGCCGGGGCGGTGTCGGCCTACCTGGGCAACCGGGCGCCGGCCACCTACCAGCACTCGCTGCGGGCCTGCGCGCCCACCCGGATGTTCGTGCTGCCGGCCAAGAAGTTCGGCTACATCGTGACCGAGTGGTTCCCGATGGCCATGCACCTGCTGGAAGGCATGACGTACGGCGGGCGGGCCGCCCGGGAGATCATCGACCGGCGCCAGCGGCTGACCGCCCTGGGCACGATCACGGCGGGGCTGACCCACGAGCTGAACAACCCGGCGGCGGCAGCCGTACGGGCGGTGAGCGAGCTGCGCACGCTGATCAGGGAGTCGCGCCTGCAGCTGGCGGGGCTGGCCACCAACGGGATACCGCCGCAGAAGCTGCTGCACCTGATCGAGATGGCCGAGGGGTGCGCGGGGGCCGTGGGCACCCTGGCGCCGCGCAGCCCGCTCGAGGTGTCCGACGCCGAGGACGAGGTGGGCGAGGCGCTTGAGGATCTCGGCGTGAACGACGCGTGGGAGCTGGCGCCCTCGCTGGTCAACGCCGGGTTCAACCTGGAGACGCTGGCCAAGATCCGCACCAAGGTGGGCGAGGAGCACGCCGGGGTGGCCCTGCGCTGGCTGGCCGACGCGGTGGAGATCTCGCAGATGCTGGGCGAGATCACCGAGGCCACCGAGCGGATCACGTCGCTGCTTTCGTCGGCCAAGCAGTACTCCCAGATGGACCGGGCGCCGTTCCAGATGGTGGACGTGCACGAGCTGCTCGACAGCACGATCGCGATCTTCCGCGGCAAGATCCCGCCGGACATCAACGTGGTCACCGACTACGACCGGACGCTGCCGGAGATCCCTGCCTACGCCGGCGAGCTCAACCAGGTGTGGACGAACCTCATCTCCAACGCGCTGGACGCGATGGGCTCGCAGGGCACGCTGACCATCAGGACCGCGCACGACGAGGACGAGGCGATCATCGAGATCGGCGACACGGGTCCCGGCGTGCCGGACGCGATCAAGGACCGGATCTTCGAGCCGTTCTTCACCACGAAGACCGTGGGGCACGGCACAGGGCTCGGCCTGGACATCTCCTACCGCATCGTGGCCGGCCGCCACAGCGGCGAGCTGAAGACGCGCTCGGTGCCGGGCGACACCTGGTTCGAGGTACGGCTTCCGCTCAGGGAGACGCCGGGGGCGGTTGTATGATCGGCCCGTGGACCAGGTCCCAGTCGGGATAAATCCCCGTATCCCCAACGTCGCCCGGATGTACGACTACTACCTGGGCGGCAAGGACAACTTCGCCTCCGACCGTGAGGCCGCGGAGCAGGTTCTCGCGATCGTGCCCGCGACCAGGGACGCCGCGAGGGAGAACCGTGCGTTCATGCAGCGCGCGGTGCGGTACCTGGCCGAGCGGGGCATCCGCCAGTTCCTGGACATCGGCACCGGGCTGCCGACCCAGGGCAACGTGCACGAGGTGGCGGGCGAGGACGCCCGCGTCGTCTACGTGGACAACGACCCGATCGTGCTGACCCACGCCCGCGCGCTGCTGGCCGGGTCGCGGGACGTGGACGTGGTCCAGGGCGACCTGCGCGACCCGGCGGCCATCATGGACGAGGCGAAGCTGATCGACTTCTCCGAGCCGGTCGCGGTGCTGGTCGTGGCGGTGCTCCACTTCGTCCAGGACTCCGACGACCCCGCGCGGCTGATCGGGCTGCTCAAGGAGCGGATGGCGCCCGGCAGCCACCTGGTGCTCTCGCACGCCTGCCCCAACCGGCCCGTCGAGTCGGACGACATCTCGCACGTCTACGACGCGGCCACCTCCGGCATCAGGCTGCGCACGCGGGCGGAGATCCTGCCGCTGTTCGACGGGCTCGAGCTGGTGGAGCCGGGATTGGCGAACGTGGCCGAGTGGCGGCCCGAGGTGGCCGAGCTCGCCCCGCTGCAAGGGGTGGGCGACTACCTGCTCGGCGGCGTCGCGCTCAGGCCTTAGCCGCGCAGGCCGGGCCCGCCCAGATGACCCAGTCGCTGCCGGTGGCGGTGGCGGTCCAGCCGCTTGCCGGTGGTCCCGCGGCGAGCGGGGTCAGGGCAGTGCACGCACCGGCGGGCGGGGCGCCCTGGTAGCGCTCCAGCGCCGTCCATGACACCTGGTACGTCAGCGGGACCCACACGCGCCACGAGACCCGGGTGTCCAGCGCGACCCTGCCGGGTGGCGGCGCGGGCAGCCAGCCGGGTCCGGCGGCGGGCGCGGTCTTGGGTGCGAGGTCGGCCAGGAAGGCCAGGTGTACGGCGGCCACCCCGGCGGCGACCAGCGGCAGCCTGGCACGGCGCGGCATCCACAGCGCCATCGCCACCAGACAGGCCAGGAGCGACAGCGCGGCGGCCGAGGCGGCGATCATGTCGAGGCGCTGCCAGGCTCTGGTCAGGAAGTTCACCTCGGGGAAGTCGAAGGCGATGAAGCTGTACGTGGTCAGCCGGTCTCCCGCGTACCAGGCGGCCGCTCCCCCCGCGGCTACCAGGATCCCGGCTCCCGCCAGGGCCCGCCGTACGACAGCGGCGCGGCGCAGGCGCAGCAGGACGACGAGGCCCGCGAGGAGCCAGACGGCGGCGACGCAGGCGGTGTAGCGGCCGTAGACGTAGTTGCCGACCCGGTGCTCGTCGGGGAGCGCGGCCGAGGAGGCGTAGGCGATGCCCAGCGTCGTCAGCAGGAGCGTGGCGGCCAGCACGCGCGGGCCGGGAAGCCCGCCCCGCCTGAGCGCGACCACGGTGGCGCCCGCCATGCCGACCCCGGCGAGGCCCCAGGTGGCGGTGACCAGGTACCAGAGCTGGCCCAGCGCGCCGGACAGCGCCCAGGCCTGGCCGCCGGCGCTGGTGAGCCGGTCGGCCAGCATTCCCGACAGGTCGCGCACGCCGTCGTGGTAGAGCGCCGCCGACACCGCCCGGTTGAGCGCCAGCCCGGCCACGGCCACGGTCCCCGCGACGGCCAGCGCCTTCAGCCCGGCCGATCGCGGCACCCGGTGCGTGAGCAGCAGGGCGGCGACCACGACGACGAAGACCCCGAAGACGATCGTTCCCCGCATGTGCACCGCCGTGGCGTACCCGGCCAGCGCCCCCGCCACGATCCCTGACCTGCCCGCCGTACGGCCCTGCGCGAGATCGTGCAGCGCGATCAGCCAGCCGAGCACCAGCGTCGGCAGGATCGCGTCGGTCAGCGCCAGCCCGGCGAACTCCACCAGCGCAGGGCACAGCCCGGCTACGAAGGCCAGCAGCAGCGCGGGCCGCCTGCCCGTCCGCAGCCGCCGCAGCGCCAGGTACGCCAGGGGGAACGCGGAGGCCGCGGCCATCGAGCCGATCGCCACCACGAGCCGGTAGGCGGTCTCGGGATCCGAGGTCACCCAGAACGCCGGGACCAGCAGCAGCGGGTATCCGCCCTGGTAGAAGGTCGAGCCGGAGAAGTCGCCGCCCGGCCCGCCGGCCAGCCATCGGGCGGCGATCAGGTAGCCGGTCTCGTCCGGGTTGGCCACCGGGCCCGCGTGGTAGCGGAACAGCCACAGCCGTACGGCCAGCTGCGCGATCCAGCCGCCCACCAGGACCCAGGTGATCGATCTTCGCGGGGCGGGCAGCGTCACGCGAGGTCTGCTGCGGGCAGGTGCGAGCGTCATGGGTCCCCCTGATCCGGTGTGCTGGATCAGGAAGTCCACCAATGTCGGCATAACTCGGCCGTCACCCGACATGGTTATGCGGACGTTAGGGCTGGCATCCCGGCGTAGAACTGATACGCTCCCAAGCGAGCGCTTGGTCACATCGAGAGGCTGTCCGCATGAAGTTCTCGACCTTCCACCTCTTCCATCGGGCCGACGGCCAGAGCTTCAAGGAGGTCTACGACTACCACCTGGAGCTCATCGAGCTGGCCGAGGAGCTGGGGTTCGACGGGGTACGGCTGGCCGAGCACCACTTCCGTGACTACGGGGTCGTGCCGAACCTGTTCACGCTGCTGGCGCACGCGGCGGCCAGGACGTCGCGGATCAGGCTGGGCACCGGGATCGTCGTGCTGCCGCTGCACAACCCCGTCCACGTGGCCGAGGAGGCCGCGATGGTGGACCTGCTGTCCGGCGGGCGGCTCGACCTGGGTATCGGACGCGGATACCAGAGCTTCGAGTTCGAGGGGTTCGGCATCGACCTGGCCGAGGCCCGCGACCGCTTCAACGAGGCGCTCGAGGTGATTCTCGGGCTGTGGACGCAGGACGTCTTCCAGCACGAGGGCAAGTTCTACAAGACCGGCGCCGAGGTCTCGCTCGTCCCCCGCCCGCTGCAGGATCCGCACCCGCCGCTGCACGTGGCCGCCGTCTCCCCCGAGACCGTGACCATGTACGCCGAGCGCGGCCTGCCCATCCTGGCCGACCCCGCCGCGACGTTCCGCAAGGTCGTCAACGCGGCCAGGACATGGACGGAGCTGTCCCCCAAGCCCGGCGAGCTGGTCGTGGCCCGCACCGTCTACGTGGCGCCGACGCTGGAGCAGGCGCGCGAGGACCTGGCCAGGTTCGAGGCGATGTTCGACAGGTCGCGGATCTTCAACGAGAAGAGCTCGCCGATCGACCCGAAGACCGGGCGTGCCGCCCAGGGCTTCGAGTACTACCAGGACCGCTACCTGAAGGGCGGTTCCGTCTCCGCCGACTTCCGCTGGGAGCAGCTGGAGGTGATCGGCGATCCCGCGCGCGTCATCGAGCAGATCTCGCTGCTGCGCGACGCCGGGTTCGCCAACCTGCTCTGCGACTTCGGCAGCACGCGGCCGCTGCCGCTGGAGGAGATGAAGCGGGTCATGCGCTTCTTCGCCCGTGAGGTCATGCCCGCATTCCAGAGGGAGGTTCGATGATCCACTCGTTGACACTCTCCGACGTGCTGGCCGAGCATGCCCGTAGCCGCCCGCAGGTCACCGCCGCCGTGGACGGCGAGGTGCGGCTCACCTACCCCGAGCTCGACGAGCGCGTGTCCCGGCTGGCCGACGCCCTGGCCGGGCGCGGGGTCACGGCCGGGGAGCGGGTGCTGTGGGTGGGGCAGAACTCGCATGCCGTACTCGAGCTGCTGCTGGCCTGCTCGCGGCTGGGGGCGATCTTCTGCCCGGCCAACTGGCGGCAGTCCGCCCAGGAGCTCCAGTTCATCGTGGACGATCTGACGCCGCGCGTGGTGTTCTGCTCCCCTGATTCCGCTGCCGAGGCGTCCTGGATAGCGGACTACGCGGGCTTCGTCGCGAGCGGCTCCGTGCGGGACTTCCCGTCGGTGGACGACACCTCTCCCACGCTGGCGCTGTACACGGCCGCCTTCGACGGGCATCCTCATGCCGCCCTGCTCAGCAGCGCGGCCCTGGTCGCGCACAGTGCTTCCCTGCTGGTGGTACGGCAGATGGAGCCCGGGTTCACGTTCCTGAACAGCGGGCCGCTGTTCCACGTGGGCACCATGATGTTCTGCCTGGCCACGCTGCAGATCGGCGGGACGAACGTGTTCATGCCCGGCTTCGACGCCGAGGAGCTCTGCCGGCTGGTCGACGCGGAGAAGGTCACGCAGGCGTTCCTGTTCGGGCAGATGATCGACGCGGTGGTGGCGGCCAACGGCGGGGGGAAGTACGACCTGTCGTCGCTGCGGTTCGTCGCGCACTCTCCGGAGTGGGACGCGATGATCACGGTGGACGACTCGCCGTGGTGCCGGTCCACGATGGGCGGGTACGGGCAGACCGAGGTGGGCGGGATGCTCACTTTCCTGGGGCTCGCACCTGGGGGTGCCGGCTTCGCGGGGCGGCCTTCACCGCTGGTCCAGGTCCGCATCCTGGGTCCGGATGGCGGCGAGGTTCCGGCCGGTGAGGTCGGGGAGATCTGTGCCCGCGGCAAGTCCCTCTTCTCCGGATATTTCGCCCGTCCCGACTTAAATGCGGCTAAGTGTGCTCACGGGTGGCATCACACCGGGGACCTCGGGCGTCGCGAGCCCGACGGGACCCTCACGTTCATCGGTCCCAAGCTCCGCATGATCAAGTCCGGGGCGGAGAACATCTATCCGGCGGAGGTGGAACGCGCCCTCAAGTCCCACCCCGCGGTCACGGACGCCGCCGTCATCGGGGTCCCCGACGACCGGTGGCACCAGTCGGTCAAGGCCATCGTCGTCACCTCCTCCGAGGTCTCCCCGGAGACCTTGATCGCCCACGTCCAGTCGCAGATCGCCTCCTACAAGAAGCCACGCGACATCGTCTTCGTCCCGGAGATCCCCAAGAAGGGCTACACCCCGGACTACGACACCCTCGACACCACCCACGGCGGCGGCAACTACCCCGGCACCTAACCCCGAGCATGCCGGTCCGCGGACGGGCAGCCGTCCACCCGCGTCCGGGGGTTCGGGTGCTCGCCGGGCGGGTGGGCTAGAGGGTGAAGCCGGAATCGAGGGAGGCGAGGGCTCGGTCGAGTTCGGCGGGGCCATCGAAGTCGGGGTCGCGGACCCAGTCGAACCAGACGGCCATGACGACGCCCGCGATGGCGCCCGCGATGTTGCGGATTTCGGGGTCGTCCGTGGGTCTGCCCGCGCGGGTGGCCAGGAGGTCCCGGAGCGAGGCGAGGGCCTGGGTGATGTTGTCGAGGTTGGCGGCCCACAGCTCGGGGACGGTGAAGACGAGGCGCTCGATCTCCAGGCCGGCGGCGCGCTCCTCGGGCGTGCGCTGGGCGTTGACCTCGCGCAACGCCAGGCGGACCGCTTCGATGGGCCCGGCGTCGGCGGGCGCCGCGGTGAGCGCGTCCACGAACGGCGGGAAGTCGTCCATCACCACGAGGTCCTCTTTGGTGCGGAAGTAGCGGAACACGGTGCTGGGCGCGACTTCCGCGGCCTCCGCGATCTGCTCGACCGTCGTGGCGGCGAAGCCCTGATCGCGGAAGAGCCGCAGCGCCTCCCGCTGGATCAGCACCCGCGTCTTCGCCTTCTTGCGTTCCCGGAGACTCATGCACTGATTCTGCACCATGCTAGTCAACTTCCAAATGAGAGCGTACTCTCAAAATCATGCGACGTATTCAATCCGCCGACGGTCACCTCGGCTGGCTTGCGACCACGCACGCCGAGGTCCGCGCCGTGCTCGGCGACCCCCGATTCTCCGCCCGCCAGGAGCTCAAGCACCCCCTCCGGCAGGCCGTACGACCCAACGGCGCCACGGACCCGGCCGCGCCGGGCTGGTTCCCCGGCATGGACGCGCCCGACCACACCCGCTACCGGCGCATGGTGCACGCGCAGTTCAGCCCGCGCCGCATGCGGCAGCTCGAACCCCGCATCCGCGAGATCACCGAGGAACGCCTGGACGCCATGGCGGGGCCGACCGCCGACCTGGTCAGGGAGTTCGCGCTGCCGATCCCGTCGCTGGTGATCTGCGAGCTGCTCGGCGTGCCGTACAGCGACCATGAGTTCTTCGAGCAGCAGTCGGCGATGATCGCCCGCCTCGACCCGCGCGTGCAGGAGGCGATGGGCGCGCTCGCGACCTACCTGGGCGAGCTGGTCAGGAGCAAGCGCGACCTGCCGGGCGACGATCTGATCAGCGGGCTGATCAAGGAGGACGAGCTCACCGACGAGGAGCTGGTGAACATCGCCCTGCTGCTGCTCGTGGCCGGGCACGAGACCACCGCGAACATGATCGGCCTGGGCGTCCTGACGCTCCTGGAGGATCCGGCCCACATCGAGAGTCTCAGGCGAGACCCGGGCGCGGCGGTCGAGGAGCTGCTGCGACGCCTGTCGATCGTCGGGACCATCAGCCGGGCGGCGCTGGAGGACGTCGAGGTCGAGGGCACGCTGGTGGCCGCGGGCGAGACGGTGTCGCTCGACCTCATGGCGGCCAACCACGACGCCGCCGTGTTCGACGAGCCCGACCGGCTCGCGCTTGACCGCGAGGAGGCCAGGCTGCAGCTGGCCTTCGCCCACGGCCCGCACCTGTGCCTGGGGCACCACCTGGCCAGGCTGGAGATGCGCATCGCCTACCTGGCGCTGTTCGACCGCTTCCCCGGGTTGCGGGTGGCCGTGCCGTACGAGGAGGTGGTGTTCAAGCAGGGCGCCGTCCGCGGCCTGGTCGAGCTGCCTGTCACAGGATTGCGAGCGGGTTGACGGCGCTGCCGGTGCCGCCCTGGATCCGCAGCGGCGCCACCACGAAGACGAAGTCCGTACGGCCGGCCGCGGCGAGCTCCTCCAGCCACAGCATCTCGAGCAGGTGGACACCGTGGCGGTGCAGCAGGATCAGGTGGAGGTCGTCGTCCAGGTCCTCGTCGGAGAGCTGGCGGTCGTTCAGCCCCTCGATGGCGGCGTTGTCGCAGGCGACGACCGAGACGTCGTGGCGCGCGAGCCACCGTCCGGCGTCGGCGGACAGGCCCGGCTGGCCCGGCGAGCTGTCCCAGACCGTGGGCCAGCCGGTGCGGATGACGACCGCGTCGCCGGGTTCCGGTTCCGCGATGTCGGCCAGGACTTCCGGGGTGATGCGGTGGTCCGGCGGCAGGTGGTCGACGCCGAAATAGCCGGCCACGTCGTAGAAGAGGCCTCGGGCCACCACGCCGCCCACCTGCTCGATCCCGCACCGGGCGGCGCCGTGGGAGCGGACCCGGGCGGCCGGGTGACCGTTGTAGATCTCCTCGCCCGACCACATGTGGCACAGCGCGTCCATGTGCGTGGTCGTCCCGTGGGAGCTGACGATCAGCACGTCGTCGGCCATCCGCAGCCCGGGCCCGACCGGGCGGGCGCCGGCCGCATAGTCGCCGCCGTCGACCGACATGAAGTGCTGCGGCGCGGGGCGCCCCCTGAGCCGTGGGGCGCCCTTGACCGGCATCGCCAGGCTGAGCACCTGCCCGGTCCTGGCGGCGCCGAGCGCCCGCAGCACGACGTCGGGGGTGAGCAGGTTGAGCGTCCCGCGCTGATCCTCTGGGCCGAAGCGGCCCCAGTTGTTAGGCTCGGCAACCAAGTAAGCGCTTCCTTTCACGCGGAGGGTTCATGCACTGCCATCCCCGGTTCGCTCGAGTGCGCGCGGCCTTCGAGCGGAACTTCGCAGACGGGCACGAGGTCGGTGCCGCCTTCGCCGTCTATCTGGACGGCGAGCTCATCGTGGACCTGTGGGACGGGACGGCCGACCGGGTGTCGGGCAGGCCGTGGGAGCGCGACACGCCCGCCTTCATCTTCTCGTGCACCAAGGCCGTCACGGCGGCGGTGCTGCTGCGCCTGGCCGAGCGCGGGCTGGTGGACCTGGCGGCGCCCGTCAAGGAGGTGTGGCCGGAGTTCACGGCTCCTGCGACCGTGGAGCACTTGCTCACGCACCAGGCCGGGCTGCCGGTGATCGAGGAGCGGGTGCCGGTGGAGGAGTTCGGCGACCTGCCGGCGATCGCCGCCCGCCTCGCGGGGCAGCAGCCGGTGTGGGAGCCGGGGACGGCGCACGGCTACCACGCGCTGACGTACGGCTTCCTGATCGGCGAGGTGGTCCGCCGGGTCACGGGCAAGTCGGTGGGCGAACTGGTCGCGGCCGACATCGCCGGGCCGCTCGACCTCGAGCTCTGGCTGGGCGCCCCCGACCCGGTCATCGCCCGCGCGGCCCGCCTCACGACCAAGCGCCTCTCCCAGCAATCCGGTACGGCAGGCCCCACGGAACCCGCCACGGAAGCCCTCGAGGGCGGGGATGCGACAGCAGGACCACTGGCCGGGATGGTGGCGGCGGGACGGGATCCCGAGAGCCTGGTGAACCGGGCCATGGGGAATCCGCGGATCAACGATCTGGAGGGCGGGGCGAACAATCCGGCGCTCCTGCGGGCCGCCTGGCCGGCCGTGGGCGTCGTGGCGACGGCGCGCGGGCTGGCCGGGTTCTACCGGGCGCTGGTGGCCGGGGAGGTGCTGGAGCTCGGCACGCTGACCGACGCGATCCGCCCGAGAGTCAGGGGCGAGGACCGGGTGCTGCGGCTGGACAGCTCGTTCGGGCTCGGATTCATGCGTCCGGCGCTGACGTTCTTCTCCCCCGCCGAGACGGCCTTCGGCCACACGGGCAGCGGCGGCTTCATCGGGCTCGGCGACCTGGAGCACCGCCTGGCCATCGGCTACGTGATGAACCACATGGACAACGCCCCCGCCGGAAGCCTGCGCGGCTACCACCTCACCAAGGCGGTCTACGACTCGCTGTGACCTCACTGCATCGTCACGCCGCCGCTCACCGACAGCGTCTGTCCGGTGATGTAGGAGGCGCGCTCGCTGCAGAGATAGGCGACAAGTCCGGAAACGTCGGAGGGGGTGCCCAGCCGCCTCAGCGGAATGCCGCGGGCGATCTTGTCCACCAGGCCGGGGTTCTGGGCGTCGACCCGGCGCAGCATCGGCGTGTCCGTGGGTCCCGGGCAGATCACGTTGGAGGTGATCCCGGACTTGGCGACCTCCCGCGCCAGGCTCTTGGCCAGCCCGAACAGCCCAGACTTCGTGGCCGCGTAGGCGCCCTCGCCGCCCGAGCCCGCCCGAGCCCCGTCGGAGGCGATGAACACCAGCCGCCCCCACCCGCGCTCGATCATCCCGGGCAGCAGCAGCTTGGTGAGCAGCATCGGCCCGCGCAGGTTGACCTGCCACATCAGGTCCCAGTGCGCGGGATCGCTCGCGACGAACTCCTCCACGACGGACACGCCCGCGTTGTGCACCACGATGTCCACCACGCCGACGTCGCGGCAGAAGCTCTCGATGGAGACGGGATCGCTCAGGTCCAGTTCCTTGGCCTCGGCGGTGCCGTGCTCCGGCTCCTCGGACCAGGCGACGCCGCCGCGGTCCACGACCCAGGGCGCGTGGACGCCCACCTCGCCGGCCACCTTGGCCGCGCCCGCGGCGTCCAGGTCGGCCACGATCACGGCCGCTCCCTGGGCCACCAGGTCGGCGCAGATGGCCGCGCCGATGCCGCCCGCGCCCCCGGTCACCAGGGCGCGTCTGCCGTCGAGCTGCCAACCGGCTGTCATGCTTCCGAACCTAACATTTGCTTGAGCAGGTCGCCCGTGCGCACGCGGGTGGCCAGGAGGCTGATGGTGTTCCTCAGTACGGCTCGCGCGTAGTCGTCGGGGATGCCGGCCACGGCGTCCGTCACGACGGTGACCCGGTAGCCGAGGTTGACCGCCTCCAGGGCCAGGCCGGGGATGCCCAGGTTGAGCGAGACGCCCACGGCGATCACGTGGGAGACGCCCAGGGAGCGCAGCCTCATGTCCAGCGAGGTGCCGGTGAAGGGCGAGAAGCCGTGGTATCGCCTGCTCTCCAGGTCGCCCGGGTCCCGTAGTTCCGGGAGGACCTCCACGGCGGGGGTTGCTTCGAGCATGTGGGCGGGGTCTTTCAGCAGGGCGACGATGAACGGGCAGTTGTCGGTGTGGGATCCCGCCCGGTCCGCCCGGAAGGCGGCGGTGCAGTGGATGACCGGGATACCGGCCGCCCGGGCGGCCTCGAGGATCGCGGCGGTGTGCGGGATCACGTCGTGGGCCTCACAGGCGGCCACCAATTCCGGAAATTTCGTTAGATCGCCGACGACGCCTCGCTGCATCTCCATGACCAGAACCGCCGTGCGCGCCACCCGAGCCTCCAGCCTGCCGAGCGCTTGCTTGGTATGTGGACCTTACCATCCGGGTCCCGTGCGCCGTGGCGGCGGGTGAGTGTCATCGACTCGCCGGAAGCGCCGGTCGCGGGCCCCCGGCCGGAGTGCGGCGGGCGGGCGGTGGGGCGGCTCGCCGTACAGGATCGTGATTACGGAGAGTCACAGGATACAAGCAGATGACGAAATATCGTCACTCGTGACAACCGGAAACCCCAATGAGACCGTCGAATGAGAGACGGATGGGTTGGGGGTTGGACTTGGTTCCTGGCTACAGGGAAGTTCGCCAGCTCGGCGCCGGCCACAGCGGCCGGGTGTTCCTCGCCACCTACCAGGCCACCGGCGCCTACGTGGCGATCAAGTACCTGAACGCGACCCTGCGCAGGGACGACGAGTTCATGGCGCGCTTCCGGACGGACAGCCACGCCCTGGTGGAGATCGACGACCCGAACGTGGTCAAGCTCTACGAGTACGTCGAGACGCCGACCCGGGCCGCCGTCGTGATGGAGCTGGTCGACGGCGTCTCGCTGCGCACGATCCTGGCCGAGCACGGCCGCATCACTCCCGAGGCGGCACTGGTCGTCCTGAAGGGCACGCTGCTCGCGCTGGCCGCCGCGCACGAGCGGGGTGTGCCGCACCACGACGTCAAGCCGGAGAACGTGCTGGTCCAGGCCGACGGCACGAGCAAGCTGGCCGACTTCGGCATCGTCGTGCACGCCGAGGAGCCCGGCGTCCCGGCAGGCAGCCCGCCGTACATGTCCCCCGAGCTGTGGACGAACGGTACGGCGGGGCCGCCCGCCGACCTGTACGCCGCCGCCTGCGTGCTGTTCGAGACGGTGCGCGGCAGGCCGCCCTTCCGCGGCCCGAGCGAGAGGGCGACGGGCCCCGAAGCGGCCGCGGCCATGGGCACAGACGTCGCCGCCATCAGGGACAAGCACCTGGTCGAGCCCGTGCCGCTGGAGGTGGCCCCCGACACGCTGCGCGACCTGCTGCGGCGCGGGATGGCCAAGGACCCGGCCGCCAGGTACGCCTCGGCCAGGCAGTTCGCGGCCGAGCTCGAGGAGGACGCGGTCGCCGGCTACGGCCCCGAGTGGGAGCAGCGCGGGCGCCGGCACCTGGCCGAGCTGGCCACGCTGCTGGCGCTGAAGTTCCCGCTGGCCAAGACGGCCTCGACGGCCGAGGCCGCGCCCACGCTCAGGGAGCGGACGGTGCGGGTGCCGCGGTTGCCGCCGCACCTGTGGATCGCCGCCGCGACCGTGGTGGCGGTTCTGATCGCGGCGCTGCTGTCGGGCGGCCGGCTGCCTCCCGGGCCCGGCACGGTGCTGATGCCGCCGCCCAAGTCGCCCTCCTCGATGAACCCCTCCTCGATGAACACCGTCCCGGTGGACGACAAGACGCCGGAGCGCAAGGCGACCACCCCGCCGCCGCCCGTGAGGACGACGACCGCTCCCCCGACGCGGCGGCCCCAGCCCTCCTCGACCCCCACGCCGCCCGCCCCGGCGCCGACGCCGACGCAGGCGAGGGCCTCCGTGCCCGCCCGGCCCGCGGTGCAGGCGGCCAGCATCATGTCGTGGAGCGGCTCTGCAGGCTCGATCAAGGTCGCGGCCGACGGCACGGGCCCGGTGCGGCTGACCGTGTCCTACACCCGGCGCGACGGCGACGGCCCGGTCCGCACCCTGCACACCGAGAGCAGGACGCTGGCCGGCAAGACCGCCTACGTGGACGGCGTCCAGCGCGACCTCGGGACGGTGGCCTGCGGCCAGCGGTCGTACTTCGGCATCGTGGTGATGACGGATCCCGCCTCGGCCAACGGCCCGCAGGTCAGCGAGGTGGCCGTGGACGGTCCCGCGTGCCCGGGCCACACCACGACGCCGACTCCCACGCAGCACACCGCGGCGGGCTCGCCGACCCCGGACCAGCAGTCGAGCCAGGAGCCGTTCGCCCCCACCGACGTGCCCTCGGACGTCACGACCGAGTGACCCTTGTCGGTCAACCAAGCGTGCGCTAGCTTGGCGAGCGATGGCCGACGCAGAAACCGGTGTGGTGCACACCTTCACCGTGGTGCACCGCTCGTTCGTGCCCGCCTACCAGGGGCGCGAGCCGTACGTCCTGGCCTGGGTGGAGCTGCCCGGCGGCGGTCGCGCGTTCGGGCACGTCGTGGGGTGCCAACCGGAGGAGGTCAGGATCGGCATGGCGGTACGGGTGTCGTACGTCGACGGGCTGGCGCAGTGGAGGCCGCTATGAAACTGGGCAACGTGTTCGTCCCCGTCGACGACCTGGACAAGGCGATCGCGTTCTACGGGTTGCCGGTGAAGTTCCGCGACGGCGACAGGTTCGCGGCGCTGGACGGGGGCGGGGTGACGATCGCGCTGGCGGGCCCGGCCGAGCACGTCACCGCCGGGATCGCGCCGTCCTACAAGGTCGAGGACGTACGGCAGGCCGTGCGGCTGTTCGAGGAGCGCGGCGCCCAGGTGGTGCGGGAGCCCGAGAGCGGCCCGCACGAGACGCGGGCCGTGCTGCGTGACCCCTCAGGAAACGTCTTCGTGCTGTATTCGTGATTCGGAGGCACCCCCCATGTTCGGCAACTACGGTTACGCGATCTTGACCGCGGGGGCGATGCGGACCCCCGACCGGGTGGCGCTCACGTACTGCGGAGAACAGTCCTTCACCTACGACGAGCTGAACAGGGCTGTGAACCGGCGAGCGCACGCGCTGCTGGCCGCGGGCGTCGGGCCGGGGCAGCGGGTGGCCGCGCTGCTGAACGAGACGCTGCTGGTGGCCGAGGTGTACCTGGCCCAGGCCAAGATCGGGGCGATCACGGCGGCGCTGAACCCGTACTGGCCGGTCGAGACGCTGCGCGGGGTGGTCGCGCAGTCGGGGTGCACGGCCTTCGTCTACGACTCGACCGTTTCCTCCGTGGTCGAGGAGATCCGGCCGTCGCTGCCGGGGATCACCACGTGGATCGAGGCGTCCTCGCTGGAGTCCGCCTCGGAGGAAGAGCCCGCGATCGCCGGGTCCTTCGACGACCCGCTGGCGCTGTACTACACCTCGGGCACCACCGGGCTGCCCAAGCCGGTCGTCCACACGCACGCCTCGTCGCTGGCCACCGCGCAGATCTGGCTGGACGTGCCGCGCTCGCCCGACTCGGTGTTCGGGACCGGGGCGATCATCTGGGGCATCGGGTTCCCTGCCATCGTGGGGCCGGCGCTGTACGCCGGGATGCGACTGGTGCTCGAGCAGGACTGGGGGCCCGCGAACTTCCTGCGGGTCGTACCGCGGGAGCGGGTCACGCACGTGTCGCAGATCCCCTCGTTCTACTCCGCCCTGCTGGCCTCGCCGGACCACGAGCCGGTGGACCTGTCGTCGCTCAGGGTGATCATGCTCGGTGGGGAGCCGCTGACGGCGACCATGCTCGGGCGGATCAAGGAGCGGCTGCCCGAGGCGGGCGTGTACTCCTACTACGGCCAGACCGAGGCCCCCTACACCTGCATGGGCCGGGTCGACGACGGTTCGACCCCGCTCGGCTCGTCGGGCAGGGCCCGCACCGGCAACGCCGTCCAGATCACCGACCCCTCGGGCAACCGGGTCGTCGACCAGGTGGGTGAGATCAACCTGGCGGGCCCGCACCGGATGGCCGGCTACGACGGGCTGGCCGACAAGACCGCCGAGGTGCTGCGCGGCGAGTGGTACGTGGGCGGCGACCTGGGCACCCTGTCGGCCGACGGCGTGCTGCGGGTGCTCGGGCGGCGCGAGGACGCCATCGTCAAGGACGGCCGGTGGACCCAGCCGGCCACGATCGAGGAGGCCGCCGCGGCGCTGGACGGCGTGGCCGAGGCGGGTGCTGTCGGCGTTCCCGAGGGAGCCACGTCGCAGCGGATCCTGCTCGCCGTGGTGCCGCGGGCAGGGCAGTCGCTGGAGGCGTCGAAGGTGGCGCTCGCGCTGGCCGACACGTTACCGGCGCACCAGCGGCCCGACCACGTGGTGGTGGCCGAGTCGCTGCCGCACTTCGAGGACGCCTCAGGCGGGCCCGGCAAGCTGCTGCGCAGGGAGATCAGGGAGCTGTATGGCCACCTCTTGGGCTGAGCACGAGGTCAAGGCGCTGCTGCGGGAGGCGGGGATCCCGGTGCCGCGCGGGGTCCTTTCCCTGGACGAGGCGGGGTCGCTGACCCCGCCGCTGGTGCTCAAGGCGTACGGGCCGTCCCTGGTGCACAAGTCGGACTCCGGCGCGGTGGCACTCGGCCTCGATCTTCCCGATATTTCGGGCGCCGCCGCCGATATGCGGACTCGTCTCGGGGAGCGCGTCGCCGGTTTTCTGGTGGAGGAGCAGGTCCCGCCCGGTGTCGAGCTGATCGTCGGCCTCGTCAGGGATCCGTCCTTCGGGCCGCTCCTGCTCGCGGGACTGGGCGGTGTGTTCACCGAAGCCCTGCGGGACACGGCGATCCGCCTGTGCCCGATCACGGAGTCCGACGCGCGCGCGATGCTCGCCTCGCTGCGCGGCTCCAGGATCCTGTACGGCTGGCGCGGCGGCGACCCGGTCGACGTGGACGCCGTCGTGAAGCTCCTGATGACGATCGGTGGACCCGGCGGGCTGTGGGAACGGCTGTCGCTGGGCGAGTTCGAGCTCAACCCCGTCATCGCTTCGCCGTCCGGGGTCGTGGCGGTCGACGCCCGCTACCTCCCGGCCCCTATGCCTTCGGGGCAGGGAGATCCCGGCCCTCTTGTCGACTTCTCGGCGCTGTTCGAGCCTCGCCGGGTGGCCGTGGTCGGGGCGTCGGCGACGCGGCCGAACTTCGGGAACATGTTCCTGGAGTTCTACAAGACGACCGGGATACCGCTGGTCGCGGTGCACCCGTCGGCCCGCGAGATCGACGGCGTGCCCGCCGTGCCGTCGCTGAAGGACGCCGACGTCGACTACGCGCTGGTCGCGGTGCCCGCGGAACGCTGCGCCGACGTCGTACGGCAGGCGGGCGGCGTGCCGTACGTCCAGGTCATGAGCGGCGGCTTCGCCGAGGCCGGGAACCCGCAGCTTGAGGCCGAGCTTCTCGCGGCCGCACGCGAGAGCGGCACCCGGCTGCTCGGGCCCAACTGCATGGGCGTCTACTGCCCGCGCGGGCGCCAGACCTTCATCGGTGGCGGCCTCGGCCCCGCGGGGACGATCGCCCTGGTGTCGCAGAGCGGCGGCCTGGCCGGGGAGGTCGTCAAGGTCGGCGAGCGCCGCGGCCTCGCCTTCAGCCGCGTCGCCACCGTGGGCAACTCCGTCGACGTGACACCCGCCGAGCTCGTCTCGTGGCTGTCCGACGACCCCGCGACCCAGGCCATCGGCCTCTACCTCGAGGACCCCCGCGACGGCCGCGCCCTCTTCTCGGCGATCTCCGGGTCCCGCGTGCCCGTGGTCCTGCTCGTGGGCGGGCGTACCTCCCAGGGGCAGCGGGCCGCCGCCTCCCACACGGGCGGGCTGGTGAGCGACGCCCGCGTCTGGGAGGCGCTCGCCGCGCAGGCCGGCGCCGCCCTGGTCACCAGCCAGGACGACCTCATCGGCATCCTGCACTACTGCCAGTCCCACGCCTCCCGCCCCGCCCCCGAGGAGGGCGGGGTGCTGGTGGTGGGGCCGAGCGGCGGGGCGAGCGTGCTGGCCGCCGACGTGTTCTCGCGTGCCGGGGTGGAGTTGGCCGCGCTGCCCGACGCCGCGCTGGACGACCTACGGGCGCTTGGACTCGGGGTGGGCAGCTCGCTGGCGAACCCGCTGGAGGTCCCCGTGGGGCCGCGAGGCAGGCCGGACCTGGTGCGGGAGACGGTCACGGGGATCGTGCGGCGGCAGCCGTACGGCGATGTCGTGGCGCACGTGAACGTGCAGAGCTTCTTCACCTACGGGACGTCGGCCGAGCCGCTGCTGGAGTACGCGCGCCGGCTCTCCCGGGCGCAGGACGCGCTCGAGACGAGAATCACGCTCGTCGCCAGGAACGCCGAGTGCGCGCCCGCGGGAGTCGTGGACGAGGTCAGAGCGATCGTGTCGGGGATACCTGTGTACACGTCGATGGAGGCGGCCGCGGTCGCCGTCGCCGCCGGGCGGCGGCTGTTGGGAGGCAACGATGGGGCTGCTTGACGGCAAGGTCGCGCTGATCACCGGCGGGGCCCGCGGCATGGGCGAGGCGCACGTGCGGCTCTTCCTCGCCGAGGGCGCGCAGGTGGTCTTCGGCGACGTCCTGGAGGAGGAGGGCAAGGCGCTGGCGGAGGAGACGGGCGCCGTCTTCGTCCGCCACGACGTCACCAGCCCCGCCGAGTGGGAGCGCGCCGTCGCCACGGCCACGGAGCTTTACGGCAAGCTGGACGTGCTCGTCAACAACGCGGGGATACTGAAGTTCGGCCGGATCGCCGACATGACGATGGACGACTTCTCCCGCATCGTCGACGTCAACCTCAAGGGCACCTGGCTGGGCGTCAAGTCGGTCATCGAGCCGATGAAGGCGGCCGGGCGCGGCTCGATCGTGAACATCTCCTCCATCGAGGGCTTCATCGGCGCCGAGGGCCTGTCGGCCTACGCGGCCTCCAAGTTCGCCATCCGCGGCGTCACCAAATCGGCGGCCCGCGAACTGGCCCGCTTCAAGATCCGGGTCAACTCGGTCCACCCCGGGGCGATCAACACCTCCATGGCCATGGACGCCGACATGATGGCGGAGGTGGACGGGGAGGCGTTCGTCAAATCCATGGTCATCAAACGCTTCGCGAAACCCGTCGAGGTCTCCCACGTGGTCGCCTTCCTGGCATCCAACAGGTCCAGCTACTGCACGGGCAGCGAGTTCACGGTGGACGGCGGCCTCACCACCGGCGCCGGCTACTAATCGGCCATTTCCGTCCTGCGGTCACGCCTGCGTTGGCCCCATCGAGATCGAGAGTTACGCCGCTTAACGCGCGAGGTCAATGCCGCGAGGCGGGGGCGGGGCGGCGGCGGCGCGTCCGGGTGGCGGCTACGGGGTCGATGGTGGCCCAGGTGGCCGCCAGGGCGACCGAAGGAGTGCGGCCCCTGACGACGTGGCGCAGGGCCGCGGCCGCGGCCGCGATCGCGTCGTGGGATTGGATGGCCGCGTAGATCTCGTGGTGTTCGGCGCACTGCTGGTCCGGGTCACCGTGCGTGAGGCGGAAGAGCCAGCGTAGGCGCGCCTCGAGCGGGCGCATCATGTCGATGAGCAGCGCGTTGCCCGACAGCTCCACGACCGCCGTGTGGAACTCGGCGTTGGCCAGGGCGATGTCGCGGGGCTCGCCGCGGCTGGTGGCGTCGTCCGCTCTGTCCAGTACGGCGTGCAGCCGCGCCAGCCCGTCCGCGTCGGCACGCTGGGCGGCGAGCTTGGCCGCCAGCACCTCCAGGCTCTCCCGCACGTCGAAGAAGTCGTCCACGTCGGCCGGCGTGAACGGGCTGACCAGCACCCCCTGCCGGGGCACGAGCACGACGAGGCGTTCGGCCTCCAACCGGCCGAGAGCCTCGCGGACCGGGACGCGGGAGACGTCCAGCTCGGCCGCGAGATCGCGCTCGATGAGGCGCTGCCCCGGCGTCAGGTCGCCCTCGATGATGCGCTCCTTGAGCGTGTTGTAGACCGCTTCACGCGCCGTCGGCATGTCCCCAACCTTGTCACAGATAACGGTATACCGCTATTTGCCGGTATACCCCTACCGTGAAAGGAGGCCCGCTGTGAGCCTCCGCCCCCCGGTCGTCGTCCTGGCCCTCATCCCGTACGTGGCCATGATCGGTGGCATCCCCTTCTTCTCCGGCTCCGGCCGGATCCTGTTCGCTCTTCGAGCAGCGTGATCTCTTACGAGGGCGTTACGCGCGGTGGGAGACGACGTTGACGATCTTGCCGCTGGGGTCCTGGACGAAGAAGCGGCGGACGCCCCAGGCCTCGTCCTGGAGGGGGTGCACGATGGTGGCGCCGGAGGCGAGCATGGTGGCGTGGACGGCGTCGACGTCCTCGACCTCGACGCTGAAGTCGGCCTGCACCGGCGCCGTGGCGTCCTTGGTGACCAGGGTGACCTGGGCCGTGGGGTTCGTGGGCGAGGCGAGCGTGACCACCCAGCCCAGGTCCATGACCTCGACGAACCCGAGCCGCTCGTAGAAGGCCCTGCTCTCGTCCAGGGCCTCGGAGGCGATGTCCGGCACGACGCGTCTGATGCTCATGCCAGGCAGGCTAGTCGCTGCTTCCGACAGATCCCGGCCATCTGCCCGGATTCCGAGCTAAAGGTAGATCTTTTTAGGCTTTGTCGGGTTTGTTGGGAGATTTCTGGCGGCCTCTTGACCTGCGATTTTGCTGGTCTTGGCGCTTTGAAGGTTTCTTGACCCTGGCGTGACCTGCCCTTTTGCCAAGGTAATGTCCCCTCATCACGAAATCTGGTCACACGTGTCCCGGGGATCTCTCCTGTCGCCCCGGGCTGCGCCCCGGAAGGTTTCATGTCACCTGAGATGAAGAAGTACATCGACCTGCTCGAAAGCCAGATCGGCTACTCCGAGAAGGCCGGTGCCTACACCAAGTTCGGCGACTGGTACGGCAAGCACGTGGAGTTCGACGCCGACTACAGTTCGGGGCCCTGGTGTGACATGTACCTTTCGTGGGCCGCGGACAAGCTGGGCTACCAGGACTGGATCGGCCAGTTCGCCTTCACCCAGGCGCACGCCGAGTGGTTCAAGGAGCACGGCGCCTGGGGGCACAAGCCGGAACCGGGCGCGTTCGTCTTCTACGACTGGGGCGGCTCCCGGTCCATCGACAACATCGACCACGTCGGCCTGGTCACCAAGGTCGTGGGCGACAAGATCTTCACGATCGAGGGCAACATCGACGGCGGCACCGCCAAGCGCAAGGAGCGCGACACCAGCAAGGTCGTCGGCTACGGCTACCCTGAGAAGATCAAGGACCGGCTCGACGCCGAGGCGATCGCCAAGCAGCAGGCCGAGGAGCAGTCCACCCCGCCCGCCGACCCCGAGGTGGGAACGCTCCAGCTCGCCCAGAACGACCTCACCTCCCTGATCCACCCGCCCGCCGAGCCCGTCTCCCGCCCTGTCCCCCTCAGCGCCGGCGCCCCGGCCGGGACCCCGGTGTCAGCCCCGCCGGCCACCACGACGCCGAAGAAGGCCACGCCCAAGGCCGCGCCGGAGCCGCCGGAGAGCCCCAAGAAGGGCAAGCACGCCAAGCCGGCCACCGCCGACACCCAGGCCTCGACCACGCAGCCGCTGCCGGTCATCACGCACGCCTCCGCCGCCACGCCCCTGCCGGCGCTCAACTCCCCCACGCTGCTCGGCTCCGCGGTGGTGGCCGCCCTCGCGGTCCTGGCCGTCGCCAAGACCCGCCAGCGCCGCGTACGGCCGGCCATGGCCACCGCCCGCCCGGCCGCCACCCGCGCCCGCGGGAACCGCCGAGCCCCCAGCCGCCGGGCAGCCCGCCGCGCCCACAAGGAATCCCTCCCCGAGACCGCACTCCCGTCGCCCGCCACGGAACTCGCCGAGACCACGCTCCCGTCGCCCGCCACGGAACTGGCCGATGCCATGTCCGCCCCCGCCATGGAGCTCGCCGAGACCGCGTTCGAGCCCCAGGCCCTCGCCGATCCGGGAGACGTGCTGGCGGCCAGCATCGCGGCGGCCCGGGCGCTCACGATCCCCGAGGCGACGACCCCGTTCGACGCCTTCAGCCAAGGGCCCCGCCCCGACGCGCCGCTCGCCGCCGCGGAAGACCTACGGTTTGTCGAAACCCGGCCCACCACGGAAGCCCCGCGCCACGTCGACGGCTCGCCCACGGAAACCCAGCGTCACGCCGACGGCTCGCACATGGAAACCCGGCGTCACGCCGACGGCTCGCACATGGAAACCCGGCGTCACGTCGAGCCCGGGCATCACACCGTGCGGGAGTCCAGGCCCGAGCCGTACCGGGGGCGGCGCGGCGAGGCCCAGGAGCGCGTTCGCCGCCACCGTGGCGCCCGTCCCGAGGAGCCCCGGTTCAACCAGGACGCCCCGCTGCGCGGCCGCCGGCACCGCCCCGCCGTACCGGAGCAGACCCGCCGCAGGGGCCGCCACCGCGCGCTATGACAGCCCGTAGGCGCGGGCGAAGGCGAGGAGGGCCGATACGGCGTCGCGGGACCGACCCCAGGGCCGGACGATGAGGCGGTCGACGCCGAGCGCCGCCCACGCGGGGACCTCGGCGGGTGAGGCCAGCGAGTAGGCGTGCGCCGTGACCGAGAAGGGCCGGCCGTCGCGCAGCGCCGCCAGGTGGGCGAGCTGCGGCCCGATCGAGTCGAGCGTGTGCGGCATGCTGATCCACCCGTCGCACAGCCGGGCCGCGCGCCGCAGCGCCGCGGGTGATTCGCCGCCGGCGAGGATCGGCAGGTGCGCCTGGACGGGCTTGGGATCGAAGGCCACCTCGTCGAAGGAGTAGAACCGCCCCCGGTGCGACACGGCGGGCTCGGTCCACAGGCGGCGCGTGACCAGGATGGCCTCGTCCAGCCGAGCGCCGCGGGTCTCGAAGGGGATCTGGGCGGCGTCCCACTCGCCGCGGTACCACCCGGCGCCCACCCCGCAGACGGCGCGCCCGCCTGAGACGGCGTCGAGCGTGGCGAAGGCCCGGGCGGAGACGAAGGGGTGCCGCAGGGCGAACAGGTGGACGGCGGTGCCGAGCCTGACCCGGGTGGTGAGCGCGGCCAGGTGGCTGAGGTAGGCGGGGGCGTCGAAGAGCGGCGTGGTGGGTTTGATGCCGGGCTTGTCGGTGCCCGGGTAGACGGCCAGGGAAAGGTCCGTGGCGAAGACCAGGTGCTCGGGGAGCCATACGGATTCGAACCCGAGCTCGTCGGCGGCCACCGCGACGTCCTTCCACGCCGCCGGGTGCACCAGCCCGAGCGGCACGCCGTACTTCACGGAAACCTCCTCAGACTGGACAGCGAGGCCCTGACGCGGGCGCGGTGCTCGGCCGAGGTTCCGTGGGCAGCGGCCAGCGACCACGCCCTGGCCAGCCAGAAGCGCAGGTCCAGCTCGTGGGTGTAGCCGATGGCCCCGTGGATCTGGAGCGCCACCCGGGCGGCGAGGTCGGCGGCCTCCCCCGCGGCGGCCTTGGCCGCGCTCACATCCCGGGAGAAGAGCGAGAGCGCGGCCCGGTGGACCAGCGGCGCGGCGAACTCCAGGGCGATGGCCACGTCGGCGAGCCGGTGCTTGACCGCCTGGAAGGACCCGATCGGCTTGCCGAACTGGGTGCGCACGCGGGCGTAGGCCACCGTGGTGTCGAGCAGGTGGCGTCCCACCCCGATGAGCTGCGCCGCCGTGGCCACCGTGGCCTTCGCGACGACCGTCTCCAGCGCGACAGACAAATGCGAAATATCCGTATAAGTCACGTCGAAAAGCAGCCGCCCGGGATCCGGGCTCGGCCGCGGCGACAGCCGTACGTCAGAAGCGAGATGCAACCCCCCGTCGACAGCGACGACGACCTGGTCGGCGAGATCCGCGTCCGGGGCGAGGCCGCCGAGCTGCGCGCTGACGCACGCCTTGTCGAAGGGCAGGTACGGCAGCGCCACCAGGGTCTCCACCACGGGCCCCGTGAGGCAGGCGCGTCCCGTCTCCTCCAGCGCGGGCAGCGCGTCCACCAGTCGGAGCCCGAGCCCGCCGGGCGCGAGCAGGGTGAAGAACCCGAGCGCGGCCAGCTCGTCCCAGCCCGAGCCGCGCCGGGCCGGACTGGCGTGGTCGCGCAGCACGTCGCGCACGGTGGCGGCGATGGCCAGTTGGTCGTCGGTGAAGGCGAAGTTCATCGCGGCAGCCCCAGGACTCGTTCGGCGACGATGTTGCGCTGGATCTCGTTGGTGCCCGCGTAGATGGGGCCGGCCAGGGAGAACAGGAACCCGTCCAGCCAGGGCGTGGCCGCCGCCCGCTCGCCCAGGATCTCCATGGCCAGGGCGTGCATGCGCAGGTCGAGCTCGGACCAGAAGACCTTGCCCATGCTGCTGGCGGGCCCGATCTCGGCGCCTGACAGCAGGCGGTGCGCGACGCCGAAGGTGTGCAGGCGGTAGGCCTCCGCGTCGATCCAGCACCGGGCGGCCCTGTCGGCGAGCACGGGATCGCCGGTGGCGAGCCGGACGAGCCGGTCGGCGGTGGCCAGGAAGCGTCCCGGGCTGCGCAGGGCGAGCCCACGTTCCGACGAGGTGGTGGCCATCGCGATCCGCCAGCCCTCGCCGACCTCGCCGAGCACCATCGAGTCGGGCACGAACACGCCGTCGAAGAACAGCTCGGCGAAGCCGTGCTCGCCGTCCAGCTGCGCGATCGGCCTGACCGTGACCTCCTCGAGCGGGAACAGGAAGTACGTCAGCCCGTGGTGCCGCTCGCCGCCGGTGCGGAAGAGGCCGAACCCGTGGGAGGCGAAGGCGGCCCGCGAGCTCCACGTCTTGTGCCCGTAAAGCCGCCAGCCGCCGTCGGCCCGCTCGGCCCTGGAGGTGAGCGCCGCCAGGTCGCTGCCCGCCTCGGGCTCCGACCAGGCCTGCGCCCAGACGTCGTCGGCGCGGGCCATCCTGGGTAACAGGTTCTGCCGCTGCGCAGGGGTGCCGAAGCGCATGAGTGTCGGGGCCAGCAGGAAGATGCCGTTCTGGGTCACCCGGGCGGGGGCTCCGGCGGCCCAGTACTCCTCCTCGAAGATCAGCCACTCGATCAGGGTTGCGTCCCGCCCGCCGTACTCCCGGGGCCAGGACACGACCGACAGCAGGGCGCCGGCGAGCAGCGACTCCCAGCGGCGGTGCGCCTCGAAGCCCTCCGCGGTGTCCATGGACGGCAGGTCCCGGGGGACATGGGCGGCCAGCCAGGCGCGCACCTCGGCGCGGAAGGCCTGCTCGGCCTCGGTGAAGTCGAGATCCACACCAACCAAACTAGCGCACGCTTGGTCGCGTATCCAGCGGGGTACGCTGGGGCGGTGCGAGGACTGCTGCTCAGGCTGTCGACGCTGGACGCCGACGCGGAGAGCGCCGTGCGGGTGATCGCGTACTTCGACTCGCTGGTGCGGGACCACGTCACCGTCCCCTCCCTGCTCATGGCCACCGCCCGGTTCGCCCAGTGCCCCGTCGGGTTGCACGACGCCGCGACCGGCCGGACCTACCGGGCGGACCCCACGGTGGAGACCATCGCCGCGCCGCCCGAGGGGAAGCGGCTGGTCTGGATGGAGCGCGACGGCGAGCCGCACGGGCTCGACGAGATCGTGCTCGAACGCTTCGCCGCGGCCGCCGAAGTGACGCTGGAGCGGGCCGCGCGCGAGGGGCAGGACACGGCTCTGGTCGAGCTGGCCCTGTCGGCGGAAACCGGCGAGGCGGAGCGCACCAGGGCGCTGCGGCTGCTCGGGTTCGGCCCGGCGATGCCGGTGCAGGCACTGGCCGTCTCGGGCGAAGTGGCGGGCATCCGCGCGCTCGGCGGGCACGTGCGCGTGGCCCGCATCGGCGCGGTCGACGCGGTCCTGACCACGCCCGCGGTGAGCGCGCTGCCCGACGGGGCGCGTGTCGGGATCGGGCCCGAGCTGCCCGGCCTGCGGGTGGCCGAGTCCTGGGCGGGCGCGCGGACCGCGCTGCGCTTCACGGGTCCGCACGACCGGGTGGTGCGCTGGACCGACCTGGGCGCCCTCGCGCTCTTCGCCGGCCTGCCGCCGGCCGCGATCGAGGAGCTGCCCGACGTGCGCGCCGCCAGGCGGCTGGGCGACGAGGCGCTCGCCGCGGTACGGGCGCTGTGCGTGGCGGGCTCGGTCCGCGCCGCCGCCACCGCCGTCCACCTGCACCACAGCTCGATGGCCGCGCGCATCGCCCGCGCGGAGTCGGTGCTCGGCTTCTCGCTCGCCGACTCCGCCGGGCGCCTGCGCGCCCACCTCGCCCTGGCCCTGGTACGGCTCAGCGCAACAGAGCCCGCTTGAGCGAGGCCACCCTGGCCGCCTGGGCCCGCGCCGCGATCTCGGTGTCCGGGACCATCATGTCGAACCCGTGGAAGGCCCCCGGGTAGAGGTGGAACTCGGTCGACACCCCGGCCTGGACCAGCCGCAGCACGTAGTCGATGCACTCGTCACGGAACACCTCCAGCTCGCCCACGTCCACGAACGCCTGCGGCAGCCCGGACAGGTCCGTGGCCCGCGCGGGCGCCGCGTAGGGCGAGACGTCGTCCGTGCCGATCCTGTCGCCGAGCAGCGCCGTCCACCCGATCAGGTTGGCCGCCCTGTTCCACACCACGGCGTCGGTGAACTCGTGGCTGGACGGGGTGATGTTGCGGTCGTCCAGCATCGGGCACATCAGCAGCTGCAGCACCAGCGCGGGCCCGCCCCTGTCGCGGGCCAGCAGCGCCGTGGCCGCCGCCAGGCCACCGCCGGCGCTCGCCCCGCCCAGCGCCAGCCGCGCCGGGTCGATGCCCAGCTCGGCGGCGTTCTTGGCGGTCCACACCAGGCCCGCGTAGCAGTCCTCGACCGGCGCGGGGTGCGGGTTCTCGGGGGCCAGGCGGTACTCGACGGACACGGCCACGATGCCCAGCTGCTCGACGATCGGGATCAGGTGGGCGTCGTCGATCTCGGGCGTACCCACGATCATGCCGCCGCCGTGGATCCAGTACAGCGCCGGCCGCGCCGTGTCGGACGGCTCGGCGGGACGGTAGATCCGCAGCCGGATGTCGGGCTCGCCCTCCGGACCCGGGACCTGCCTGTCCTCGATCGACACCGTGGTCTCCGGCCGCGGGGTGGCCGCGATCACGGCGTTGAACTCGGCCCGCCGTACGGGGATGGTGTCCAGGGTCAGCTCGTACTCGGGGAGAGGCAGCTGCTCAAGCCCGGCGCGCAGCTCGGGGTCGAGGTTCGGATGAGTGGCCATTCCCCGATCGTGCGAGATGGCCGCCTCCCGCACAACCGCCATCCGGCTGCGATGACCGGCTCTTGACCCGCCATCTGGCCAAGCGCTTGTTACGATCACGGCATGCTGCTCCAGGACAAGGTCGCCGTCATCACCGGAGCGGGGCCCGGGCTCGGCCGTACGCTGGCCGGGCTCATGGCTGGGGAAGGAGCTCACGTCGTGGGGGTGGCCAGGACCCCTCGGGAGCTCCCCGGCGCGGTCACCATGAGCGCCGACGTGACCGTGCCCGCGGACATGGAGACCGTGGCCCGGGCGGTCATGGACCGCTACGGGCGGGTGGACGTGCTGGTCAACGCCGCCTTCCCGGGCACCCACCGCAGGAACGTGCTGGACATGTCCCCTTCTGACCTGGCTTCGTGGCGCGAAGCCGTCGACATCGGGACGTACGGCACGCTCGTCGCCTGCCGGTACCTCGCGCCGGTGATGGTCGCCCAGGGTTCCGGCTCGATCGTCAACGTCACCTCGATGTCCTCGCGCAAGGGCTACGCGGGCCGGTCCGACTTCGCCGTCGGCAAGGCCGGCGCCCACCTGCTGTCCCACTGCCTGGCCGACGAGCTCGGCCCCTCCGGCGTCCGGGTCAACTGCGTGGCGCCCGGCTGGATCGCCAGCGAGGTGCTCGACGACTGGATGCACACCCGGGCGGCGGCCGAGGGCGTCACGTTCGACGACATCCGCGACCGCGACGTGCGCGCCATGGCGTTACGCCGGATCGCCACCGAGGAGGACGTCGCCCGCGCCGTCATCTTCCTGGCCTCCGACCACGCCAGGGCCATCACCGGCGCCACCCTCGACGTGAACTCCGGCCAGCTCTTCACCTAGCTGTACGTGGTCGAGCGCCATCACGCGGGCACTGGATTCCCACGGCATCATCAACCCGGGCAAAGTCCTCTGGCGGGACAACCCTCCTGGTGCTTGGCTGGGATCATGTGTCACTCCGATGACAGCCGTCCGCCCGCGCCGCCCGTCGTGGGAGAGGTCGCCTCGCACGGCCCGCTCGAGCTGACCGCCGCCGACGGCAACCGCTTCATGGCCTACCGGGCCGATCCCGCCTCGCCCAACGGGCGCTCGATCGTGCTCCTGCCGGACGTGCGCGGCCTGCACCCGTTCTACCGGGACCTGGCCATCCGCTTCGCCGAGGCCGGCTTCCCGACCGTCGCGATCGACTACTTCGGCCGTACGGCGGGCCTGGGCGAGCGGCCCTCGGACTTCGACTTCATGTCCCACGTCAGGCGCCTGACCTCCGACAACGTCAGAGCCGACGCCGTGGCCGCCACCGCCCTGCTGTCCGGCCCCGTCTTCACCGTCGGCTTCTGCATGGGCGGCGGCCAGTCGCTCCGCCAGGCCATCGAGGGCAACGGGCTCGCGGGCGGGATCGGCTTCTACCCGGTGCTCCGCGTCATCGACGACGTCCCCGACACGCCCGGCTCGCCCGTCCTGCTGCTCCGCGCCGGCGCCGACACGGCCACCACACCCGAGGCGTACGACGCCTTCACCGCCGCCCTCGACCGCGTCGGCACCCCCCACGAAACACACATCTACGAAGGCGCCCCCCACAGCTTCTTCGACCGCGCCTACGCCGAGTGGGCAGAAGCCTGCCAAGACGCCTGGCACCGAATCCTCACCTTCACCAAACACCACACCTAGCGAGCCGCATCAGCGATACGCGGGGCTTCGGGACCGGCGCCCCGCTATGGCGAGAATCCAAGCGCCAGCCCTCCCACAGGCAAGCACCTCCCAGGCGCCGCGTCGGCGAGACGCGGGGCGGCGGGGGTCGGCGCCCTCGTATGGCGAGGCACCGGGACCGTGGTCGCCGGTTAACGGAGCGCCGTGGCGGTGGGCAAGGATCACCGACTCGCCAGAAGCGCCGGACGCGGGCCCTCGACCGAAGTACGGCGGGCGGCCGGTGGCGGCTGCTGGCCGTACACAAGCTGGGGCTGCACACACGCTGGGACCGCACACAAGAGGAGGAAACCTCACCCCAGGTACGCGGCACGGACCGAGGGATTGGCGCGGACCTCGGCGGGTGGGCCGGTTGCGATGACTCGGCCGAGGTCAAGCACCACGAGCCGATCGCATACCCCCATGACGAACCCCATGTCATGCTCCACCAGCAGAATCGTGGTGGACAGCCCCCGCAGGATCTCCCCCAGGCGCGCCGTCTGGTCAGCGTCCAGCCCAGAGGTCGGCTCGTCGAGCAACAACACCCGAGGCCGATCGACCAACGCCCGCGCGAGCTCGACCAGCCGCCGCTGCCCCACCGGCAGCGCATCGGCGTACGCGTCCCGCAAGCCGCCGAGCCCGCACAGCTCCAGGACCTCGCTGACGCGTTCCCGCCGCTCGCGCTCCAGCCGCCGCCGTCCCGGCCACCCGGCCAGATCCGCGACCAGCCCACCACCCCCGCCATGCCAGTCGAGCGCGGCGAGCACGTTGTCACCCACGCTCAGCCGCCCGAACACCTGCGTCCGCTGAAAGGTCCGCCGCACCCCACCGCGCGCCCGCCGCAGCGCCGACCACCCGGTCACATCGACCCCTGCGACCCGCACCCGCCCGGACCCAGGCCGCCGCAACCCCGACACGACATCGAACAGGGTCGTCTTCCCGGCCCCGTTCGGCCCGATCACCCCGCAGACCTGCCCCCGCGGCACCTCGAACGACACCCCCTCCAACGCCCGCACCCCACCGAACGCCACCGAAACCCCCTGGACCCCCAACATCACCTCACCCCTCCCCACCCGGTACGGCGTCCCAGCACACCACCAACGTCACTCCACCCCGCACAACAAGCACCATCCCGCCCCGTTTCGCCACCATCACTCCCCCCACAGACAGATCCCGGGGAGCGGGTCTCGATGAGTCCTGGGGCGTGGGGGTCATGACACACCCAGGTAGGCGGCGGTGAGGCGGTCGGGATCGACGTCCTGACGGGGGCCGCACCAGGTGACCCGGCCCAGGCGCATGAACGCCACCCGGTCCGCGATCGCCAGCGCCTCCGTGGCCTTCTCCTCCACCAGCAGCAACGCCACCCCGAGCGCCCGCAACTCGGCGAACACCTCGAACACCTGCCCCGTGACCAGCGGCGCCAGACCCAGCGACGGTTCGTCCGCGATCAGCACCTTCGGCGGCCGCACCAGCGCGGGCGCCAGTGTCAGCAGCTGCTGCTCGCCGCCCGACAGCGCACCAGCGACGACGGTACGGCGGGCCGCCAGCTGAGGCATCCGCTCATACACCGCCGCCGGATCCGGCAGCCAGGTACGCAGGTTCTCCTCCACGGTCAGCCCCGGGAAGACGCCCCGCCCCTCGGGTGCGAGCAGAATCCCTGCCCTGGCCCTCCGATGTGCGGGCCACCCTGTTACGTCCTGACCATCGAGCACGATGCTTCCCGCCCCCGCCGGAAGATCCCCCGCCGCCACGGCGCAGGCGGTCGACTTCCCCGCCCCGTTGGCCCCCAGGAGCGCCACGACCTCCCCGGCCCGTACTTCCAGATCAACCCCCCGCAACACGGTCACGTCCCCATAACCCGCAACCACCCCCTCCATCCGAAACACCCCCACCACCGCGCCGCCCGGTGCCCCGACGCCCGGTGCGCCCACGCCCGGTGCCTCGTCGCCCGACGACCCAACGCCCGGCGCCTCAGAGCGTGGAGGGTGTGAGTGCGGTGTGTCGTCGGGCGCTGCAGTGTCCTGGGGTGGCACTCGGGGAGCGAGGCCGGTCGGCGCCGAGGCCCGGCCCGCACCATCTAGCGCCACGCGATCACCGCTTGCCGTGGTCGCGAAGCCGTTGACGCTCGCCGTATCGGAGTCTGAGGGTCGTCGTGGCATTGGGGCCCGGGTGGGGGTGAGGACGACGTCGATGCTCGCCGTGTCCGGGTCTGAGGGTGGTTGTGAGTTCGCCGTATCGAGGTCGGAGGGTGGTGGTGGCGTTGAGGGCCGGGCGGGAAGGGCGTTGGTGCTGGCCGTGTCCGGGTCTGGGGGTGGTTGTGAGCTCGCCGTACCGGGGTCTTGGGGGGTTGGGGGTTGGGCTGGGGTGAGGAGGCCGTGGGGGTGGCGGGCCAGGAGGATGCCGCCTGCGCCGAAGAGGATGGCGCCCACATGGGATGACAGGCCCCAGGTGGCCAGGAGTTCGGGGACCGCCACGGCGATCAGGCCGCCCAGGAGGGCGCCGGCGATGCGGCGGACGCCTTGGAGGACGACGATCGCGAGCCAGACGAAGCCCGAGAAGGCCGGGAGGTCGGTGGCCGTGATCGAACCCTTGGAGATGGCGAAGAGGACGCCGCCCAGGCCGGCGATGGCCGATGCCAGGGCGAAGAGGGTGATCTTGGTGCGGACGGTCGAGAGGCCGGACGTGATGGCGGCGGCGGGAGCCGACCTGACGGCGAGGATGGCGCGGCCGGAGGCCGATCGGGTGAGGTTGCGGAGCAGGAGGGCCACGGCGCCGATGAGGGCGAGCAGGAGGAAGACCTGGACGCGCGGCGAGGAGGTGTCGGCGAAGCCGAGGCCGAGCGCGGGCAGTTGCCAGCCGATGGTCCCGTTGCTGAAGGTGTCCACCTGGAAGAGCACCTGGTCGGCCAGGAGGGCGAGCGCGAGCGTGGCGAGGGTCAGGACCCGCCCGCCGAGCCGCAGCGCCGGGAGCGCGACGAGCACGCCGACCAGCGTGGCCGCCAGCACGCCGAGCACGATCGCGGCGAAGAACGGCAGGCCGGAGGCGAAGGCCCAGCCGCAGGTCAGCGCGGCCATCGCGGCGAAGGAGGCCTGGGCCAGGTTCACCATGCCGCCGATCCCCGTGACCACCACGAAGGAGCAGAAGATCAGGGCGAGTACGAGTCCCTGAGCCGCCACGCCCACGTAGTACACGGGCCCGAGCATGGCGAAGACCACCAGCACGGCGGTCAGACCGGCCCAGGGCAACCGAGACCGGATGGCCACGGCACGCCCCGGATTCCTGGACGAACCGCCAGGGACCGCGGGACCCGGCACCCGACCGACGTCGGCAGCCGCGAGCTCCGAGGGCCCACCGACAGCGAGCGCAGGGATGTCACCGGTCGCAGGAGGACGGGACAATCCGCCGACGTCAGCGATCGCAGGAGGACGGGACGACCCGCCGACGTCACCGGTCGCAGGAGGACGGGACGACCCGCCGACGGCGGCAACCGCAGGGGCGCGGGACGACTCGCCGAGGTCAGTGGATGCGGTCCCGGCGACGCGTTCGCGGGAGCGGTTGAACAGCAGGAGGCCGACGAAGAGCAGGATGACGGGCACGGCGGTGCGCAGCCCGGTGATCTCCGACAGGAAGTCGGTGTACCCGGCGACCAGGTTCTGCACCACCCCGAGCCCCAGCCCGGCGGCGAAGGTCACCGGGATCGACCGCAGCCGCCCGAACACGGAAGCCGTGGCCGAGGCGAAGAGCAGCACCGTGTAAGCCGTGGCGTCCAGCCCGAGCACGGGCACGGCGAGTACCCCGGCGAGCCCGGCCAGCATGGACCCGAGCATCCACGCCACAGCGGAGGCCGCGTCCGCGTCGATCCCGCGTAACCGGGCCAGGCGGAGCCGGTCCACGCAGGCACGCATCCGCAGGCCGTACGGCGTGTGCCGGATGAACAGCCACAAGCAGACGGCGGTCACGGCCGAGAAGCCGAAGGTGATCAGCTGGTCGGAGTCGAGCAGGCCGATGGAGATCGCCGGGTGCGGCCCGATGCCGCGCGGCAGGGCCGTGGCGTCCGCGCTCGGCAGGTCGAAGACGTCCACGACGAGCAGGCCGAGGGCGGGCAGCGCGATCGTCAGGCCGATCGTGGCGACGATCTGCGCGGTCTCGCCCGCGACGGCGAGCCTGCGGAACATGACCCGGTGCAGCAGGTATCCGAGCGCGGGCGCGAAGAGCCCGACCGCGATGAGCGCCGCGAGCCACGCGGGCAGGACGGAGGTGAGCTGGTAGAACAGCAGCGCGGTCAGGAAGCCGAGCGCGCCGTGGGCGAAGTTGAAGATCCCTGTCGCGGCGTAGGACAGGGTCAGGCCCGCGCCCATGATGGCGAAGACGCCGCCGGTTACAAGGCCGCTGAGAATGTAGCCGAGGATCATTTGAGCGGGACGTTGTCGAAGCACTTCATGTTCTTGGCCACCTGGAAGGCGCCGTTGACCAGCTTGACCAGCGCGCCGCAGCCGTTGGGCTCGGTGTGGTCCCTGGGGTAGTCGACCTTGCCGAAGCCGGGGTTCTGGTAGCCGTAGGAGCCGTTGCCGACGGCCAGGAACTTCTCCCGTGTCAGGTCCTTGCCCGCCTTCTTCAGCATGTCGAGGAAGATGTCGGCCGACCAGTAGCCGATCGCCATGTGCTGGGTCAGCTGGGCGCCGGGTGCGACCTTCTCGACGTCCTTCCTGAACTGGGCGATCTCCGGCGCGGACGACTCGAAGGGTTCGAACATCGGGGCGGCGATCACGCCCTCGAGTGCCTGGGCGCTGGCCGGGTCCTTGAGGATGGCGGAGTCGTAGCTGGTGGCATCGGTGAGCACACCCTGGTATCCGGCCTTCTTCAGCGCCGAGTAGAGCCCGACGTTGAACTTCGTGCCCGCGATGATCGAGGCGACGATGTCGGGCGCCTTGCCGCCGTTCGAGGTCATGATCTTGTTGACGTACGGCAGCCAGTCGGGCGGCGGGGCGGCCGCGGGCAGTCCGGAGTCGAGCCCGACGAGCTTGAACCCGGCCGCCTGGAACGACTGCGAGATCGTGGTCCCGCCGTACTTGCTGCCGCTGGAGTCGGTGGTCTGCACGTACACGGTCTTGCCCGCGGCCCCGCCGAGCAGGTCGGCCATCTGCCTGCCCCACCAGGTCTGGGAGCCGGCACCGGGCTTGGGCGCCAGGCAGCCGTTGTAGCCGAAGCCGGTCTTGGTGCCGCACCACTGCGGCCCTGTCGCCCAGCCGAACCACGGCACGCCCTGCTGCTCGAGGAAGGCGGCGCCGCCGAAGTTGGGCGCGTGCACCGGCACGAGCGCGAACACCTGGTCCTTCTGCACGAGCTTCTTGGCGGCCGCGTCGCCCTTGGCGGCGTCCTGGTTGTCGTCCTCGGCCCCGATGAACTCGATCTTCCTGCCGTTCACGCCGCCTTCGGCGTTGGCCCGTTCGAACCTGGCCTTCGCCCCGATCTCGGCGTCCTTGGTGGAGTAGCCGCTCGCGCTGGTCTTGGTGAGGACGCCGCCCACCTTGACCGTCGTGTCCGTCACGCCCTGGGTGCCGCCCTCCGAGCTCCCCTTCTGCTGTGCCGCGCACCCGGCGAGCAGCACGAGCGCCGCCGCCGCACACAGTCCTCGCCGCATTCGATCCTCCGCTGTACGGCTAGCTCTTTCGGCCTAGCGCTCGCTTGGTTTTGTGTGAGCGTAGATTTCGCCGGAAAACGCGTCAAGGGAGGTAGCCAAGCAATCGCTTGTCCGGATAGCGTGATCGGCATGCTGATGCGTGCCGCCTTGCTGACCGGCTTCCACGCACCGATGGAGATCCGCGAGGTGGAGATCGCCGACCCGGGTCCCGGCGAGGTGCGCGTCCAGATCAAGGCGTCCGGCGTGTGCGGGTCGGACCTCAAGGCGGTGGACGGCAAGAGCCCGGTCGTGGCCCGCCTGCCGTTCATCCTGGGACACGAGAGCGCCGGGGTCGTCGAGAGCGTCGGCGAGGGCGTGACCGCGGTCAAGCCGGGCGATCACGTGATCATCTCGATGAGCGGACCGTGCGGGAAGTGCCGCCAGTGCGGCGCGGGCCGCTTCCACCTGTGCTCGGGTCCCGCCAGGATGACCGCGATCATGGGCGGCGAGCCGCGCGTCTCCACCGGCGATCAGGAAGTACGCAGATTCATCGGGATCGGCTCCTTCGCCGAGTACGCGGTGGTCCGCGAGGCCACCTGCGTGAAGATCGCCAAGGACGCCCCGTTCGACGCGATGTGCCTGCTGGCCTGCGGCGTCATCACCGGCGTCGGCGCGGTCATGAACGTCGCCCGCGTCACCCCCGGCTCCAGCGTGCTCGTGGTCGGCTGCGGCGGCGTCGGCCTCAACGTCATCCAGGGCGCCGTGCTGGCGGGCGCGACCACGATCATCGCCGCCGACGTCGCCGAGCAGAAGCTCAAGCTGGCCGAGCGGTTCGGCGCCACCTGCACGCTGTCGGCCGAGGATCTGCCGCGCCAGGTGGGCGAGCTGGTCAGGGGCGGCGTGGAGTACGCCTTCGACGTGACGGGCGTGCCGGGGGTGCTGGCCCAGGCGTTCGCCGCCACCCAGCCCGGCGGCACCACGGTCATGGTCGGCAGCCCGCCGCACGGGCAGCCCGCCGAGATCGACCCGGCGCTGCTGTTCTCCTCGCGCCGCCTGATGGGCACCCAGGGCGGCGACGCGGCCCCGCATCGCGACCTGCCCATGCTGGCCGAGCAGTACCTGCGCGGCCGCCTCGACCTGAACGGCCTGATCACCGAACGCCTGCCGCTCGACCAGATCGACCAGGCGATGACCCACGTCCGCGAGGGCGCGGTCGCCCGCAGCGTCATCGTCTTCCCCTGAAACCGCGCCGGCAAGCCGTGCAGCAGCACGGTGAACGATCTACCTGCCGCAGGGTTTGGCGTCGCCGGTCGGCCCCCCGAAAAGTGCCGCGAAACGGGTGGGTATCGTGAAAACACGGAAGGGACCGGGAGGACCATGTGGAGCTCCGCCTCGTCCTGCTCGGCGGCTTCCGCCTGCTCGCCGGGGACGACCAGATCGCCGTCTGCAGCGGGACCGAGCGCCTGCTCGCCTTCCTCGGCCTGACGTGCCAGGCCGTCTCCCGCCATCTGATGGCCGCCACGCTCTGGCCCGACGCCCCCGAGCGCCGGGCGCACGCCAGCCTGCGCTCGGCGCTGGCCCGCCTGGACGGCACGGGCAGGCGGATCCTGCACATCGGGACCAGTGAAATCCACCTGGCGCCGGGAACGGAGGTCGACTTCAGCTCCGCCCGCACGCTGGCCCAGCGCATCCTCGACCCGGCCGCGCACGTCGCGGCGGACGATCTCGGCGCGCGCGCCGTCGACCTGCTCTCCCGTGACCTGCTGCCCGGCTGGTACGACGACTGGGTGCTGGCTCCGGCCGCCGAGTGGCGCCAGCTGCGGCTGCACGCGCTGGAGGCGCTGTCGAGGCTGTTCCTGGAGTCGGGGCGGCACGCCGACGCGGTGGCCGCCGCGTGCGTGGCCGTGCACGCGGACCCGCTGCGGGAGAGCGCCTGCGCCGCGCTCATCCGGGCACACCTGGCCGAGGGCAACCAGGCCGAGGCCCTGCGCCGCTTCGAGCTGTACGAGCAGGGCCTGCGCCAGGAGCTCGGTCTGCGCCCGACGAGTCGCATCCGGCAGCTCATCGCCGATCTGCGCGGCCGGTGACGCCGCCGTCACGCCCGCATCACGCCGGGGTGACCGGGCCGTCGTCATGCTGGCAGGTGAACGCCGGGGCCCGTCCCCGGCACGGGAAGGAAAGGGGTCAGAGATGCGCGCCACACTGGTAGCGGTTCCGGCGCTTCTCACCGCCCTCGCGTTCGGGTCCACGGCGGCACCGGTCTGGGCCAACCCCACGAGCTCGGCGAAGCAGACGGTCGCCGCCGAGCACGCACCGCAGCCGAAGAAAAAGAAGAAGACGCAGTTCAAGCTCGGCTTCAACCAGGGATTCTCCAGCGGGTGCTCTGATGGCAAGTTCAAGCAGCCCTTCAGCCCGCCCAGGTCAGGGGACAGCCAGTTCTCGAAGGGCGTCCACGCCGGATACATCGAGGGCTTCGAAAGCTGCAAGCCGTAGTCAGGCGTCACCCTACGGTGGTCGCCAGCGGGCGAGGCTCCTGCTCGGCCTCCTCGTGCCCCTCAACTGACAGGTTGGGCAGCAGACGATCCAGCCAGCGGGGGCACCACCAGTTGAGGCGGCCGAGCAGGACCATCGTGGCGGGGACCAGGAAGCCGCGGATGATCGTGGCGTCCACCGCGATCGCCACGGCCAGGCCGACGCCGAACGTCTTGACCATCGGGTCGGGATAGGCGATGAACGCGACGAAGACGGCGACCATGATGAGCGCCGCCGACGTGATCACCCGGCCGGTCGATCCCAGGCCCTCCGCCACCGCGCGGCGGTTGTCGCCGTGGCTCAGGTACGCCTGCCGTACGGAGGTCAGCAGGAACACCTCGTAGTCCATGGACAGCCCGAACAGCACCGCGAAGAGCATGAGCGGGACGTAGCTCTCGATCGGCACCGTGAAGAACAGGGTCTGCAGGTACGAGGCGTCCGCCGGCGGGTCCATCCCGACGAGACGGCTGCCCAGGCCGATCGAGAAGACCAGCGCGAGGGCGCCGAAGGCGGCCCCGAGCGAGACCAGGTTCATCAGCGCGGCCTTCACCGCCACCACCGGCGCGCGGAAGGCGAACAGCAGCAGGAGGGCGCTGAGCAGCACCACCACGCCGATGACCAGCGGCGTCCGCCCCGACATGCGGTCGCCCGCGTCGGTGAGCGCGGCCACCTTGCCGCCCACGTGGATCCGTGGCGACAGCGCACGGATGTCACGCACGACGTCGGCGGAGCGCGGGTCGCTCGGGGCGTACGAGGGAATCGCCTGAAGAAGCACCGACCGCCCGGAGGTGTTGAGCTTCGCGGGCGTCACATGCGCCACACCCGAAATATCCGAAATATCGCGAGAAATCCCGGTCACCAGCGGATCCGATACCGACTCCACCCGCGAAGGCAGCTCGGCCACCACGACCATCGGCCCGTTGGCCCCCGGCCCGAACCCGACCGACATGAGCTCGTAGGCCCGCCGCCCCGGCGAGTCAGCCGCTGCGTACCCGTCGTCGAGCGGCCCGAGCTTGAGCGCCAGGGCCGGGGCCGCGAGCGCCGCCAGCACCAGCACGCTGCCCACCAGCACCCGCCACGGCCTGCGCGCCACCCACGCGCCGAGCCCGCCCCACCCGCCGGATTCGGAACGCCGGCCCAGGAAGGGCACCTTCAGCGCGTTGACCCGGTGCCCGAGCAGCCCGAGCAGCGCGGGCACCAGCGTCACCGAGGTGAGCACCGCGCAGATCACAGAGATGCCGGTGATCCACCCCAGCGTGCGCAGCAGCGGGAACCCGCCGAGCATCAGCGCGCTCAGCGCGATGATGACGGTGCCGCCGGCGAACACGACCGCCCCGCCGGAACTGGCCACGGTACGGCGGACCGACTCGTGCACGGGCACACCGGAGGCCAGCAGCTTGCGGTACCGCGACAGCAGGAACAGCGCGTAGTCGATGCCCACGCCCAGCCCGATCATCGTGGCCATGATGCCCGCCTGCTTGGGCACGTCCACGACGTGGCCGAGCAGCCCGATCACGCCCAGCCCAGCGGCGACGCTGACCAGCGCGGTGAAGATCGGCACCAGCGCCGCGACCAGCGTCCCGAAGGCGAACACCAGCACCAGCAGCGCGCACGTCACGCCGATGATCTCGCTGGGCCCGGTCTTGATCTCCTTGTCGGCCGGGGTGGAGCTGTCGGCCGCCACGACCTCCAGCCCGATGCGCCGCGCCGGATCGGCGGCCCTGGACAGGGCCTGCGTGGTCTCGGCGAGCTTGGCGGGGTCGTGTCCCTGCAGCCGCACGGTGATCAGGCCGATGCGCAGGTTGGAGGAGATGCCGCCGTAGCGGAAGGGCGTGTCGACCTGCACGACGTGCGGCACCCGGTGGATCGCCACGATGGCCGCGTCCACGGCCTGCTTCCTGCGCTCGGCGATCAGCGGCCCCTTGTCGGAGTAGACCACGAGCTGCACGGTCCCGCCCGTGGCGTAGCCGGGGCCGAAGCCCTGGCGCATCAGGTCATGCGCGCGCTGGGCGTCGGTGCCGGGGATCGTCACGTCATTGCTCACGGGACGGCCGGCGACCAGGCTCCCACCCATCAGCCCGGCGGCCGCCACCACCCACGCCACCAGCACGATCCAGCCGTGCCGTGCACACCATCCGCCGAGCCGTCCAAGTAAGCCGCTCATTTCTACCCCCGTCCTGTACGCCCGTACAGGACTACGATAAGGCCGGAACGCCCAGCAAGAAATGAGACGATGACCACACTCGACGATGCGCAGGACACCCGGAGCCGCATCCTCGCCGCCGCCAGGGAGCTGTTCGCCGAGCGCGGCTACGCCGCCACCTCGCTGGCCGACATCGCCGCGGCGGTCGGGCTGACCAAGACGGCCGTCGCCTACCACTTCCACCCGAAGGACCGGCTCGCGGCCGAGCTCATCGCGCCCGCTGCCGACGACATCTTCACGCTGCTCGGCACCGACTTCCCCGACCGCGGGGCGCTGGTGGAGGCCCTGGCGGAGTTCGTGGTGCGGCACCGGGCCGTGCTCCGGCTGCTCATGGAGGACCTGGGCGGCGCGGACGAGGCCCCGCCCGGATCGCCGGGTGAGGCGATCCGCACCTTCCGCGACGTCATCTTCGCCAAACTGGTCGGGACCGACCCCGATCCCGAGACCCGCGTCCGCGGCTGGGCCGTGCTCGGCGCCCTGCAGTGGGGTGTCGTGCAGACCATGGACCTGCCCGCGGAAACAGTGAGACCCGCGCTGGTCCGTTCGGCTCTGGCCATATAGGTCCGCCACAAGATCCGGCCCGCGTCCTTGGCGGATCGCCACCCCCTGCTGTGAGGCCGCGAGCTGGCAGCGTGGAAGGCATGACCGACGTTGTGATCACCGGTGTCGGCGCGATGACCCCGCTGGGCCACGACGCCGCCACCACCTGGGCGGGGTTGCTGGCAGGACGTTCGGGCGTGGTCGCCCTGGAGGAGGACTGGGCCGCGGCCATGCCCTCGCGCATCGCGGGCCGCCTCACCGCCGATCCGGCCGAGCTGCTCGGCCGCCCCATGGCCAGGCGGCTCGACCGCTGCGAGCAGGTCGCGATCCTGGCCGCCCGCGAGGCCTGGGCGGACGCCGGCAGCCCGCAGGCCGACCCGGAACGGCTGGCCGTGGCCATCGGCACCGGCACCGGCGGCGCGGTCACCATGCTGGAGCAGGACGACGTGCTCGAGCGCGCCGGGGTGCGCCGCGTCTCGCCGCACACGCTGCCCATGCTGATGCCCAACGGGCCCGCCGCCTGGGTCAGCATCGAGCTCGACGCACGGGCCGCCGCGCACGCCCCGGTCAGCGCCTGCGCGGCCGGCTCCGAGGCGATCGCCGCTGGCCTGGACCTCATCAGGTACGGCAGGGCCGACGTGGTCGTGGCGGGCGGCGCCGAAGCCTGCCTGCATCCGCTGACCATGGCCGCCTTCGCCCAGGCCCAGGCGCTGTCGCGGCGCAACGACGAGCCCGAGCGGGCCAGCCGCCCCTTCGACGCCGACCGCGACGGCTTCGTGTTCGCCGAGGGGGCCGCGGTGCTGGTGCTCGAGCGGGCCGAGCACGCCGCGGCCAGGGGCGCGCGGGTCCTGGCCCGCCTGGCGGGCGCGGGCATCACCGCCAACGCGCGCCACATCACGGCCTCCGACCAGGACGGCCAGCGCCGCGCCATCGAGCAGGCCCTGCGTACGGCGGGCCTGTCCGGGCACGAGATCGGCCACGTCCAGGCGCACGCCACCTCGACTCCCGGCGGCGACCCCATCGAGGCGGCCGCGATCGCCGAGGCCGTCGGCTCTCACGCGCCGGTCACCGCGATCAAGTCGGCCACCGGCCACCTGTGCGGCGCCTCGGGTGCGCTGGCCACCGTGGTGGCGGCCCTGGCGATGCGCGACGGCCTCATCCCGGCCACGCGCAACCTCGACCGGCTCGACCCAGCGGTCAAGCTCGACGTGGTCACCGGCGGCCCGCGCACCTGGCGGCCCGCCCCGACGCTGGTCAACGCCTTCGGCTTCGGCGGGCACAACGTCGCGCTCGCGCTGGCTCCCGCCTAGAGGTCGAGCACCTCGCGCTCGACGTGGTCCAGCGCCAGCCGTACCCCTCCGAGGGCGACGCTCTTGTCGCCGAAGGTGGACATGACCACGGCCGGGGCGCTCAGGCACAGGTCCGTGAGGTGGCGGCGCAGCGGACCCAGCAGCACATCGCCCGCCTGGGAGTAGCCGCCGCCGATCACCAGCAGGTCGGGGTCGATGGCCAGCACCAGCGCCGACGCGCCGATCGCCAGGTTCTCGGCGAAGCGGTCGACGGCGGCCAGGGCCTCCGGCTCGCCCGCCCGGGCGTCGGCGAAGATCTCGGTGGCGGGACGCTCGCTGACCAGCTCGGCCGCGGCGAGCTCCCAGCCCACCTGCCGCAGCGCGCCGATCTCGCCCGCCGCGCCCGTGCGGCCGGCGTGCAGCCGCCCGCCGATCAGGATCCCGGCGCCCGCGCGGTGCCCGACCAGCACGTAGACCACGTCGGAGGCGTGCTGGGCGCTGCCCTGCCAGTGCTCGGCCAGCGCGGCCAGGTTGGCGTCGTTGGCGGCCAGCCCCGTGCAGTCGAACCACCGGCCCGCCAACCCGGCCAGGTCCACGCCCGTCCACCCGGGCAGCACGAGCGACAGCGTCACCCGCCCCGACCTGTCCACGATGCCGGACGTGCCCACGCACACCGCCCATACGCTCGTGCGCGACACCCCCGCCCCGTCCACGCAGGCCCAGGCCGTACGGCGGGCCACCTCCAGCCGCTCGGCCGCCTCGGCGCCCTCGGAGACCGCCGTGCGCTCCCAGGCGATGACCTCGCCGTTCAGGTCGGCCAGCGCGACGAGGATCTTGTTGGCGCCCACGTCGACGCCGAGCACGTGGCCCGCATCGGCCCTGAACCCGAACCGGCGCGCGGGACGCCCCATCACGCCCTCGTCCGGCGGCACCTCCCTGACCCAGCCGCGCTCGCCCAGCTCGTCGAGCACCGCCTCGACGGTCTGCCGCGACAGCCCGGTGATCCTGCCCAGCTGGGTCACCGTGGCCACCCCCTCGCCACGCAGCGCCCCGAGCGTGGCCCGGGTGTTCACGCGGCGCAGCAGCGAGGCGTCAGTCACTTACCCGACCTACTTTCATAACTCCCCTATTGACGCCTATCTGCCTGGATCCTAGCATCGGCCGACATACGTGAATTGGTTACATATGTGGAGGCTTTGCATGGTCACTCTGGCCGTCGTCGGCGCCGGTTCGCGGGGGACCGCCTATGCCCGGCACGCCGTCGAGCACGGTGGTGCCCAGGTGGTGGCGGTGGCCGACCCGCTGGAGATGCGCCGGACCCGCTTCCCCGAGGCGGCCAGGTACGCCGACTGGCGCGCGCTGGCCGCGCTCCCCCGGCAGGCCGACGCAGTGATCATCGCCACGCTCGACCGCGACCATGTGGAGCCCGCCGAACGCTTCGCCGAGCTGGGCTACCACATCCTGCTGGAGAAGCCGATGGCCGTGACCGAGGAGGACTGCCGCCGGATCGTGGCCGCGGCCGAGCGGTCCGGCTCGGTGTTCGCGGTCTGCCACGTGCTGCGGTACACGCCCTACACCAAGGCGCTCAGAGCGCTGATCGACGAGGGCCGGGTGGGCGAGATCGTCAGCGTCCAGCACCTGGAGCCGGTGGGCTGGTGGCACCAGGCCCACTCCTACGTGCGCGGCAACTGGCGCAGGGCCGACGAGTCGACGTTCATGCTGCTCGCCAAGTCCTGCCACGACCTGGACTGGCTGGTCCACCTGACCGGCAGGCCGGTGACGCGGGTCTCCTCCTTCGGCGGGCTCAAGCACTTCACCGCGACCAACCGGCCTTCCGGAGCCTCGGATCGATGCCTGGAGTGCGCCGTGGAGGCGACGTGCCCGTACTCGGCGCCGCGCCTGTACCTGCCGCTGGCGGGGCGGGACATCTGGCCGCTGTCGGTGATCACCGAAGACCTGTCGGAGGAGGGCGTCCGCCGCGCGCTGGCCACCGGCCCGTACGGCAGGTGCGTCTACGCCTGCGACAACGACGTGGTCGACCACCAGGTGGTGAACCTGGAGTTCGAAGGCGGCGCCACCGCGTCGTTCACGATGACCGCGTTCACCCCGTCCATGCACCGGCAGACCCGCGTCTTCGGCACCCACGGCTCGATCGAGGGCGACGGCGACCGCCTGACCGTCACCGACTTCGTGACCGGGGAGATCGAGACCATCGACACCCGCCCGACGGGGGACGCCACGGCGGCGGGCGGGCACGGCGGCGGCGACGGGGGGCTCGTCGGCGCGTTCCTGGAGGCGATCGCCACCGGCGACCGCTCCCGCGTGCTGTCCTCGCCGAGCGAGAGCCTGCACAGCCACCTGATCGCCTTCGCCGCCGAGCAGTCCCGGCTGACCGGCATGACCGTCCCGCTGGAAGGAACCCCCCGATGAAACACCTCGGAAAGACCGGCGCGCTGCTGGCGCTCGCCGTCGCGCTGACCGCCTGCGGAGCCACCGCTGAAAAGGCTCAGCCGCAGGCCGACGGCGGGCGCGGACCGCTGACGTTCATCAGCGGCAAGTTCGAGGCGGAGGCCACCCAGAAGATCGTCGACGCCTGGAACGCCTCGCACCCCAGCGAGAAGGTCACGGTCAGCCTGCTCCCCGAGAGCGCCGACGAGCAGCGCCGCAAGCTCATCCAGAACGCGCAGACCAAGTCGGACGCCGGCGACGTGATCCTCATCGACGCCGTGTGGACCAGCGAGTTCGCCGCCAACCGCTGGGTGGACGAGCTCCCGCTGGACACCGCGGACTTCCTGCCCACCACCGTCGACACCGGCAAGTACCGCGACAAGCTCTACGCGATGCCGCTGTTCACCGGCACTGGCCTCCTCTACTACCGCACCGACCTGGTCAAACAGCCGCCCAAGACGTGGGCGGAGATGAAGCAGATCTGCAACAAGGTGCTGCCCAAGCAGAAGGGCATGAGCTGCTACAGCGGCCAGTTCGACAAGTACGAGGGCCTGACCGTCAACTTCTCCGAGGCGATCAACTCAGCGGGCGGCGAGCTGATCGACGCCTCCGGGCAGCCGCAGCTCAACTCCGACGCCGCCAAGAAGGCCGCGCAGTTCCTGGCCGACGGATTCAGGAGCGGCATGATCCCCAAGGAGGCGATCACCTACAAGGAGGAAGAGGGGCGGGTCGCCTTCCAGGAGGGCAAGCTGCTCTTCTACCGCAACTGGGCCTACGGCTACGAGGCCGCGCAGAAGACCGACGGCTCCAGCAAAGTGGTCGGCAAGTTCGACGTGGCGCCCATCCCCGGGCTCGACGGGCCTGGCGCGGGCACGCTCGGCGGCAACAACCTGGCGGTCTCGGCGTTCTCCAAGCACAAGCGGAGCGCCGCGGACTTCGTCGCGTTCATGACCTCCGCGGAACAGGAGAAGGCCTTCGCCGAGGTCAGCTCCATGCCCCTGGCGCGGGCCGCGCTGTATGACGATCCGGCCCTGATCAAGAAATATCCGTATCTTCCGGCGCTCAAGGCGGGCATCCTGGCCGCCAAGCCGCGCCCCAAGGTCGTGAAGTACGGCGACGTGACCGCCGCCATCCAGGAGTCGGCCTACGCCATCGTCTCGGGCGCCAAGCCCGTCGACCAGGCGCTCACCGAACTCCAGTCCACCCTCAGCCCCCTGCTCAAGTGATGAACCACCTAGAAGGCCCAGGACGGAGTCGTAACGGCGATCAGCCCCGTCCTGCTAGCCGTGGCGTCTCCCTGGACAGAGCCCGGCCCCGTGCGGCGGGTGGCGGTGGGGCGGCTCGCCGTACCTCCTGGAACCTGTCGTGATCACGGCGGCCATGGCGGCGCGGCGGGGCAGGCGCGTCAGGGCGAGGCGGCGCGGAGAGTCACTGCTGGCGGCGGCCATGTTGTCGCCGACGGTGGTCGTGCTGGCGTTGGTGGTGTTCTATCCGCTGGTGGCGGCGGCGCGGGAGTCGCTGTACACCAGCGGGCAGACGCTGGATGCCGACGGTTTCGTGGTGGAGGGCGAGCAGTTCGCCGGGCTGGCGAACTACGCGGGCGTGGTGGGCGAGCGTTTCGCCAACGCGGCGCTCAACACCACGCTGTTCACCGTGGTGACCGTCGCGCTCGAGGTGGTGCTGGGCGTGGCGATGGCGCTGGTGATGAACCACGCCTTCCGCGGCAGGGCGTTCCTGCGGGCGAGCATCCTGATCCCGTGGGCGGTGCCGACGGCCGTGTCGGGGCTCATGTGGAAGTGGATCTTCCAGGCCGACGGCGTGGCCAACGCGATCCTGCACACGCAGATCCTGTGGACGGCCGAGGGCGTCTACGCCAAGCTCGCCGTGGTCATCGCGGACGTGTGGAAGACGGCGCCGTTCGTCGGGCTCCTCGTGCTGGCCGGGCTGCAGATCATCCCGCACGAGGTGTACGAGGCCGCGCGGGTGGACGGCGCCACGGCCGGGCAGCGGTTCTGGCGGATCACGCTGCCGCTGGTCAAGCCCGCGCTGCTGGTGGCGGTGCTGTTCCGGCTGATGGACGCGCTGCGCGTGTTCGACCTGCCGTACGTGCTGGTCGGGCCGCGCAAGCACGCGGTCGAGACGCTGTCGGGGCTGATCTGGGACGAGGCGACCAGGGTGCACTACGGCCCCGCCTCGGCGTACGGGACGGCGCTGTTCGTCTACATCGCGCTGATCGCGTTCGTGTTCGTCAAGCTGCTCGGCGCGGACCTGCTCGCCGACGTGCGCGCCGGGCGGAGGACAGATGCGTAGAGCAGGGATGATCGGCATGGCGCTGTACTGCCTGGTGCCGTTCTACTGGATGGTGGTGTCGAGCTTCCGCCGCACGGCGGACATCTACGACAAGGCGCCGCTGCCGAGCCCGTGGTCGCTGGAGAACTACCAGGCCGTGCTCGGCACGGACATGGGCTTCGGCAGGGCGCTCGGCAACAGCCTGATCGTGGCGGGCGTGACGACGCTGGTCACGCTCGTGATCGGCACGGCGGCCGCCTACGCGCTGGCGCGGCTGGACTTCCCCGGCAAGAACCTGGTGCTCGCGCTGATCATCGCGGTGTCCATGTTCCCCGGCGCGCTGCTGATCGTGCCGCTGCTGAAGCTGTTCACAGCGATCGGGTGGATCAACTCCTACCAGGCGATGATCGTGCCGTCCATGTCGTTCGCGCTGCCGCTGACGGTGTGGAACCTGACCACGTTCTTCCGCCAGCTGCCCTTCGAGCTGGAGCAGGCCGCGATGATCGACGGCTGTACGGCGTTGGCCGCCTTCCGCCGGGTGATGCTGCCGATGGCGGCGCCGGGGGTGTTCACCACGGCGATCCTGGCCTTCATCGCGACCTGGAACGAGTTCATCATCGCGGTGACCATGGTCAACGACGAGTCCCGTCAGACAGCCACGGTGCGGATCGCGCAGTTCACCGGGGCGGCCAAGTTCGACACCCCGTTCGGCAGCCAGATGGCCGCCGGGGTGCTGGTCACGGTGCCGCTGGTGCTCCTCGTCCTGTTCTTCCAGCGCAGGATCGTGGCCGGGCTCACCGCGGGCGCGCTCAAGTAGGGAGGTCGACAGGCGGGCTCGGGGTGTCCGTGGGTGATTCACCCGGGTCCGGGCCTGTCTGGCCTTCCACGCCCACGGTGATCACGACGTTCTGACCGGGGTTGCCGCAGCCGCCCGGGGCCACGCTCTGGGCGAGGACCTGGTCGACGTCCGACTGGTTGTCGACGACCTGGGCCTTGAGCGTCACGCCCAACCCGGCGGCGCGCAGGTTCGCCTGGGCCGCCGTCCGCGACAGGCCGACCACGCCGGGCACCCGCAGGCCGTTGCGGGCGACCACGAGAGCCACCTTGGTGCCGCCCCGCACCCTGGCGCCCGCGCCGGGGCTGGTGGCCAGCACCTGGCCGTCGGGCTGCGGCGAGCACTGCCGGGTGACGTCACCGGCCGCCAGCCCGGCGCTGACCAGCGCGGCCTCTGCCGCCTTGCGCCGCATCCCGGTCACCGACGGCACCTCGAGCCCGGCCGAGACCTGCATGCTGACCGTGCTGCCGCGGGCCGCGGACGTCCCCGCGGGCGGCTGGCTGCCCAGCACCTGGCCGATCTTCTCCGCGGAGTCGATCTGGGTGATGGTCCCGACCGCGAACCCGGCGCGTTTGAGCGCCTTGACCGCTTCGGAACGATCCAGCCCGGTGACGCCCGGCACCGCCACCCCCGCGGCCACCACGGGCGGCGGGCCGCTGGGACTGTTCTGACGTGGGCGGTCTTCCTCCTGCGTCCTGGGCTGGGCCGTCGTCGGCGGGATGGTCGGGTCCACGGCCTGGACCGCCGAGGTGGTCACGGTCGTCCGGATGGCCACCTGAGGCGGGGGCGAGCCCTGTTTGAGCGCCGGCACCAGGACCGTGGCCAGCACCGCCGCGCTGATCAGTAGCGCGCCGGAGACGGCCAGGCCCGCCCGGTTCGCCGCGCTTCCCACCTTGCGCGGCTCCTCGCCCGAACGGGATTCCGCGCCCCGCCACCAGCCACCGCCGCTTCCTGAACCGCGGTCACCGTGATCGTCCTCGTCGTGGTCATCCGACTTGCGCGGGGCGGGCACTGCGTGGGAGGCCGCCACCCGTTCGCGGGACGCCGCGGCCACGGATCCTGCCAGGTGGTAGGCGGCCGACGCCTCCCCGGTGGCCTCCGGTTCCGCCAGGGGCACCGGGTCCACGCGCAGGATGTGCGGCGGAGGTGAGCGCAGCACCTCCGCCGGCACGCCATCCGCGCCCCCCAGGAGCGCCAGCAGCAGGTCCCTGCTGGTCGGCCGGTTGCGCGAATCCTTCTCCAGGCACGCCTCGACCAGTTCGCGCAGCTGCCCGTCGAGCAGCCCCAGCTCGGGCGACGCCGTCAGGATGCGGTGCAGCACCGGCGCCACCGAGTCCTGCCCGAAGGGCGCCGAGGCGTTGGCCGCGAAGCACATCGTGGCGCCCCAGGCGAACACGTCCACCGCCCCTGTCACCGCCGAGGCGGTGATCTGCTCGGGCGCCATGTAGGCGGGGGTGCCGACTCCCCGCCCGCTGACCGTGGCCGCCGCGTCCAGCGCTCTGGCCAGCCCGAAGTCGATCACCCGCGGCCCGTCGGACCCGAGCAGCACGTTCTGCGGCTTGAAGTCCCTGTGCACGATCCCGGCCCGGTGGATCGCCGCCAGCGCGGTCGCTGTGCCGACCGCCAGCCGCTCGAGCGCGCCACCGCGCCGCGGCCCGGTCAGCGCGACCTCCCTGTGCAGCGACGGCCCGTCCACGTACTCGCTCACGATGTACGGCAGGCCGTCCTCGAACCCGGCGTCTATCACCTGCGCCGTACAGAACCTGGCCACGTGCTTGGCCAGGTCCACCTCCCGCAGGAACGCCGCCTGCTCGTCCCCCACGGGGCCGTGCAGTAGCTTGACCGCGTAGCTTTCTCCGCCCCTCATCCCGAGGAACACCACGCCCTGGCCGCCCTCGCCCAGGCGCCCGGACAGTTCGTAGTCTCCCAGTCGCTGTGGGTCCCCCGTTTTGAGCGGCTGCGCGTTTGGCACGGGGCCTCCCCTCGCCGCCACTCCCTTGCATATCCACTGAAAGCAGTGGATGGCGGAGAGTCAACGGCGCCCAGGACAATGCCACCGGACCGTGACACACCAGGTCAGGAAGGGCGTGAGACCGTGCCCGAGTAGGTGACATCCTTCTCACCTTGGCGGGTCACCTTGATGACCGCCTGGTGCGCATCGGCCGCCGGGAGCACGCGCACGGTCCCCGGGTAGCACTGGTCACCGTTGACCTGATCGAGCGTGTAGACGAGCGCGGACCCCGTACGGCGCAGCCGCCCCTGGCAGTGGAGGTCGGCTCCCCAGCGCATGACCGAATCCCCCTCCTGCTTCATCTGGATCTCGAGGGGGAACACGCGGTGCGCCGTGGAATGCTCGGCCGACCCCGTCCAGGTGCCCGTGAGGCCCGTGCTCTGCTCGCCGCGCAGCCAGAACACGAACCCGCCGATCCCCATGGCCAGCCCGACGGCGGCGACCGCGAGCTGCCACGGCCTGATCCTGCGTTTCCTGCCCACCCCGGCAAGCTGCTCCGCGGCGGCCACCCCGTCCGGCTTCGTGCCCGTCCCGGCGTCGGGAGCCGTGGTGTGCTGTCCGGCTTCATGCGGCACCGTCGTCGATTCTGCCGTGCCCGGGGTCGGGTCGCCGTGGGCGGCGCGGGCGCCGGAGGACAGGACGTCCCCGGCCGGGGAGTCCAGGAGAAGGCCGAGGACCTGCTCGGCGTCGGGGCGGTCTGCCGGGTCCTGGGCCAGGCAGGCGTCCACGATCTCGCGCAGCGGCCCGCTCAGGCGGCCCAGGTCGGGCTTGCCGTACAGGATCCTGGCCAGGACCTCCTGGTAGGTCTCGGCGGAGTAGGCGTGGCGGCCGGTGGCGGTGAAGGCGACGGTGAGCGCCCAGGCGAACAGGTCGGCGGGCGGGCCTGACGGCTCGCCCTTGATACGCTCGGGCGACAGGTAGGCGGGCGTGCCGACCGGGATCTTGTTGGTGCTGGCGACCGTGTCCATCAGCCGCGAGACGCCGAAGTCGATGACGCGCGGTCCGTCCAGGCTGAGCAGCACGTTCCCGGGTTTGAAGTCGCGGTGGATCACCCCGGCCCGGTGGATGGCGCCGAGCGCGGTGGCGGTGCCGATGGCCAGGCGGTCCAGCGAGCCGCCCAACCGCGGGCCCTTGGCGATCACGTGCTCGCGCAACGAGATGCCGTCGACGTACTCGCTGACCAGGTAGGGCCGGTCGCCGTCCAGCGAGGCGTCGAGCACCTGGGCCGTGCAGAACGGCGCCACCCTGCGCACCGCTTCGACCTCGCCCATGAAACGGCGTCTCACCTCGGGATCCGCCGACATGCTCGCGTGCAGGAGCTTGACGGCCACCTGCGCCCCCTGCGGCGTATGCCCGAGGAACACCACGCCCTGGCCGCCCTGGCCGAGCCGTTCGGTCAGGCGGTAGTCACCCAGCTGTCGCGGATCATCAGGACGCAGTGATGACATAACCCGCCATCATAGGAGGCTTGCGTATTGATCAAGCATCGGCAGGACTGTGTCGGCGGGACCGCTCGGCAGGGTGGCCACCACCTCCTCGATGCCGAGGCTCGCGTAGTACTCCAGCTTGCCGGGTGTGGGCCGCGAGCCGAACGGGATCACCCGGGCCATCGGCCGTTCCGCCTTCTCGCATGCCTCCCGCAGGGCCGGCAGCGCGGCTCTGATGCCCTTGCCGCCGATCGGGATCCAGCCGTCGCAGTACTCGGCGACGTGCGCGAACAGCTTCGGCCCCGCCGCGCCGCCCAGGTAGACCGGCGGGCCCGACCGCGGCTTCGGCCATGACCAGGACGGCTCGAACCCCTCGAACGACGCCTCCTCCTGCGTCCACAGGGCCCGCATGGCCAGCACGTTCCTGCGGGCCACGTCGCGGCGGGAGCCGTAGCCGACGCCGTGGTTCTCGATCTCCTCGACGTTCCAGCCGAAGCCGATGCCCACCGCGATCCGGCCGCCGGAGATGTGGTCGAGGGTGGCGATGGCCTTGGCCGTCACGATCGGCTCGCGCTGGGCGGCCAGCAGGATGCCGGTGCCCAGCGTGATCGTCGAGGTGACGGGTACGGCTGCCGCCAGCGCGACCAGCGGGTCGAGCGTGCGCTGGTACTGCTCGGGCAGCACGTCGTCGCCGGTGGCGGGAGCCGTACGCCGCGAAACCGGGATGTGCGTGTGCTCGGGCAGGTAGATCGAGGAGAACCCGCGCTCCTCGGCGGCCCTGGCCAGGTCGTGGACGGGCATCGACAGGTCCGTGGCGAACATCGTGATCCCGAGCCGCATGCCGTACTCCTCCATGTCAACCAAGCGATTGCTCGGCTAAGATTTCTCTAGTAGCTTGCCGGACAGAGGAGGCATCTGTGAAGTTTTCCATCTTCCTGAATCCGCAGATTCCCGGTTCCGGATACGCGGCCGAGGAGAACGCCAAGGCCAAGCGGCCGATCGGCAGGGACACGGAGTCGTACCAGAAGCTGCTGCACGAGGTGCGGGAGATCGCGGTCCACGCCGACCAGCTCGGCTTCGACGCGCTGATGATGACCGAGCACCACTTCCACTCCGAGGGGATGGAGTTCTCGGTCAACCCGCTGATGGTGCTCACGGACCTCGCGGCGCGGACCGAGCGGATCCTGCTCGCCCCGCTCGGGATGGTGCTGCCCGCCTGGGACCCGATCAGAGCGGCCGAGGACGTGGCGCTGCTCGACCAGTTCTGCAAGGGGCGGCTGCGGCTGGGGGTGGCGCGCGGGTACCAGAACCGGTGGATGAACGTGCTCGGGCAGCGCTGGCACGCGGCGGCGGCGCGCTCGGACGGGTCGGCCTCGGACACGCGCAACTTCGATGTCTTCGGCGAGGTCCTGAAGATCATGAAGCTGGCGTGGACCTCGGAGACTCTTCGCTACAAATCCGACGTGCTGGATTACGAGGTGCCCTACCCGTATTCAGGCATCGAGGGCTGGCCGGCGGTGGAGTGGACCCGAAATTTCGGGGCTCCTGGCGAAATTTCGGAGGATGGCGTGGTTCAGGCGGTTTCCGTCTGCCCCAGGCCCTACCAGAACCCCTACCCCGAGCTCTGGCAGCCCTTCACGATCTCCGACCGGTCGGTCATCAGAGCCGCCCAGGAGGACATCCTGCCGTGGATGTTCACCCCCAACCCCGACGACCACGCCGCCAAGGCCAAGCTCTACCAGGAGGAGTCGGCCAGGCAGGGGCGGAACTACAAGCTGGGTGAGCACACCGGGATCCTCAAGATCGTCGGCATCGCGGACACGACCGAGGAGGCGATCAACACCTTCGGCCGCAGCATCCCCAAGGACTTCGCCGCGTTCTTCGGTCCGTTCGGCTACCTGGAGGTGCTGCGCAAGAAGGAGGACGAGAAGCACAAGCCGATCTCCCCCGAGAAGGGCGACGCCAAGCGCATGAACGACGTCGAGATGGCCCTGTTCGGCACTCCCGACGACGTCAAGCGCGGCATCCAGCGCATGCTCGACCGGATGCCCGATCTGGAGTGGTTCGGCCTGTACATGCAGGGACAGCAGGGGGTCCTGCCGCTCGACACGGTCAAGCGCAACCTCGAGCTGTTCGCCACCAAAGTCATCCCCGAGTTCGCGTCGTGAAGTTCTGGCTGGGCGCCTCGTTCACCGACACGGGCGAGTTCCTCGAACTGGCCCGTGCGGCCGAGCGCTGCGGCTTCGACACGCTCACGCTTTCCGACCACCTCTTCTACGCCGACTTCCGGACGCCGTACCCGTACTCGAAGTCCGGCAAGCCGCGCTGGGACGCCTCCACGCACTGGCCGGACGTGTGGGTCACGATCGGGGCGATGTCCGCCGTCACGACCACGCTGCGCTTCGCCCCGAACGTCTACATCGCCCCGGCCCGTGACCTCTTCACGGTGGCCAAGCAGGTCTCCACCGCCGCGGTGCTGTCCGGGGACCGGGTGACGTTCGGGGTCGGGGTGGGGTGGTGCGAGGAGGAGTTCGTCGGCACCGGGCAGGACTTCCACACGCGCGGCAAGCGCCTGGACGCGATGATTCCCCAGCTGCGGTCGCTCTGGTCGGGGTCCGTGGTGTCGCTTCCCTCTTTGCCGCCTCTGTCCATCTCCCCCGCACCGTCGCGGCCCGTCCCCGTCTACGTGGGCGGTGACAGCTCGGCCGCGCTGCGCCGGGCGGCCAGGCTCGGCGACGGGTGGATCGGCAACCGCATCTACACCGAACCGGAGCTGGACGCCGTCCTGGCGGAGCTGCGCGGATACGGCCTGCCGGACGGGTTCGAGATCATCGCGCCGCTGGCCGTCATGCCGGACGCGGACACCTACCGCCGCTTCGCCGCCAAGGGCGTCACGGGGACGATGGCGGCGCCGTGGTGGCTCGCGACGCCCGAGGAGAAGGCGGCCAACGACTCCCTCACCCTCAAGCTCACCACAATGGAACGCTTCGCCGAAGACGTCATCGCCAAGCTCTAACCCGCTCCCTCCCCCGCCACGCTCTTATACGTCGCACCACGCACCCTGACCACGCTTCTGCACGACATGCGGCACCCTCGACACGCTGTTGTACGGCGTGCCGCGCACCCTCACCACGCCTTTGCGCGGCCTGCCGTACACCCCTCAATGTGGCGAGGTACGGCTAGCGGAGGATGCCCAGTTCGGTGAGGGCCTGGGTGACCATGTCCTCGGGGGCGGAGTCGATGACGCCGATGCGGCAGAGGACGGCGATGCCCAGGTAGCTGCCGTAGCCGGCGACGACGCGGTCTCTGGCCTGGTCGGCGGGCTGCCCTAGCTCCTGCAGGATCGCCTGCATGACGTCGAGCCGCTTGCCCGTGACCCGACGGGCAACGTCCGCGACCACGGGATCGTCGGCCTCGCTGATGAGCCGGAACGACACCGCCGCGTCGCGCCCGTCACCGAAGGCCATCTCCATGAGCCGCCTGATCCGCTCCTCCGGGTCGCCGATCCTGGCCAGCGACGCGATCACCGCATCGGTGTGCGCCTCCCACCTGGCGAGCGCGGCCAGCACGAGGTCCTGCCGATTGCCGAAGTGCCAGTAGAAGCTGCCCTTCGACACCCCGAGCCGGGCCGCGACCGGCTCCACCGCCACGGCCGCCAGCCCACCCTCGGCCAGCGCCGTCAGCGCCGCCTCCGCCCAGTCATCCGCGTTCAACCGACCCACACCGACAGCTTGCCATACGGCTGCGTATAGTCGGACCATACGCAGCCGTATGGAGGTCGAGGACATGCTCTACAACATGCACGAACGCGTCATCCCCGCCACGCCCGACGAGATCTGGCCCGTCCTCTGCGACATCGAGAACCTCTGGCCCGAGGACATCGGCTCCTTCCGCCTCCCGGAGGGCCTCCACCCAGGCGCACCCGTCGAACACAGCTCCAAGCGCTACCAGGTCGGCGCCGTGGAACCCAGCCACCGCCTCTGGTTCACGATCACGCCCGCCCTCACCCACGGCTTCACCCTCACCCCCCAGGGCTCCGCCACCCTGGTCCGCCACGAGATCACCGGCCGCCCGCCGTTCGCACTCAAAATCGCCTGGCCCCTGATGATCCGCCGCAACCACAACCGCGTCATCGAACACATCCTCACCACCCTCACCACCCGCCTCACCCACCCCATCCCCTAACCCCCTCCCCCGTACGGCAGGCCCCCACGGCGCACCGTGGCCCACCCCTGCCGCACCGTGGCCCGTCCTGTCGGCGCGGGGGGCCGGGGAAGGTGGTCAGGTGGTGGTGTGGAGGCGGGTTAGGGCCTGGTGGGTGAGGGTATCGGGGGCGGCGGTGTAGAGGAGGAGGCGGTGGTCGTGGCCGGGGATCGTGAGGATTTCGCAGTCGAGTTCGAGTGGCCCCACCACCGGATGGACCGTCTGCTTGGTGATCGTGTGCTGGACCGCGATCTCCCGCTCCGCCCAGAGCGTGGCGAACTCCGGGCTCTCCTCCGCGAGGGAGTCGACGAGGTGGCGGATCGCTGGGTCCCGGGGGTAGCGGCCGCTGGCGCGGAGGTCGGCAACGCAGCGGCGGGCCAGGTCGAGCCGGTTGGCCGTGGACCGGTTGGCGGGGTCGAAGAGCCGGCGGAGCCGGTTGCGGCGATGGGCGGGCACGGCCGAGAGGTCGCCGATGAGGGCGACCATCATCCGGTTCCAGGCGAGCACGTCGTAGCACGCGTCGATCACCATGGCTGGGACGTGGTCGAGCCGCTCCAGGAGCCGCAACACGTTCTCGGGTACGTCTTGGGCCACATGGATCGGCGCCTGCCCGGCCAGGCGGCGCAGGTAGTCGTGCTCGTCCCCCGTCAACCGCAGCGCGTCGCCGAGGGCGGTGAGCACCTGATCCGACGGTTGCGGCCCGCGCCCCTGCTCCAGCCGGATGTAGTAATCCACCGAGATGCCCGCCAGCAGCGCCACCTCCTCGCGCCGCAGCCCCGGAGTCTGCCGCCGCGCCCCGGCCGGAAACCCCACGTCCTCCGGCCGCAACCGCTCCCGCCGACTCCGGAGAAACCCACTCAATTCCCCTCTATTCACCCCTCCATCATCACCGCTACGCCAACCCACCCCCCGAAGAGCCCCACCACACCACCCAAGCCCACCAGCCACCCACGGCAGCACCCTGACAGACCACCCAGCCACGGCAGACCACACGACCGCAGCCTCTGGCACACCACCCAAGCCCGCGGCAGGCCACCCCACGCCAGCGTCCTGACAGACCACCCCACCCACGGCAGATCACCCGACCGCAGTGCCCTGGTGGACCGCTCCGGGTCACCGCGCTTCCGACCAGGGCCTGCAAACGTACGGCGAGCTGCACCACCGCGGGCCGTGGCATATCACTGGAGTCCGCCGGAGGTACCGATCACAGCCCGACGGGACGGCTTCTTTGGCGGGCATGTGCGGGGGACGCGACTTACCCACCGCGACAGCAGCGCGCACGAGCGCCAGCCGAATCGTGGCCACGATCCGGGAGGCCGGACACCCGGGCGAGGTGGGGTGGTACTGGCTGTCCCAGGGCGGGCTGTGCCTATCCGGTTCGGGAGCCACGCCGTCAGGGTGGTGGGTATGACGATTCTGGTTACCGGGGCGCGCGGGGCCGTGGCGCGGCGCCTCATCCGAGGGCTGGTCGACGCCGGGCAGAAGGTGCGAGCCGCGGGCAGGGTGCCGCAGGCCGTACAAGCTCCTGAAGGCGTGGAAGTGGTCCAAGCCGACCTGAGCCGGCCCGAGACTCTGGGCTCGGCGTTCGACGGTGTCGCGAAGGTGTTCCTGTATGCCGAGCCCCAGGGCCTCGACGGCGTTCTGGCGCAGGCGAAGCAGGCGGGCGTCGAGCACGTGGTGCTGCTGTCGGCCGCAGGAGCCGACTCAGCGTCCGCGGACGCCATCACCAGCATGCACGGCCGGGCGGAGGATGCCGTGGCGGCGTCGGGGATCGGGTGGACGTTCCTGCGCCCGGGTGGTTTCGCCACGAACCGGCTGTTGTGGGCGGCCACGATCCGGGAGAGAGGCGTGGTGCTGGACCCGTTCCCCGAGTCGCAGTCGGCGCTGATCCACGAGGCGGACATCGCCGACGCGGCCCACCACGTGCTCACAGAACCTGGCCACCTCGGCGCCCGATACACGCTGACGGGCCCGGAGTCCATCACGCTCCGCCGGCAGGTCGACATCCTCGCCCGCGCCCTCGGCCGCCCCATCACCGTGGAACTCCAATCCCTGGACGACTACCGCGAAGCCCTCCGCCCGCTGGGCCCGCCCGACATCGTCGAGGCCCGCATCCGCCGCCTCGCCGCCCTGGTCGGCACCCCAGCTCCCGTCACGCCCACGGTCGAGGCCCTCACCACCCACCCCGCCCGCTCGTTCGCCACCTGGGCCACCGACCACATCCCCGACTTCTCCTGAAACGACACTTCCCCTGTACGGCAGGCCACCGCGAGCCCCACAGGCGGCGCCGCGTCGGCGAGACGGGGTACGGCGAAAGTCGGCGCCCTGTGCGGCGAGAATCCCGAGACCGCGAAGCCACGAGCACGAAACGGCGTAACGGCGGGCAACCCCGTATCACCGGAGGAGCGTCTCCCTGGATAGACGCCGGCCGGAGTGCGGCGGGTGGCGCTGGCGGCGGCCTGCCGTACGAGCAACATCAAAAACCGTACGAGCAACATCAAACAGGGAGCGAGTACTCTGTCCGGGTGTTGGAACGGATTGCGGCGACTCGGTATGTGACGCCGTTGCGGGAGGGCGGGTCGTTGCCCGGCGTGGTCGAGGCGGACGATCTCGGTACATACGTCGTGAAGTTCCGCGAGGCCGGGCAGGGCAGGCGCGTGCTGGCGGCCGAGATCATCTCCGGGGAACTGGCCAGGCGGCTGGGCTTCCTGACGCCGGAGCTGAAGCTGATCGACCTCGACCCGCAGATCGGCGCGCGCGAGCCCGACTACGAGGTCCAGGAACTGCTGAAGGCCAGCACAGGGCTGAACCTGGCGGTCGACTTCCTGCCGGGCGCCGTGGGATTCGAGCCCCTGACGTGGGACCCCGATCCCGGGTTCGCCTCGCGGCTGCTGTGGTTCGACGGGCTGATCCACAACATCGACCGCAGCTGGCGCAACCCGAACCTGCTGGTGTGGCACGGCGACGTCTGGCTGATCGACCACGGCGCCGCGCTGTGGTTCCACCACAACTGGAAGACGGCCGACCCGCTGCGCAAGTTCGACGCCACCGACCACGTGCTCGCGCCGTTCGCGACCGAGATCGACCAGGCGGCCGCCGAGCTGGCTCCGCGGATCACGCGCGAGGTGCTGGAGGAGGTCACCGCCCTGGTCCCGGACGAGTGGCTGATGGACGACCCGAGGGAGGCCTACGTGGAGCACCTGCTCGAGCGGGCGGGCGGCGAGTGGCTGACCTGGAGCGAGGAGACCAAGCCCAGGCAGGGGCCGGGGTCCGTGGGCGAGTTCTGGCGGGGCTGAGCATGGACGTCTACGAATACGCCACCATCCGCGTGATCCCGCAGGTTGAGCGCGGCGAGCTGATCAACGTGGGCGTGCTGCTGTACTGCCAGCCGCGCGACTACCTGTGCGCCCGCGTGGGCCTCGACGAGACACGCCTGCGCGCCCTCGACCCGACCGTGGACATCGAGGCGGTACGGCAGGCCCTCAAGGCCTACGAGCTGGCCTGCGGGGAGAACCCGGGACCACTGGCAGGAGAGCCGCTCGGCGGCCGCTTCCGCTGGTTGACGGCTCCCCGCAGCACCATCGTCCAGCCGGGGCCCGTGCACGCCGGCCTCACCAAGGATCCGGAGGCGGAGCTCGACCGGCTCTTCGACAAGCTGGTCCGGCTTACGAATTTGTAGCACCCGCCTCCCTACAAAGGTCCTCGAAGCACTTCCTTCGAGAAGAGGACCCTTGTGGTGAGACACATGATCGCCGGCTTGGCCTTCGCGACGCTGGCCGTCACCGGGAGCCCCGCCCAGGCGGCCGCCAAGCCCGATCCGGTGCAGCAGGCCATGGACTCCCTGGCCAAGGCGGACGGCGTGGTCGGCGCGATCGCCGAGCTGTATGAGGACGGCAAGCGGGTCGGCCACGCTTCTGCGGGCTCCCGCCTGCTGGACGGCAAGGGCGGCAGGATCCCGTCGAGCTCCCGCTTCCGCGTCGGCTCCCAGACCAAGGTGATGACGGCGACCGTCATCCTGCAGCTGGTCAAGGAGGGCAAGCTGGGCCTGGACGACAAGCTGAGCGACGTCCTGCCCGTGGTGGCCGACCAGGACCTGGTGGAGAAGGCGGACGAGATCACCGTCAGGCAGCTCATCCGCTTCACCTCCGGCATCCCCGACTTCTTCGCCACAGGGAAGTTCGACCCGTTCGACTTCACCACCTACTACTCGCCGATCGAGCTGGTGAAGGCGTCAAGAAGCCTGCCGAGGACGAGCACGCAGTTCTTCTACTCCAACACCAACTACGTCCTGCTCGGCATGATCATCGAAAAGGTCACCGGCCACTCGCTGTCCGCCGAGCTGGCCAAGCGGATCTTCGAACCCCTCGGCATGACCCTCACCTACCTGCCCGTCAAGCCCCCGCAGGGGATCGTGGGCCCACATGGGCACGGCTACTTCCCCGACGAGCAGGGCAAGCTGCGCGACATGGACCGCCAGAACGCCAGCTACGGCGGCGGGGCGGGCGGCGTCATCTCCACCGCCCGCGACATCAGCGCCTTCCACCGCGCCTTCGCCCAGGGCAGGCTGCTGCCCGCCGACCTCCAGCGGGTGTTCACCGACCCGCCGGAGGGCATGCCCAAGCCTCCGCCTGGTGGCGGCCTGTGCGGCGGGAAGGTCGCGATACGGCCCTGGGCGGGTGGCGCCCCCGGCTTCAACGCGGTCACCTTCGTCACCGCCGACGGCCGTAAGCAGCTCGCCGTGTCGGCCACGGTGACCGTGAAGGACCTCAGGTCCCTTGACACAGCCGTCAATCAGGCCGCCAAGGCGGTGTTCTGCCCGAAGAGCTAGAACGCCGCGGCGTTGGCCGCCGCCCACTGCGCGAACGTACCGGGCGCGCGGCCGGTGACCTTCTCGACGGTCGGATACACGGTCGCCTCGTCCAGGTGGCCCTCGGCGAAGAAGCCGAAGAAGGCGTCCACGTACGGCTTCGGCATCGCGGCCTCCATCTCGGCCCGCGCCTCCTCGTCGGTGAACCCGTCGAAGACCAGGTCCCGGCCCAGCACCCGGCCCAGGATCGCCACCCGGTCGGCGGGCCGCAGCGCCTCGGGCCCCGTCAGCCGGTACACCTGGCCCGCGTGCCCGTCGGCCAGGAACGCCTGGGCGGCCACGGCCCCGATGTCGGCGGGATCCACCGTCGCCACCGCCACGTCAGGAAACGCCGCTCTCACGATATTTCCGGTCTTGAGCTGGTCGGCCCACTGGAACGTGTTCGACATGAACGTCCGCGGCCGCAGAATCGTCCACGGCACCCCGGACTCGCGCACCAGCGCCTCGGACTCGACGTGGTAGCGCGACACCGGGTTGTCCAGCTCGCTCGCCTCCGCCGCGCCGGCGGAAAGCAGGACCACGTGCTCAACCCCGGCGTCCCTGATCTCCGCCAGCGTGTCGGCCATCCGGTCGTAACCGGCCAGCAGGAACACCCCACGCACCCCGCCCAGGGCGGCCGCCACCGACCCGGGATCGTTCAGGTCTCCATGCGCGAGCTCGGCAGGCAGATCCACGTCCCGCCTGACCAGCGCCCGCACGTCCGCACCCGCGTCGGCGAGCGCCCGCACCAGCGCCCCACCCGCGTTTCCCGTCGCACCAGTAACAAGGATCATGTCTAGAAGAGTACGGACATGAAGGTGTCCACCTCGCGGAACCCGACCTTCCGGTAGACGGCCCGCGCGGAGTGGTTGAAGTCGTTGACGTACAGCGACACGACGGGAGCGAAGCACGCCAGCGCCGCCTCGACCACCGCCGCCATCCCCGCCACGGCGAACCCGTGGCCGCGCAGGTCGGGGTGCACCCAGACGCCCTGGATCTGGCAGCACTGCGGCGTGACCGCGCCGACCTCCGCCTTGAACACCACTCGCCCGTTGTCGATGCGGGCGTACGAACGGCCGATGCGGATCAGCTCGGCCACCCGCGTCCGGTAGAGCGCGCCGCCGTCACCGAGGTTGGGCGAGACGCCGACCTCCTCGGTGAACATCGCCACGCACGCGGGCAGCAAGGTCTCGAACTCCTCCGGCCGGACCCGGCGCACCAGCGGATCGGCCGGCACGGGCGCCTTCTGTGCGGTGGCCATCACCGGCTGCGCCCAGCGGATCGCCCGCGCCCTGCCCCAGTGCGGCTCCAGCCGCTCCCACAGGCGCGAGACCGCCTCGGCGGGCCCGACGATGGACGAGCAACGGCGTCCCTGCTTGCGCGCCCGATCGGCGAAGGCGGCCACGGCCTCAGGACCGGCGTTCACCGGAACCAGGTTGGCCCCGGCATAACAGAGCGAGACGAGACCGCCGCGCGGCCCGAACCCCCACATCTGACCGCCCAGCCGCGCCGGGTTGAGCCCGACGGTCCGTACCCGGGAGGCGACGAAGACGTTGGCGACCGGATCGGTGTCGAGAAGGGCGAGCACCTCGTCCCGATCGCTGTCATCGAGCACGCGCGACGCCGATGTACGCAGCATCACACGGCCAGACTACGCGAAGGCCTCCCGAATAGCTCCTCAGCCGATGAGCTCGGTGAGCCTTTCGTGACCGGTCGGCCCGCCACCGGCCAGGTGCTGGGCCGGCTTGGGCGCCGGCAGCCCAGGACAGGACGCGCCTTCCGCGGGCAAGGTGCCGTCGTTCAGGTAGTCGGCCAGGTAGCGGTCGACGCACGTGTTGCCCGCCAGCGACACGCCGTGGTTGCCGCCGCCGTCCACGACCATGCGCGCGCCGGGAAACCGCGAGCGCATGTCCACGGCTCCGCTGTACGGCGTGGCCGCGTCGCCCACCGACTGCAGCATGAGGATCGGCGGCAGCTGGGGCGAGGAGTGGATCGACACGGGGGTGCCGCCCCTGACCGACCAGAACGCGCACGGCGCGTTGTACCAGGCGTTCGGCCAGGTCATGAACGGCGCCGACCGGTTCAGCCTGGTCATGTCGGCGTGCCAGGTGGACCAGTCACGCGGCCAGCCGGCGTCGCGGCATTGCACGCCCAGGTAGACGGCGTAGTTGTTCTCCTCCTCCGGGCCCTGCTTGGCCTGCCGGTTGTAGAGGCCGACCAGGCCCTTCACGTCGCCCTTGCGCACGTAGGCGGACCAGGCCTGGGCCAGCTGCGGCCATATGGTGTCGGTGTAGCCGCCGACGGTGAAGATGTCGTCCAGCTCGCTCGGGCCGACGACCCCGCCTGCAGGGCGCCCGGCCAGCCGGGAACGCATCGAGTACCACGCGAAGGAGGTCTGCTTGAGCGAGCGGCCCAGCTTGTAGACGCGGTTGTTCGTGGCGGTCCAGGCCAGGAACTTCTTGTGCCGATCATCGAACGCGCGGTCCTGGGCGAGGTTGTCGCCGTACCAGACGCCGCGGGGGTCGACGGTGCTGTCGAGGACCAGCCGCTTGAGGTGCCCGGGGAAGAGCGTGGCGTAGACGCCGCCCAGGTAGGTGCCGTAGGAGTAGCCCAGGTAGCTGATCTGCGGCTCGCCCAGGGCCTCGCGGATGGTGTCCATGTCCCTGGCGGAGTTCTCGGTGGTCATGTAGGGCAGCATCCAGGCCCACAGGTCGCCGCAGCTGTCGGCGTACTCCTTGGCCCGCGACAGGAGCCGCCGCTCGGCAGCCACGCCGTGTGGCACCGCGTCGGGCCTGGGCGGGGCGTAGTAGCGGTTGGGGTCCACGCAGTGCAGCGCGGGCTCGCTGGCCCCGACGCCGCGCGGGTCGAACCCGACCACGTCGAACCGCCCGGCCACCTTCTCGGGCAGCGCCGCGGCCACGTACTCGGCCAGATCTCGCCCCGAGGCGCCCGGCCCGCCCGGATTCACCAGCAGGGTGCCGAGATGGTTGGCGTCCCTGGAGACCTTGCCCTTGATCCGGTTGAGCGCCAGCTTGATCGACTGCCCCCACGGCTGCCGGTAGTCCAGCGGCACGCTGATCGTGGCGCACTCCACCCCCGGCGAGGCCGGCTCGGGATCCTGCCGCACCACCTGCCCCAGCGCCTGGTCGACCGTCGTCTGCGACCCTCCGCACGGCCCCCAGGCGACCCGGTCACCGGGCATGGACCGCGCGACGGCCGCCTGGTCGGCCCCCACAGTCCCGCCCGCCAGCATCGCCAATCCCGCAATAATCCCGACGAACCGCTTCACCCGGCTGCTCTCCTCAATACTTCCTACGGCAGAGCAGATACTCTCCTGAGTGACGTACCGATCACCTAGCGTATTAGCGAATGCTTACCATCCTGTAATCCCCCACTTACGCGACGTAATCGCCCGCGCTGGTCATACCTCTCGCTTGTACGGCAAGCCGCCGCCACCGCCACCCGCCATACTCCGGCTGGCGCCTGTCCAGGGAGACGCTCCTCCGGTGATGCGTGGTCGCCCGCCGTTACGCCGTCTCGTGCTCGTGGCACCCTGGTCTCGGGTTTCCCGCCGCACAGGGCGCCGACTTTCGCCGTACCCATCTCACCGACCCGGCGCCTGTGGGCGTGCCGTGGGTGGGTGGAGGCCCAAACCGGGAGCGTCCGGGGTGTGGCAGCCTGCCGTACAAGCAGAACCTGCCGTACAAGCAGAAGAGCCGCCGCAGACGGCCGGAGAAGGGCCGCCTGCAGCGGGATCGGCGTCAGCTGACGACGACCTCGGGGCTGTCGTCGCCCTCCTCGAGGCCCATCTCCTCGGCGAGCCGCAGAGCCTCCTCGATCAGGGTCTCGACGATCTGGGACTCGGGAACCGTCTTGATGACCTCGCCCTTGACGAAGATCTGCCCCTTGCCGTTGCCCGAGGCCACACCGAGGTCCGCCTCGCGCGCCTCGCCCGGCCCGTTGACGACGCAGCCCATGACGGCCACACGCAGCGGCACCTTCATACCTTCGAGCCCGGCGTGCACCCGGTCGGCGAGGGTGTAGACGTCGACCTGGGCGCGCCCGCAGGACGGGCAGGAGACGATCTCCAGGCCGCGCTCGCGCAGGCCGAGCGACTCCAGGATCTGGGTGCCGACCTTGACCTCCTCGACCGGCGGGGCCGACAGGGAGACGCGGATGGTGTCGCCGATGCCCTCGGCGAGCAGCGCGCCGAAGGCCACCGCGGACTTGATGGTGCCCTGGAAGGCCGGCCCCGCCTCGGTGACACCCAGGTGAAGCGGGTAGTCGCACTTCTCGGCGAGCAGCCGGTAGGCGTTGATCATGACGACGGGGTCGTTGTGCTTGACCGAGATCTTGATGTCGCGGAAGCCGTGCTCCTCGAAGAGCGAGCACTCCCACAGCGCCGACTCGACCAGCGCCTCCGGGGTGGCCTTGCCGTACTTCTGCAGCAGGCGGGGGTCGAGAGAGCCGGCGTTGACGCCGATGCGGATGGGCACGCCCGCGCCGGCCGCCGCCTTGGCGATTTCGCCTACTTTGTCGTCAAATTTCTTGATGTTTCCAGGATTGACCCGTACGGCGGCGCAGCCGGCGTCAATGGCGGCGAACACGTACTTGGGCTGGAAGTGGATGTCGGCGATGACCGGGATCTGGGACTTCTTCGCGATGACGGGCAGCGCGTCCGCGTCGTCCTGGGACGGCACGGCCACCCGCACGATCTGGCAACCGGAGGCGGTCAGCTCGGCGATCTGCTGCAGGGTGGAGTTCACATCAGCGGTCACCGTGGTCGTCATCGACTGCACGGACACGGGCGCGTCACCGCCCACCGGCACACTACCGACCATGATCTGGCGCGAGTGACGGCGCTCGGCCAGAGGCTTGGGACGGACTGCCGGGATGCCGAGAGCTACAGAAGACATTTCAACCCTTGCTGTATGGCGATAACGGAATCCAGTCTAGGCACCGCGCACGAGCTCTCCCGCCCGTGCTCGTGCCCACGCGTCGGCGGCCAGCACCTCCTCCACCGACCCTGCCGGGGTGACCTGGTGCTCGTCGACGACCTTGGCCACGGTGTCGACGATGGACAGGAACGGCAGTTCCCGCCGCATGAACGCGTCCACGCACACCTCGTTGGCCGCGTTGTACACGGCAGGGGCGGTGCCTCCCTCGCTGCCCACGTGCCGGGCCAGCGCCACGGACGGGAAGGCCTCGTTGTCGAGCGGCTCGAAGGTCCAGGTACCCGCCTTGGTCCAGTCGACGGGCTGGGCGCAGCCCGGGATGCGCCCCGGATGCCCCAGCGCCAGCGCGATCGGCAGCCGCATGTCGGGCGGGCTGGCCTGCGCGATGGTGGACCCGTCGACGTACTCGACCATGGAGTGGATGATCGACTGCGGGTGCACGACCACCTCGATCCGGTCGAAGCCCACCTCGAACAGCAGGTGCGCCTCGATGACCTCCAGCCCCTTGTTGACCAGTGTGGCCGAGTTGATCGTGATGACGGGCCCCATGTTCCACGTGGGGTGGGCCAGTGCCATCTCCGGCGTCACGTCCGCCAGCTCGGACCGCTTCCTGCCGCGGAACGGGCCGCCGCTGGCCGTGATGATCAGCTTGCGTACCGCGTCCGGGGCGTGGCCGGTGGGCCCCGCGGCCCACAGGCACTGCTGCAGCGCCGAGTGCTCGGAGTCGACGGGCAGGATCTGCCCGGGCTTGGCCAGCCGCTTGACCAGCGGCCCGCCGATGATCAGCGACTCCTTGTTGGCCAGCGCGAGCACCCGCCCCGCCTCGAGCGCGACCAGCGTCGAGGTCAGGCCGAGCGCCCCGGTGATCCCGTTGAGCACCAGGTCGCACGGCATCGCGGCCACCTCGGCCACGCCCTCGGGCCCCGCGAGCACGCGCGCCTGCGCTCCGTGCTGTCTGAGAGCTTCACGCAGTGCGGGTACGGCTGCCGCGTCGGCGACGGCCACCGCCTGGGCTCCCACCTGGGCCGCCTGCCTGGCCAGGAGGTCGACCTTGCCACCTCCCGCGGCCAGGGCCACGACCTCGAAGCCGTCGGGGTTCGCGGTGATGACGTCGAGGGCCTGGGTGCCGATGGAGCCGGTGGAGCCGAGGACGACGACGGAGCGGAGGGAGTCTGCGTGCACCCGTCCATTGTCCCCACTACGCGCCATGACCAGACACGCGCCCCCAACCGATCGCACGTATGTGACGTCAGATAATTGAGTGAATTTGTGCCGGAATATCGCTATATCCGTATGCGCAAATCTTGAGAAATCCGGATATTGGTGCCGCTACCTTCCAACCTCAGATCCGGTTTCGGGAGGTACCTAATGCACCGCAGACTCGCTCTGCTTTCCGTCCTCACACTCAGCGCAGGGGGCGCCCTACTCCCCCTCGCGAGCGCACAGGCCCAGGCGCAGGTCACGCACACCGAGCCCAAGCCCGCCACGGAGGCGGCCGCCGACACGAAGTCCGAGCAGAAGGCAGTCCTGCAGTACTGGACCCCGCAGAAGATGGAGGCGGCCAAGCCGCTCGACGCCCCGCAGCCCAAGCGGAACCTGCGGATGGCCGTGGGCGGCCCGGGCGAGCCGACCGACGGCACCCCGTGGACGGCCCCGCCCACCTCGCCCGGCGGCAACCCGAAGCCGGAGCCGCAGTCCGCCAACAGCGGCGGCGCCGCGTGGACGGGCGGCGGCGCGGTGGTGAAGACCACCGGGCGCATCTTCTTCACCTATCAGGGGCGCAACGCCTCCTGCTCAGGCTCGGCCGTGACCAGCGCGAACAAGAGCGTCGTGCTCACCGCCGGGCACTGCGTGAAGCTGGGCGGCGACTACCACACCAACTGGGTGTTCGTCCCCGGATACGACCAGGGACAGCGGCCCTACGGGACGTGGGCGGCCACCAAGCTGATCACCACCCCCCAGTGGGACTCCAGCGAGGACATCAACTTCGACGTGGCCGCCGCCGTGGTCGCGCCCCTGCAGGGCAAGTCGCTGACCGACGCGGTCGGCGGGCAGGGCGTGGCGTTCAACCAGGGGCGCCGGGTGCAGATGCACGCCTTCGGCTACCCCGCGGCCGCGCCGTACGACGGGTCGAAGCTCATCTACTGCGCCGGACGCACCTTCGACGACTTCCTGATGTCCAAGGACCACGGTCTGACCTGCAATATGACCGGTGGTTCCAGTGGTGGTCCGTGGTTCCAGAATTTCAACGAATCGACGGGGCTCGGCACGCAGAACTCCGTTAACAGCTTCAAATACAACTTCGCCCCGAACTGGATGTTCGGCCCATATTTCGGGACAGAAGCGCAGGCGGTCTACCAGAGCGCGCAGGCCACGAACGCACTCTGAAGCCATTTACCGAAAGTAGTCACAAGAACACATCTCGTAGTGCACACTCGGGGTCCATGACCCTGAGCACCCCCCTGCTTGCCGCGGCCCCGCTCCTCGCGGGGCTGATGGGCCCGGCCCTCGTCGGCGCGGCGCCCGTCCAGCAGCAGATCATCCGCCCGGCCATGTCCCCCGCGGCGCATCGCGAGCCGCGGAGCGAGGTCGTCGAGCACGAGGCCGCCCGCACCAGCGCGGACCAGCGGCGCGTGCTCAGCTACTGGACGCCGGAGCGGATGGCCCAGGCCCTGCCGATCGACCTGCTCGGCATCGTCACCCAGGGCGGCGGCCTGCTGTCCAGCCGGGGCGGCGGGCCGGTTTCGGGGCTCACGGGCCGGGGCGGCGGGCTGGCGTCCGGACTCACCGGTCAAGGTGGCGGGCTGGCATCCGGGCTCACCGGCAGGACAGGGCTGGGCGCGGCTCCCGAGATCGCGGGCGGCAGGGCGCGCATCGTCACCCCGCGCCACCAGTCGGCCAGGCCCGCCAGCAGCACGGGGGGCACCCGCTGGGCCACGGGCGGCGCGGTGTCCAGGACCACCGGCAGGGTCTTCCTGACGCTCGGCGGCGTCGACTTCGTCTGCACCGCGGGCACGGTCAGGAGCGCCAACCGCGACGTCGTCGTCACCGCGGGCCACTGCGTCAAGGACGGCACGGGCGAGTGGGCCAACAACTGGACCTTCGTCCCCGGCTACAGCCAGGGCGGCGAGCAGCCCTACGGCTCGTTCACCGCCCGCCGCATGTTCGTCGCGGGCCCCTGGTCCCGCTCGGCGGACGACAGCTACGACATCGGCATGGTCGCGCTCGGCACCTCGTCGGGCAGGCACGTCCAGGACGCGGTGGGCGCCCAGGAGATCGGCTTCAACGCCGCCCGCGGCTCCCACACCTACGGTTTCGGCTACCCCGCCGACCCGCCGTACGACGGCGAGCACCTGGTCTACTGCGCCGGCCGGGTCCGCGACGACCCCTACGGCCAGACGCGCGACCAGGGCCTTGGCTGCGACATGACCGCCGGCTCCAGCGGCGGCCCCTGGCTGTCGGCCTTCGACCCCGCCACGGGCAAGGGCACCATGACCTCGGTCAGCAGCTTCAAGTACAGCGACGACCAGCGCACCATGTACGGCCCCTACTTCGGCGACTCCACGAAGACCCTGTTCACCACCGCGGAGCACGCCTGAACCGCACGCCCCTGGCGTCGATCAGACTCCAGAACCCGAGCGTGCCGGCGCTGAGTGGTGTGTCCAGCGTTGTGCACTCTCCACAGGCAGAACATGGCCTTGTGGAGAGTGCGATGACCCGCTAGAGCGACAGGCCGGTGAGGACCATCACCTTCTCGTAGGTGTAGTCCTCCATGGCCGAGTGGAGGCCCTCGCGGCCGATGCCCGAGTCCTTGACGCCGCCGTAGGGCATCTGGTCCGCCCGGTAGGAGGGCACGTCACCGATGATGACGCCGCCGACCTCGAGCTCCCTGTTGGCCCTGAAGGCGGAGTCCAGCGAACGGGTGAAGACGCCGGCCTGCAGGCCGTACTTGGAGTCGTTGACCATGGCGTAGGCCTCGTCGATCGACTCCACCGGCTCCAGGATCATGACGGGTCCGAAGACCTCCTCGCGTACCACCTTCGCGTCGTCAGGGACGTCGGCCAGGACCGTGGGCGCGATCGTGGCGCCCTCGCGGGTGCCGCCGGCCAGGACGCGGGCGCCACCGGCGACCGCCTCCTTGACCCAGGTCTCCACCCGCTCGGCGGCGGCCTCCGAGACCAGCGGCCCCACCTGCGTCTTCTCGTCGAGCGGGTCGCCGGTGACAAGCGCGGACACCGCGGGCAGCAGCCGGTCGACGAACGCGTCGTAGACGGGACGCTCCACGATCACGCGCTGTACGGCGATGCAGCTCTGCCCGGCCTGGTAGTTGGAGAACAGCGCGATGCGCTGGGCCGCCCAGTCGAGGTCGGCGTCGGCCAGCACCACGGCGGCCGCGTTACCGCCCAGCTCGAGCGTCACGTGCTTGCGCGGGACCTGGTCGGCGATGGCGTAGCCGACGGGTGCCGAGCCGGTGAACGACACGATCGGCAGCCGCGGATCGTCGACCAGCGCCGCGGCGCGCTCATTCGCCACCGGCAGCACCGAGAACATCCCGGCGGGCAGGTCGGTCTCGGCCAGGATCTCGCCGAGCACGAGCGACGACAGCGGCGTGGCAGGCGCCGGCTTGACGATCACGGGCGCGCCGACGGCGATGGCCGGGGCGACCTTGTGCGCGACGAGGTTCAGCGGGAAGTTGAACGGAGTGATCGCCAGCACGGGCCCGTGCGGCACGCGGGAGACGTAGGCCAGTCGCCCGGCCGCGGCGGCCTCGGTGTCGAGCCGCTGCACATGGCCGGAGAAGCGCCGGGTCTCCTCGGCGGCGAAGCGGAAGGTGGAGATGGCCCGGTTGACCTCGCCGCGCGCCCAGGTGATGGGCTTGCCGTTCTCGGCGGTGATCAGGTGGGCGATCTCGTCCGCCCGCTCCGCGATGCGCCGCGAGACATGGGCCAGCGCCTCGGCGCGTACGTGGATCGGCAGCGCTGCGGCCTGCTTGGCGACGGCGTGTGCGGCCGCGATGGCCTCTTCGACCTGGGCGTCGGTCGGCACGGAGTACCGGCCGATCTCGCGACCGTCGTGGGGATTGGTCACGGTGAGCTCGGCGTCCCCGGTTGCGGGGCGTCCTGCGAGCCAGAAGGTGCGCACGTCCATGTCTCCGACGTTATGCCAAGCGGCCCGCGAGCGATTTACACCAGGGTGCACAAGAGGCCGCTCGGGCCCCACCGTTAAGTACAAGCCTCGATGTTTACCCAAGATGTAAGAAGAGTTTGTCTGCTGAGATCGGCCGGAGGCGGTTGGGGAGCCCCCACCAGGCAAGAGAATCGGCCAGTGTCCGGGGACGGCTGAGGACGTCTGCGGGTGTTGGCTCCCGAGATTGGCTCCCCTCGACCTGATCACGTTCTCAAGGGGAGCCGTCTAGCAGAAAGGTGCCCCACCCCGGTCAACGGGGATGGGGCACCTGTATGCGGGACGTCTCGCGGGATCTCCACGCTCCCCTCCCCATCCCGTGGGACGGGAGGCGTGAGATCGACCGTTCGCGCGCCCCGAGAGGGCGTGAGAAGCGCATCACGGGGGCATCCTCACCTCTGCGCCGAGCGAGGACGAGCGCCGCTCACGCCCGGTCTAGGCTCCGCTCTCCCCCTTGCCCTCAGGCGCCCTCAGAAACTTCACAAGGTCGTCGAGGCTATTGGCGAACAGAATGCGAGAGGAGGGGTGCGCAGGGTCGGGCACTTGAGCGGGCAGCCCAGGTGTCCCAGTGATCCAAATCTGGCAAACGTTCTGGGCAGAGGACGTCGCCGTGGAAGTAGCCAAGATCATATTCCGCGCCGACCGCTACGAGTTCAATTACCGCCTGAACATCGGCTAGTCGCAGTGAACAGGCAGGCAAGCGAAGGGGTCCCGCCACAAGAGGCATGCGGAGCGACCACCTTGTGGCCCGACTCCTGGGAAGCCTTCCAGATCACATGCGTGTTGCCGTCTGGCCACGATGGCAAGCACCAGGACAGGGGGCGTTCGCCTGGGGAGACGAGTAGCTGCCCACGAGGACACCCTCGATCAGCGCCCCAGGCCTACTGTCGATCTAGCCAGACCAACTGTATGATCTTCGGTAATCCGCCTTCAACCTAACCTAGTATGTCCCGGAACAGAGATGTTGACTTGGATACTTGGTATAGCTGGCGCGCTCATTGTGGGGGCGGCAGGGAATCTACTATACGAATTTCTAAAATACGGAACGTTGCGACTGCCTTCCTTGGCGAGGAAGCGTCAAATGCTAAGCGCCACGGCACGGTCGTATAGCTCAATCGAGGACGGGCTCCTCCCATTCATCACATGGTCACAAGACCGCCTGCTCACACCTAATCGCCTTCGCACCGAGTTCGCTTCTAGGGTGCAGGTAGCACATCTATACGATGTGCCAGAATGGCATAACGAGATCGCGAAGCAAATCGCTAGCGGCGCCTACGGCTCTACCGCTTACATTCATCGACTTACAGTCGATCACGGAGAGCACCCTAGTGCCCACGCATGTCGCGTCACCATCGCAGAAAGCACATATTCGGAGTGTCTTGCAACAAGCCATCTTACCCAGGCCGACCCGAATATGGCCCAGCGTCTATCTTACGCGCTTGAAGAAGGCCTAGATCAGTTTATAGCCGTTGTTCCGCCTACAATGCTTAGTGCCTGCGTGGCGGTTATCGACAGCGGGAACAACTTTCTTCTACTGCGAAGATCTCTTAGTGTGCGCACATTCCCCGCTCAATGGACTGTGGGAATTAATGAATCTATGAAATATCGTGACGAGCCGGGAGGCAGGGAAGATTTTTTTGAGCTAGTCAGGCGCGGGCTTCGTGAAGAATTGGGGCTAACGCCCAATGAGTACGGAGATATAGTGATCAGTTGGCTGGGGTGGAGTGCGCCTGCATCATGCTTCTGCCTAGTAGCCATCGTTCGAACAAAGATCTCAGGACGTGAAGTAGACATGCTGCGAGAGAAGTGTCACAGCATCTACGAGCACGATAAGTCGGCATGGCTTCCACTGACGACCAAAAATATCGGCAATGTAGTTGTCAGAGAAAACTGCCCCGACGGCTCGCATGCGTGGTCTTACCTGGCGCCGCTTGTCGCCCAAGAATTATGGCGATGTCGAGAGCTTGCGCGTAATTAAGAAGTGACCAGCTTTCATGGTCTGAGCCTGGCTACGGAAGCGACAAGCGTGTGCTATCTCCAGGCCAGACGCAAATCGAGTAGGCCACGGGTTCGCCCTGCTCATCGCAAGTAAGGGTTGCACGGACCAGCACACATGACGCTTGGGCAATGCCGAGCAATTTTGCCTCAGTGTCGGTTGGGTGCCGAGCTTGAACATAGCCCTCAGCTACCGACAGGCTTCGCCCCACCTGGGCCGCCATAGCCGCATCCCAGTCTTGATCAATCGTTTCCGCCTCCGACAGCACGGCATTCTCGCCGATCCCCTTTGCCAGATAGCTGATTCTGAGCACTCAGAGGCCGAACCCCCGATCACAGCCGCGTTGACAACCGCCCGATTCACTGCCCAACACATCTGTCGGAGATCTGGAGACGAATGACTATTCGATCGCCGACAGGGAGGTTGTGGAGTGCGCGAGGCCGTGCGGTGGGCTCCGGATGGGTGGTCCCTGGACTTCTATGATTTCCGACGGCCGTTCGCGCCGGTTGAGGATCTGGTGTCCGGCTTGGGTGATGTCCGGGAACGCGCCGAGCGCAACGGGCGAGGGATGGGACACCGATCTTCCTCGATCCGTCCGGCCGCGCTGATCCGCTGGTGAATGCCTTCTGGCGAGATCCGGAGATTCGGGTCTTGGCGGTGAGCACGCGACGCCGCTATGCCCGTTCGTTGCGGGTGTGGCTGAACTTCCTGACCGCGGTGGGAGTTCGGTGGGACCTGGCCACACGCACCGACCTGGCGGCGTTCAAGGAGCTGTTCCCGAATCGAATGGGAGGATGGCCGCCTTCGCGGCTCGCCGGTGTGACAGCGACGCCACGGCGTCCCGCGCCGGAACTTCGTTGAAGAAGCCTGAGGCAACCATCCGGGCTCTGCCTTCAGGCGCGGGACAACAGGGTGGCGCCAGCAGTCTGTCAGTCTGTTTCGGGGAGGGTTCGGGGTAGTCCGAAGCGCGTCATGACGTCGGTGATGAAGAAGGTGATGGCGGTGATGTGGTCGCCGGCGGTGGTGATGACCAGGAGGGCGTAGGCGCGGTAGACACTGGCGTGGGCGTCTGCCAGGTACAAGCCGAAGGCGGGCTGGCCGTTGGCGCGGGTGGGTACCACGCGGTAGGTGCGGCCGGGGCCGAAGGTGACGGCGGCGAAGAGGCGCTGGGCTGATTCGATGCCGCGGTATTCCAGCAAGACCGGGGGCATGGAGAGTCTCACGTCGGTGGCGAGCAGTTCGATCAGGGCGTCCAGGTCGGCGCGTTCCAGGGCGTCGGTGAGCCGGGCGACGAGCCGGTGTTCTGCGGCGGTGTCGGGTTGGCGGCCAGGCCTGCGGCTGCCGGTGCTGCTGGAGTCTGCGAGGTGGTTGTCGACGGTGGCGCGGGCGCGTTTGAGGGCGCTTTGAACCGATTCCTGGGTGGCATCGAGCATCTGGGCGACTTCGGCGGCGTGGTAGCCCAGGACGTCGCGGAGGACGAGCGCGGCGCGTTGGCGTGGGGGCAGCAGTTGCAGGGCGGTGATGAAGGCCAGGGAGATGGCCTCGGTGGTCTCGTAGCGGGCCTCCGGTCCGGGGCGCTGGTCGACGAGGTGGTCGAGCAGGACGTCGGGGTAGGGTTCCAACCAGGGCGGGGCGTCGCCGGCGCCGGTGGGTTCGGGCAGGGTGGCCTCGGGCAGCGGGGGGGCGATGCGAGGGCGTCGGCTGTCGGCGCGCAACATGCTCAGGCACCGATTGGTCGCGATCTTGTAGAGCCAGGTCCGCAGCGAGGACCGTTGGCCGAACTCGCCGAGGTTACGCCAGGCGGACACGAGGGTCTCCTGGAGTGCGTCCTCGGCGTCCTGCAGGGATCCCAGGATGCGGTAGCAGTGCACCTGCAACTCGTGGGAGTGGCCCTGGACCAGGTCGCGGAACGCGTTGTGGTCGCCGGCCCGAGCCCGAGCGATCAGGTCCGTCGTGTCCATCTCCATCGGCATGCATCCTCGCCTTTCTTCTTTCCGCAGGGCGCGTTCGGCTCGCTCAATGATGAAGACGCCGCCGGGCCCGCGAATTGGGCGGTGTCCGCGCGCCCAATTCATGGCCGTGCTGGGGTCTGCCTGTTTAGAGGCGGTCCCAGTCCGGGGCGCGCCCGGATACAGAACAGGACCACAGATCATGGCCAACTACGTCTTCTCCTTCCGTGTGCCCTCCGACTACAGGCCCGACGCCGGGACGCCGGCCGAGTGGCAGGCCTGGTTCGGCGGGCTGGGCTCGGCCCTGGTGGACGTCGGCCACGCGGTGACCGAGTACGCCTCACTCGGCGAGGTCGGCGGCAGCGGCTCCCGGATGATCGCCTACTCGGTGGTGTCCGCCGAGGACATGGACTCCGCGCTGGCGCTGGCCAAGGACTGCCCGGTGCTGCGGGTCGGCGGCGGGGTCGAGGTCGGCCCCGTGATGGAAGTCGCCGGGTCGTGAGCGACGCCATGACCGCATCGACGGCGCCCTCACCCTCCCGAAAATGCCCAAACCCTGACCGCCCAGTCCACCGCGCCCCCGGCGTCTACCCAAGTGCAAGCATCAACAAGACACAGGAGAACCCGTGGGCAAGATCGTGATCACCACCAATGCCACCCTCGACGGCGTGGTCGAAGACCCCGACGGCAAAGAAGGTTCCGACCGCGGCGGCTGGTTCTACCGCTACGGCGAAGCCGACGTCCCTTCGTGGGACGTTCTCTCAACCAAGCAGGCCGTGGAAGCCGAAGCGCTCCTGCTGGGCAGGCGAACCGACACCTGGTTCGGCACCCGAGAGCGGCCCGGCGAGTGGGCAGACCGCACCTTGGCCATGCCCAAATATGTAGTCTCCACCACCAACGACAAACCCGCCTGGCAGAACTCCACCGTCCTCAACGGCGATGCCGTGGAGCAGATCTCAGAACTCAAGGCAAAGCTGGACGGCGAAATCCTCGTCTACGGCAGCTACACCCTCGTCCGCACCCTGATCGAACACCACTTGGCCGACGAACTCCGCCTATGCGTCTTCCCCGTCGTATTGGGCTCAGGCCGCCGCCTTTTCGACGACCTCACCGAAGCCCACCCCATGCGCCTGACCGACCTCCGCCCGGTAGGCAACGGAATCATGTTCTACACCTACGAGTTCGAGAAGAACTGAACCGAGAACGCTGCCCCTGCCCCACCCAGCGCAGGGGCAGCGCGCTGGGAAGCGCGACACGACTCAACCCAGAGCCATCCCTGATTCGAAACCTGTTTGGCCGCCTCCGAGGACCCACGCATCAACATCAACCGGCCTGGTCACGATCCGGACTTCGACACCTGTCGGATGGGCAAGAGAACTACGGGTCAATGCAACTGGAGCCCTGGCTCCCTCTTTGGCCCCCCACCGCTGACGTACCCGTTGCCACGTGGGCATCTCCCTTACCCAAGATGTAACAGATGTAGGCCTAATTCGGGATGTTTACCGTGGGGGGCGGTTTGAACGATCTCCGCTAGGGCTAAGTCATCCGAGTGCGGGTCTCCGAGCGGCGAGCCCCAGAGTAGAAGGGTTGGGTCCCGATGACATCCTCGGCGCCGCTCGGGCTTCAGGGCGCCTACTTGCTGGGCGAGCGCGCAACACATGACGAGCTTCGCTCACGACTGCTTGATGTCGCCGTGAAGCTGCTCGCCTCCGATGGGCCCGAGAGCCTGACGATGCGCAGGATCGCCACAGAAGCGGGCTGCACCACCACCGTCATCTACACGATGTTCGGCAACCGCGAGGGCCTTGCGGAGGCCCTCTACCTGGAAGGGTTCGAACGCTTCCGCCGCTATCTCGAGACGGTCCCGCAGCGCAGGGACTCCTTCGAGTACCTGACCGCGCTCGGTCCCGCCTACCGTGAGGCGTGCCTGGCCGAGCCCGGCTACTACAGCCTGATGTTCGAACGGGCGATCCCCGGCTTCGAACCGAGCGAGCGCGCCAGGACCCTGGCCCGCGCCGCCCTCAACATCCTGGACCGGGTGATCTCTGACTGCATCTCGGCCGGCTACCTCGTGCCCACCCAGCCTCGCAAGATCGCTGACGCGCTGTGGGCGGCCGCCCAGGGCGCCATCAGCCTGGAACGCGCCGGGCACCTGCGCGACGGCCGCACCTACGAGGCCGTCACCACGGCCACGATCTGCTGCTACCTGGTCAAGAAATAGCTCACCCGGTACGGCGGGCCGTTTCGAGCGCGATCCACAGCTCGGCACGGACCCCGGGGTCGTCCAGGTCACGGCCGAGGAGTTCGGCGACCCGGCGCATGCGGTAGCGCAGCGTGTGCCGGTGGACGCCGAGCCGTTGCGCCGCCGCGTCCCAGTGCCCGTTGCTGTCCAGGTAGGCCCGCAGCGACTCGATCAGGTCGGCGCGCGAGCCGTACATCGTCAGCGGCGCCAGCAGCGTGGCCGAGAACGCCTGGGCGTCGGCGGCGTCGATCAGCGCGAGCAGCCCCTGCCCGGCCAGCTCGGCGAAGCGCACGGGCTTGTCCGTGGCGGCCCCGAGTGCGCGGAGCGCCTGGTCGAGCGCGCTGCGCAGGTCGGCGTACTGGCACGGGCCGCTCACCCCGACCCGGCCGGTGACGGGGGTGTCCTGCGCCACGATCGCGATGGCCTGCTGCCCACAGCGGGCGGCGAAGGCCAGCGGTTCGAGCTCGTCCAGGGCCTCGCCGGCGGCGGCCAGGACGACGACCGGCTCCCCGGGCAGCCTGATCCCGAGCGGGCCGACGACCGTCGCGGCCTGGTCCACGTGCCCGGCCAGGAGCAGGGTGAGGACCGCGGAGCGCACCCGGCGCTCGGCCTCGCGCTGGGTCGTGCCCTGCTCCACCGCCAGGGTGAGCAGTGACCCCGCCGCGTTGATGACGGTGTGGGTGACGGGCGAGAACGCGCCCGCCGCGCCGACGGCGAAGAACCCGCGCGGCCGGGGCCCGCCGCCCAGCGGCTGAACCACCACATGCTCGTCGGGGCCGGAGATCGAGATGCTGGCCGGCCAGCGCTCTCCGGCCTGCGACTGCGACCGGTCGTGGCTCCCCTCGCGCAGGCGGGCGAGTTCGGCGACGAGCCACTGGGTCCGCGCGCCCGGCGAGGCGTGCCGTACCTCTCCCGACTCGTCGAGCAGGACGGCCCAGCCGCCCACCTCGCGGGCGAGCCGGTCGATGACCGCGTGCATGCCCTCGGGCTTGAGCGCGGCGCGGGTCAGGCGGCCCTGGGCGGCGAAGGCGCGGGTGATCTCGTCGTACTGCTCGGCGGCCAGGTGCTCGCTGACCATCTTGCCGACGGCGATGAACGGCGTCTCGCGGGGCACCTCGACCAGCGGCAAACCGGCGGACTTGGCGGCCTCCACGAGCGCGCCGGGCACCTGCTCGTGGGTGAGCCCGACCCCGAAGCCCAGCCCCGCCACGCCGCGGTCCACCAATCGGCTGACATAGCCCGAAAAATCGTCGGAAAGTCGCATTCCGGTGGTGAGCACCAGCTCGGAGCCTTCCAGGAACGGCGTGGGGTCCTCAAGCTCGCTCACCGCGACCCACCGCACGGCGGACTCCAGCGACCCGGCGAGCGGGACCAGCCCCATCCGCCGCGCGACGGTCCGAAGGGTTGGGGCCATGAGTTGTCCATTCCGGCGAAGACGGGCCCTTCCAGTGTGACATATCGACCTATCGGCGCAGGTCATCCAGGGTCGTAACGTGCGCATATGAGCATTCCGCAGGAGCGTCGTCTCGTCACCGCCATCCCTGGACCGAAGTCGCAGGAGCTGCTGGCCCGCAAGCAGGCGGCCATCCCCCCGGGCATCGGCACCACGCTGCCGGTCTTCGTGACGCGCGCCGGCGGCGGCGTGATCGAGGACATCGACGGCAACTCCCTGATCGACTTCGGCTCCGGCATCGCCGTGACCAGCGTCGGCAACTCCGCGCCCCGGGTGGTCGAGCGGGTTCAGAAGCAGGTCGCCGACTTCACCCACACCTGTTTCATGGTCACCCCGTACGAGTCGTACGTCCGGGTCTGCGAGAAGCTCAACGAGCTCACCCCCGGTGACCACGACAAGCGCAGCTTCCTGGTGAACTCCGGCGCCGAGGCCGTGGAGAACGCCGTCAAGGTGGCGCGCCTGGCCACCGGCCGCCAGGCGGTCGTCGTGTTCGACCACGGCTACCACGGCCGGACGCTGCTGACGATGACGCTGACGGCCAAGAACATGCCCTACAAGCAGGGCTTCGGCCCGTACGCGCCCGAGGTGTACCGGGTGCCGCTGGCCTACCCGTTCCGCTGGCCCGGCGAGAACCCGGCCGAGGAGGCCTACGCCCAGGCCGTCGACATGATCGAGAAGCAGATCGGCGCCAAGAACGTGGCCGCGGTCGTGATCGAGCCGATCGCCGGCGAGGGCGGCTTCATCGAGCCGGCCAAGGGCTTCCTGCCTCGCATCGCCGAGTTCTGCAAGGCCAACGGCATCGTGTTCGTCGCCGACGAGGTGCAGACCGGCTTCGCCCGTACGGGCAACCTGTTCGCCTGCGAGGACGAGGGCATCGTGCCCGACATCATCTGCACCGCCAAGGGCATCGCCGGCGGCCTGCCGCTGGCCGGCGTCACCGGCCGCGCCGAGATCATGGACAAGGTCCACGTGGGCGGCCTGGGCGGCACGTACGGCGGCAACCCGCTGGCCTGCGAGGCGGCCCTGGCCGTACTCGAGACGATCGAGCAGGAGGACCTGGTCGGCAAGGCGCGCAGGATCGGCGAGATCATGCTGCCGCGCCTGAAGGCCCTGCAGGAGCGCTTCCCCGTCATCGGCGACGTGCGCGGCCGCGGCGCGATGATCGCGATCGAGCTGGTCAAGCCGGGCACCAAGGAGCCCAACCCCGAGGCGCTGGCCGAGGTCGTCAAGCGCTGCCACGCCGAGGGCCTGCTGGTGCTGACCGCCGGAACCTACGGCAACGTGCTGCGCTTCCTGCCGCCGCTGGTCATGCCCGAGCACCTGCTGGAGGAGGGCCTGACCATCCTGGAGAAGGCTTTCGCCTAGCTATTACCGAAAACAGGCCATCCAGCTTGCGGCTGGATGGCCTGTTTTGTGGTTGTACGGCAGGCCGCCCCACCGCGATTTCACTCTTGCTTGACGCGCCCGTCGACGATCACGGAGGCGGGCACGGTTATAACGGATCCGGATATGGGTGTGCTAGCGCCGCGGGGAGCGTGATGAACTGGGGCCCGACCGGAACGACTCATCGCATGGTGACGTTCGACCCCGAAGGGATGAGCAGCGCGCAGCTGTTCGGTGAGGCCTGCGTCGTCTGCCACAAGAAGTGGCCACGCCCTCGTGTCCGCGTCGGCCGCTTCCCCGATGACACCGCGGTCCTGGCCTGCGCCGACTGCGCCGAGGCCATCCTGCCCGCCCCCCAGGCCACCGTGGTGGCCTTCCCCGTCAAAGCCTGACGGCGAGGGCGAGGAAGACGCGGTCGAGCCGGCGGACGTGGGGATCGGTGAAGCCCGCGTCCACGATGAGGTCCTGCGTCTCTTCTGGCGTCGCGGGGAGCGGGAGGTCGCGGGCGACCAGGTCGGCGAAGCGGCCCGACGGGTTGTAGAGGGACGCCACCGGCACGGTGAAGACGGCACGGCCGCCCGGCTTGAGCGCCCGATGCCAGTCGGTCAGCGCGCCCGCGCCCATGAACTGCAGCGCCGAGGCGCAGAACACCAGGTCGAGCGAGGCGTCGGGGACCGGAAGCGGCAACGCCGTACCGACGCGCCAGTCGATCGCGGCGGAGTATCCGAGGCCCTCGGCCCGCACCCGGCCGGCGGCGATCATGCCGGGAGAGACGTCCACGGCGACGATCGGGACGGCCAGCCCGGGAAGGCGCTCGGCCACGGCCAGGGCGACCGCCCCGTTCCCGCAGGCGACGTCGGCGATCCTGTCACCCGCCGCGGGCTCGGCCAGCTCCACCAGGGCCCGCGCGAGCTTGTCGTGGTGGTCGTCGTCGTAGTCGTCGGCGAGCTCGTCGAACGCCTGTGCCATGTCGCTCATGAGATGAGGACTCTAGCGGACGAGCCCGTGCCACCTGTCGGTCCAGGTGGCGTAGTCGGGCGGGCGCACCTCGAAGGCCACCTGGTCGAGCCCGCTCGGCTTGTCCGCGCCGTAGATCTGGCAGACCGGCACGACCGTCTCCTTGCCCTTGATCTTGAGCCTGCACGCCTTGGCGTTGGCCGGCGCCAGCCCCATCCAGGCGGCGGCGGCGCGCTGGGCGGGGGGCGCGTTCATCCAGGTGAGCCAGCGGTAGGCGCAGTCGAGGTTGGGGGTGGCGGTGTTCGCCCCGAGCATCCAGGAGTCCACCCATCCGGTGGTCCGCTCGGCCTCGACCGCCTTGACCGGCAGGCCCGCCTTCTGCAGCAGCGCGCGATAGTACGGCGTGGCCTGCGCGTACTCCAGCGACCCGGTGGCGAAGCCCTTGACCAGGTCCAGCGGGTTGGTCCAGTAAGCGCGCTCCTTGTGCTGCCCGAGCAGCGTCAGCGCGGCGTCCAGCTGTGTCTGGCTGAGCCGGAACGGATCGTCGACCGTGGTGTCGGCCAGCGCCGCGTCGGCGATCGTCATCGGGGTGTCGGCGAGCGCGACCTTGCCGGAGCCGAAGACGTCCGCGAGCTTGCCGCCCTTCACCTTGTCTGAGTCGTAGAGGAACTCGTGGTACCCCCACAGGTACGGCACGCCGTACGGCTTGCCCGCCTGGCTGGTCATGTCGCGAAACCGCTTAGGGATGTCGGCGAAGCCGGTCACCTTGTCGGGGTCGACGGGCTGCACCTGCTTGGCGGCGATCAAGTCGCCGGCCAGGTCGGGGCTGGCGGAGATCAGGTCGTAGGGCTGCTTGGCGACCTGGTTCGCCATCTCTTCTGAGGTCTGCACCGTGTCGAGCCTGGCGACGCGGCAGCCGGTGATCCTCTCGAAGGTGCCCACCCAGTTGGCCTTGGGCGAATTGCCGCCGAACTCGGCGTAGCCACGGTAGGTGATGATCTGCAGCGTGCCGTCGCTCTGCGTAGGGCTCGCCGTGGGACTCGCGGTGGGGCTAGCCGTAGGGCTTCCCTTGGGGCTCGTGCTGGGGGTGCCCGTGGGGGTCGGGGTCGGCGTCGCCGCGCCCATGGTGGCGGCCAGGGCGAGCGTGGCCGCCCCTGGGAGCGTCCAGGCATGAGTACGGCGTTTCACGTGGTGGAGCCTACCGCGAGCACGCGGGCGCCCCGCGAACCCGTGGGTCGCGGGGCGCCTGCCGTACCGCTACTTGTTGGTGGGGAACCCGAGGTTGACGCCGCCGTGGGACGGGTCGAGCCAGCGGGAGGTGATGACCTTGCCGCGGGTGTAGAAGTGGACGCCCTCGGTGCCGTGCACGTGCGTGTCACCGAACAGCGAGGACTTCCAGCCGCCGAAGCTGTAGAAGGCCATCGGGACGGGGATCGGCACGTTGATGCCGACCATGCCGACCTCCACCTCGTTCTGGAAGCGCCGTGCGGCGCCGCCGTCGTTGGTGAAGATCGCCGTGCCGTTGCCGTACACGCCGCCGTTGATGACCTCCAGGCCCTCCTCGTAGGAGGAGACGCGGACGATCGACAGCACCGGGCCGAAGATCTCGTCGGTGTGCGTGCGCGAGCCGGCGGTCACGTGGTCGAGCACGGTCGGGCCGAGCCAGAAGCCGGGGGTGTCCTCGGCGGCGGCGCCGCCCAGGATCTGCGTCTTGCGGCCGTCGACGACCAGCGAGGCGCCCTCCTCGACACCCAGGTCGAGGTAGGAGGCGACCTTGTCGCGGTGCACGCCGGTGACCAGCGGGCCCATCTCCGACCGTGCGTCGTCGCCGGGGCCGATCGTCAGCCGGGAGACGCGCTCGACGATCTTCTGCACGAGTTCGTCGCCGACCGGGTCGACCGCCAGCACGACCGAGATCGCCATGCAGCGCTCGCCGGCCGAGCCGAAGCCCGCCGAGACGGCCGAGTCGGCGACCAGGTCGAGGTCGGCGTCGGGCAGCACGAGCATGTGGTTCTTGGCGCCGCCCAGCGCCTGGACGCGCTTGCCGTGCGCGGTGCCGGTCTCGTAGACGTACCTGGCGATCGGGGTGGAGCCGACGAAGGAGACGGCCTGCACGTCGGGGTGCTCGAGCAGCCGGTCGACGGCCACCTTGTCGCCCTGCACGACGCTGAAGATGCCGTCGGGCAGCCCGGCCTCCTGCCAGAGCCGCGCCATCAGCAGCGAGGCCGACGGGTCCTTCTCCGAAGGCTTCAGGATGAACGCGTTGCCGCAGGCGATCGCGATCGGGTACATCCACATCGGCACCATGGCCGGGAAGTTGAACGGCGTGATGCCGGCCACGACGCCCAGCGGCTGCCGCATGGAGTAGGAGTCCACGCGGGTCGAGACGCCCTCGGAGAAGCCGCCCTTGAGCAGGTGCGGGATGCCGCAGGCGAACTCCACGACCTCCAGGCCGCGGGCCACCTCGCCGAGCGCGTCGGAGTGGACCTTGCCGTGCTCGGCGGAGATCAGCGCGGCCATCTCGTCGCGGTGGGCGTACATCAGCTCGCGGAAGCGGAACAGCACCTGCGCCCGCTTGACCAGCGACGCGTCCCGCCAGGCGGGCCACGCCTCGACGGCGGCGGCGACCGCGGCGTCGACGTCCGCGACGGAGGCCATCGCGACCTTGCCGCTCACCTCACCGGTCGCCGGGTTGTAGATCTCAGAGGTACGGCTGTCGCCGTCCACCCGAGAGCCGTTGATCCAGTGGTTAACGAACTTCATCGTTGATGATCTCCAAAGCGTTGACGATGATGCCGAGGCCCTCCGTGGCCTCATCCACCGTCAGGGTCAGCGGCGGGGCCATCCGGATGGCCGTGCCGTACAGCCCGCCCTTGCCGGCGAGCAGGCCCGCCTTCTTGCTCTCCTCCATGAACCGCGCGGCCTGCGCGGAGTTCTCCAGCTCGATGGCGAACATCAGGCCCTTGCCGCGGACCTCCTTGATGACGCCCAGCCGCTCCTTGGCCGCCTTCAGACCGTCGATGATGATCTTGCCGGTCCTGGCGGCGTTCGCCTGCAGGTCGTGGTCGAGCACGTAGTCGAGCGTCGCGTTGGCCGCGGCCATGGAGATCGGGTTGCCGCCGAAGGTGGCCAGGCCGACCGCGGGCAGGGAGTCCATCAGGTCGCCGCGGGCCACGATGCCGCCGACCGCGAAGCCGTTGCCCAGGCCCTTGGCGAAGGTCATCATGTCGGGCGTCACGCCGTGGTTCTGGATGCCGAAGAACGCGCTGCCGGTGCGACCCCAGCCGGTCTGCACCTCGTCCGAGATGAACAGGATGCCCTGCTCGTCCAGGACCTCCTTGTAGGCGGCGAACAGCCCGTCGGGCGCCATGGTGAAGCCGCCGACCCCCTGGATCGGCTCGGCGATCAGCGCGGCCACGTCGTTGGAGACCGCGGTGGCCAGCACGTGGCGCAGGTCCTCGACGCAGACCTTGATGTAGTCGGCGTCCGAGAGCCCCTTGAACTGGGTCAGGTGCTTGTCGGCGCCGTGCAGGAAGGTGACGTTCAGCGGCGAGAGCGAGTTGTTCTTCCAGGCCCGGTTGGAGGTGACGCTGATCGCGCCGAAGCTGCGGCCGTGGTAGCTCTGCCGCATGGCGAGCACCTGGTCGCTCTTGCGGGCGTAGGTCGCGAGCAGCAGCGCGGTCTCGTTGGCCTCGGTGCCGGAGTTGGTGAAGAACACCTTGGCGTTCGGGATGCCGGAGAGCCGGGCGATCTTCTCGGCCAGCTCGATCTGCCCGCGCAGCAAGTAGACGGTGCTGGTGTGGACCACGCCCGTGGCCAGCTGGCGCTCGACTGCCTCGCGCACCTCGGGCACGTCGTACCCGATCATGTTGGTGAGGATGCCGGCGAAGAAGTCCAGATAGCTCTTGCCATCGGCGTCGACGACGCGGTTACCCTTACCGCTGACGATCTCGATGGGCTCGTTGTAGTTAAGTGCCAACCAGTTGGGAATCACAGCCCGGTGGCGCGCGAGTAGCTCCGACATGCTACGAGTATCCCGTTTCAGCTGCAGGCTTCCCACCTCCAACCTGTCGGCACGCTCGAGAATCGCCTTACATGCTGTTCACCGTACCGCATGTCCGGACATATGGACAAAGATCAACCCCTAGGGGATTTCCCTGTCCGCCTGGCGGCGTACCCTCCGGCGGGTGGCTACGCCGCCAGAGGCACACGGAAAGCCCACTGGCGGCCGACGCCGGATCGGGGGTCGTTCCCGCACGATCGGATCATCCACTTCGAAGCCGAGGAGATCCGACATGACCGTCATCCTGGACCACGCCCCCGCCACGTACCCCGGCCCGCCCAAGCTCGACCGCGAGCAGCTGCGCCGTGCCCAGCAGGACACGCTGGACACCCCGCGGATGAAGTACAGCCTGCTGGCCAAGATGATGTTCAAGCCGGTCGACGTCCTGTACGGCGAGCAGGGTTCGTTCACCAAGTTCGCAATGCTCGAGATCATCGCCCGCGTGCCGTACCAGGCCTGGGAGCGCATGGGCTACTGGGCGGTGCACCGGTTCCGAACCCGGTCGGAGCTGGCCAGACGGGTGCACGAGCGGATCGTGGAGGCCCGCTCCGACCAGGACAACGAGCAGTTCCACCTGCTGATCATGGAAGACCTGATCGACCGGCAGGGACTCAGGCGCAACTGGCTGCTGCACAGGGCGGCGCCGTGGCTGATCGCCTTCTTCTACTACCACGTCTCGTGGGCGCTGTTCCTGGTCCACCCGAAGGCGAGCTACCGGCTCAACGCCGAGTTCGAGGACCACGCCGAGCACTCGTACATGACCTTCGTGGCCGAGAACCCGGATCTGGACTTCGTCCCCGACCCTGGCACCTACGCCGCCGAGTACGGCCGCTACCGCTCGGTGGCCGACCTGCTGCGGCAGATCGGCCACGACGAGCGCGTGCACAAGCTCGACAGCCTGGAGACCATGCGCGAGCCCAGGATCCGCTAGGCCGCGACGGGCTCCTGGACGACCGGGGCGGACGGGCGCAGCACCGACAACGCCAGGAGCGCGGCCAGCACGCAGAACCCCGCCCCCACCCAGGCCCCGACGTGCATGGCGTCGGTGTAGGCCAGGCGGGCGGGCTCGGCGAAGCCCAGCTTGAACGCCGCGCCGATCGAATCCCTGGCCGCGGCCGGGGCGTCGGCGGGCATCGCCGAGGTGAACACCCCGGCGAGCACGCTGCCCAGGATGGCGATGCTCATCGCCAGGCCCACCTGCTGGACGGTGTCGTTCATCGCGGAGCCGACACCGGCGTGTTCCAGCGGGATCGCGCCCATGAGCGAGGCGTAGGCAGCGGGACCCGCCAGGCCACCGCCCACTCCCATGATCAGCAGCCCGACGAGCAGCGGCCAGTACCCGGTGGTCGTGGCGATCACCACGAACCCCCCGGCCATCACCACGAGCCCGACCCCGATCAGCACCCGGTTGCTGACCTTCTGCCCGAGCCCGGCGCCCACCGCGTTGAACAGCGCGGCCGCCACGGCGTAGGGCAGCAGCCCGAGCCCGGCCTGCATAGGCCCGTACCCGAGCACGAACTGCAGGTACTGGGTCAGCATGAGCATCACGGCCCCGGCGCCGAACGACATCAGCAGGATCGAGAACGACGCCCCGCTGAAGTTGCGGTTGCGGTAGAGCTCCAGCGGCAGCATCGGATGGTCCGACCGCCGCTCCCACAGCACGAAGGCGCCCAGCGCCACCACGGCCAGCGCGATCACCGGGATGTTCCACTCGCGCTCGATGATGACGTACACGGCCGAGGTCAGTCCCACGATCGACAGCACCACCCCGACCGGATCGATCTTGCGCCCGGTCGAGCGCGTCTCGGGCATGAGCACGAACGCGGCCACGATCGCCACCAGGGCGATGGGCACGTTGAGCAGGAAGACCGAGCCCCACCAGTAGTGCTGGAGCAGGAAGCCGCCGAGCGTGGGCCCGGCGATCACGCCGACCATGGCCACCGCGCTCCAGATGGCCATCGCCTTGCGCCGCTCCTCCTCGTCGAAGACGGTCATCAGGATCGACAGCGTGGAGGGCATCAGCAGCGAACCGCCCACGCCCATCAGCGCACGCGCGCCGATCAGCTGCCAGGGCGAGGAGGCAATGACGGCCAGCAGCGACGCGCCGCCGAAGAAGGCCAGCCCGATCACCAGGAACCGCCGCCGGCCGAACCGGTCGGACAGGCTTCCCGAGGTCAGCAGCAACCCGGCGAAGACCAGCACGTAGGCGTCCAGGATCCACTGGACGTCGGCAGGCGTGGCGCCGAGATCCCTGATCAGCGAGGGGATGGCCAGGTTCAGCACGGTCCCGTCGACGGCCAGGACGAGCAGCGACAAGCAGAGTACGACGAGCACCCACCAGCGACGGGGGTCTCGCACAGTGTTCGAGTCCACTCGCACACTGTACGACAAGACTCGCACAGTGTGCGAGTGGATTTATCCTGAGGACATGAGCACCAAGCAGTTCGGCTCCGTCTGGTTCCGCGAGAGCGGGCCGCGCAAGGCCACCAGCCCTGGCCGCAGCCGTGACGAGATCGTCGCCGCGGCGATGGAACTGCTCGACGAGGAGGGCCGCGACGGGCTCAGCATGCGCAAGCTGGGCGCCAAGCTGATGGCGGGCGCGACCAGCCTCTACTGGTACGTGGCAAACAAGGACGAACTGCTCGAGCTGGTCTACGACGAGGTCTGGGGTGAGATGAACGTCGGCGACCCCGAGCACACCAGCTGGCGCGAGGCCGCCTCCGCGCTGGCATACAACATGCGCCAGGTGATCCTGCGCCACCCGTGGTCGGCCGACCTCATCGGCCGCCTGCCCGCGCTGGGCCCCAACGCGCTGCACCTGTCCGACCAGATGCACAGGGTGTTCAGTCTCGCGGGTTTCACCGGGATGGAGGTCGACTTCGCGATGGCCGCGCTCACCTCCTACGTCTACGGCTTCACGATCCCCGAGGTCGCGTGGAACAGCGTGACGGCCGACGTCGAGTACGACGAGGAGGAACTGCGCGCGAAGGTCGCCAAGGCCGCCGAGGGCTATCCGGAACTCGTGGAGCGGATGAAGGACGTCTATGAGGATCCGAACGCGGCCAGGGCGATGGCCTTCGACTTCGGGCTCGTCTCCGTGCTCGATGGCCTTGAGAGGCGGCTGGCGACGTAGCAGGATCCGGGCATGGACGAATTCCGGTCCGCACGTGACCTCCTGCTCCAGGCCGACCATGCCACCGCCCGCCGGGACTTCCGCTGGCCCTCCTTCGAGGAGTTCAACTGGGCGCTCGACTGGTTCGACGGCGTGCTCGCCACCGAGACGCCCGACGCTGTGGCGTTGAAGATCGTCGGCAGGGAGACGTTCACCTTCGCCGAACTGTCGGCGCGCTCCAACCAGGTGGCCAACTGGCTGCGCGCCCAGGGTGTACGGCGCGGCGACCGGGTCCTGCTCATGCTGGGCAACCAGGCCGAGCTGTGGGAGTCGCTGCTGGCGGCCATCAAGCTGGGCGCGGTCATCATCCCTGCCACCACACTGCTCACCACCAAGGACATCACCGAGCGGATCGAGCGCGGCCAGGTGGCGCACGCCATCGCCAACGCCGCGGACGCCGCCAAGTTCGGCCCGGGCGACTACACCCGCATCGCGGTCGGTGATGCCGTCGGCTGGCTGCCCTACCGCGAGGCCCAGGCGGCGGACGCCGCCTTCACACCCGACGGTCCGACCCGCGCGGGCGACACGATGATGCTGTACTTCACCTCGGGCACCACCTCCCAGCCCAAGCTGGTCGAGCACACGCACGTCTCCTATCCGGTCGGCCACCTGTCGACCATGTTCTGGATCGGCATCAAGCCCGGCGACGTGCACCTCAACATCTCCTCGCCCGGCTGGGCCAAGCACGCGTGGAGCAACGTCTTCGCCCCGTGGAACGCGGGCGCGACCGTGCTCATCCACGACTACCAGCGCTTCTCCGCGCCGAAACTGCTGGAGGTGCTGCGCGACGAGGGCGTCAGCACGTTCTGCGCCCCGCCGACCGTGTGGCGCATGCTCATCCAGGAGGACCTCGCCGCCTGGAAACTCCCCCTGCGTACGGCTGTCGCCGCCGGTGAGCCGCTCAACCCGGAGATCATCGACCAGGTCGCCAAGGCGTGGGGCATCACGATCCGCGACGGCTACGGGCAGACCGAGACCACCGCCCAGATCGGCAACGTCCCCGGCGAGCCGGTCAAGCCGGGATCCATGGGCCGCCCGCTGCCCGGGTACGACGTCACGCTGGTCGACCCGATCACCGGCGCGCCCGGCGACGACGGGGAGATCTGCCTGCCGCTGGGCGACAACCGCCCCGCCGGGCTCATGGCCGGGTACGTCGGGCGGGACCTGACGGCGGGCGACGGCTACTACCACACCGGCGACGTGGCCACCCGGGACGCAGACGGCTACATCACCTACGTGGGACGGACTGACGACGTCTTCAAGGCCTCGGACTACCGGATCTCGCCGTTCGAGCTGGAGAGCGTGCTGCTCGAGCACGAGGCCGTGGCGGAGGCCGCCGTGGTTCCCTCCCCGGATCCCGTGCGGCTGGCCGTACCGAAGGCGTATGTGCTCCTGGCCACCGGCTACGAGCCGTCGGAGGAGCTGGCACGCGCGATCCTGACCTACTGCCGGGAGAACCTCGCCCCGTACAAGCGCATCCGCAAGCTCGAGTTCGGCGACCTTCCCAAGACCATCTCCGGCAAGATCCGCCGCGTGGAACTCCGCGAACAAGCCCCCGGAGTCGAGTACATGGAGTAGCCCGATCCGGTAAAGGTATGGGCAACAAACTGTAAATGGTTACATAACCGCTTTTACAGGCTGATCGGATAGGCTCTTTTTGTGTTGCCCACCGTTGCCGATGTGCTGGCCCTGGAGACCGTGCGCCGGGGCAATCCGCGCGTGGTCGCGGGCGCCGACCGGCTCGACACGCGGGTGCGGTGGGTGCACGTCGGCGAGATCGCCGACATCGCGCATCTGCTGCGCGGCGGCGAGCTGGTGCTGACCACCGGCGTCGCGCTGCCGGAGGATCCGGACAAGCTGGCCGACTACATCGGCGAGCTGGCGGCCGTGGGCGCCTCGGGGCTGATCGTCGAGCTGGGCCGGCGCTTCGTCCGCGAGCTGCCCAGGAGCGTGGTGAAGGCGGCCGAGGAGCACGGGCTGCCGCTGATCGTGCTGGCCCGCGAGACGCCGTTCGTGCAGATCACCGAGTCCGTCCACGCCAGGATCATCGACATCCAGCTGGAGGAGCTGCGCGCCTCCGAGCAGCTGCACGAGGTCTTCACCGAGCTGTCCGTCGAGGGCGCCTCCCCCGCCGAGGTGCTCGCCCAGGTGGCCAGGCTGTCCAACCGGCCCGTCCTGCTGGAGAACCTCGCCCACCAGGTGCTGGCCTGCGAGTCCGCCGGCCGCGACATCGGCGCGCTGCTGGCCGGCTGGGAAACCAGGTCGCGGGCCGTGTCCACGGCCGAGCGGACCGCCTACGACCCCGCCTCCGGCTGGCTGGTCACCACGGTCGGCGCGCGCGGCCAGGACTGGGGACGGCTCATCCTGCTGTGCGACGTGCCGCCCACGCCGCGCGACCTGGTGCTGGCCGAACGGGCCGCCACCACGCTGGCACTGGGCCGCCTGCTCGAACGCCACCAGGAATCCCTGGAACGCCAGGCACACGGCACGATCATCACCGGCATCCTCACCCACGCCTACTCCGACCCCGACGAGGCTGCCGCCCGCGCCCGCGCGGTCGGCGTCCCACTCACCGGCCGCAAGCTCATCAGCGTGGTCATCCGCCCCACCGAGCCCGTCGAGCAGGCGCTCGACGGCCAGGCCCAGCTCGGCGAGCTGGCCGAGGCGACCGCCGCCGCCTGCCGCGACGCCCGCCTGCCCGCCCTGGTGGGCGCGCTCGACCAGGACCGGGTGGGCGTGCTGCTGCCGCTGCCGCCGCGCACCACCGCCGAGCCCGCGCTGACCGCCCTGGCCGAGCGGCTGCGCCTGCTCTGGAAGCCCGGCATCGCCTTCGTGCTGGCCGCCGGCTCCGTCGTGGAGTCCATCAAGGACGTACGGCGCAGCTTCCTGGAGGCCGAGCAGGTGGCCGACGTCGCCGTCCGCCAGCCGGACGGCAGGGCGTACTACCGCCTGCCCGACCTGCGCCTGCGCGGCCTGCTCCACCTGCTGCGCGACGACGCCAGGCTGCAGACGTTCGCCGAGCGGGAGCTCGGGCCGCTGCTGGCCCACGACGCCCAGCGCGGCGGCGACCTGACCCGGATCCTGCGCGTCTACCTGGACGCCGGGCGCAACAAGGCCGTGGCCGCGCAGAAGGCGCACCTGTCACGGCCCGCCTTCTACGACAGGCTGCGCCGCCTGGAACGCATCCTCGACACCGACCTGGACGATGTCGAGTCGTGCCTGTCACTGCACGTCGCGCTGCTGGCACTGGAGTCGTTCCGCCGGGAATCCCGCTGATCTACGCGAAAGAGCCACATGTCCGACGTTCTCGTGCCCGAACCCGACGACCTCGCCCGCATGCTCACCACCGCGGGGGCGTTCGCCGTGCCCGTCCATGAGGTACGGCTGGCCCCCGACGAGCTGGCTCCCGAGCAGATCGTGGCGGGATCGCCCGCCACGTCCTCGCTGGACCTGGGCGGCGGGCGCGGCATCTGGGAGATCACGCCGGGCGTCGTGACCGACGTCGAGACCGACGAGCTCTTCGTGGTGCTCTCCGGCCGGGCGACGATCGCCGTCGAGGGCGGGACCACGATCGAGGTGGGTCCCGGGGACGTGGCGCTGCTGTCCAAGGGGGCGCGGACCACCTGGATCGTCCACGAGACGCTGCGGAAGGTGTACCAGTCCACGGGTTGAGTACCCCCGTACTCTGGCGTTTCCGGATTGTCGGCTTACCTTCTTGGTATGCCGCTCTTTCCGAACCCGGTGGAGGCCGCGGCCTTCAGGCTGTCGATCGTGCCGCCGATGCTGGCCGACTACTTCGGCGTGCTCGGGTTCCACACGCTGGTAGCCGGGGTCCGGCTGGGGATCTTCGACGCCCTGCGGGCCACGCCCATGTCGCCGTCCCGGCTGGCCGGCTCGCTGGGGTTGGCGCCGCGCGCGGCGGAGGCGATGCTGCGCGCGCTGCACGGCCTCGGCTACGTCAAGGAGCGCCGCGGCGTCTACCGCCTGACCAGGACCGCGAAGGTCTGGCTGTGCGCCGACTCGCCGATGTGCCTGGCCGAGGGGCTCGACTTCTGGGAACGCTGCGCGACCGACTTATGGCGCGGGCTGGAGAAGGCGGCCCGCGACGGCTCGCCCGAGGTCCCCTTCTACACGCTGACCGAGGGCGACCCGGCGCTGTCGCGCTCCTTCCAGGCATGGACCGCGGCCGTGGCGCGGCGCCAGGGGCCCGCCACGGCGCGGGCGATCCCCGTGCACCGCGACGCCAGGCACGTGCTCGACCTGGGCGGCAGCCACACCGCCTACAGCATGGCGCTGCTCGAGCGGCATCCGCTGCTGCGCTCCACGGTGATCGACCTGCCGACGGCGCTGGCCTCCGCCAGGCCGCATCCCCGCATCACGCTGCGGACCGGTTCGTTCCTCGAGGAGGACCTGGGCGAGGGGTACGACGTGGCGCTGCTGTTCAACGTCATCCACGGCCTCGACGACGCCGAGCTGGCCGGGCTGCTCGGCCGGGTCGCGCAGGCGCTCAACCCGGGTGGCATGCTGGTGATCGGGGACCAGTTCCGCGGCGCCATGCCCGGCCGCGCCAGCCGGACGCTGCTGAACCTGCTCGACCTCAACTACCTCATCGCGGGCGGCTGGGGCATCCGCTCCTACCGCGAGGTGGCGCGCCTGGTGGGCGACGCGGGCTTCTCCCGCCCACGGCACCGCCGCCCGCCCCGCGCGCCGGCTTCCGAACTGGCCATCGCCATCCGCTAGAACCCCATCGCGGCCCTGACCTCGTCCAGGGTCAGGATGGCTTGCTCGCGGGCGTGGGCGTTGCCCTGCCGCAGGACCTCGCGGGCCTCCGTCTCGCTGATCCCGGCACGCCGTCGCCGGATCGGCGCCAGGAACTCGTTGACCGCCTCGGTGACCGTCTTCTTCAACTGCGCGGCCCCGCCGTACCCGATCTCGTCGGCGATCTCGACGGGAGAGCGGCCCAGGCACAGGCCCGCCATCGTCAGCAGACCGGCCACCTCGGGCCGCTCGACCTCGTCGAAGGTGATCAGGCGGGTGGAGTCGGTGCGGGCCTTGCGGATCAGCGCGGCGGTCTCGTCGGCGGTGGCCGACAGCGGGATCGCGTTGCCGCGGCTCTTGCTCATCTTGCCGCCGTCCAGGCCGCGCAGCACCGGCGCCTCGCCGAGCAGCAGCTCCGGCACGGGGAAGACGGGGGCGTAGCGCTCGTTGAAGCGGCGCGCCACCAGCCGCGTCACCTCCACGTGCGGCCCCTGGTCCTTGCCGACGGGCACCAGCGTGCCCTTGCAGAACAGGATGTCGGCGGCCTGGTGCACCGGATAGGTGAACATCAGCCCGCTCACCGCCTTCTGCGAGCTGTGCGCGATCTCGTCCTTCACGGTCGGATTGCGTTGCAGCTCCGCCATCGACACCAGGCTCAGGAACGGCAGCAGCAACTGGTTCAGCTCGGGTATCGCGCTGTGCTGGAAGATCGTCACCTTGGCCGGGTCCAGGCCGATCGCCAGATAGTCGAGCAGCAGCCCGGTGATGTTGCGCTGGATCTCGCCGGGCAGATCGCGGTCGGTGATCACCTGATAGTCGGCCACCAGCACGTACATCGTGTGATCGTGCTGCAACTTGACCCGGTTGGCCAGCGTGCCGAAGTAGTGGCCCAGATGGAGCGGCCCGGTCGGCCGGTCGCCGGTGAGAACGGTGTGTCGCATGACGTGGTCTCTCCATTCGTTATGCCGTCCTGGAGAGAACCCACGCCGGGCCCGCCCCTGAGGACGGCCCGTGCGCATGTGAATGTCAGCGGCCGCCTGGCGGCCGCCACCACATGCTGATGCGTGTCATGCGTCCCAGTGTAAGGGTCGGCCGGCGCAAGCCGCACGTCCGTCGGTACGGCTTGCGCTCGGGTTAGCCGTTGTGATCGGGCGTGGCGTCAGCGTGGACGGACTCGGCGTGGATCGTGTCGTCGGCGCAGATGTACAGATCCCACCGGCGCGGACGCGCCACGAACGCGCCCAGGATGAAACCCAGGACCACGCTCGCAATGATCACAAGGAGGATACTCAGCCCCATGACGGCTGCCTCTCGGGATGGTCTGCCGCTTGAATTGCGACCTACCGAAAGGTAAACCCACGTGCTCGGTTTCCGCAGGCGAATGCGGTGGACTGACCCATATTGACCCTCGCCCACTCAATCACAAGATGATCACGTTGTGATCGCCGGGATGTCAATCCCATAACCGCCGGGCGTTTCGCCCCCCTTGCGGACCATGATCTCGCCAGGATGGATCGGTTGTTTTCCACCCTCTGGAGATTTCATGTCCCGACGCACTCTCGCGGGGGCCCTGTCCCTGGCCGCCGCGCTCACGGTTTCGGCCGTGCCTCTTGCCGCCTCCGCATCCCAGCAGGCGGTGACGTTCCCCACCTCGAAGTTCCCGCTCGGCGTCCCTTCCGTGCCGGACAAGAAGCTGACAGCGGTCGTGCCCGGCGTGGACGAGTACGACCTGAAGGCCGGCACGTCCACCGACGGCTACACGGTGACCGTCTTGATGCCCAGCGGCCGCGACTACGGCCAGCAGACCACGGCCGAGAACAAGGCCGCCGAGGTCGAGGCCGCCGGTGAGACGCCCAGCGTGCAGCGGGTCGTGCGCCCGCGGGTCGCCGACGCGTCCGAGCAGGTGGTCTACATGGTTCGCGTGGGCTTGTGGTCCTTCAAGGACAAGGCGAAGGCGTCCGAGATGGCCAAGAAGCTCAACGACGCCGGGGTGAAGTCGCGGGTCGACTACCTGGGCGACGACGGGCTGAAGACCACCGGCCCGTGGAACGTGCACGTCGTGATGATCGACGCCAGGACGTTCAAGGGCTCCTACGTCTCCAGCATCGGCGCCAGCGTCGCCAAGCGGGAGACCGTGTCCGAGATGGCCAAGGCCCGCGGCGCGATCGTGGGCGTCAACGGCGGCTTCTTCAACATCCACACGGCCAAGGAACTGCGCGGCGAGCCGGTCGGCGCCTCCGTCGTCAACGGGAAGCTGCTCAGCGAGGCGATCCCCGGGCGCTCGGCCGTCGTCCTGCAGGGCCGTACGGCACGCATCACCGAGCTCAAGACGAGCGTCACGGCCATCTCGCAGGACGGCGCCAAGCAGCCGGTCAACGGCGTCAACCGGGCGGCGGCGACCGACGAGCTGGTCCTGTACACCGAGGAGTACGGCGCCAAGACGCCCGCCGACGGCGGCACCGACGCGGTGCTCGACGCCAACGGCAAGGTCGTCGGGCTGCGCGCCGCCGGGGCGGACATCGCCGCCGGGACCCGGGTGCTGCACGGTTCCGGCGTGGCCTCCGACTGGCTGAACGAGCACGCCTGGCAGGACTGGACCGTGAAGGTCGACACCAAGGTGATCGACCTGCGCAAGGGGCGCGCGCTCAAGCTCACACCGGACCTCAACGTCATCGCCGGCTACGGCGGCCTCGTGCGCAACGGCCACGTGAGGATCACTGCCAAGCGGGACGGGCAGGACAACATCACCATGATCCTGCGGCGGCACCCGCGGACGCTGGTCGGGATCACCCGCAACGGCAGCCTGATCCTCGCCGCGGTCGACGGGCGGCAGCCCGGGCAGACGGTCGGGGCCAACTTCCAGGAGGCGGCGCAGCTGATGCGCTGGCTCGGCGCCGTGCAGGCGGTCAACCTCGACGGCGGCGGCTCGACCGCGATGGTGGTCAAGGGCAAGCTCGCCAACCGTCCCTCGGACGGCGGTGAGCGCGGCGTCGGCGACGCGCTGCTGGTCCTCCCGCAGTAGCCCTAGGGGAGGAAGCCGCGGTCCGGTTTGACCGCCTTCATCGCCAGGTGCGAGGTGAGCTGGGCGACCCCGGGAAGGTTCAGCAGGACGTCCGTGCGCAGCCGCTCGTACGCCTCCAGGTCCGCCACCGCGATCCGCAGCAGGTAGTCGGGATCCCCGAAGAGTCGATGGGCCTCCACGACCTCGGGGATCTCCGCCACCCTCCGCTCGAACTCGGCGATGGTGTCGTGATCCTCGTACCTCATCACAACCGTGACGAACGACAGGAACCCCGCCCCCACCGCCGCGCCGTCCAGCATCGCGCGGTAGCCGCGGATCACGCCTGACTCCTCGAGCGCCCGCACCCGCCGCAGGCACGGCGACGGCGTCAGTCCCACCCGGTCGGCGAGCTCGGCGTTGCTCAGCCGCCCGTCCTCTTCCAGCTCGCGCAGGATTCTGCGATCGATCCGGTCCATGACGCAATATCCTGCCACCGCCCCTGCCGTGCGGGCGTCAATCGGTCATCGGCTGCCACCCCGATCGTCCTACGGTCGGGGTATGGACTCGCACGCGCTCATCCTGTTTCTCGGCGTGGACTTCCTGCTGATCTTCACGCCCGGTCCGGACTTCCTGTACATCGTGGCCCGCAGCCTCGGTCAGGGCCGCCGCGCCGGGCTCACCGCGGTCGCGGGCATCTGCTCCGGCTACGTCATCCACAGCGTTCTCGCCGCGGCCGGCCTCGTCGCCCTCCTGCGCGCCGTGCCCGCCGCCCTCCCCATCATCAGGTACGGCGGGGCCGCCTACCTGGCCTTCCTCGCGATCCGCACCCTGCTGACCCTGCGCCGCTCAGGAACGGTCCCCGGAGAGCTGGCCCCGGAAAGCACCCGGACGGTGCTTCGCCAGAGCCTGCTCACCGCCCTGCTCAACCCCAAAGGCCTCCTGCTCTACCTGTCCCTGATGCCGCAGTTCATCACACCTGACGCCCCGATGCCGGTCGGGCTGCAGCTGCTCGCGCTCGGCCTGCTCCACGTGGTGTGCTGCGGCACGTTCTACGCTCTCTTCGCCGTGACGGCCGCCCGCATAGGCCGCACCTTCACCAGAACCCCCAAGGCGGCCCGCCGCATGACAGCCCTCTCAGGCGTGATGCTCCTCATAGTCTCCGCCGTAACCCTCCGCCCCAACTAACACCCCAGAAACACGAAAGGGCCACCCACACCCCGTGGATGGCCCCACGAAACGCGAAAAGGAGGCCATCCCGGCGGTGCGGAATAGCTCCCTGGATGACCCGGCGAAACGCGGAAAAGGGGCCACCCGACACCTCGGGCTGGCCCCCTGGAGACGCGGGAAGAGAGGCCACCCCTGGCGTGCGGGAGAGCCCTGGAAACACGGAAAGAGGCCATCCACATCCGTGGACGACCCCCGAAACGCGGAAAGGCCCACCCGAAACGGGTGGGCCTTTCCAGCAATATTTGTGCGGCGGCGACCTACTCTCCCACACCCTCCCGAGTGCAGTACCATCGGCGCTGGGAAGCTTAACTTCCG